>NZ_CABVHK010000001.1:0-479557 GCF_902497785.1 Pseudomonas fluorescens
ATCGCAGGCTTCGCCAGCTCCTACGGGGCCTGCGTTCTTCGCCTAATGGCCCGAATTTACGGGGGAGGGCGGTAAGTGATTGTTATGTCGGCAAAAAACTTTGGAAATAGTTAAAAATAAATTTGACACGTTTCCGATGCGCCATTAAGATTCGCCCCGTCCTCAGCGATGAGGGGCTATAGCTCAGCTGGGAGAGCGCTTGCATGGCATGCAAGAGGTCGACGGTTCGATCCCGTCTAGCTCCACCAATTTACACTTCAAGGTCTGGCCACACCGGCCTTGAAGCGATCAACACTCAGTGCTGATCTGTTGTATAGAAGGGTTTGCGTCCCCTTCGTCTAGTGGCCTAGGACACCGCCCTTTCACGGCGGTAACAGGGGTTCGAGTCCCCTAGGGGACGCCAGTTTTACAGAAGCAGTGTTGCAAGATGCTGCTCCGCCGCCAGGCGATAAATCGGGGCTATAGCTCAGCTGGGAGAGCGCCTGCATGGCATGCAGGAGGTCAACGGTTCGATCCCGTTTAGCTCCACCAATTTTACAGTTCAAGGTCTGGCCACACCGGCCTTGAATCGATCAGCTCTCAGCGCTGATCAGTTGTATAGAAGGTTTTGCGTCCCCTTCGTCTAGTGGCCTAGGACACCGCCCTTTCACGGCGGTAACAGGGGTTCGAGTCCCCTAGGGGACGCCACGATTACCCGCTCTGCGGGATTTTATAAGGGTCATTCAATTATTGAATGGCCCTTTTGTTTGTCTGGCATTTGGCCAAATCCCTCATTTTCTCTCACACTGCACTTCAGACCAGCGGTCACATTCACGACTTGCGGAAAATTATTATGAGAATAATATTCTAGTCGTAATATTCGGAGGCAACGATGAACGATAAAAAAGCTCAAACCCGCGAACGCATCCTCAAGGCCGCGAGCGCAGCGCTGATTCAGCGCGGCCCGGCCGAGCCGAGTGTGGGCGAAGTGATGGGCGCGGCTGGCCTGACGGTCGGCGGCTTCTACGCACACTTCGAAAGCAAGGACGCAATGATGCTGGAAGCGTTCAAGCAACTGCTCGGTCACCGCCGTGGCTTGATCGCCGACATGGACGCCGAATTGACCGGCGAGGAGCGTCGCGCGTTGGTCGCCGCGTTCTACCTGTCACGCAAACACCGGGATTCTTCTGAGTCGGCCTGCCCGATTCCGGCCTCGGTCGGCGAGTTGGGGCGTCTGCCGGACGCGTTTCGTGTGGCGTTGAATGAGCATGTGGAAATGATGGTCGCGCAGTTGGCGGCCAGCCCGGAAGACACCGACAAAGCCTTGGCCGATATGGCCTTGATGGTCGGTGGTCTGGCTCTGGCACGGGCGCTGGGGCCGGGAGAGTTGTCCGATCGATTGCTGCGCGCCGCCAAATCGGCGGTGCTATGACCTGAAGGCAGTGGCCTGAGGAGTGAGAGCGATGAGCACGTTGAAGTGGGTTCGTGGCGTTAATGGCACCTTGGGCTGGTTTGCACCGAAACTGGTCGCAAGCAAAATGCGACTGGCGTTCATGACGCCGCGGGATCTGCCGCCGCGTGATTGGGAATTGCCGTTATTGGCGAAATCCGAACGCATCACTTTGCGCTTTGGCCTCTCGGCGCTGCGCTGGGGACAAGGCCCGGCAGTGTTACTGATGCACGGCTGGGAAGGCCGGCCGACGCAATTTGCCAGCCTGATCACGGCGCTGGTGGATGCCGGTTACACCGTGGTCGCCCTGGACGGCCCGGCGCATGGTCGCTCGCCCGGTAGCGAAGCGAACGTCGTGCTGTTCGCCCGAGCCATGCTGGAGGCCGCGGCGGAGTTGCCGCCGCTGCAAGCCGTCATCGGTCACTCCATGGGCGGCGCCAGTGCCATGCTTGCCGTACAACTGGGCCTGCGCACTGAAACCCTGGTGACGATCGCCGCGCCGGCGCGGATTCTCGGGGTTTTGCGCGGTTTCGCCCGCTACGTTCGACTGCCGCCAAAAGCCCGCTCGGCGTTTATTCGTCAGGTTGAACAAGACGTTGGCATGCGCGCGGCGACACTTGATGTCGCGCACTATCAACTCGACATGCCGGGCCTGATCGTTCATGCCGAGGATGATCGGTTTGTCTCGGTCAAGGAATCTTCACTGATCCACGAAGCCTGGTTCGACAGCCGGTTGCTGCGTCTGGAGGAGGGCGGTCACCAGCGCGTGCTGGCGGACCCTCGGGTAATTGATAGCGTGTTATCACTGCTGGCCGGCCGCAGCCTGCAATCGCGCCAATCGGCCTGAGCATCCGTTACACTGCCCCGGTCGAAACAATCTGACCGGGAGTGGGCATGGGCTGGGATCGGGCAACGCCGTTTATCATTGATCTGGAAGTGGGCGCCGAAGACATCGACGGGCTGGGCCACGCGAACAACGCGGTCTACGTCACCTGGCTCGAACGCTGCGCGTGGCGCCACTCCCAGCGCCTGGGCCTGGATCTGGTCGAGTACCGGCGGCTGGATCGGGCGATGGCGGTGGTGCGGCACGAGATCGATTACCTGGCCGCGGCCTATGAAGGCGATGAGTTGCAATTGGCGACCTGGATCGTCGACTGGGACCAGCGGCTCAAAATGACCCGGCACTTCCAGCTCAAGCGCCCGAGCGACAACACCACGTTGCTGCGGGCGCAAACCACCTTTGTTTGCATCGAATTGTCCACGGGCAAGCCCAAGCGCATGCCGGCAGAGTTTATCGAAGGCTATGGCCCGGCGTTGCAAATAGCGATTTGACATCTCTCTTCCCGTAGGAGCTGCCGAAGGCTGCGATCTTTTGATCTTTAAGCCTGTATGTCATTGCAGGATCAAGATCAAAAGATCGCAGCCTTCGGCAGCTCCTACGGGGTTACCTTTCTTACGGCGCAATCCAGTAAACTGCCGCACGTTTTTCGTCGAGTGTGTTTTTCATGCAAATTGCTTTGGCGCCCATGGAGGGGTTGGTCGACAACATCCTGCGGGACGTGCTGACCCGTGTGGGCGGTATCGATTGGTGCGTGACCGAGTTCATCCGGATCAACGACCAGCTGCTCACCCCTGCCTATTTCCACAAGTTCGGACCTGAGTTGCTGACAGGCGCGCGCACTGCGTCCGGCGTGCCGTTGCGCGTGCAGCTCTTGGGTTCTGACCCGGTGTGCCTGGCGGAAAACGCAGCGCTGGCCTGCGAACTCGGCAGCGAAGTGATCGACCTGAATTTCGGTTGCCCGGCCAAGACCGTCAACAAATCCCGTGGCGGTGCGGTGCTGCTCAAGGAACCCGAGCTGCTCAACCAGATCGTCGAACATGTCCGTCGCGCGGTTCCCGCGCACATTCCGGTCACCGCCAAAATGCGCCTGGGTTTCGACAGTCCCGACGGTTCGCTGGTTTGCGCCACGGCGTTGGCCGAGGGCGGCGCGGCGCACATTGTGGTGCATGCGCGGACCAAAACCGACGGCTACAAACCGCCGGCGCATTGGGAATGGATTCCGCGGGTGCAGGACGTGGTCAAGGTGCCGGTGTTCGCCAATGGTGATATCTGGAGCGTCGAAGACTGGCGTCGTTGCCGCGAAATCAGCGGCGTTGAAGACATCATGCTCGGTCGCGGACTGGTGTCGCGTCCGGACCTGGCCCGGCAAATCGCCGCGGCGCGGGCGGGTGAAGAGGTGGTCGAGATGACCTGGGCCGAGCTGCTGCCGCTGATTCAGGACTTCTGGCTGCAAGCCAAAGCGCAGATGACCCCACGCCAATCGCCGGGTCGCCTGAAGCAGTGGCTGGCGATGCTGACCCGCAATTATCCGGAGGCGGTCGAGCTGTTTACCGTCCTGCGCCGCGAAACCGAACTGGATCAGGTCTCGCGTTTGCTGGGCCTGACAGTGGCTGAAGCGGCCTGAAAAAAATCTTCAAATACGCTCTTGAAAAGTAATTGGCGGTCCTTATCTAGGGTTTACGCGATGCCGAATTCGGGTCGCGGAGATAAAAACCTTGCTGATTTTTTTCAGGAGATTTGAACCATGAACACTGCATTTTCCCTGGCTCCCTTGTTCCGTTCCTCGGTGGGCTTCGACCGTTTCAACGACCTGTTTGAAACCGCACTGCGCAATGAGCCGGGCAGCACTTACCCACCTTACAACGTCGAAAAACACGGTGATGATCAATACCGCATCGTCGTGGCGGCGGCCGGTTTTCAGGAAGAAGACCTGGACCTGCAAGTCGAGAAGGGTGTGCTGACCATCAGTGGCGGCAAGCGCGATGGGACTGAAGGCGTGACCTTCCTGCACCAGGGCATCGCCCAGCGAGCGTTCAAACTGTCGTTCCGCCTGGCCGATCACATCGAGATCAAGGCGGCCGACCTGCGCAACGGTCTGTTGAGCATCGACCTGCTGCGGGTGATTCCGGAAGAGGCGAAAGCCAAACGCATTCCGATCAACGGCGCGGAAAAACCGGCACTGCAGCACTAACGCAAACCAACAAAAAGGGCGCCAATGGCGCCCTTTTTTGCGTCTGTCACCCGTAGGAGCTGCCGAAGGCTGCGATCTTTTGATCTTTAAGCGAGTTGTGTCACTGAAAATCAAAATCAAAATCAAAATCAAAAGATCGCAGCCTTCGGCAGCTCTTACGCCGTCCCCCTTATTTCAAGAGTTTCTGGAAGGACTCCACCGGCAATGGCTGGCTATGCAAATACCCCTGATAAAAATGGCAACCCAGCCCCTGCAAAAACTCCAACTGCTCCGGCGTCTCCACCCCTTCGGCGATGACTTTCAAATCGAGGCTGCGGGCCATGGCGACGATGGCGCGGATGATCTCGGCGTCGTTCGGGTCGGTGGTGGCGTCGCGGATGAACGACTGGTCGATTTTCAGGGTGTCGACCGGCAGGCGCTTTAAGTAGGTCAGCGAGGAGTAACCGGTGCCGAAGTCGTCCATGGCGAAACTCACGCCGAGTTTTTTCAGGCGGTGCATCTTGTTGATGGTGTCTTCCAGGTTCTGGATGACAATGCCTTCGGTGATTTCCAGTTTCAGCAGCGAGGAAGGCAGACCGTGACTGCTGAGGCACTGCTCGATGCGCTCGACGAAGTCGTTCTGGCGAAACTGCCGTGGGCTGATGTTCACGCACAGGCTGAAATTCAGTGGATCGATCAGACCCTCGGCAATCAACGTTTTGAAGGCATTGCAGGCTTCGTCGACAATCCAGGTGCCGACCTCAAGAATCAGGCCGCTATCTTCCAGAACCTTGATGAACTCAGTGGGTGATTGCGCACCGAGCTCCGGGTGGTTCCAGCGCACCAACGCCTCGGCGCCGACAATGCGATTGTCGCGGGCGTCCACCTGAGGCTGGTAATGCACGTCGAATTCGCCCCGGGAAAGCGCCAGGCGCAAATCGGTTTCCATGCGCAGGCGTTCGCTCGCGGCCTTCTGCATGGTGTTGTGATACATCTGCGTGGTGTTGCGCCCCGAATCCTTGGCGCGATACAGCGCGATATCGGCGCGCTTGAGCAGGTCGGTCGGGGTCGAACCGTGATCGGGAATCAGCGCGATGCCGATACTCGGGGTCACTTGCAACCGCTGGCCGTCGAGAAACATCGGCTCGGACAGCAGTTCGCGCAAGGTGTCCGCCAGTTCGCGGACCTGGTCACTGACTTCATTGCGCGAGCCCTCGAGGCCGCTGAGCAGCACCACAAATTCGTCACCGCCCAGCCGCGCCACGGTGTCTTCCATGCGCACACTGGCTTCAAGGCGCGCAGTGATGATTTTCAGCACCGTGTCGCCCACCGGGTGGCCGAGTGAATCATTGATGTGCTTGAAGTGGTCGAGGTCGAGAAACATCAGGGCGCCGCGCAGGTTGTGGCGTTTGAGCAGGGCGATCTGCTGGCTCAGGCGGTCCATCAGCAGCGCGCGATTGGGCAGATTGGTCAGCGGGTCGTGATAGGCCAGGTGACGGATCTGCGCTTCGGCGTTTTTCAGCAGGCTGACGTCACGCGCGGTCAGCAGCAGGCAAGCGGTTTCGTTGAGGGTGATGGGCTCCACCGAGACTTCGACGGTCAGCAACTCGCCGCGCTTGTTGCGACCGAGCATTTCCTGGTGATGCACCCGACCCTTGATCTGTAGCTCGGCCAGCAACGCTGAACGTTGTTTCTCTTCCGCCCAGATGCCGACTTGATACACCGTGCGGCCGATCACCTCGTCGGCGCGATAACCCGTCAGGCGGCAGAAACCATCGTTAACCTCCAGATAGCGCCCGGTGTCGCGCTCGGTGATGGTGATGGCGTCGGGACTGGAGTGAAAGGCTTTGGCGAACTTCTCTTCGCTGGCCTTGAGCGCCGCTTCGGAACGTTGCTGCTGGGTGATGTCGCGCAAGGTGGTGACGATGCACGGCTGATTGCCGACGTTGATCTGGCGACTGGAAATCACGCAGGTCAGCGGTTGGCCGTCCTTGTGCTGCACGAGGATGGCGACGTTGTTCAGGCCCTGTTCGCGGATGACCTGTTCGATCCGGCGCAGGCTTTTTGCAGTCGCGTCCCACAGGCCGATTTCGTCAGCCGTGCGGCCGATGACTTCGGCGGTACTCCAGCCGAAGGTCTGGGTAAAACTGGAATTGATTTCGATGAACTGGCCGGTGTCCTGGCGGGTGACGCAAATCGGGTCCGGACTGACTTGAAACAGCGTCGCAAATTTCTCTTCGGAGGCGACCAGTTTTTGTTCGCGTTCCACCTGGTCGGTGATGTCCAGCAAGGTGCCCGCCATGCGCAGCGGCACACCGTTTTCATCGCGATAGAGCCGGGCGCGGCTTTCCAGATAACGGGAAGTGCCGTCCTCCAGCTGCACGCGGTAGGTCAGTTGATAGTTGCCGGCCGGGCCTTCGCGCAGGCTGCGGTAAGCGTCGCGCATGCTGTCGCGTTCTTCGCCGGGCACGCCTTCGAAAAACTCTTCGAACGATTCATGGAAGGGCTTCGCTTCCATCCCGTGCAACTGCGCGGCGCGTGCCGAGCCATAGAGCATACCGCTGGGAATGTGCCAGTCCCAAGTGCCCAGTTGTGCCGAATCCAGGGCCAGGTCGAGGCGCTCCTGGCTGTCTTTCAGGGCGAGTTCGGCGGCCTTGCTTTCCGTGGTGTCGAGGAAGGTGCTGAGCAGATAGGGCTGCCCCTCGAGCTCGACTTTTTGCGCGCTGAGAATGCCGTCATGGACCTGGCCATTGCTCGCGCGAAACTGCACTTCCATGCTGACCAGATCGCCTTTGGCCTTGGTCGCCTTGACCAGTTTTTCCCGTTGCTCCGGGTGCACCCACAAACCCAGTTCGAGGGTGGTGCGGCCAATCGCATTTTGCACCGGCCAGCCGAACAGGCTTTCGAAATACTGGTTGGCTTCGGTGATCAGGCCGTCTTCCTGACGGGTCAGCAAGACCATGTTCGGGCATAGATGAAACAACGTCGCGAAGCGTTTTTCCGAGCTGCTCAGTGCCTGTTCGCGCTGGCGTTGATGGGTGATCTCGCGGATAACCCCGATCATCCGCGGGCGCCCGTCTTTGTCCGGCAGCAGGCTGCCGTTTATCTCCAGCCAGTGCAGGCTGCCGTCGGGCCACCGAATGCGGTGGTGCATGGCCTGTTCCAGGGGAGCGCCGGCAATCACGGCGTGGAACGCGCGAATGGTTTTGGCCCGGTCTTCGGGCGGCAACAGGTCGAGGTATTCCAGATCGGCCGGCAACGGCTGGTGGGGATCGAAACCGAACAGTGCCTGCGTACCCCGCGACCAGCTGATCTGCCCGCGTTCGATGTCCCAATACCAGGCGCCCAAACGCGCGCCGTTAAGGGCGGCGAGTAATTGTGGTGCGCTTTCCCAGCTCTGCTCGGACCGTTTCGGGTCAAGCGCCTGAATACGTGGCATCGGCGGAATACGGTCAACAGATTTCGGCATTGGCAAGCCTTGGGCTGATGTGGGTGTTAGGCACAGACATTCGCGGCTCTATCGCAGTAGCACTCGTTAGCCTTGAGTCCCTGGCCGTTCGATTTGCGCATCCAGTAAAGCCATGAAGGCCCGTGCTGCGTTCGATAGCGTCCGTTCGGTGTGCAAGATATAGCCTAGCTGGCGAGTGAGCTGTATGCCCGGCAAAGGTATGCGCGCCACTTGATCATCGAGCATGGTTCGCGGCAACACACTCCAGGCCAGGCCGATCGACACCATCATCTTGATGGTTTCCAGATAATTGGTGCTCATGGCGATATTCGGCACCAGGTTTTGTGCTTCGAACAGCCGATGGACGATGTGGTGAGTAAAGGTGTTGCCGCCGGGAAATACCGCTGGATGGAGGGCGATGTCCGCGAGGGTGACCGGTCCATTGCTGATCAGTGAATGCTCCGGGGCAACCACGAAATCCAGTGGGTCGTCCCAGACCGGTGTGGCTTTGACCAGGGTGTGGGGCTCGGGCGCCAGGGTGATGACCGCCAGTTCCGCCCGGCCATGGAGGATTTCTTCGTAGGCCACTTCCGAATCGAGGAACTGAATATCCAGCGCCACTTGTGGGTAACGTCGAGTGAACTCCCTTAATAGAGGGGGCAAGCGGTGCAGGCCGATGTGGTGACTGGTGGCCAGGGTCAGCCGCCCGGTCACTTCGCCGGTGAGGTTGGTCAGCGCGCGGCGGGTGTCGTCCAGCACATTGAGAATCTGGTAGGCCCGCGGCAGCAGGGCGCGACCGGCCTCGGTCAGGCCGACTTCGCGCCCGAGGCGATCAAACAGGCGCACCTTCAACTGTTGTTCCAGCCCGGCAATGCGCTTGCTGATCGCCGGCTGCGTCAGGTGCAACCGTTCCCCGGCACCGGAGAAGCTTCCCGTCTCGGCAATAGCGATAAAGGCATTGAGGTTGGCGAGGTCCATTGATGTATTCCAGTTGGTTATCCAAAGCATAAAAAATATGAATTTGAGTTATTTAATGTAACCCCCTAGGATCGACCTCACAAGCCGAAGGGTCTCTCACGATCCAGGGCATAGAAACACGCTGATGAGGAAACCGTCTGATGGCCGGCAAAACGCTCTACGACAAACTCTGGGATTCGCACTTGGTTAAACAGCGCGACGATGGCTCTGCGCTGATTTACATCGATCGTCACATCATTCACGAAGTGACTTCGCCGCAAGCCTTCGAAGGCCTGCGTCTTGCCGGGCGCAAGCCATGGCGCATCGATGCCAACATCGCGACCCCGGACCACAACGTACCGACCACGCCGGAGCGCAAGGGCGGGATCGAAGCCATTGCCGACCAGGTCTCGCGTTTGCAGGTTCAGACCCTCGACGATAACTGCGACGAATATGGCATCGTCGAATTCAAGATGAATGACGTGCGTCAAGGCATCGTTCACGTGATCGGCCCGGAGCAGGGCGCGACCTTGCCGGGCATGACCGTGGTCTGTGGTGATTCTCACACCTCGACCCACGGCGCTTTCGGCGCGCTGGCTCACGGCATCGGCACTTCCGAGGTCGAGCACGTGCTTGCCACTCAGTGCCTGGTCGCCAAGAAAATGAAGAACATGCGGGTGTCGGTCGAAGGCCAGTTGCCGTTCGGCGTGACCGCCAAGGACATCGTTCTCGCCGTGATCGGCAAGATCGGCACCGCCGGCGGTAACGGCCATGCCATCGAATTCGCCGGCAGCGCGATTCGCGATCTGTCGGTCGAAGGCCGCATGACCATCTGCAACATGTCCATCGAGGCTGGCGCACGCGTGGGGCTGGTGGCGGCGGATGAAAAAACCGTGGCCTACGTGAAGGGCCGTCCATTCGCCCCGAAAGGCGCGGAATGGGACCTGGCCGTCGAAGCGTGGAAAGACCTGGTAACGGATGAAGATGCCAAATTCGACACCATCGTCGAACTCGACGCCACCCAGATCAAACCGCAAGTCAGCTGGGGCACGTCGCCTGAGATGGTCCTGGCCGTCGATCAGAACGTTCCGGACCCTGCGCAGGAGATGGATCTGGTCAAGCGCGGTTCCATTGAGCGCGCCTTGAAGTACATGGGTTTGACTGCCAATCAGGCGATCACCGACATTCAACTGGACCGTGTGTTCATCGGCTCCTGCACCAACTCGCGGATCGAAGATTTGCGCGCTGCCGCCGTCATCGCCAAGGGTCGCAAAGTGGCGTCGACCATCAAGCAGGCCATCGTGGTGCCGGGCTCGGGCCTGGTAAAGGCGCAGGCGGAATCCGAAGGTCTGGACAAGATTTTCCTCGAGGCCGGTTTCGAATGGCGTGAGCCGGGTTGCTCGATGTGCCTGGCGATGAACCCGGACCGTTTGGAATCGGGCGAGCATTGCGCGTCGACCTCCAACCGCAACTTCGAAGGCCGGCAGGGCGCCGGTGGTCGTACTCACCTGGTGAGCCCGGCCATGGCCGCCGCCGCCGCGGTGAACGGGCGTTTCATCGACGTCCGTGAATTGACTCAGGGAGCGCAGTAAACATGAGAGCTTTTACCCAGCACACCGGCCTTGTCGCGCCTCTGGATCGTGCCAACGTCGACACCGACCAGATCATTCCGAAGCAATTCCTGAAGTCGATCAAGCGCACGGGTTTCGGCCCGAACCTGTTCGATGAATGGCGTTACCTGGACGTCGGGCAGCCGTATCAGGACAACTCCAAGCGCCCGCTGAACAAGGACTTTGTGCTCAACGCCGAGCGTTATCAAGGCGCCAGCGTATTGCTCGCCCGGGAAAACTTCGGTTGCGGTTCCAGCCGCGAACACGCGCCGTGGGCGCTGGAAGAGTACGGTTTCCGCAGCATCATTGCGCCGAGCTATGCCGACATTTTCTTCAACAACAGCTTCAAGAACGGCCTGCTGCCGATCATCCTCAGTGACGCTGACGTGGATGAGTTGTTCAAGCAGGTCGAAGCGAATCCTGGCTATCAGTTGCAGGTCGATCTGCAAGCCCAGACCGTGACCCGTCCGGATGGCAAGGTGTTGAGCTTTGAGATTGACGCGTTTCGCAAGCATTGCCTGCTCAACGGGCTGGACGACATCGGCCTGACCTTGCAGGACCATGAGGCGATTGCGACGTTTGAGGCCAAGCATCGTGCTAGCCAGCCTTGGTTGTTTCGTGATGCCTGATGATTTGAGGTGACCCTCAAAAGATCGCAGCCTTCGGCAGCTCCTACAGGTGCATGCCATTCCATGTAGGAGCTGCCGAAGGCTGCGATCTTTTGCCTGAGAAAACAGCTCCTACAGGTGCATGCCATTCCATGTAGGAGCTGCCGAAGGCTGCGATCTTTTGATCTTGAGAAAACGGCAACCCCAAAAAGGAATTCCCATGACCCGCACCGCCCAACACACCCAAGTCGTCCAGAAGCAATTCGGTGAACAGGCCGCGGCCTACCTGAGCAGCGCTGTCCACGCTCAAGGCACTGAATTTGCTCTGCTACAGGCTGAGCTGGCCGGGCAGGGCGATGCACGCGTGCTGGACTTGGGGTGCGGCGCCGGACATGTGAGTTTTCACGTCGCCTCGCTGGTCAGGGAAGTGGTGGCGTACGACCTGTCACCACAAATGCTCGACGTGGTGACCGCTGCCGCCGTCGATCGTGGCTTGAGCAACGTGTCCACGGTCCTCGGTGCCGCCGAACACTTGCCGTTCGCCGATGGCGAGTTCGATTTCGTCTTCAGCCGCTATTCGGCGCACCATTGGAGCGATCTCGGCCAGGCCTTGCGTGAAGTGCGTCGGGTGCTCAAGCCGGGTGGTGTGGCGGCGTTCATTGACGTGTTGTCACCGGGCAGCCCGCTGTTCGACACTTACCTGCAAAGCGTCGAAGTGCTGCGCGACACCAGCCATGTGCGCGATTATTCTGCCGGTGAGTGGTTGCGTCAGGTCAGCGAGGCGGGGCTGCACACTCGCAGCACCACCCGTCAACGCCTGCGTCTGGAGTACAACAGTTGGGTCGAACGCATGCGCACACCGCCGGTGATGCGCGCAGCGATCCGCGAGTTGCAGCAGTCGATGGGCAACGAAGTACGCGAATATTTTGAAATTGAGGCCGATGGTTCGTTCAGTACTGATGTGCTGGTGCTATGGGCAGAACGATAAGCGCCGAACGATAGACTTTTTCCGGGTGCGCCCACGGGCGCACCGACTGATGACATGAGGAAAGCATGAGCAAGCAGATTCTGATTCTCCCGGGTGACGGTATCGGCCCGGAAATCATGGCCGAAGCGGTCAAGGTGCTGGAACTGGCCAACGACAAGTACAGCCTCGGCTTCGAGCTGAGCCACGACGTGATCGGCGGCGCGGCCATCGACAAGCACGGCGTGCCGCTGGCCGACGAAACCCTGGAGCGTGCCCGCGCAGCCGACGCGGTTCTGCTGGGCGCTGTGGGCGGCCCGAAATGGGACACCATCGAGCGTGACATCCGCCCTGAGCGCGGCCTGCTGAAAATCCGTGCGCAACTGGGCCTGTTCGGCAACCTGCGCCCGGCCATCCTGTACCCGCAACTGGCCGAGGCTTCGAGCCTGAAACCGGAAATCGTTTCGGGCCTGGATATCCTGATCGTTCGCGAACTGACCGGTGGTATCTACTTCGGCGCGCCGCGTGGCACTCGCACCCTGGAAAATGGCGAGCGTCAGGCGTACGACACGCTGCCCTACAGCGAGAGCGAAATCCGCCGCATCGCCCGTGTCGGTTTCGACATGGCCATGGTGCGTGGCAAGAAGCTGTGCTCGGTGGACAAGGCCAACGTATTGGCGTCCAGCCAGTTGTGGCGTGAAATCGTCGAGCAAGTGGCCAAGGATTACCCGGAAGTCGAACTGAGCCACATGTACGTCGACAACGCCGCCATGCAGCTGGTGCGCGCGCCGAAGCAGTTCGACGTGATCGTCACCGACAACCTGTTTGGCGACATCCTGTCCGACCAGGCGTCGATGCTCACCGGTTCCATCGGCATGCTGCCGTCGGCGTCGCTCGATACGCACAACAAAGGCATGTACGAGCCGTGCCACGGTTCGGCGCCGGACATCGCGGGCCAAGGCATTGCCAACCCGCTGGCGACCATTTTGTCGGTGTCGATGATGTTGCGTTACAGCTTCAATCAGCAGTCCGCAGCGGATGCGATCGAGAAGGCCGTGAGCCTGGTATTGGATCAAGGGCTGCGCACGGGCGACATCTGGTCGGCCGGTTGCACTAAAGTCGGTACGCAGCAAATGGGTGACGCAGTAGTCGCCGCGTTGCGGAATCTGTAATCTCTCGGGCCCGCTGCCACTTTCCACTTCGAAAGCAGCGGCCCACTTTTCAAGAAGGTGTAGTTGCGATGAAACGTGTAGGTCTGATCGGTTGGCGCGGTATGGTCGGTTCCGTGCTCATGCAGCGGATGCTGGAAGAGCAGGATTTCGATCTTATCGAGCCGGTGTTTTTCACCACTTCCAATGTCGGTGGCCAAGGCCCGTCCGTGGGCAAGGACATTGCTCCGCTCAAGGACGCTTACAGCATTGAAGAGCTGAAAACCCTCGACGTGATTCTGACCTGTCAGGGTGGCGACTACACCAGCGAAGTCTTCCCGAAACTGCGCGAAGCCGGCTGGCAGGGTTACTGGATCGATGCCGCTTCCAGCCTGCGCATGCAGGACGACGCGGTGATCGTGCTGGACCCGGTGAACCGCAAGGTCATCGATCAGCAGCTCGACGCGGGCACCAAGAACTACATCGGCGGCAACTGCACGGTCAGCCTGATGCTGATGGGCCTGGGCGGTCTGTTCGAAGCCGGTCTGGTGGAGTGGATGAGCGCCATGACCTATCAGGCCGCTTCGGGTGGCGGCGCGCAGCACATGCGTGAACTGATCAAGCAAATGGGTGTAACCCACGGCGCAGTCGCCGATCAATTGGCCGACCCGGCCAGCGCGATCCTCGACATCGACCGCCGTGTTGCCGAAGCCATGCGCAGCGACGCGTACCCGACTGAACACTTCGGCGTACCGCTGGCCGGCAGCCTGATCCCGTGGATCGACAAGGAACTGCCGAACGGTCAGAGCCGCGAAGAGTGGAAGGCCCAGGCCGAGACCAACAAGATCCTCGGCCGCTTCAAGAGCCCGATCCCGGTCGACGGCATCTGCGTGCGCGTCGGCGCCATGCGCTGCCACAGCCAGGCGCTGACCATCAAGCTGAACAAAGACGTACCGATCGCCGACATCGAAGGGCTGATCAGCCAGCACAACCCTTGGGTCAAACTGGTGCCGAACAACCGTGAAATCAGCATGCAGGAGTTGAGCCCGACCAAGGTCACCGGCACCCTGAATGTTCCGGTGGGTCGTCTGCGCAAGCTGAACATGGGCACGCAATACGTCGGCGCGTTCACCGTCGGCGACCAGCTGCTGTGGGGCGCGGCCGAACCGCTGCGTCGCATGCTGCGGATTCTGCTTGAGCGTTAATTGATTGAAGCAATAAAACAACCCGCGTCTTGAAAAAGACGCGGGTTTTTTTTGAGCCTCAGGAAAGATCGCAGCCTTCGGCAGCTCCTACAGGATCGGGTTTGCACGCGGTCACTGTAGGCGCTGCCGAAGGCTGCGATCTTTGGCTCTAAATTGCCGAACCGCCACCCACCCGGTAAAGTGCCGCTCCCCCCGTTTCGCCAGAGGTAGAACCATGAGCCAGTCCTTTGATATTGCCGTGATCGGCGCCACCGGTACTGTCGGCGAAACGCTGGTGCAGATTCTCGAGGAGCGCGATTTTCCGGTGGGCAATCTGCACCTGTTGGCCAGCAGCGAATCCGCCGGGCATTCGGTGCCGTTTCGCGGCAAGAACGTGCGGGTGCGTGAGGTCGATGAATTCGATTTCAGCAAAGTGCAATTGGTGTTTTTCGCTGCAGGCCCGGCGGTGACCCTGAGTTTTGCTTCGCGAGCCACCGCCGCCGGTTGCTCGCTGATCGATCTGTCCGGCGCCTTGCCCGCCGATCAGGCGCCGCAAGTGGTGCCCGAAGCCAATGCCCAGGTGCTGGCCAACCTGAAAAAACCGTTCCAGGTCAGCAGTCCCAGCCCGTCGGCGACCACGTTGGCCGTGGTGCTGGCGCCGCTCCTCGGTTTGCTTGATCTGCAACGCATCAACCTGACCGCCAGCCTGGCCGTCTCTGCCCAGGGGCGCGAAGCCGTGACCGAGCTGGCCCGGCAAACCGCCGAGCTGCTGAACGTGCGCCCGCTGGAACCAACCTTCTTCGATCGGCAGATGGCGTTCAACCTGCTGGCGCAAGTCGGCAAGCCGGATGACCAGGGTCATACGCTGCTGGAAAAACGCCTGGTGCGCGAGCTGCGTCAGGTCATGGCGTTGCCTTTATTAAAGATTTCCGTCACTTGCATTCAAGCCCCGGTGTTTTTTGGCGATAGCTTTAACGTGACCTTGCAGTCCGGTAGCGATGTGGACTTGGCGAAAATCAACGAAGCGCTGGAAGACGCTCCGGGTATCGAGCTGGTGGAAGCCGGCGATTACCCTACGGCTGTCGGCGATGCGGTAGGGCAGGACGTGGTCTACGTCGGTCGGGTTCGCGCGGGAATCGACGACCCGTCGGAACTAAATATGTGGCTGACGTCAGATAACGTACGCAAAGGCGCGGCGCTCAATGCTGTGCAGGTCGCCGAATTGTTGATAAAAGACCTGCTGTAAAAGATACTTGGACACAATTTGCAGAATGATTCTCGCCGGGCGCTATGCTTGGCCAGATTGCTGATGGCGAGCCGCCCTGCGGGGCTTTCCGGGCATGAAAGAAATGATCGCGCGCGGCGACCCTTCGCCGCCGCGCGCAATGCCTTACGGCAGCGACTATCAACACCTTCTCGCTGGCCGAGGAATGTTCAAACAAAGGATGAGGCTATGGTTCAAGTTCGCAAACTGGTGTTAGCAATAGCGGCCGCCTCGGCGCTGTCCTCCGGTATGGCGCATGCCCTCGGACTCGGGGAACTGACCCTGAAGTCGTCGGTGAACCAGCCGCTGGATGCAGAAATCGAGCTGCTCGACGTCAAGGATCTCACCGCGGCCGAAGTGGTGCCGAGCCTTGCGTATCCGGAAGATTTCATCCGGGCCGGTGTCGACCGTCAGGCATTTCTAAATGACTTGAGCTTCACCCCGGTGCTCAACCCCAGTGGCAAAAGCATTCTGCGCGTGACGTCCAGCAAGCCGCTGTCCGAACCGATGTTCAAATTTCTGGTTCAGGTGACGTGGCCCAATGGTCGCCTGTTGCGCGATTACAGCGTGCTGCTCGATCCATCGAAATTCTCGCCGCAAACCGCTGACGCGGCGGCGCAACCGGCACCGACTCAGGCGGTCACCGCCCCGGTCACCGGCGCGACCAAACCCACCGAATACACCACTACGCCGCGCGATACTTTGTGGGAAATCGCCGCGAAGGCGCGTAACGGCGGCTCGATTCAGCAAACCATGCTGGCGATCCAGGCGCTGAACCCGGATGCGTTCATCAACGGCAACATCAACTTGCTGAAAACCGGTCAGGTCCTGCGCTTGCCGGATCAGGCACAAAGCGCCGCGTTGCCGCAACCCAAGGCCATTGCTGAAGTCGCCGCGCAGAACACCGCGTGGCGTCAAGGTCGTCGCTATGTGGCGAAGCCGGGGGCAGGGCAGCAGCAACTCGACGCCACCAAGCGCCCTCGCGCTGATGGCGCTCCTGCGCAACCCGCCAAGGACAATCTGAGCCTGATCTCTGGCGAGTCCGGCAAGACGGGCAAAGGCGCCGCAGGCGACGCGAAGAACAGGCTGGCCGTGACCAAGGAAAGCCTCGATACCACCCGTCGTGACAACGCTGAGCTGAAAAGCCGCATGACCGACCTGCAGAGTCAGATGGACAAGCTGCAGCGGCTGATCGAACTGAAGAACAATCAACTGGCCAAGTTGCAGGCTGAAGGCGCAGCGGGTGCTGCGGCTATACCTGAGGCACCGGCTGCCGATGCGGGGACAACTCCAGTCGTTTCGGCCGAACTGACGCCGAGTCCTGCGCCAGCACCCGAAGCTGCGCCTGCCGAAACAGCGCCGGTAACGCCGGCTCCGACGGCGGCCACTCCTGAGGCCGCGCCGGCTCCGGTCGAGCCGACACCTGCAGCGTCCGACGAGCAAAAATTCAATGACCTGCTGACGAATCCGGTGCTATTGGGTCTGGTCGGCGGCGGTGCGGTGGTTCTGCTGCTGTTGCTGTTGTTGCTGGCCCGTCGCCGCAAGGCCCAGCAGGAAGCAGAGAAACACCTGCGCATGGCCCGTGCCTTGTCCGAAGAGCAGGAATTCTCTGTTCATCAGGACTTGCCGGAAAGCAGTTTCGAAGGCCTGGAAGTGCCGCCGCCGAGCGTGAAACTCGCGACCCCTCCGACCCCTCCGACCCCCGAGCCGGAGCCAACCCCGGCTCCCGCCCCGATTATTGCGCCCGTGGTGGTGACACCGCCAATCGCCGCACCGCTGGTCTCGCCCGCGGGCCATCCCGATGACGACGTGCTGACCAAGGCGCAGTCGCACCTCGCTGCCGGTCGTCTGAATCAGGCCGCAGCCTTGCTCGAAGATGGCATCAAGCAGGAGCCTCAGCGCAGTGACCTGCGGCTGAAATTGATGGAAGTCTACGGTCAGCAGGGTGATCGCGATGCATTTGTGGCCCAAGAGCGTCAACTGGTAGCCAACGGTGAAAACTTCGCCCGTGTGGAAGAGCTGAAAAGCCGTTTTCCGGCCATGGCGGTTATCGCCGGTGGTTTGGCGGCGGCGGCCATCGCTGCCGAACTCGACGCCCAGTACGTCAAGGACCTGTTGATGGACGAGCCGGAAGAACCGGCACCGACACTGGCCGATGATGACTTCGACAGCGCGTTCGATCTGAGTCTGGACGACTTGGAAACGGCCTCGCCTGCAGTCGTAGTTCCAGAGCCCGCGCCCGAGCCAGAATCCTTGGCCGAGCTCGACGAGTTTCCGCTGGACGACGACCTGAGCTTTGAGTCGGTGCTGCAACAGCAGACTGAAATCAAGGAAAACCTCGACGACCTCTCAGACTTCGATCTGGACATGGATCTCGGTGGCAATCCTTCGCCGGCGACCCTCGCTGAAGACGATTTCCTCTTGAGCCTGGACGACGACGTCAAGGACCTACCTGCGGCTGAAGTACCGCCTGTCCCTGAAGTGGCGCTGGACGATCTCGAGTTGCCCGCCGATTTCGACTTGTCGCTGGCCGATGAAATGGACGCGCCTGACGCGCCGGATGCTTTTGCGGCCGAACTGGATGACGTCAACGCCGAGCTGGATCGTCTGTCCCAGAGCATGGGCGAGCCGACTTTCACCGCAGAAGATGCATTGGCCTCTGCGGCGGATGAGCCGGAATTCGATTTCCTCTCAGGCACCGATGAAGTCGCCACCAAGCTCGATCTGGCCCAGGCCTACATCGACATGGGCGACGCCGACGGCGCTCGGGACATCCTCAATGAGGTGGTGACCGAAGGTGATGCGGGTCAGAAGAGCGAAGCCGAGGAAATGCTTTCGCGACTGGCTTGAGTGATCGATAAGGCGTAAACAAAACGGCAGCCCGGTGAGGCTGCCGTTTTTGTTTGCGCCGGCTGTGAGGGTGTCTGTCCCGCCGCTTTCGCGAGCAGGCTCGCTCCCACGGGTTTTGTGGGCAGCGCAAAAACCCTGTGGGAGCGAGCCTGCTCGCGAAGGGGTCATCACCTTCAACACAGTTCTGACGGTTGCACTGGCATCCCCGACTCACAGCCTTATAATGCCCGCCTTTGCGTACCTCAGCAGGCTGTCACTCCTTGGCAAATATAGATAACCCGGCCGCCGAACTGGCAGCCGACGGCTTTTTCCGGATCGCCCTGGGCGTTGAATACAAAGGCTCGCGTTATCGCGGCTGGCAGCGTCAGGCGTCCGGCGTGCTCACCGTGCAGGAAACCCTGGAAAAGGCCTTGTCCAAAGTCGCCGACTCGCCGGTGTCGCTGCTCTGCGCCGGGCGCACAGATGCCGGCGTGCACGCCTGCGGTCAGGTGGTGCACTTCGACACGCAGGTCGAGCGTTCGATGAAAGCCTGGGTCATGGGTGCCAACATCAATTTGCCCCACGATGTCAGTGTCAGTTGGGCCAAGGTCATGCCGGCGCATTTTCACGCACGGTTCAAGGCCATCGCCCGGCGCTATCGCTACGTGATCTACAACGATCAGATCCGACCGGCGCACCTGAACGAAGAAATTACCTGGAACCACCGCCCCCTCGACGTCGAGCGCATGGCCGAGGCCGCGCAGTACCTGGTCGGCACCCACGATTTCAGTGCTTTTCGCGCGGGTCAGTGCCAAGCCAAATCGCCGATCAAGGAACTGCATCATCTGCGCGTCACCCGCCACGGCAAGATGATCGTGCTGGACATTCGCGCCAGCGCCTTCCTGCACCACATGGTGCGTAACATCGCCGGCGTGCTGATGACCATCGGCGCCGGCGAGCGTCCGGTGGCGTGGATGAAAGAAGTGCTGGAGAGCCGCATCCGGCGTTCCGGCGGGGTGACGGCGCATCCCTATGGCCTGTATCTGGTGCAGGTCGAGTACCGCGACGAGTTCGAATTGCCTGAGCGTTACATCGGCCCACACTTCCTCACCGGTTTCGCCGAACTTGACGGCTGACGCCCTCGAACGCATTTGTTACCATCCGGGACTTTCTCGGATTTGCCTTGGGGTTTTATCGACATGTCAGCCGTTCGCAGCAAGATTTGCGGGATTACCTGCATAGAAGATGCGTTGGCGGCAGTCGAGGCCGGGGCGGACGCCATTGGGTTTGTGTTTTACGCCAAGAGCCCGCGGGCCGTAACGTTTCAGCAGGCGCGCGACATCATCAAGGCGCTGCCGCCGTTTGTTACTACCGTGGGTTTGTTCGTCAACGCCAGCCGCTGCGAGTTGGGCGAATTGCTCGACGCCGTGCCGCTGGACCTGTTGCAGTTCCATGGCGACGAAACCGCCGCCGATTGCGAGGGCTGGCATCGGCCGTACATCAAGGCGCTGCGGGTCAAGGCCGGTGACGATATCGCCGCGGCATGCGATGCATTTCCGAGCGCCAGCGGTATCCTGCTCGACGCCTACGTTGAAGGCATACCGGGCGGAACCGGCGAAGCGTTCGACTGGTCTTTGATACCGCAAGGCTTGAGCAAACCGATCATTCTGGCGGGTGGCTTGACGCCGGATAACGTCGCTGAAGCGATTGCACGGGTTCGGCCTTATGCCGTAGACGTCAGCGGCGGGGTAGAGGCGAGCAAGGGCATCAAGGATCACGCAAAGATTCAGGCGTTCATTAAAGCGGTACGCGTTACTTGATGTGACGGCTGGCACACTGCCGCCGTCCACAGGCATGGCTGAGGGTTTTTGGGGTGTACGCAGGTCACGTTTAGCTGATCCGGCCTCCCTTCAATCATCGCCACACACATGAATTTAGCTCAAGGGCATACGCGGGGCTGCGAACCAGAGCGTTCGGGCCGCCGGTACTGGAGAAAGAAAGCATGAGCAACTGGTTAGTAGACAAACTGATCCCTTCGATCATGCGTTCCGAGGTCAAGAAGAGCTCGGTGCCTGAAGGTCTGTGGCACAAATGCCCGTCTTGCGAGGCTGTGCTGTATCGTCCGGAGCTGGAAAAGACCCTGGACGTTTGCCCCAAGTGCAACCACCACATGCGTATCGGCGCCCGCGCCCGCATTGACATTTTCCTCGACGCCGAAGGCCGCAACGAGCTGGGCGCGGACCTGGAGCCGGTTGACCGTCTGAAATTCCGTGACGGCAAGAAATACAAGGATCGCCTGGTTGCCGCGCAAAAGCAGACGGGCGAAAAAGATGCATTGATCTCGATGAGCGGCACCTTGCTGGGCATGCCAGTGGTGGTCTCGGCCTTTGAGTTCTCCTTCATGGGCGGTTCCATGGGCGCCATCGTCGGTGAGCGTTTTGTTCGCGCCGCCAACTACGCGCTGGAAAACAAATGCCCGATGATCTGCTTCGCCGCTTCCGGTGGTGCGCGGATGCAGGAAGCCCTGATTTCCCTGATGCAAATGGCCAAGACCTCGGCGGTGCTGGCGCGTCTGCGTGAAGAAGGCATTCCGTTCATCTCGGTGTTGACCGACCCGGTCTACGGCGGCGTTTCCGCCAGCCTGGCGATGCTTGGCGACGTGATCGTCGGCGAGCCGAAAGCCCTGATCGGCTTCGCCGGTCCGCGCGTAATCGAGCAGACTGTTCGCGAAAAACTGCCGGAAGGCTTCCAGCGCAGCGAGTTCCTGCTGGAGCATGGCGCGATCGACATGATCATTCACCGTCAGGAGCTGCGTCCGCGTCTGGGTAACCTGCTGGCGCAACTGACCGGCAAGCCGACGCCAAAATTCGTCGCCGCGCCTATCGAGCCAATCGTGGTTCCGCCGGTGCCTGCAAACATATGACCCAACGCACCCTTGGCGAGTGGCTCGCCTACCTTGAGCAGTTGCACCCTTCGGCCATCGACATGGGCCTTGAGCGCTCGCAACAGGTAGCGTCCCGCATGGGACTGGGCAAGCCGGCCCCTCGGGTGATCACGGTCACTGGCACCAACGGCAAGGGTTCTACCTGCGCCTTCGTGGCTTCGTTGCTGCGGGCGCAGGGTCTGAAGGTGGGTGTCTACAACTCTCCACACTTGCTGCGTTACAACGAGCGGGTGCAGGTCAATGGCGTCGAAGCGACTGATGCCGAGCTGTGCGAGGCCTTTGCTGCGGTAGAGGCCGGTCGTGGCGACACGTCCCTGACGTATTTCGAGATGGGCACGCTGGCGGCGTTCTGGCTGTTTCAACGGTCAGCGTTGGATGCCGTGGTCCTGGAAGTCGGTCTGGGCGGGCGTCTGGACACGGTCAACGTGGTGGACGCTGACATGGCGCTGGTCACCAGCATCGGCGTTGATCACGCGGATTACCTGGGCGACACCCGTGAATCCGTGGCTTACGAGAAAGCCGGCATCTTCCGCCAGGGCGCGCCTGCGCTCTGTGGCGATCTGAATCCTCCACAACCTCTGCTGGATAAAGTGCGCGAGCTGGCTTGCCCGTTTTTCCTGCGTGGGCGCGATTTTGACCTCGGTGTGACCGATCACGACTGGCAATGGCGCGGTGTCGACGCTCAAGGGCAGGTCGTTGAGCTGCACGGTCTGCCGTTGCTCGATTTGCCGATGGAAAACGCCGCGCTCGCGCTGCAGGCCTATCTGCTGCTCGGTCTGCCGTGGGTGGACGCGCAGATCATTGATGCGTTGAAAGCCACGCGGGTGGTCGGTCGCCTCGATCGCCGTGAGTTCGACTGGCAGGGCAAGCGCCTGAATCTGTTGCTGGATGTCGGGCATAACCCCCACGCCGCCGAGTATCTGGCTCGTCGTCTGGCCAGTCGCCCACCCATTGGCAAGCGCCTGGCGGTGTTTGGATTGCTGGCGGACAAGGATCTGGATGGTGTTGTCGGCGAATTGAATGCTAGTGTCCAGCACTGGGCTGTCGCACCGCTGGATTCACCGCGGGCGCGACCGGTTGCCGATTTGCACCGGGTGTTGCAGAACCTTGGTGCGTCGGTAACGTCCTATGACAGCGTGGCCGCCGCCCTGGAAGGGCAGTGCGCGCAAGCGACGAGCGACGACGAGATTCTGTTGTTCGGATCATTTTATTGTGTCGCCGAGGCCCTTGAATGGCTGGCCCGGCGCTCCACGGAGGAAGCGGCAAATGGCATTGCTGGATAAGGCCTACAAACAACGCATGGTCGGCGCCCTGGTACTGGTGGCGCTGGCAGTGATTTTCCTGCCGATGCTGTTTTCCCGTCAGGACGAACAGCGCCAGGTCACGGTCGAAGCGCCGGCAGCACCGCAGGCGCCCTCGGTGCCGCAAGTGCAGGTTGAGCCGGTGGTCGTGCCTGAGCCGCAAGCCTTGCCCCAGGAACCGGTGCCGAGCGATGACGACATCGCGCAGCAAGAAGAGCCGGCGATGCCGATCGCACCGACTGTCCCGGCTGCGCCAGTCGTTCCAGCGCCTGCGCCCGCCACGAAACCGGTAACGCCACCGCCGGCACCGGCTCCGGTGAGCAAACCCACGACCGCGCCGAGCCAGCCAATCACTGCCACCCCCGGCAAACCTGACACCACGCAAAGCCGCGTCGATGCCAATGGCCTGTCGGTCAGCTGGTCGGTGCAACTGGCCAGCCTGTCGAATCGCGCCAGTGCGGAAAACCTGCAAAAAACCCTGCGCAGCCAAGGCTACAACGCCTACATTCGCACCGCGGACGGCAAGAATCGGGTGTTCGTCGGGCCGCTGATCGAGCGGGCAGAAGCCGATCGTCTGCGTGACTTGTTGAACCGGCAGCAGAACCTCAAGGGTTTTGTCGTGCGCTTCCAGCCTGAGCGCGGTTAAAAACTATCGCCCCGATTTGAAATGCACTGACAATCGCAGCTTACCGATAAGCATGGGCTCTGCTAAAATGCGCCGCCTTATCCGTCTGTAGGCTGCACTGTGCCATTTACCTGGGTTGACTGGGCGATCGTTGCAATCATCGCCATCTCCGCATTGATCAGTCTGAGCCGCGGCTTCGTCAAAGAAGCGTTATCGCTGGTGACCTGGATCATCGCAGGAGTCGTCGCCTGGATGTTCGGTGGTGCATTGTCCGAATACCTCGCCGGATACATCGAAACACCTTCGGCCCGCGTGATCGCGGGCTGCGCAATTATGTTTGTCGCCACGCTGATCGTAGGCGCAATGATCAATTATCTTATCGGCGAATTGGTTCGCGTCACCGGCTTGTCCGGGACCGATCGATTCCTCGGCATGGCCTTCGGCGCCGCGCGTGGCGTGTTGCTGGTGGTCGTGGCGGTCGGGCTGTTGAGCCTGGGGCCGGTACAGCAGGACGGGTGGTGGCAACAGTCGCAACTCGTGCCAAAATTTCTATTGGTTGCAGACTGGTCCAAAAACCTGATCCTCGGGTGGAGCAGTCAGTGGCTGGCCAGCGGTATCAGCGTACCCGCTGAGATACCGTTCAAGGAACACCTCTTGCCGATGGCCAAAACGCCTCAGTGAGTTGTGTTCAGTTCAGATCCATTAAGTAGGGGTTGCGTCGCATGTGTGGCATCGTCGGTATCGTCGGTAAGTCGAACGTCAATCAGGCGCTGTATGACGCGCTAACCGTCCTCCAGCACCGCGGCCAGGACGCTGCCGGTATCGTGACCAGCCATGACGGCCGGTTATTCCTGCGCAAGGACAATGGCCTGGTGCGTGACGTGTTCCATCAGCGTCACATGCAGCGCCTGGTCGGCCACATGGGCATTGGCCATGTGCGTTACCCGACCGCAGGCAGCTCGACTTCGGCCGAAGCTCAACCGTTTTACGTCAACTCGCCTTACGGCATCACCTTGGCGCACAACGGTAACCTGACCAACGTTGAACAGCTGGCCAAGGAGATTTACGAATCTGACCTGCGCCACGTCAACACCAATTCCGACTCGGAAGTGCTGCTCAACGTGTTTGCGCACGAGCTGGCCCAGCGCGGCAAGTTGCAGCCGACCGAAGAAGACGTGTTCGCTGCCGTCACTGACGTGCACAACCGTTGCGTCGGTGGCTACGCCGTCGTGGCGATGGTCACCGGTTACGGCATCGTCGGTTTCCGCGACCCGCACGGCATCCGCCCGATCGTTTTCGGCCAGCGTCACACCGACGAAGGCGTCGAGTACATGATCGCTTCCGAAAGCGTGTCCCTGGACGTGCTCGGTTTCACCCTGATCCGCGACCTCGCCCCGGGCGAAGCGGTCTACATCACTGAAGACGGCAAGCTGCACACCCGCCAGTGCGCGACCAACCCGTCCCTGACCCCGTGCATCTTCGAACACGTCTACCTGGCGCGTCCGGATTCGATCATCGATGGCGTCTCGGTGTACAAAGCCCGTCTGCGCATGGGTGAGAAGCTGGCCGAGAAGATCCTGCGCGAGCGTCCGGATCACGACATCGACGTGGTCATCCCGATTCCGGACACCAGCCGCACCGCAGCCCTGGAGCTGGCGAACCACCTGGGCGTCAAGTTCCGCGAAGGCTTCGTGAAGAACCGCTACATCGGCCGGACCTTCATCATGCCGGGCCAGGCCGCACGGAAAAAATCCGTACGCCAGAAGCTCAACGCCATCGAGCTGGAATTTCGCGGCAAGAACGTGATGCTGGTGGACGACTCGATCGTGCGCGGCACCACCTGCAAGCAGATCATCCAGATGGCTCGCGAAGCCGGCGCGAAAAACGTGTATTTCTGCTCGGCGGCACCGGCCGTTCGCTACCCGAACGTCTACGGGATCGACATGCCGAGCGCTCACGAGCTGATCGCCCACAATCGTTCGACCCAGGACGTTGCTGACCTGATCGGCGCTGACTGGCTGATCTATCAGGACTTGCCTGACTTGATCGAAGCGGTCGGTGGCGGCAAGATCAAGATCGACAAGTTCGATTGCGCGGTGTTCGACGGCCAGTACGTCACCGGCGACGTCGACGAGGCGTACCTGAACAAGATCGAGCAGGCACGCAACGATGCCTCCAAGGTCAAGACGCAGGCGGTCAGCGCGATCATTGATCTGTATAACAACTGAGTAACTACCGGCCCTGAGGGGCCGGTTTTGTATCTACTAAAAGAGCAAGGCAAGGAGTGACAGCATGAGTCAGGATTGGGATGCCGGTCGGCTGGACAGCGACCTCGAAGGCGTAGCGTTCGATACCCTGGCCGTTCGCGCCGGTCAGCACCGCACGCCGGAAGGCGAACACGGTGAGCCGATGTTCTTCACGTCCAGCTACGTGTTCCGCACCGCCGCCGACGCAGCGGCGCGTTTTGCCGGGGAAGTACCGGGCAACGTCTACTCGCGTTACACCAACCCGACCGTGCGCGCGTTCGAAGAACGCATCGCCGCGCTGGAAAGCGCCGAGCAAGCGGTCGCCACCGCCACCGGCATGGCTGCGATCATGGCAGTGGTGATGAGCCTGTGTAGCGCGGGCGACCATGTGCTGGTCTCGCGCAGCGTCTTCGGTTCAACCATCAGCCTGTTCGAGAAATACTTCAAACGCTTCGGCATCGAAGTCGATTACGTGCCTCTGGCGGATTTGTCCGGTTGGGAGGCGGCGATCAAGGCCAACACCAAATTACTGTTCGTCGAGTCTCCGTCCAATCCGCTGGCCGAGCTGGTGGACATCGCCGAACTGGCGAAAATCGCCCACGCCAAAGGCGCGATGCTGGTAGTCGACAACTGCTTCTGCACGCCGGCATTGCAGCAGCCGCTGAAGATGGGTGCGGACATCGTCGTGCACTCGGCGACCAAGTTCATTGACGGCCAGGGTCGTTGCATGGGCGGTGTCGTCGCCGGTCGCAGCGAGCAGATGAAAGAAATCGTCGGTTTCCTGCGTACCGCCGGGCCAACCCTGAGCCCGTTCAACGCCTGGATCTTCCTCAAAGGCCTGGAAACCCTGAGCCTGCGGATGAAGGCGCATTGCGCCAACGCGCAGCAACTGGCCGAGTGGCTGGAGCAGCAGGACGGTATCGAGAAAGTCCATTACGCCGGCCTCAAGAGCCATCCGCAGCACGAACTGGCCTTGCGTCAGCAGAAAGGCTTCGGCGCCGTGGTGAGTTTCGAGGTCAAGGGCGGCAAAGAGGGCGCGTGGCGCTTTATCGATGCGACCCGTTTGATTTCGATCACCGCCAACCTTGGCGACAGCAAAACCACCATCACTCACCCGAGCACCACCTCTCACGGTCGTCTGGCGCCGCAAGAGCGTGAAGCGGCGGGCATTCGCGACAGCCTGATCCGGGTGGCGGTAGGCCTGGAAGACGTGGCCGACCTGCAGGCCGATCTGTCGCGTGGGTTGGCGGCCTTGTGATCGAGTTGTCCACGCCGACCTCCGGTGCCAATGGCCGCGTTGCAGTGGTGACCGGTGCAGCACGGGGCATAGGGCTGGGGATCGCCGCTTGGCTGATCAGCGAAGGCTGGCAGGTGGTACTGACGGACCTGGATAGGGTGCGCGGTTCAAAAGTGGCGAAAGTGCTGGGCGACAATGCCTGGTTCATCGCCATGGACGTGTCGAACGAAGGGCAGGTGGCGCTGGGTGTTGCCGAAGTGCTGGGACAGTTCGGGCGTCTGGATGCGCTGGTGTGCAACGCTGCCGTGGCTGATCCGCACAACATCACCCTGGAAAGTCTCGATCTGGCGTACTGGAATCGGGTGCTGGCGGTGAACCTCAGCGGGCCGATGTTATTAGCCAAGCATTGTGCGCCATACCTGCGCGCTCACAGTGGTGCGATCGTCAATCTGGCCTCGACCCGCGCCGGTCAGTCAGAACCCGACACGGAGGCCTACGCGGCGAGCAAGGGCGGCCTGTTGGCGTTGACTCACGCGCTGGCGATCAGCCTCGGGCCGGAGATTCGCGTCAATGCTGTGAGCCCGGGTTGGATCGATGCGCGGGATCCCGTCGTGAGACGTGCCGAGCCGCTCACCGATGCCGACCACGCGCAGCATCCGGCGGGCAGGGTGGGGACGGTCGAAGACGTTGCGGCGATGGTGGCGTGGTTGTTGTCGAAGAATGCCGGGTTTGTTACCGGGCAGGAGTTTGTGGTCGATGGTGGCATGACCAAGAAGATGATTTACAGCGAGTAGCAGGATCCAGCACTGGTATTGAATGTGCTGCCGTCTTCGCGAGCAGGCTCGCTCCGACAGGGGCGCCGCGTTTCAATGTGGGAGCGAGCCTGCTCGCGAATGCGGTCTGTCAAAAGCCGACATTGTCAGGAATGAAGTATTTTTGTCTTTCTCGGAAAAACTTCAATCCTGCTATTGACTTAGGTTCGTTACCTGCGTAAATTTCGCGGCCTCAGAGAAGCAAAGGGTGATTAGCTCAGCTGGGAGAGCGTCTGCCTTACAAGCAGAATGTCGGCGGTTCGATCCCGTCATCACCCACCACTTCTTGAGAGTCTTGCGAAAGCAAGAGGGAAGCTGAAAAGCCTCCACCGACGCGCAGCGGTAGTTCAGTCGGTTAGAATACCGGCCTGTCACGCCGGGGGTCGCGGGTTCGAGTCCCGTCCGCTGCGCCATATTTACCGAGTCAGTTTTTAACTGGTTCGAGATTGAAAAGCCTCGAAGCTTTCCAGTCAGACGAGTTACCTGGACGCAAGTCCAAAGCGATACGCAGCGGTAGTTCAGTCGGTTAGAATACCGGCCTGTCACGCCGGGGGTCGCGGGTTCGAGTCCCGTCCGCTGCGCCATATCTGCCTCAAGGCCCACTGAACGCCTTGAAGCTACGAAGAAAGCCACTGGCTTATTCGAGTCGATAGCAAAGACCCTGGTCGAAAGACCGGGGTTTTTTGTGTCTGCGATTCAGCGTTCCCCTAACTGAAACCCCGCCCCCCTGTAGGAGCGAGCTTGCTCGCGAAAAACGTTCAGACGGCGCGGGCTTACAGAAGTGCTGCGTCATCGTTGGCGTTTTTCGCGAGCAAGCTCGCTCCTACAGGGGGGTGGTTTCACGATTCACACCTTTCTGCCCGGTCGGCGCAGAAAGCGCTTCCTTCGCGGCATCAACATTAATTAGAATCACTCTCATTTACGATAACTCCTTGGCACAGGGCTTCCAGATGAGTGATGCAGCGATGCCGAAGGAGCAAACCCTTCACGACCTGTACCGCGATCACCGTGGCTGGCTGGAAGACTGGTTGCGAAGACGCCTTGGCAACGGCTGTGATGCCGCAGACCTGAGCCAGGATACGTTCGTGCGTCTGCTCGCCAGCTCCCAGCGGATCGCCGACCTGCAAGAGCCCCGTGCCTATCTGCTGACCGTGGGCAAGCGCCTGCTGAGTAATTTCTACCAGCGCCGCAGCCTGGAACAGGCCTATCTGGCCGCGTTGGCGTCGATGCCCGAAGCGTGCGCGCCATCCCCTGAACAGCGCTGGCTATGGCTGGAAACCCTGCAAGCCCTGGATGAACTGCTTGATGGATTGCCTAGGGCAGTGCGGCGGGCGTTTCTGTGGAGTCAGCTCGAAGGCTTGAATTACCAGCAAATCGCCGAGCGTCTGCGGGTGTCCGAGCGCACGATTAAACGCTACATGGCCCAAGCCTATGAGCATTGCCTGCTGGTGGACCTGTGAACAGTCAGGCCAGCGATGCCCGGCAGGCAGTCCGTGCCGCCGCGCAGTGGCTTGCGCTGCTGGAGTCAGGCGGCGCCAATGAGCAGGATCGGGCTAATTTGCAGCGTTGGCGCGATGCGTGCGCCAGTCACGAGCAGGCCTGGCAGAAGGCTCAAGCCTTGCGCCAGCGTTTCGCCGATCTGCCTTCGGCGCTGGCACTGAGCAGTCTGGATCGACCGGATCAGGGGCGACGCGTGTTGCTCAAGCGCGCGTTGGGAGCGGTGGCGCTGGTGCCGACGGCCTGGCTGATCAGCCGACAACTGCCGCTGGATGTCTGGCGTGCCGACCTGCACACCGCCACCGGCGAGCGCAAAAAGGTGCAGCTCGGCGATGGCAGTGCCTTGCAACTCAACACCGCCAGCGCCGTTGATGTGGATATGCACAACCGCCGGCTGAAGTTGATAGAGGGTGAAATGTCGCTGAAGGTGGCGGGTACGTCGCCGCTGACGATCCACACGAAGTTCGCAAGTGTCGTCGTCAGCCAAAGCGAAGTCTGCGTTCGTCAGGATGCCCACGGCTGCCGGGTGTCGGTGTTCAACGGATCCGTATCGGTACAACCCCTGCACGGGCCTGCCCTGCTGTTGCGCGGAGGTCAGCAGGTCAGCCTGCAAGTTTCAGGCGCCGGATCGATCACGCCATTCGATGCGCTTGCTCCCGGTTGGCGCGAAGGTGTGCTGATGGCGAACAATCAACCGCTGGGCGATTTCCTCCGGGAGCTGAGTGCGTACCGCCCCGGCGTTCTGCGTTGGGAGCCGGAGCTGGAAACGCTGAGCGTCACCGGCAGTTTCCGTGTGGACGACACTGATCGCGTCCTCGCATTGCTCGCGGCCAGCCTGCCGCTGGAGGTGCATTCCCGAACCCGTTACTGGGTCACGTTGCTGCCGCGCAAAAATAGTGTGTGAAGCCTGTCCCCTTTTTTCGACTCGCTTGTCATTCAAGGCATGTGAACGAATCAAGAGAGTAAATTCAATGCCCACCGCCTTTCCACGCCCGGCTTCCTTCCGTCTGCGTCCGTTGTTGCACCTGAGCCTGTTGTTGGGTTTGAGCGCCAGTCCGATGTTTGTCACCACCAGTTGGGCCGAGGACACTGGCCGCCGGCAGTATCAGGTGCCCGCCGGCAGCCTGAGTGATGCGCTGACCCGGTTCGCCGGCCTGTCGGGCGTCAATCTTTCGGTGGATCCGGCACTGGTCAGCGGTCGCAGCAGTTCCGGTCTCTCCGGTGAGTTCGCGGTCGAGGAGGGCTTTGCGCGACTGTTGAAGGGTTCCGGCCTGCAACTGCAACCGGTGGGCGAGCAAGCGTACATTCTGACCCCGGCCCCGGAAGGAAGCAGCCTGCAACTGGCCCCCACGTCGATTCTCGGCGCGACCGGCTCGGCGGATGGCGAAGCGTATGCCGGTGGCCAGGTGGCGCGCCGTGGTTCGCAAGGTTTGCTGGGCTCGAAGGATTTCATGGAAACGCCGTTCAGCATGACCACCTACACCAGTGAGGCAGTGCAGAACTTGCAGGCGCGGACTCTGGGCGACCTGATCGCCAGCGATCCGTCGGTGCGCGCCACCAACCCGGCGGGCGGCCGTTACGAGCAGTTCACCATTCGCGGCTTCAGCCTGTTCAACAGTGATGTCGCCTTCAACGGTCTTTACGGCGTGCTGCCGACTTACACCATCGACATGGAGATGGCCGACCGCGTCGACATCATCAAGGGCCCGAGCCAGCTGATCAACGGCATCTCGCCCCGGGGCAGCGTCGGTGGCGGGATCAACGTGGTGCCCAAGCACGCGACTGACAAGCCCATCACTTCGTTCACCGGCAATTACGCGTCCGACAGCCAGGTCGGCGGCGCCGTGGATATCGGTAGACGCTTCGGCGAGGACAATAAGTTCGGACTTCGATTCAACGGGGTGAAGCAGTCCGGTGACACTGAATGGGATCACCAGAATGTCGATCGCGAGATGGCTGTGCTGGGCCTGGACTTTCGCGGTGAGCGTTTGCGCCTGTCGACTGACTTCGGGCGCACCGAGCGCGATACCGATGCGCCGCAGGAGCGCGTGCAGGTCGGTGCCAATGCGAAAGTGCCAAATGCCAACGACGTGCGCGACAACTATGCGCAGCCCTGGAGCAAGGCCAGCACCAACGACACCTTCGGCACGGTCAACGGCGAATTCGATGTCAGCGATTCGGTGATGCTGTACGGCGGTGTCGGCGCGCGCAAAAGCAATCATGACTTCCTGCGGCATGCCGTTGCAGTCACCAACAATGCCGGTGATTTCAGCGTGCAGCCGCGTGACTTCACCCGCGACGAAAATGTCCGGACGGCGACGGCGGGGGTGCGTAACTGGTTTCATACCGGCCCGGTGAGCCATGAGGTCAACCTGGCGGCCAGCTATTTCTACATGGACTTCGAAAATGGCGGCGCCCGTTATGCCGCGGCCCCCAGCAACCTCTACAACCCGGTGGAAACACCGACGCCGGTCCGGCCGACTCGACTCGATTCGAAGGTCTACACCGAGAACCGCTTCAGCGGCGTGGCGCTGTCCGACACGCTGGGCTTCTTCGACGATCGGCTGCTGCTGACGCTGGGTGCGCGCTGGCAGCGGGTCAAGGTCGATGACTGGACGGACAACGTCAAAGGCGACACGGCCTACGATGAGGAAAAAGTCTCGCCGTCGGGAGGCATTCTGTTCAAGGCCACCGATAAGCTGTCGGTGTATGCCAACTACATGGAAGGCCTGAGCCAGGGCAAGATCGCACCGTCGACCTCGATCAACGAGGACGAAATCTTCCCGACATTCGTCAGCCGCCAGGTTGAGGTCGGCGCCAAGTATGACGCGGGGGCGTTCGCCGTGACGGCGGCGGTGTTCCGGATCAAGCAGCCAGCGTACGAAACCAACGCCACGACGCGGGTCTTCGGCCCGAACGGCAAGCGGCAGAACGACGGTGTGGAAGTGACCGTGTTCGGTGAACCGCTCGCCGGTTTCCGCCTGCTTGGCGGCGTGATGTACATCGACAGCGAGTTGACCCACACCACCAACGGCACCTTCGACGGCAACCGCGCGCCGGCCACGCCCAAATACAACGTCAACCTCGGCGCCGAGTGGGACGTGCCGACCGTGCAGGGCCTGACCCTGACCAGTCGCGGCCTCTATTCGAGTTCGCAGTACCTGGACCAGTCCAACAATAAGGAAATCGATTCCTGGGAGCGTTTCGACGTGGGCGCGCGTTATGCGTTCAAGGTCGAGGACAAGAACATCACCCTGCGCGCCAATATCGAGAACGTGGCGGACAAACGCTACTGGAGTTCCGCCGGTGCCTCGGATGACAGTGAGCCAGGCTTGACGCTCTCGACGCCACGCACCTACCTGCTGTCGGCGACCGTTGATTTCTGAAGCCTCTCCTTGAAATGAACTGACGCCTTCGCGAGCAAGCTCGCTCCCACACTTGACCGGAGTTGCATGCAAATCAACTGTGGGAGCGAGCTTGCTCGCGAAGGCGACATCAGCATCACCGCCCCAAGGCTCAGACTGCCAATCCGCCACGGCGCAAACCAAGATTTTCTGATTCTTTAGTCAGATACTTGTAACCAGTTGTTTTCTAAAAGTGCAGAAGTCTATAAAGTTAACCTTTCGGTCAGCTTTGCACTGTCAACACAGCCCTTTGATTCGTCCAGAAGGGCTCCTGCAAGACTCGAGATTTCCAGAACATAACCAGAAGGGCGGACCTATAACCGCCCAGAGGATGATCCATGTCCAACCGTGATATATCCCGGCGCTCGTTCCTTCAGGGCGGGCTGGTGGCGGGTGTGAGCGTGACGCTCACGCCGCTTAGCAGTCAGGCCCTGGCCGCCTTGATGGAAAACAGCGTGACCGTGCCGTCCGAGCAATGGCTTGGCAACAACGGCAAGGCGCGCTCGCGTAACGATGCCTTGTCGAAAGTCTGCGGCAGCAAAGTGTTTGCCCGCGACATTCGCGCCAAGGACATGCCGGGCTGGCCCCAGCAACAGGGCCACGCGATGCTGCTGAAAACCATCAAGGCCGACCGCATTTACGCCGGTTACGACCTGTCGTGGCTCGGAGCCGATTTGCAGCCCGACCGCATCGTTACCGCCGCCGACCTGGAGAAGGACGGCATTGCGTTCCCGGAAGAGCACGCGCCTGATCCGCTGCTGCCCGAAGGCAAGGTGCCGATGTTCATCGGGCATCCGGTGGCGATCCTGATCTGGAACAACTTCGAACGCTTCCGCCAGGCCAAGGCCCAACTCAAATTCAATGACAAAGCCATTCGCTATGGCGACACGGCGCCGTTCTACGAAGGCGACCCCTACGGCAGTTTTCGCTACGTGCGCGTCGGCGGTGCAACCTCGGCGGATGAAGACGAATTCGCCAGCCTCAAGGACTCGATCCTGTTCCCGATGCTGCGCAACCGTCGCCCGGTGTGGAACTCGCAACCGAACCTGCACGGCAACCTGACCGAGCGCGGCCTGTTCTACGCCGAGCGCATGAAACAACAGATCGACGCCCCGCCAGACAACTGGCTGGTGTTCGACGAGCGCTACAAAACCCCGTCGATCGAACCCGCAGCCATGGAGCCGGACAACGGCAACGGCTGGTACGACCCGGCGACCAAGACCCTGCATTTTGTCGTCGCCACTCAGTGCCCGCTGGAAACCGCGACCGAGACCGCGAAGATGATCGCGCCGTCGCGTTTCGGTCTGGCCAACCTCAATATGCACCCGGGTTACACCGTCGGCTACGGCTCTAAAGACCACAACATTTTCGTCTACTACGCAGCGCTGGCGGCGTTGTACGGTGCCGGTGTGCCGGTGCGCCTGGCCAACGATCGCTACGAGCAATTCCAGAGCGGCATCAAGCGTCACCCGTTCGACATCCGCTACCAGCTGGCCGTGGACAAGACCGATCACAGCTTCAAGATTTTCCGCGCCGAGATGAGCGTCGACGGCGGCGGACGCGTCAACTACAGCCCGTCGGTGGCGGCGGTGGGCGCCACGGCCGCGCAGTCGATTTACTACATGCCGCAGAACGATCTGCAGGTCACCGCCTATCATTCGCGTGCGGTCGAGGCCGGGTCGATGCGCGGCTACGGCACGCTGCAAAGCATGGCCGCCACCGAGATGATGATCGATGAAATTGCCGGTCGTCTCGGTATCGACGCCATCGACCTGCGCAAGAAAAACGCCATGCTCTCAGGCATGAAAAATACCCAGGGCGCGGTGCCGGCGGGTGCCTTGCGCCTGCACGAGATTCTCGACAAGGCGGCCGTCAACGAAGTCTGGAAAAATCGCGACGTGCTCAAGCAACAGCGCGAAGCCCAGGATCCGGATAACTGGTACGGCGTGGGTTTCGCGATCTGCCAGAAAGATTTTGGCACCGGTTCCGAAGCGCCGATGGCGAGCATCGAATTCACCGCTGAAGGGCACATCACCCTGCGCCACATCGGTATCGAAATCGGCACCGGCATGTCCACTTCGCAAGCGCTGGTGGTGGCCGATTTCCTCGGCAGCCCGGCTACTGAAGTGAAGACCGGCGAGACCGAATGGAAGGAATTGCAGCTGATCACCGGCGGCAACCCGTACATCATGAGTCAGGCCGAGCAGGACAACTTCCTGCGTAACCCGCGCTGGGTCGGCAAACTGGCTTCGGCGTCCTCGGCGACCAACTCCGCGTACTACTTCAGCCACGCCACCCGAGAAGCGGCGCGCGTGCTTTTCAACCATGGCTTGTGGCCGGCAGCGTTGCAGATCTGGGGGCAGGGCCCTTACGGCGGCCAGGCCAACCCGTATGTGGTGCGTCGCGAGGATGCGCATTGGGTCGACGGCAAACTCACCGCCAACGGCATGCAACCGCTGAGCTTCGAACAATTGGCCAGGCATGCTCACGAAAAAGGGCTGGTGACCGGCGCGACCGTGCACGGTTTCAACCGCTGGAGCTGGGCCGAAGCCGAATTCAGCATTGATGGCGTGCGCGAGCGTCTGCCGCTCGACAGCTTGGCGGTGAAGTACGGCGACGGTGCGCCCAGCGTGAAAAAGGCGCAGATGAACAGTGCCGGTTTCCATCTGCTCGACCGCCAGAACGTGCACTACCCGGACACGCAGTTGAACAACGCGGCGGTGACTTACTACAGCCCGGTCGCGACGCTGGTGGAACTCAAAGTCAACAAAGGGACGGCCGAAGTGCAGGTGCTCAACCATCACTCGTGGGTCGAGTGCGGTCGGGTACTGGTGGAAGAGTTGGTCAAGGGTCAGCTCGAAGGCGGTATCGCCATGGGCATTGGTCATGCGCTGATGGAAGAGATGCCACTGTACGAAGGCGGACCGGGGGAGGGGGACTGGAACTTCAACCGCTACCGCTTGCCGATGGCGCGCCATGTCGCGGTGTGGAAACAGACGGCCGAGATCCTGCCGCCGCTGTCGCCGAGCGATCCGTCGAAGGGCATTGCCGAAGTGGTGATGATCCCGGTGGTCGGCGCCATCGGTAACGCCGTGGCGCATGCCATCGGTAAACGGGTCCGCGACCTGCCTATCACTGCTGCCCGCATCAAGGAGGCCCTCAATGCCTAACCGTCCGCTTCAACTGACCCTCAACGGTCAAGCCGTCGGCCCGGTGGACATCCCTGATGACCTGCCGATGATCGACTATTTGCACGAATACAAAAACCTCACCGGCTCGCGCCTCGGTTGCGGTCAAGGCATCTGCCACGCTTGCGTGGTCATCGTCGACAACCCCGATGGCACCAGCGAAGAAGTGCGCACCTGCATCACCGGTGCGCATTATTTCGAAGGCAAAAAAGTCCGGACCATTGAAGGTCACGCAACCCGCGACGAGCAGGGCAAGGTCACCGAGCTGAACCCGATCCAGCAGCGCTTCGTCGATGAATTCGCTTTCCAGTGCAGCTATTGCGCGCCGGGTTTCGTCAATGCAGCGACGGTACTGGTGGAAAAATTGCAGCGTCAGCCGATCGTCAAAAGCCAGCTGGAACAAGTCATCGAAGACAGCCTCGGTCACCACATCTGCCGCTGCACCGGCTACGTGCGCTACTACAGCGCGACGCGCAATGTGTTGACCGATCTCGGCCTGGTCAAGGAGGGTTAAGCATGAAGCATTTACTTTCCCGCCTGGCGTTGGCGGTTGGTCTGGCTGCGCCGGTGTTGTTGGCGCAGGCGGATGATCAGGTGGTTCGCGGGGCCTATCTCGCCCGCGCCGCTGACTGCATGGCCTGCCACACCGCACCGGGTGGCGCGCCGTATGCGGGCGGTCTGCCAATCGTCTCGCCGTTCGGTACGATCTACGGCACCAACATCACCCCGAGCAAAGAGCATGGCATCGGCCTGTACAGCGATGACGAATTCTTCGCCGCGCTCACCGCGGGCAAGCGTCGCGATGGCGCCAACCTGTACCCGGCGATGCCGTACACCTCGTATCATTTGATGCCGCGTGCAGATTCGGACGCGATTCACGCGTACCTGAAAACCGTCGAGCCGATCGAGCGTGCAGCGCCGGTCACCCGTCTGGGCTTTCCGTTCAACGTGCGCCTCGGTCTGATGGGCTGGAACATGCTCTACGGCAAGGACGTGAAACTGTCGTCCACCGAAGGCAAGAGCGAGGCTTTCAAGCGCGGTCAGTACATGGTCGACGTGCTCGGCCATTGCGGCGAATGCCACACCCCGCGTGGTTTGCCCGGCGCGATGCAGCAGGACAAGCGCATGACCGGCGGCCTGCTCAACGGCTATCTGGCGCCGAGCCTGCTGGCCAATGACCTGGCCGCTCGCGGCTGGAATCATCAGGACCTGAGCTCGTTCCTCAAGCACGGCATGAGCGCGCAAGGCACGATGTTCAACGAGATGTTCCCGGTGTTCCACAACAGCACCCAAGGCCTCAATGACCCGGATCTGGCGGCCATGGCGACTTACCTGCTCGGCGATCAACCGCCAGCGGCGAAGGTGCTGACGGACGTGCCGCTGGAGCAACTGAGTGCCAGCGCCCAGCGAGGTCGTCAGGATTACCTGAACGTCTGCGCCGGTTGCCACGCAGCGGGAGGCGAAGGCAAACCGCACATTGCGGTGGCGATGCGTGGCAACACAACGCTGCGTCTGGAAGATCCGCGCAACCTGGTGCGGGTGATCGACGACGGTATCGGGGAGCAGAAATTTTCCGGCTTCGAACACATGCAACCAATGCCGGGCTTCGCTGAAAAACTCAGCCACGAACAACTGACTGATCTGCTGAACTACCTGCGTCAGGGTTGGGGTGGTCAACCGGGTGATCTGGCAGTGAGCGACGTGCAGACGCTACGGGCCGATGCCCCGCCGCTTGAGCACAAGGTGCACTGACATGCAGCATCTCGATCTGCAAGTGGTGCGCCGGGCGCTGCAATGGTCAATGGCCGGGCAGCGCATCTGGCTGTGCACGGTACTTGCCACCTACGGCTCGGCGCCACGTGCGCCGGGCTCGCTGTTGGCGGTAAATGCAGACGGACACTGGATCGGTTCGTTGTCCGGCGGCTGTGTCGAGGAGGATTTTCTCGAGCGCGTCGCCGAAGGTGCGTTTCTCGAATCCGTGACTGTCGTGCGGTATGGCGAGGGCGATGATCCGCGTTCCCGGGTGAGCCTGCCCTGTGGCGGTGTGCTCGATGTACTGGTGGAAAAGCTTGAACCTGAGTGCGAGGTTCAGGCGCATCTGCGCGAGCTGGAGTCGGCGTTGCTGGGCCAGCGTCGGTTGATTCGTGAGGTTGATCTGGCCAGTGGTGCGCGCACTTTGTTTGATGATCGTGAGCAGGGTGTGCGCATCGAGCGAGAAGTCGACCGGGTTCGCGTGCGCATCGGTGCGGCTCAGCGGTTATTGCTCGCCGGGTACTCCAGCGTTGCTCAGGCGTGTGCGGAGTTTGCGGTGGGCCTGGGTTTCGAGGTGATTCTCTGCGACCCGCGCGATGACGTGCTCGAAGGCGTGGTGCTGGACAACGTCGAGATTCGACGACAATTGCCGTCGGTGTTCATCGCCGATGGCGGCTGTCACAGCGACACGGCAGTGGTGGCACTGACTCACGATCCACGCATTGATGATTTGGCAATGATGGAAGCGGTGCGCACCGAGGCGTTCTACATCGGTGTGATGGGGTCGATGCAGACCTCGCAAAAACGCTTCGAGCGGCTACGCAGGATTGGTGGTTTGGGCGACGGCGAAATAGCGAGAATCCATGCACCGATCGGCCTGAACCTGGGCAGCAAAACCCCCGCGGAAATCGCCCTGGCCGTCCTCGCCGACATCCTGCGGATCCGCAGCGGCATCCCCCGGCATCGGCTCTGACACCCCGGCCATTGTGGGAGCGAGCCTGCTCGCGAAGCGGTTTTCACATTCAAAATCAATATTGAATGTTTATCCGTCTTCGCGAGCAGGCTCGCTCCCACAGGGTTTAGGGTGTCTGTCAGAACCCGAGCTTATCCCGCAACCCGTAATACCAGGCCCCCAATGCCGCAAACGGCGTCCCCAGTAGCTGTCCGCCGGGGAAAGGGTAGTGCGGCAAATCTGCAAACGCGTCGAAACGCTCAGCCTGGCCGCGCAATGCTTCGGCCAGCACCTTGCCCGCCAGGTGCGTATACGTCACGCCGTGGCCGCTGCAACCCTGGGAATAGTAAATGTTATCGCCCAGGCGCCCGACCTGCGGAAGACGCGACAGGGTCAGCAGGAAATTGCCAGTCCAGGCGTAATCGATCTTCACATCCTTGAGCTGCGGGAACGCCTTGAGCATCTTCGGCCGAATGATCGCCTCGATGTTCGCCGGATCCCGCGCGCCGTACACCACACCACCGCCGAACACCAGACGCTTGTCGCCGGTCAGACGGTAATAGTCGAGCAGATAATTGCAATCTTCGACGCAGTAATCCTGCGGCAACAAACGCTTGGCCAGGGCCTCGCCCAGCGGCTCGGTCGTAATCACCTGAGTTCCGCAAGGCATCGATTTGGCCGCCAATTCCGGCACCAGATTCCCGAGGTAGGCGTTGCCGGCGACGATGATGAACTTGGCCCGGACTCTACCCTGAGGCGTATGCACCACCGGATTGGCACCGCGCTCGATGCGCACCGCCGGCGACTGCTCATAGACAGTGCCGCCTAATGATTCGATGGCGGCCGCTTCGCCCAACGCCAGGTTCAGCGGATGAATGTGCCCGCCACTCATGTCGAGCATGCCGCCGACGTATTGCTCGCAGCTGACCACTTCGCGAATGCGCCGTTGATCCATCAGCTCCAGCTGCGTGTGACCAAAACGCTCCCACAAACGCTTCTGCGATTCCAGATGGGCCATCTGCCTGGCAGTGATCGCGGCAAACACACCGCCGTCCTTCAAATCGCACTGAATGTTGTACTTGGCCACCCGCTCACGAATAATCCGCCCACCCTCAAACGCCATCTGACCCAGCAACTGTGCCTGCTTGGGGCCGACCGTGCGCTCGATCACATCGATGTCGCGGCTGTAGCTGTTAACAATCTGGCCACCATTGCGACCCGACGCCCCGAAGCCGACCCTGGCAGCCTCCAGCACCGTGACCTTGAAACCGTTCTCCAGCAGAAACAGGGCAGAGGACAGACCGGTGTAACCCGCGCCAATCACACAGACATCCGTCTCTACTTCACCCTGCAAGGCGGGGCGGGGCGGAACCGCATTGGCCGACGCCGCGTAATAGGACTCTGGGTAGGGAATGTTCGCCATCCTGCAGCCTCTGTTTAATATATTTTACGAGTGCTCCGATCCTACCCGAGTTAAAAATCGACCGCCAGCCACCGCAAATTCGACGTCGTCGCAACCAAATTAAATATTTTGCATATTCATAGGGTTAGCTCGAAAAAAGGTGTTGACACCCCTCCGGAATTCCGTAGAATGCCGCCTCACAGCAGGCACGTAGCTCAGTTGGTTAGAGCACCACCTTGACATGGTGGGGGTCGTTGGTTCGAGTCCAATCGCGCCTACCAAACAAAATCCGCTCTGCTGGGCGGTCTAGAAGGGCTCACCGAAAGGTGGGCCCTTTTTTGTTGTCGCAATTTTGCAATCTCCATAAAACGCCAACTCAGCGCACACCTCCCGGTACTCGAATCGTCTTCTCGTAGTGCTGCCCGATAATGGTTCGTCATCTTCTCGTTCGCATGCCCCATCAGCGCCCGGATGTATTTATGCGGCTGCGCGCACATTCATGCGCCTTGCCCGCTGGTACTGCCAGGTTGGTAGATGAATTATCAAAATCGCGAGGCAGAGTTTTTGAGCGTTTTCTGATTGTCGGTTGCGTTGTGCGTAACTACGTAAGTGCGTTCACCCGGTCTTGGTACCGCTTACTGCCTAAGCACCCTGCTTAGGGTCAGATGAACTCCTTCCTTGCCGTTCATGGGCCGCTACAGTCGCTTCACGTCTTCGATCAGCCCACGATCAAGTAAACCAACTCACCAAACCGCGCGGCCTGCCGTTGTAGTAGCCCGACAGTTTGCGTGATATCGCTCGCTTGAAGGGGGTGGGCCGTCGGTGAGAGACCTTGGCAATCCCTTCAAGCAGTCCAGTCGGAGGATCCTGCAAAGAATAGCAACACTCGGCAGCGCCGTGTAAGATTCGTCCTACAGACAAGGCCGCCCATTTTTGGGAGAGATCTGCAGGGCTAAAAGATCTAAAACACGTCTTGAACAAAAACGTAAATTGAAAGCGAAATATAAGTTTTATCAAGTAGGGACGTTATGACGGTTCTCTTATAGGTGTCAATGAGCTTCAAGGACCTTGTCTCATCGCCGTCATCACGAAGTTTTTCAATTAGGAGATGCACTTGTTAAAGGTTTTATTTTTCGCAATATCTATGTTTGGGTATGTTGTTTTTTTTGCCAAGGCAACGCGTAGTTCTATCGGCGAAGCTTTACTTGCGGTTTTCTGCTCGATAAGCATTGTGCTCTATTGTGGGTCGTTGCTCGGGTATTTACATGAAACAGCAATGGTTTTGTTGTGGTGCGGTGCAGCAGTCTCTGTTTTGGCGGCAATGAGATTAAAATTCCGGCAATTGAAGTTGACAGAGAATGTGTTTGTTTGTGGCGCCATTCTCGCATTTGTGGTCTTCGGCTTTATATGGAACAAGCGCTATCAGTTTCTCGGTTGGGACGAGTTTTCTCACTGGGCACTGGTTGCCAAGTACCTGATCGCTGAAAATAGATTATTCACCGCCGATTCGCAGATCATGTTCTTGGCCTATCCGCCAGGTACAGCGCTGTTTCAGTATTATTTCGCGCAAGTCATGGGAGCGGCAGACGGTACGATCCTGTTTGCGCACATGTCATTACTTGCTGCAGCTGTTTTGGCTTTGGTCAGTAACTCTGCCCGAAAACCACTGGTTGCTATCTCCATATTGATGGTGTGTTTTGTTGTTATATATGGGCTTGGCTACGATATATACGAAATTTACGTCGATCTTATACTGGGTGCTTTGTTAGGTGCTGCAGTAGCAATTTTGCTTGCAAAAAAATCTGACATCAGAGGGTATTTGATCGTTATCCCGATGTTGATGTTTCTGCCGTTAGTGAAGCACGTCGGATTTGCGTTTGCGTTGGTGGGGCTCGGCGCGATGGTGGTAGCGGCCGTTTTTGATTGCCGTACCCTGCCGAGCCGGCAACAGAGAATTCGTATCGCTGCCTGTGTTTTCGCAGCAATCGCAGGTGTAGCGTTCACTCAATTGAGCTGGCATTCCTATTATCTTAGCCTTGGTGTGACTGATCCTTATGCCAGAGTGATGACGATCAGTAACGTGCTCGAGTTTTTCATAAACCCTACTTCCGATAAGCATGTAGCGGTATGGGCCGAGTTTTGGCAACGAATACTGCCCGCTGATGCTTCGAGTGGGGTGTCTCTGATTAGCCCCGCATTAGAAGCGCTCATCCTTGTTGTGCTTACAGGCATTCACGTGTGGCTATTGCCCACGGCTATCAGGGTTCGCCAGCTATTTATCTTCAGTATTGTTGCGGCGGGTCTCGTCGCATTCAGCTGTCTTCTGCTGCTGAGCTATGGTTTTTATTTTTCAGACTACGAAAGTGTACGGCTGGCTTCCTTTGAGCGATATTTTGGTTCTTATCTGCTCGCATGGGGCTTTGCGTTGGCAGGTGCTGCCGGCCAACAGATTGCAGTAATGCAACGATCACGGCTTGTGTCTTTTGTGATGCTGCCACTCCTCCTGATGGTTTTCGTGTTGATACCGAAGGTGCATGCTGCCTTCTTTACAGACGAAGGCAAGGCCAGGCACCAAGAGCTATCTGGCTTGCGGGATATCTCTCGTCAGTTGTCCATTGATATTCGATCTGTTGCGAAACCGAATCAAAAGACCTACTTCATCGATCCGTACTCGACCGGTTATACGTTCTTCATGTTCCGGTATGAGATGGCTCCAATGGTGATCAATACCAAATGCTGGGTGCTCCGCGTTCCTGTCTCCAAGGACGATATCTATGCGTGTGATCTTCCCCTTGATGCGGCTTTGGATGGTTACGATTTCCTGGCCCTGGGGAAAGTGGATGCAGAGTTTTGGGTGCGTTATGGCAGTTGGTTTGCTCCCGCGGATCAGGGGATTTCGCCGGCATCGTTTGCCGTTGCCAGAGATGGCGGCACGCTGCGACTTAAACGCTTGAAGAGTGAATAAGAGCTAATCTATGAATCACCACATTGCAGTTGTTATTCCATCGTACAAAGTAGTCAGGCATATTTCGGATTTGATCGCTCGAATCGGGCCCGAGGTGACCTCAATATTTGTCATCGATGACAAATGTCCAGACGGTTCAGGGCATTACGTCATTGATACCGTGGTGGATCCGCGAGTAGTGGTTATTCACCATGAAATGAACCAGGGGGTCGGCGGGGCAGTTATGACGGGTTACCGTGCTGCGGTCGCCGCCGGGGCTGATGTGATTGTTAAGCTGGATGGCGACGGTCAAATGGATCCGCGCCTGATTCCAATGTTCGTAGCGCCGATTCTCGACAAAGAGGCAGATTACACAAAGGGCAATCGTTTCTTTGATACAACCGAATTGCATCGTATGCCACGTCTGCGTCTGGTAATGAATGCAGCACTTTCGATGTTGAACAAATTGTCTTCGGGTTACTGGAATATATTTGATCCGGCGAATGGCTATACTGCTATTCACGCTGAAATCGTCCAGCATCTTCCCTTGGAAAAGATTAGTAACCGGTATTTTTTTGAAACCGACATGCTATTCCGGCTCGGCACAATTAAGGCCGTTGTTGTCGAGATACCCATGGATGCGGTGTATGGAGATGAGGTCAGCAATTTACGATATGGCCGCGCATTAGTTGATTTCAGCTTTGGTCATTTGCGTAATTTTGTGAAGCGCGTGGGCTATAACTACTTTCTGCGTGATATGTCGGCCGCGACGTTCGAGTTGTTGTTTGGGGTGCCACTGTTTCTTTTCGGTTTGGGCTTCGGGGGCTACGCCTGGGCGCTTTCGTTCTTCGCAGGTGTACCTGCCACCGCGGGCACCGTCATGCTGTCTGCTCTACCGGTGATACTAGGCCTTCAATTACTTCTATCCTTTATTGCCTATGACGTGAGCAGCATACCCACGCGCCCGCGTCAGAAATCTCTTCGCAAGCTTGTAAAATGATAAGGTTTCTCAAATATTTTTCCATTCAGATAGGATGCTTTGGCCTTGATTTCCTGATCTTTGCCGTTCTCCTGCACTTGGGACTGCCATCTGCAGGTAGTAATGCGATTTCCAAGGTTTTTTCTGGCGTCACTGCTTTCTACGTTCACACTCATTTCACATTTGGGGATCAGCAGGGGGCGCATGCGACGCGCGCAAAACGATACCTAATACTGTGGGCGATCAATCTGTGTTTTACGAGTCTCCTGGTCGGAGTATTGAGTGCAGAAACGGGCTGGCCGTACGTTGCAAAGATTTTTACCGAAGGCGTCGCGTTTGTCTTGAATTACGTAATTTCTAAAAAAATTGTTTTCAATTCTTCACGGACCTGATTGAAAGGAAAGATGTGCCATGGAAAAGGCGTTGCGAAACCCGATGTTTCTCTGCGGGATCCCACTCACGGTTTGCGGCTTTTGCTTCGGTTTGACGGGGCTGATCAGCGAAGGGACATTCGCGTATGTCGCCCCCGGACTATTAATACCCGGGCTCGCATTCATGTTGATAGGGTGGATGCAGAGGCGTCAGTAATCCTCTCGACTTTACCGGGGTTGCCGGGGCGGGCGCTGGCAATTTTCTGCGAGCCCTCTTCGGTCGCCGGTTGCAGGCACATTCCAGTTTTTTCGACTACTACTTTCAGGCCGATCTGAATGTCGGCCTGACGGGAGTATTCAAATGCTTGTGCACTGGTTTCTTGCCGCAATCCACCTCCTGGCGTTCGCCTTGGGATTTTGGGCAGTCCTCACTCGCAGCGCGGCGTTCCGGCGCTTGGCTGCCGGGGCTGGTGATGCGCGGGGCGTATTGATTGCAGACAATCTGTGGGGGATTTCTGCACTTATCTTGCTGGTCACCGGGGGGATGCGAGCCTTCGGCGGGTACGAAAAAGGCACTGACTACTACCTGCACCAACCGCTGTTCCATCTGAAGATGACGCTTTTCGTTCTTATTCTGTTGCTCGAAGTTGCACCGATGATAACGCTGATCAAGTGGCGCATTGCGCTGGCGCGCGGTGCCGCTATCGATTCCGGCCGTGCAAAGCTGTTCGCGCGGATCAGTCATATCGAAGCGTTGCTGGTGTTGTTGATGGTGGTGGCGGCCACGGGTATGGCGCGGGGTGTGACGTTTGGTTAGCGCAGTACGATTACCGACTTCCCCCGGTTTTATCGGAAATGTCCGACAGCCAGACTCAGAGGCATGCCGTTAGTATCGGCTCACGATGTGGGTAGGTGCAGGGCTGCCGGCGACACTCGAATTTTAGCCAGCCGTGGTTCCGGGGCGAACGGGCTGGCTACGGACTGCAGCCGGATTCAGGATTGCGGCTTGTCCGGGGCGGTCAGGCCAGCCTGGATGCGCTGATAAATCTCTTCGCGGTGCACCGCAACGTCTTTCGGGGCGTTGATGCCAATTCTGACTTGCTGGCCGCTTACGCCCAGAATGGTGATCGTAATGTCATCACCAATGTTTATGCTTTCACCGACTTTGCGGGTGAGTATCAGCATGGTCTTCTCCTTGATTGCTTTGTAGGGCACCTGATTCGGACAGTGCAGAGGTCGGTGGTATGTATAGATTAGTGCGAAGTCTCACGGTTTGGGTGCCTCTTTCTGACGCGCAGATGCTGCATTAATTCCCAAGGCGTAACTATACAGAGGCCGCATCCATGATTCTCGTTGTTTTGCGCCCATTTTGCGGCACTCGGGAAGTATTCATGAATGTTAAAATCCCCGCTTTCAGCATTCAGAGGGAAGCGTTGTGCGCAAAATGGCCGTGGTAATCGCAGTACTGGCAATGGCGGGATGTGGTGAAGGCAAGAGCGTTGACGCGCAAAAACCGCAACCGGCGACAATCGCAACGCCCGCAGCCGCCTCCGCGCCCCAGTGGGATCTGGAGGTGCGCGGTGAAATCACTCAAGCGGTCAGTGACCTGAGCGGCTGGCTGATTGAGCACAGTTTCGTTTCCAGCGTGGTCAAGGAAAATGGCAAGACCCGCATTCTGATGGGGCCTTTCAATTCGAAGGCCGAGGCTGAGGCCAAAGAAGCAGAGGTGCGCGCGGCACTGACTCGTGCGAAAAAACAGAATATCGAGTTACTGGTCACAGAGCGTCCTGTGACTCAGTGACGGTCTGATCGTTTAACCACACGCTTTAAGGTTCACCGGCCCGACGAATTCGTTGCCGCGTCCCATCACACACGCCACGCTTTGGTTGCGTTGGCGTTCCCACGCCTGGACCGGATAGGTTTTGTTCCAGGCTTCGTACAGCTGCCGATCCTGTTTCGACAAGCGCAAGCCGTACTGTTTGCTCATGTAAAAGTAGGTTCGGGCGATCATGCCGCGGATGGACGGGCGCGGCATGACCTTCTTCGCCTTGAAGTCGACCTGGGTCAGGCATGAGCCGTATTGACCGGATTGCTCCGGCAGCCAGCCAAAGCTGAAATTGCTGCGATCCCCATTCACCTCACCGATGCTCGGCACCAGATTGTGCAAATCGGCTTCGGCTTTCTGGTAGGTCGGGTCGTAACGCGTGCAGTTCTTGCGTCCGCCTTCCTGCCAGCATTGGCGCTGATGGCCGATCTGCCAGGCGGGGACGATGTGCTCCCACTCGATGCGGGCAGCGCGTTTGGCATTTTTGCGCGGAACATAGCCGCAGGCCGAAAGGTTCACCTTGTTGCCGGTGTATTTGCACCCGCAGTAGAACTCGGTGGATTGCGGGGCATAAAGCTTCCAGGCGACTTTCTTGGCTTCGTTGAACGTGCGCGGGGCGTCTGCCTGGGCACCCATCGCCAACAGCAAAAACAATAAAGCTAAACAACGAACACTCATTGACTCAATCTTCCTTCGGCACAACCCAGAAAATCTGCACACCGCCATCGTCGCGATAGGCGAGGGTGACGTTGTCGTTTTCGTCGATTTCTTCGAGCAACTGTTCCCACTCATCCACTGGCTCGTCGGGAAGACGGAAGATCAGCGCCGCTTTGGCTTTTTGGGCGGTGGGGGAGTTGATGATTTTCTGAACGCGAATGCCCATGCGTTGATAGGCGTCGGGAGAGACGGAAGTCGTGGCCACGGATTTATCCTTATTAAGCTGTACGTGCATACAGTATTTAACTGTAAGCAATTTCGCAACCGCTTAAAATTCAAGAAAATCCTCTGACAGCGGTTTTTACCGTTTGGTGTAGGAAGAGAGAGTTTTTTTATCAGCTGAGGGATCACTCGCCGGGGCTGGCGAGTGAGAGAAGCAGTGCCCGACCGGAACGGGTCGGGCGAGGGTGTATCAGTATTCCCAGAACATCCGTTGCAGCTCTTTGCTGTCATTGGTCTTGGTCAGCGCGACCATGGCCAGGATGCGAGCTTTCTGCGGGTTCAGGTCATGTGCCACGACCCAGTCGTTCTTGTCGTCAGGCTGTTCCGCATTACGCAGTACGAAACCACCGGCGTTGACGTGGGAAGAACGAATGATTTGCACACCGTCCTTGCGCAGGGCCTGCAAGGCTGGAACGACCCGCGAAGACACCGAGCCATTGCCGGTGCCGGCGTGGATGATGGCTTTGGCGCCGGACTGGGCCAGCGCTTTGTAGGCAGTATCGCTCACGTTGCCGTAGGAATAGGCGATCTCGACATCAGGAAGGCTCTTGATGTTCTTGATATCGAATTCCGAGTCCATGGTGTGACGCTTGGCCGGCAGGCGGAACCAGTAGGATTTGCCCTCGACCACCATGCCCAGCGGACCCCAGGCACTTTTAAACGCCTCGGTTTTGATGTTGATCATTTTGCTGACGTCGCGACCCGACTGAATTTCATCGTTCATGGTCACCAGCACACCTTTGCCGCGCGCGTCTTTGCTGCTGGCCACGGCCACGGCGTTATACAGGTTCAGCATGCCGTCGGCAGACATCGCGGTGCCCGGGCGCATGGAGCCTACAACGATGATCGGCTTGTCGGTTTTTTCCACCAGGTTCAGGAAGTAGGCGGTTTCTTCCAGGGTGTCGGTGCCGTGGGTGATAACGATGCCATCGACGTCGTTGCTGTCGGCCAGTTCGGCGACGCGACGGCCCAGTTGCAGGAGGTTGTCGTTAGTGATGCTTTCCGACGCAATCTGCATGACCTGTTCGCCACGAACATTAGCCAGCTGACTCAGCTCCGGAACCCCGGCGATCAGCTGTTCAATGCCGACTTTTGCCGCTTGATAGGTCGCGCTATTCGCGGCGCTCGCACCTGCTCCGGCAATGGTGCCGCCGGTGGCCAGGATTACCACGTTTGCCAGTTTCTGTTGGGTTTCGGCTTCTTTGGCCTGAAGGGCAGCAGGAAGCAGTAGCAGCAGGGCCAAGGCGCCCGGAACGAAAGTCTTGAAAGCAATTGTCATTATTTTTCTCTCTAGTCGTGAGACGGTGCGGATGCAGGTTCATCTAGATGCGCCCCCGGACAGGTAAACATGTCTGGAGTGGATATGAGGGAGCAGGATCTGTACCAGTCATATCCTGAATTGAAAAAACAGCCTTAACTTAATGATTTGTATCAATTAATTTAAGTTCGCCAAAAAAACCTATACCAGATTTTGTCCGGGTTTCCGACGATCTCCGGCATTTGTGTTCGGCCCACCGAAAGGGCGTGCGGCGGTCGGGAAGCAACTCGTCTTGGCAGACGGCGATCCATCACTAAAGAAATCCACGTGCGGGTCGATGCCCTTCAAAGGATTTTTTCTCAGGAGTGTTCCCATGTCGTTTTCGATCGGTTTTCCCAATGCAGGCGCAATCACTATTGGTGGAAAGTCCACTGCGACGATCAACGCCTTGAGCGAAGCGACTTCGCAGGCTTCGACCCAGGCATTGGGCAGCGAGGAAGAGGGGGGTAAAACCCAGGTTCGAACCGGCGGAGGCGCCCCGACCGAAGCTAAAGAAGAAAGTGGCAGCGATCAAAGCATCGCGGTGAAAATGTTGCTCAAGCGCATGCAGGAACTGCAGCAGCAACTGCGCGAGCAACAGCAGCAACTGGCAGCTGCGCAGGCTGCGTCATACTCGACACCCGAAGCCAAAGCCGCGGTGGTCATGTCGATTCAGGGGCAGCTCGCCGACACCAATGGTGCGTTGCTGGAAGTGTCGGGCAATCTGGTCAAGGAATTGGCCAAGGGGTCCAGCTCGGGCGGTGTGATCAGCACCACGGCCTGACCGATGATGTCGACCGAAGCACTCAGCGTGCTTTTCGGTCGTTGACAAATGCAAGCAGGGTTCGCATAGTTCGGTCTTCGCAAACGTTTGCGCGGTGCTGCCGATGGAGTGTTCCATCGCTAATCGCGGTGAAGCTTACGCCAGCGCAAGCGTTGCTCAGAATAATCATAAGATCGGAGTGAACCCATGAAGCTGCCATTCGCTGGACGTCTTCTCGCTGTCGCTATGCTGGCTGCCGCATCCGCCGCGCTGCCTGTCTCCTCGGCCTTCGCCGAATCTGTTGAAAAGCCTAAAGTCGCCTTGGTCATGAAATCCCTGGCCAACGAATTCTTCCTGACCATGGAAGATGGCGCCAAGGCCTACCAGAAAGATCACTCCGCCGATTTTGACCTGATCTCCAACGGCATCAAAGACGAAACGGACACTGCGGGGCAGACGCGCATTGTCGAGCAAATGATTCTGGCCAAAGTCAATGCGCTGGTCATCGCTCCCGCTGATTCGAAGGCCATGGTCCCGGTGATCAAGAAAGCCATCGATGCCGGCATCACTGTGATCAACATCGATAACCAGCTGGATCCAGCGGTCGTCAAAAGCAAAAATATCACTGTTCCGTTCGTAGGCCCCGACAACCGCAAAGGCGCGCGTCTGGTGGGCGAATACCTGGCGAAACAACTGAAGGCCGGTGACGAAGTCGGCATCATCGAAGGCGTGTCCACCACCACCAACGCCCAGGCTCGCACCGCCGGTTTCAAGGACGCGATGGAAGCGGCGCAGATCAAGGTCGTTTCGTTGCAGTCCGGTGACTGGGAAATCGATAAAGGCAACAAGGTTGCAGCGTCGATCCTGAGCGAATATCCGCAAGTCAAAGCGTTGCTGGCCGGCAACGACAGCATGGCGGTCGGCGCGGTTTCCGCCGTGCGCGCTGCGGGCAAGGCCGGCAAGGTGCAAGTGGTCGGCTACGACAATATCAATGCGATCAAGCCAATGCTCAAGGATGGTCGCGTCCTCGCTACCGCTGATCAGTTCGCTGCCCGGCAGGCCGTATTCGGCATCGAGACCGCGCTGAAGATCATCAAAGGTGAGAAAGTCGACGGTGGCACCAACGGCGTCATCGAAACTCCGGTAGAGCTGGTGACCAAGTAGTCCTTCTGGCGACAAAACGGCGCTCGCCCGTCCGGGGGAGCGCATGGAGATTTTTATGTCAGTTTCCGCTCCGAACGCTGTCCTCTCGGTCAGCGGCATCGGCAAGACCTACGCGCAACCTGTCCTCACCAGCATCGACCTGACGCTGGTGCGCGGTGAGGTGTTGGCGCTGACCGGCGAGAATGGCGCCGGCAAAAGTACGCTGTCGAAAATCATCGGCGGGCTGGTCACGCCGAGCACCGGCCAGATGCAATTTCAGGGGCAGGATTACCGCCCAGGCAGCCGCACCCAGGCTGAAGACCTGGGCATTCGCATGGTCATGCAAGAACTCAATCTGTTGCCGACCTTGTCGGTGGCGGAGAACCTGTTTCTCGACAATTTGCCCAGCAATGGCGGCTGGATCAGCCGCAAGCAACTGCGCAAGGCGGCCATAGACGCCATGGCGCAGGTCGGGCTCGACGCGATCGATCCGGACACGCTGGTCGGTGAACTGGGTATCGGTCACCAGCAAATGGTCGAGATCGCCCGCAACCTGATCGGCGATTGTCATGTTTTGATCCTCGATGAGCCGACCGCGATGCTGACCGCGCGTGAAGTCGAAATGCTGTTTGAGCAGATCACGCGTTTGCAAGCGCGCGGCGTATCGATCATCTATATCTCGCACCGCCTTGAAGAGCTGGCGCGGGTCGCTCAGCGCATTGCGGTGTTGCGCGACGGCAATCTGGTTTGCGTCGAGCCGATGGCCAATTACAACAGTGAGCAACTGGTCACCCTGATGGTCGGCCGTGAACTCGGCGAACACATCGACATGGGGCCGCGCAAAATCGGCGCTCCAGCATTGACGGTCCAGGGGCTGACCCGCTCGGACAAGGTGCGCGACGTGTCCTTCGAAGTGCGTGCCGGTGAAATCTACGGTATTTCCGGTCTGATCGGGGCAGGGCGCACCGAGTTGCTGCGCTTGATCTTCGGTGCCGACATGGCGGACAGCGGCACGGTTGCGCTGGGTTCGCCGGCACAGGTTGTGAGTATTCGTTCACCGGCGGATGCGGTGGGTCATGGCATTGCCCTGATCACCGAAGACCGCAAGGGCGAAGGCTTGCTGCTGACCCAGTCGATCAGTGCCAACATTGCCTTGGGCAACATGCCGGTGATTTCCAGCGCTGGCTTCGTTAACAACACTGACGAGATGTCACTGGCCCAGCGTCAGATCGACGCGATGCGCATCCGCAGTTCCAGCCCGACGCAATTGGTCTCGGAGTTGTCCGGAGGCAACCAGCAGAAAGTCGTGATTGGCCGCTGGCTTGAGCGCGATTGCTCGGTGTTGCTGTTCGACGAGCCGACTCGCGGCATCGACGTCGGGGCAAAATTCGACATCTATGCACTGCTCGGTCAACTGACCCGTCAGGGCAAGGCGCTGGTGGTAGTGTCCAGCGACCTGCGTGAATTGATGCTGATCTGCGACCGGATCGGCGTGCTGTCGGCGGGGCGTCTGATCGAGACATTCGAGCGCGACAGCTGGACCCAGGATGACTTGCTTGCCGCCGCTTTTGCCGGCTACCAAAAACGTGATGCGTTGCTCAACGAAGCAGCGCCTAGGGATCTTCCATGAATACTGCAACGTCGGCCGGAAAACGCAGCGGCAATTTTTACGGCCTCGGCACCTATCTGGGCCTGGCCGGTGCCTTGCTGGCGATGGTCGCGCTGTTCTCGGTGTTGAGCAGCCATTTTCTGTCTTATGACACGTTCAGCACCCTGGCCAACCAGATACCGGACTTGATGGTGCTGGCGGTCGGCATGACGTTCGTGTTGATCATCGGCGGCATAGACCTGTCGGTGGGTTCGGTGCTGGCACTCGCCGCGTCTACGGTCAGTGTGGCGATTCTCGGCTGGGGCTGGAGCGTTCTGCCGGCCGCATTGCTCGGCATGGCGGCAGCGGCACTGGCCGGAACCCTCACCGGTTCGATCACCGTGGCCTGGCGGATTCCGTCGTTCATCGTGTCCCTTGGCGTATTGGAAATGGCCCGCGGCGTGGCGTACCAAATGACCGGTTCGCGCACGGCGTACATCGGTGATGCCTTCGCCTGGCTGTCCAACCCGATTGCCTTCGGTATCTCGCCGTCGTTCATCATTGCCTTGCTGATCATTATCATTGCCCAGGCTGTGTTGACCCGCACGGTGTTTGGCCGCTACCTGATCGGCATTGGCACCAACGAAGAAGCCGTACGCCTGGCGGGGATCAATCCAAAACCCTACAAGATCCTGGTCTTCAGTCTGATGGGATTGCTCGCGGGGATCGCCGCGCTGTTTCAGATTTCGCGTCTGGAAGCGGCGGACCCGAATGCCGGTTCTGGCCTGGAGCTGCAAGTGATCGCAGCGGTAGTGATCGGCGGAACGAGCCTGATGGGCGGGCGTGGTTCGGTCATCAGCACCTTTTTCGGCGTCCTGATCATTTCGGTGTTGGCCGCCGGTCTGGCGCAGATCGGTGCGACCGAGCCGACCAAGCGCATCATCACCGGCGCGGTCATCGTGGTGGCGGTGGTGCTCGATACCTATCGCAGTCAGCGCGCAAGCCGGCGGACCTGAGTCATGGCGACAATCAAGGATGTAGCGGCGCTCGCGGGCATTTCCTACACCACGGTTTCCCATGTGGTGAACAAGACCCGGCCGGTCAGCGAGGAGGTGCGGGTCAAGGTCGAGGCCGCGATCAAAAGCCTCGACTATGTACCCAGCGCGGTGGCCCGTTCGTTGAAAGCCAAAACCACCGCGACCATCGGCCTGCTGGTGCCTAACAGCCTCAACCCGTACTTCGCCGAACTGGCGCGCGGCATCGAGGATTACTGCGAGCGTAATGGCTATTGCGTGATTCTCTGCAATTCCGACGACAACCCGGACAAGCAACGCAGCTATTTGCGCGTGTTGCTGGAAAAGCGCGTCGACGGGCTGATTGTGGCGTCCGCCGGTGGTGATGCGGGGCTGGCAGAAGGCCTGGCGGGTGTGCGCACGCCAATGGTCATCGTCGACCGTGGGCTGGATGGCGTGAATGCCGACCTGGTGCGCATCGATCACGAGTACGGTGCTTATCTGGCAACGCGGCACCTGCTGGAATTGGGGCACCGGGACATCGCCACTATTGGCGGCCCGGCCAGCACTAGCGTGGCGCAGATGCGTCTGGCGGGGTTTTGCCGCGCGCTCAAAGAGGCGGGGGTCGAAGTGCCTGGCGAACGTATGCTGGAAAGCGATTTCACCAGCACCGGCGGTTACAGCGCCGCTGCGATCCTGCTGGAAAAAAATCCGCCCAGCGCCATTTTCGCCGGCAACGACATGATCGGCATCGGTGTGCTGCGCGCCGCCGCCGAGCGCCATATTCGTGTGCCAAGCGAGCTGTCGGTGATCGGCTTCGACGATATCCAGATGAGCCGTTATGTCTACCCGGCGCTCACTACCGTGGGCCAGTCGATCCTGCAGCTGGGTGAAATGGCGGCCGGAGTGCTGTTGCGCAGGATCGCCACCCCGGACATGGCCACCGATCAACGGATCGTGACGCCGAGCATTGTCCTGCGCGAATCGACTGCGCCGCTGGCCGGTGTGTTCGCCCAATTTCGTTGAAACCGCTAATTCAAAGCACCACTGAAACAGAATTGATGAGTAGTCATGTATGTCAGCAAAAGTAGTGGTAATTGGCAGCTTGAACATGGACCTGGTTACTCGGGCTTCACGGTTGCCCCGTGGCGGTGAAACGCTGATCGGCGAGTCGTTTGCCACGGTGTCCGGTGGCAAGGGCGCCAACCAGGCGGTTGCCGCGGCCCGTTTGGGTGCGCAGGTGGCGATGGTCGGTTGCGTGGGCAGCGATGCCTATGGCGAAGAATTGCGCGGGGCACTGTTAGCTGACCGGATCGATTGTCAGGCAGTCAGTACGGTCGACGGTGCCAGCGGTGTGGCGTTGATCGTCGTCGATGACAATAGCCAGAACGCGATTGTGATCGTTGCCGGGGCCAACGGCGCGCTGACGCCAGAAGTGATTGATCGTTTTGATGCAGTGTTGCAGGCGGCGGATGTCATCATCTGTCAGCTGGAAGTGCCGGATGCCACAGTCGGGCACGCGCTCAAGCGCGGCCGGGAGCTGGGCAAAACCGTGATTCTCAACCCTGCGCCAGCCAGTCGGCCACTGCCTGCTGACTGGTACGCCGCCATCGATTACCTGATCCCCAACGAGAGCGAAGCGGCGGCCCTGAGCGGTTTGCCGGTGGACTCGCTGGCGACTGCGGAAACCGCAGCGGCCCGGTTGATCGCCATGGGTGCCGGCAAGGTGATCATCACCCTCGGTGCCCAGGGCTCACTCTTTGCCAATGGCAAAAGCTTCGAGCATTTCCCGGCGCCGAAGGTAAAGGCGGTGGATACCACGGCCGCTGGCGACACTTTTGTAGGCGGTTTCGCTGCCGCACTGGCTGTTGGTAAAAGCGAGAGTGAAGCGATCCGTTTCGGTCAGGTCGCCGCCGCTCTGTCAGTGACCCGAGCAGGGGCGCAACCCTCGATTCCCGATTTGTCCGATGTACAGGCTTTTAAAACACCATGAAGAAAACACCTTTGCTCAACGTCGCATTATCGCGACTGATCGCTTCTCTCGGGCATGGCGACAGGGTCGTAATTGGCGATGCCGGTCTACCGGTACCGCCGGGGGTCGAATTGATCGATCTGGCCCTGACTCACGGCATTCCGGATTTCATCAGCACCCTGAAGGTTGTGCTCAGCGAAATGCAGGTCGAAAGCCACGTGTTGGCCCAGGAGATCCTGGACAAGCAACCGTCGGCGCTGGCTACTCTGGATGAGCTGAATACCGCAGGCGCGCTGGGTCTGCGTGAGCTGCTCAGTCATGACCAGTTTAAAGTCCTGAGCCGTCAAGCGCGGGCGATTGTTCGTACAGGCGAATGTCAGCCGTACTGCAACATCGTGCTGGTGGCGGGAGTAACGTTCTAACTTGCCATTGTTTTTCTGATTTCCCACGCACAAGGAGTGCGCTATGCACCGCTATGCTCAGAAACTGCACCATCTGCTCCGGAGTCTGCTGCTTTTGTCCCTGATTACCGCAACAAGCGCCCAGGCGGCGGAAAAGATCGACTTGATCATCGACACCGACCCGGGTGCCGACGACGTGGTGGCCTTGCTGTTTGCCCTGGCCTCACCGGAGGAACTGAACATTCGCGCATTGACCACCGTCGCCGGCAATGTGCGCCTGGACAAGACGTCGCGAAATGCGCGACTGGCGCGCGAGTGGGCAGGGCGCGAAGAGGTGCCGGTTTACGCCGGTGCGCCGAAACCGCTGATGCGCACACCGATTTATGCCGAGAACATTCACGGCAAGGAAGGCCTGTCGGGCGTCACCGTGCATGAGCCGAAGAAAGGTCTGGCGGAAGGTGGCGCGGTCAACTACCTGATCGACACGTTGAAAACTGCCAAACCCCACAGCATCACCATCGCCATGCTCGGTCCACAAACCAACCTGGCGCTGGCGTTGATCCAGGAGCCTGAAATCGTTCAGGGCATCAAGGAAGTGGTGATCATGGGCGGCGCGCACTTCAACGGAGGCAACATCACTCCGGTGGCTGAATTCAACCTGTTTGCCGACCCGCAGGCTGCTGAAGTGGTGCTTAAAAGTGGGGTCAAGCTGACGTATCTGCCGCTGGACGTCACGCACAAGGTCTTGACCAGCGAAGCACGCCTGAAGCAGATCGCGGCGTTGAACAACAACGCCAGCAAACTGGTGGGCGATATTCTTAACGAATACGTCAAGGGTGACATGGAGCACTATGGTCTTGCGGGTGGCCCGGTGCATGACGCTACGGTAATTGCCTACCTGCTCAAACCGGAGCTTTTCACCGGTCGGTCGGTCAACGTGGTCGTTGACAGTCGCGAAGGCCCGACCTTCGGTCAAACCATCGTCGACTGGTATGACGGACTAAAAGCGCCGAAAAATGCTTTCTGGGTGGAAAGCGGCGACGCCCAAGGTTTCTTCGACCTGCTGACCGAGCGCCTGGCTCGTCTGAAATAAACTTCAAACCCGCAGGTGCGAGCCTGCGGGTTTCACTCCCTTTCGTTGTAGTGCGCACCTTTGTAGTCGGTCGGGTACTTCTCGAACACCTGGGCGATAAAGGATTGTGCCGCTTCAGTCCCCAGTTCCTTGACCAAAAGATCGATACCAATGATCGCCAACTCTTCCGGGCTGCCCGGGCTATAGGAGCTATGACCTTGCGGCCATTTGGCTTTGATGTCGGCGTCGATGCTTACGGTGGTCATGATGGCGCTCGTGAATTCGGGAAAGTCTGGTTGTTGAGTTAACCATTTTGCGCTGCGTTTGGCACTCCGACTTAGGCATGAGAGGAGGGCTATGCGACACTTGGCCTTTGATGAATCTTCAAGGACCGCGCTGTGCAGATCGATTTGAACACTCCTGACGGCTTGACCCTGGAGTCGGTGCGCCTGCTGCTCGCGTCCGCCAGCGATGATGAACATACTCAATTGCGGGTGACGAAAGCCGGCATCGCCTATATTTCATCGGGCGTCGTGGGCGGCACTGATATTGGCGGACTGTTGTTTCGACTGGAGACGTGGGCCAAAGGGTCTGGTTATGTCGGGCGAATCAAGGCCAGCGATGAGGTCTGGGTTACGCAGATTTTCAATGCGTTGAAGCAGAACTGGCCGAATCCGCCGTTCGACTACATCGACGTCTATTGAAGGCTGTTCATATTCAGTCACGATTGAGGGATGGACGACAAGGGACGCTCAGGCAAACTCGCCACTTGTCCGGATCGGGGGCAGGATGCTGGCACTGTCAGTGAAACCAAACGCCAGATTGGCGGTCGCACGATCTCAGCTCATCTATTGAAAGAAGGAGGCTTCATGCCTTGGAAGCTCGCGTCATTGGGTACTTTGTTGGCCGCTGGCCTGCTGGCGGGTTGCAGCACGCCATCTACCGAGTCGGCAACAGACCCTGTCACGACGACTGATACGGGTCACAGCCGTTGCGAAGCAAAGGCAGCCGAATTCACCATTGGCAAAAAGGCTTCACCTGAACTGCTGGAACAGGCGCGCATTCGCGCAGGCGCGCAGAATGCCCGTATCCTCAAGCCAAACGATATGGTGACCCTGGAGTACCGCTCCGATCGGCTGAACCTGAATACCGACAACAACCTGGTGATCACGCGCATCAACTGCGGCTGATCGCGTCGGGCTTTTGCTTCACCCATAAAAAACCCCGTCACATGGACGGGGTTTTTTTAGTGCGGCTGAAAATTACTCAGCGCGGACTTGTGCAGCTTGCATACCCTTTTGGCCTTTCTCAGCCACGAAGGAAACGGTCTGGCCTTCTTTCAGGCTTTTGAAACCGTCGCTTTCGATAGCTTTGAAGTGTACGAACAGGTCGTCACCGCCACCTTGAGGAGTGATGAAGCCGAAGCCTTTTTCATCGTTGAACCACTTAACGGTGCCGGTTTGGCGATTAGACATGGTGTATCTCCAAGAAACATATATTTTTTCAGTACTGTGCTGCTCAGGCCAACTGGGCACACCGGGGTATCATAGTCGAAATGTTCGCTTTGGGAGCCCCCCGGACGTGCTGTTTGCCCTACAGACGCGCTTTCTTTGTTGCTTGATGTAGCTGAAAGCCCCGGTTTACAAGGCTTTCAGCTGAAAGTAAAGACGATAAAAAAACCTGTAAAACCTGCATAATTTGTACGAAAAAGCGCTTTTCGAGGGCTTTTCACCGGCTTTAGGGGCCTTCAAAGTCTCCTTTCGGGCTTATTTTTTCGCCTTGTTATCGGCCTTGCACGCTGAAATCTGGGTCAGTGCTTTTTGCTTCATCGCATCGCTGGCGGTGTTGTCCATCAATGACTGAATGTCGGCGGCCGGGTATGACTTGATCGCATCGGCGCCGCAAGCGCAGTGAGCTTTTGCCGCCGCAGCGCCAATTTGCGGAGTAGCTGCCTGGGTGCACTGAGCCATGTACTTTTCGCGTTCACCTTTCGGCCAGTCGGCATGGGCCGCCAATGGCAGCAGCAGGACGATGGGGGCGACGATTGCGAATAAACGATTCAGACGCATGCTGAGATGCTCCTTGTGGGTCAATGTCTTTTTATCTGAGGGGTGAAACGGTGTTCTAGTTCAGCACTCTGTCATAAAAATCGCCGTTCTGCCCCAGCGGAAAACCTTGGCCCGCGTCGACCGTTCATCTGTGCTAGCATGCCCCGCTCGGGTATTTGCAAGCTCCACGGTCCTTCAGTCCGGGCGCGGCAGATGCTCGAATAACCCTGATTTGAATCCCAGTCACTCTGGTTCGGTTTTCCGGTTGGCCGCAAGGCTCCTGCCGCTGTAAGGCAGGCGTTCGTTATTGAATGGCCTGGACCGGATCTTGTACTGGCTCATCCCAACCCACGTGACCTTTGGTAGGGGTCACCACTAGGAGAGGAGGCGCCATGCCAACTATTACTCTTCCCGACGGCAGTCAACGTACATTCGATCACCCGGTTTCCGTAGCCGAGGTCGCCGCATCCATTGGTGCCGGTCTGGCCAAGGCCACCGTGGCCGGCAAGGTCAATGGCAAGCTGGTTGACGCCAGCGACGTCATCGACAGCGATTCCACGCTGCAAATCATTACGCCAAAGGATGAAGAGGGGCTGGAGATCATTCGCCACTCTTGCGCCCACCTGGTCGGCCACGCAGTCAAACAGTTGTACCCGACCGCTAAAATGGTCATCGGGCCGGTCATCGACGAAGGCTTCTATTACGACATCGCCTTCGAGCGTCCTTTTACTCCGGACGACCTGGCCGCCATCGAACAGCGCATGCAGCAGCTGATCGAAAAAGATTACGACGTGATCAAGAAAGTCACTCCGCGCGCCGAAGTGATCGAAGTGTTCAAGGCCCGCGGTGAAGACTACAAGCTGCGCCTGGTCGAGGACATGCCGAACGAGCAGGCCATGGGCCTGTACTATCACGAAGAATACGTCGACATGTGCCGCGGCCCGCACGTGCCGAACACCCGTTTCCTGAAATCCTTCAAGCTGACCAAGTTGTCCGGCGCCTACTGGCGTGGCGATGCCAAGAACGAGCAATTGCAGCGCGTTTATGGCACCGCATGGGCCGACAAGAAGCAGCTGGCGGCTTACATCCAGCGCATCGAAGAAGCTGAAAAGCGCGATCACCGCAAGATCGGCAAGCGTCTGGGCCTGTTCCACACCCAGGAAGAATCGCCAGGCATGGTGTTCTGGCACCCGAACGGCTGGACGCTGTACCAGGTGCTCGAGCAGTACATGCGCAAGGTTCAGCGCGACAACGGTTACCTGGAGATCAAAACTCCACAAGTCGTTGACCGCAGCCTGTGGGAGAAATCCGGGCACTGGGCCAACTACGCCGACAACATGTTCACCACCCAGTCGGAAAACCGCGATTACGCCATCAAGCCGATGAACTGCCCTTGCCACGTGCAAGTGTTCAACCAAGGCCTGAAGAGCTACCGCGAGTTGCCGATGCGCCTGGCCGAATTCGGTGCCTGCCACCGCAACGAGCCATCGGGTGCGTTGCACGGCATCATGCGTGTGCGTGCTTTCACTCAGGACGACGCCCACATCTTCTGCACCGAAGAGCAGATGCAGGCGGAATCCGCTGCGTTCATCAAGCTGACCATGGACGTCTACGCCGACTTCGGCTTCAAAGACGTCGAGATGAAGCTGTCCACTCGTCCGGAAAAACGCGTCGGTTCCGACGAGCTGTGGGATCGCGCCGAAGCAGCATTGGCTGCAGCCCTTGACAGCGCTGGCCTGCCGTATGATTTGCAGCCGGGCGAGGGTGCCTTTTACGGTCCGAAGATCGAGTTCTCGCTGAAAGATTGCCTTGGTCGCGTCTGGCAGTGTGGTACCCTGCAGCTCGATTTTAACCTGCCTGTCCGTCTGGGAGCCGAATACGTCTCCGAAGATAACAGTCGCAAGCACCCGGTAATGTTGCACCGGGCGATCCTCGGATCCTTCGAACGTTTCGTCGGAATCCTGATCGAGCACTACGAAGGGGCATTCCCTGCGTGGCTGGCTCCGACCCAGGCAGTGATCATGAACATCACAGACAAACAGGCCGATTTCGCTGCCGAGGTTGAAAAAACTCTCAACGAAAGCGGATTTCGTGCCAAGTCTGACTTGAGAAATGAAAAGATCGGCTTTAAAATCCGCGAGCATACTTTGCTCAAGGTTCCTTATCTCTTGGTTATCGGAGATCGGGAAGTCGAGATGCAGACTGTCGCTGTGCGTACTCGTGAAGGTGCTGACCTGGGCTCGATGCCCGTCGCCCAGTTCGCTGAGTTTCTCGCGCAAGCGGTTTCCCGGCGTGGTCGCCCAGATTCGGAGTAATTACTATTAAGCGTGAAATGAGACAAGATAAACGAGCTGCACCGAAAGCCCCGATCAACGAGAATATCTCGGCACGCGAGGTTCGGTTAATTGGGGCTGAAGGTGAACAGCTTGGGATTGTGTCAATTGAAGACGCGCTTCTTAAGGCTGAAGAGGCCAAACTGGATCTGGTGGAAATTTCCGCCGATGCAGTACCCCCTGTTTGCAAACTGATGGACTACGGCAAATCGATCTTCGAGAAGAAGAAGCAGGTTGCCGCGGCCAAGAAAAACCAGAAGCAGATTCAAGTTAAAGAAATCAAGTTTCGTCCAGGGACGGAGGAAGGGGATTACCAGGTAAAACTGCGCAACCTGGTACGTTTCCTGAGTGATGGGGACAGGGCCAAGGTATCCTTGCGATTCCGCGGCCGTGAGATGGCCCACCAGGAGCTGGGGATGGAACTCCTCAAGCGAGTTGAAGGTGACTTGCTCGAGTACGGTTCGGTCGAACAGCATCCTAAGATGGAAGGACGCCAGCTGATCATGGTCATCGCCCCGAAAAAGAAGAAGTAATCATCAGGGCACGGCAGGCCTTCTGATTATGTTTATCAACTGAATGCGGAGTATCCGAACATGCCAAAAATGAAAACGAAAAGTGGTGCTGCTAAGCGGTTTCTGAAAACTGCTAACGGTATCAAGCACAAGCACGCTTTCAAGAGCCACATCCTGACTAAAATGTCGACCAAGCGTAAGCGTCAACTGCGCGGTAGCAGCTTGCTGCATCCGTCTGACGTGGCAAAAGTCGAGCGCATGCTGCGCCTTCGTTAATTTTAGTCAAGAATAGAGGAAGTAACTCATGGCTCGTGTAAAGCGTGGCGTCATTGCCCGTAAACGTCACAAAAAAATTCTGAAACTTGCTAAAGGCTACTACGGCGCTCGCTCGCGCGTATTCCGTGTTGCCAAGCAAGCGGTAATCAAGGCAGGCCAATACGCCTACCGTGACCGTCGTCAGAAAAAACGTCAGTTCCGCGCTCTGTGGATCGCTCGTATCAACGCTGGTGCACGTATCAACGGTCTGTCCTACAGCCGTTTCATTGCCGGCCTGAAAAAAGCGTCCATCGAGATCGACCGTAAGGTTCTGGCTGATCTGGCAGTGAACGAAAAAGCGGCGTTTGCTGCGATTGTCGAGAAAGCTAAAGCCACCTTGGCTTAAGTACCCCCGACAGTCACCCGGCCTCACCTCTGTGGGGCCAGGTGTTAAACGTCATAAATAGGGGAAGAGCCTTCAAGCTCTTCCCCTATTTTGTATCTGGAGTCTGTACATGGAAAACCTGGATGCGCTCGTCTCTCAAGCACTAGAGGCTGTGCAAAGCGCTGAAGATATCAATGCCCTGGAGCAAATCCGGGTTCACTACCTTGGCAAAAAGGGTGAATTGACTCAGGTGATGAAGACCCTGGGGAATTTGCCGGCAGAAGAGCGTCCGCAAGTCGGTGCGCTGATCAACGTTGCCAAGGAGCGTGTCACAGAGGTTCTCAATGCCCGCAAGGCACTGTTTGAAGAGGCCGACCTGGCCGCCAAACTGTCTGCCGAGTCCATTGACGTGACCCTGCCTGGCCGTGGCCAGACCTCGGGTGGCCTGCATCCGGTTACTCGTACTCTGGAACGCATCGAACAGTTCTTCACTCACATCGGCTACGGCATTGCCGAAGGCCCTGAGGTTGAAGACGATTACCACAACTTTGAAGCACTCAACATCCCAGGCCACCACCCGGCCCGGTCGATGCATGACACCTTCTATTTCAATGCCAACATGCTGTTGCGCACCCATACCTCGCCGGTACAGGTCCGCACCATGGAATCGACACAGCCGCCGATCCGCATCGTCTGCCCTGGCCGTGTGTACCGGAGCGATTCGGATATTACTCACTCGCCGATGTTCCACCAGGTCGAAGGCCTGCTGGTTGATCGCGACATCAATTTCGCCGACCTGAAAGGCACCATCGAAGAGTTCCTGCGGGTGTTCTTCGAAAAAGAACTGGCCGTGCGTTTCCGCCCTTCGTACTTCCCGTTCACCGAGCCATCCGCCGAAGTCGACATGGAATGCGTGATGTGCAGCGGTAAAGGCTGCCGTGTCTGCAAACAGACTGGCTGGCTGGAAGTCATGGGCTGCGGCATGGTTCACCCGAACGTGCTGCGCATGTCCGGTATCGACCCGGAAGAGTTTTCGGGCTTTGCCTTCGGCATGGGCGTTGAGCGTCTGGCCATGCTGCGTTACGGCGTGAACGACTTGCGTCTGTTCTTCGACAACGACTTGCGGTTCCTCGCGCAATTTCGCTAGTCGTAACGAATTCTTAGGAGAGCAGGATGAAATTCAGTGAACAATGGCTGCGTGGCTGGGTTAGCCCGCAGGTAAGTCGAGACGAGCTGGTTGCTCGTCTGTCGATGGCTGGTCTTGAGGTCGATAGCGTTACGCTGGCCGCCGGCGAATTCACCGGTGTGATCGTTGGCGAGGTGCTGAGCACCCAGCAGCATCCGGATGCCGACAAACTCCGCGTGTGCCAAGTCAGCAATGGCTCGGAGACTTTCCAGGTCGTGTGCGGTGCGCCAAACGTGCGCCCGGGCCTGAAGATCCCGTTCGCCATGATCGGTGCCGAATTGCCGGGCGACTTCAAAATCAAGAAAGCCAAGCTGCGTGGCGTCGAGTCCAACGGCATGCTGTGCTCGCAAGCCGAGCTGCAAGTGGGCGAAGGCAACGACGGCCTCATGGAGTTGCCGGCCGATGCGCCGGTGGGTCAGGACATTCGTGAATACCTGGGCCTGGACGATGCCAGCATTGAGGTCGACCTGACCCCGAACCGCGGCGACTGCCTGTCCCTGGCCGGTCTGGCCCGTGAAGTCGGCGCGCTGTATGCCGCTGAGGTAACCCGCCCGGTGGTGCCTGCGGTACAAGCCGTGCACGATGAAGTGCGCTCGGTTGAGGTGCTGGCGCCTGCCGCTTGCCCGCGTTATCTGGGTCGTGTGATCCGTAACGTTGACCTGTCCAAAGCGACTCCGTTGTGGATGGTCGAGCGTCTGCGTCGTGCTGATGTGCGCAGCATCGACGCTGCCGTCGACATCACCAACTACGTGATGCTGGAACTGGGTCAGCCGCTGCATGCGTTCGATCTCGCCGAAATCAATGGCGGCATCCGTGTGCGCATGGCCGAAGAAGGCGAGAAGCTGGTACTGCTCGACGGCCAGGAAGTCAGCCTGCGTAGCGATACGCTGGTGATTGCCGACCATACCCGCGCTCTGGCAATTGCCGGCGTCATGGGCGGCGAGCACAGCGGCGTCAACACCGCGACCACTCGCGACATTTTTCTGGAAAGCGCGTTCTTCGATCAGATTGCCGTTGCTGGCAAGGCCCGTTCCTACGGCCTGCACACCGACGCCTCGCACCGCTACGAGCGTGGCGTGGATTGGCAGCTGGCCCGTGAAGCCATGGAGCGCGCCACTGGCCTGCTGCTGGAAATCACTGGCGGCGAAGCTGGCCCGATCATCGAAACCGTCAGCGAACAGCACCTGCCTTCGATTGCGCCGGTTACTCTGCGCGCGCAACGCATCACGCAGATGCTGGGCATGGAGATGGATTCGGCCGAAGTCGAGCGTCTGCTCAGCGGCCTGGGTCTGAAGATTGCTGCCGATGGGGCAGGGCAGTGGCGCGTTGAAGTGCCAAGCCATCGCTTCGACATCAGTCTCGAAGTTGACCTGATCGAAGAGCTGGCTCGTCTGTATGGCTACAACCGTCTGCCGGTTCGTTATCCGCAAGCCCGCCTGGCGCCGCAAGCCAAGGCTGAAGCGCGCAGCGATCTGCCCGAGTTGCGTCGCCTGCTGGTAGCTCGTGGCTATCAGGAAGCGATTACCTACAGCTTCATCGATCCGAAACAATTCGAGTTGTTTAATCCGGGTGTAGAGCCACTGCTCCTGGCCAACCCGATCTCGAACGACATGGCCGCCATGCGCTCGTCGCTGTGGCCAGGTCTGGTCAAGTCGCTTCAGCACAACCTGAACCGTCAGCAGGATCGTGTTCGTCTGTTCGAAAGTGGCCTGCGTTTCGTCGGTCAACTGGAAGGCCTGAAGCAAGAGCCGATGCTGGCCGGTGTTGTTTGCGGCAGCCGCTTGCCGGAAGGCTGGGCGCAAGGTCGCGATGTCGTGGATTTCTTCGACGTCAAAGCCGATGTGGAAGCGGTGCTGGGCTTTGCCGGTGCACTGGACTCGTTCACTTTCGTGCCGGGCAAACACCCTGCGTTGCATCCAGGCCAAACCGCGCGCATTGAGCGTGAAGGTCGACTGGTAGGCTTCGTTGGCGCAATCCACCCTGAATTGTCGAAAACTCTCGGTCTCGACCGTCCGGTCTTTGTTTTCGAGCTGGTTCTGGCCGAAGTGGCGTTGGGTAAAATGCCGAAATTCCAGGAGTTATCGCGCTTTCCTGAAGTGCGGCGTGACCTGGCCCTGATCGCCGATACCAGTGTTGCAGCCAGTGCCGTATTGGACGTAATCCGTGAAAATGCAGGCGAATGGCTGACAGACCTCAGGCTATTTGACGTGTATCAGGGTAAAGGTATTGATCCGCATAGAAAAAGCCTTGCAGTTGGCTTGACCTGGCAGCATCCATCGCGCACTCTTAATGACGATGAGGTGAATACCACGACGCAAAACATCCTCACCTCGCTCGAACAAAGGTTGAACGCCACGTTAAGGAAGTGACGTATGGGGGCTCTGACGAAAGCTGAAATGGCGGAACGTCTGTATGAAGAGCTGGGCCTGAATAAACGGGAGGCCAAGGAATTGGTCGAACTGTTTTTTGAAGAAATCAGGCACGCTCTCGAAGACAACGAACAAGTCAAATTGTCCGGTTTCGGCAATTTCGACCTTCGGGACAAACGCCAGCGGCCTGGCCGCAATCCGAAAACGGGTGAAGAAATCCCGATCACGGCTCGCCGTGTGGTCACCTTTCGTCCAGGGCAGAAGTTGAAGGCCCGAGTTGAGGCTTATGCTGGAACCAAGTCATAACGACGAGCTACCCGTCATCCCAGGCAAACGCTACTTCACCATTGGTGAAGTCAGCGAGCTGTGTGCCGTAAAACCGCACGTGCTGCGCTATTGGGAGCAGGAGTTTCCTCAACTCAACCCCGTCAAACGACGCGGAAACCGCCGGTATTATCAGCGACAGGACGTGCTGATGATCCGGCAGATCCGCGCGCTTCTTTACGATCAAGGTTTCACCATCGGCGGCGCACGCTTGCGCTTGTCCGGCGATGAGGCCAAAGACGATACCACTCAATACAAGCAGATGATTCGCCAGATGATTGCCGAATTGGAAGACGTGCTGGTGGTGCTCAAGAAATAAAAACATGCTTTTGAATACTTCCAGTTTTCAAAAGCTTGCGATATATTCTTGAGCGTTCTTCGAGAAGAGGAACGAGATTCACGCCTAGTCGGGGCGTAGCGCAGTCCGGTAGCGCACTAGCATGGGGTGCTAGGGGTCGAGTGTTCGAATCACTCCGTCCCGACCATATTTTTCAATGACTTAGCCCAATCTGAAAAGGTTGGGCTTTTTCATGTCTAAAAAATACTCCCACATTTACTCCCACGGATATCTTGGATCTCGGTAGATATGCCACTTGAGAGGCGTTCGACTCTCGTTTCCCCGGGCAGGTCGTATCAGTACAAGAGCCTGAAGGCGCGAAGACGCTTGTTAAAGGGTTGCCGATTTGGAGAGCGGTTGCGGTTGATGCAGAGTCGCGCCGCAAAGCGTGGTAATCCCTAAGTCTGTAAATACAGTCAAGGTCGTTCTCTCCAAAGAACATTTTGACTAGGCTCTAGAGCGGGAGTTACAGGTCGAAAAAATTCGCTATGCCCCCATTCGCACCGGGTGTACGAGCGATCGCGAATGGCGATTTCTGACAGGGACCAGGATGGATTCGGATGGCTTTCGGTGTACCTCCATCGCAGATTAGACTTTTTGGCCTCGATCTTCGGTTGATGAAGGCAGAGCGGGTGGCGGGTTTGAGCGCTGCTTTTCAGGGTACACCTAAGATGATGTTCACTGATAGCATGTGGCCACTGACTAATCAGCGCTGATTTTCACATTCAATGTGGTGAATGCAATGGCCGATGCTACAGGGAAGTACTTAGACGTCTATCAAAGCTGGCAGCAACACCTCTTCAATTTCAACCTGGCAGTCCGGGAAACCAATACGCCAGGCTTGCGTAAGCCTCAGCTTGCCGCCCTATACGCTTCACTGGGCCACCTGGTGATGTCTCCGGCCACGACCGCAACGATCGTGATGCCAACGGGTACCGGCAAGACCGATACCATGCTTGGTTTGCTTATCGCAGGGCGGTTGGCAAGGACATTGGTACTCGTCCCGTCAGATGCCTTGCGCTCCCAGCTTGTCGAAAAATGCCTCGGGCTGAAAAAACTTCGGGAGATCGGTGCTGTTTCTGCCACAGCACTTAACCCTGTGGTGAGGGCGATCGGCTCAGGAATGTCGGCTGAAGATGTGCAACAGCTTGCCGAGGCGAATGTAATTGTCGCTACCCCGCAAGCATTGCAGCGATTCGACACAGAGTCCCTTCAAGCCTTAGCTGAGCTCTGCAGCCACCTGATCATCGATGAAACGCATCATGTGGCCGCCATGACGTGGGGCAGGGTGAAAACCGCGTTCAAAGAGAAGCCATGCCTGCAGTTTACTGCTACGCCTTTCAGGGAGGACAACCAGCCTCTTGAAGGCAAAATTATCTACAACTACCCGTTGAAGGATGCGCAGATCGATGGCTACTTCAAAGCGATCGAATTTCACCCGGTGCGCGAATACAACCTGGAACTGGCTGACCAAGTGGTTGCTGATAAGGCGGTAGAGTTGTTACGAGGCGATCGAGAACAAGGCTTCAACCACCTACTGATGGTACGTGCACGATCTCAAAAACGGGCTGAATCCCTGTTTGAACTCTACAAAAAGCATGAAGACCTCTCACCCATTCTCATCCACAGCAAGGTGCCGAATCGGGTCAAACTGCTGGGTGAAATTGTCGAGAAGAAATACAAGATCATCGTCTGCGTGGACATGCTGGGCGAAGGCTTTGACCTGCCTGAGTTGAAAATCGCGGCTATTCACGACCAGCATCGCAGTCCGGCCGTCACCTTACAGTTCATCGGTCGTCTAACCCGGGTTGATGACACGCTAGGTGATGCCAAATTCGTCTCGAACATCGCCAACCAGAAAGTCGATTACCAGATGTCGGTGCTTTACAAGGAAAGTGCTGATTGGAGCGCCGTGATTCGAGACGTGAGCCATGACAAGATCGCCCGCGAGGTCGAGAAGGAGACATTCACTGAGCAGTTCCCAGATGATGCTGACTCCGAGGACATTTTCGGGTTGAACCCCAACCCCAAAATCAGTGCGATCGCCTACCATGTGGAGCGCGACCAGTGGCGGCCAGAGAAAGCCAACCACTTCTCGCAGAAGAAAGAACCGCTGCAGTTCCTTTCTATCAACGACGATTCAGACACCATCATCATGGTGACGCGACGAGAATCTCCCGTCGGATGGGCTCAGACATCAGCGATCGTTGACACCAACTGGATTCTCTACCTAGCGTACTACCACGCGCCCGACAAGACGCTATTCATTCACTCCTCCGGTGATGAGTCGCAAGCGACGCGGTTTTTGAATTTGATTGCAAAAGATGCCAGGCGAATCAACGGCGAGCCTACATTCCGAACTCTGCACGACATCAAGCTCATGAAGCTGCAGAACGTAGGGCTGTCCAGGACACGCAAGGATCTGAGATTCACGATGCACGTCGGGCGCGACATCAATACCGTCATCAGTGAAATCGAGAACGGCACGGCGAAGAAGTCCAACATCTTCGCGACGGGCTACGAAGATGGACAGCGCACCACCGTTGGCTGCTCTCACAAGGGGAAAATCTGGGAGATGAACTCTTCCAGCATCATTTACTGGATTGAGTGGTGCAAACGTGCCTCGCAGAAACTCAACGATGCCACGATCAACCCTTCTGAAGTGCTCAAGGATGTGATTCGCTCGGAGAAGATTGAGGGAGCCTGGCCAACTGGACTCTTCTATGCTGATTGGCCTGAGCCCATTGCGATCGAAAACGAGCAGAAAATTTCGCTGGCGCTCAATGGTGAGATCTTCAACCTGCTTGATGTCGAGCTTGGCAAGCCTCAGCGGACCGACGATCTGACACTAGAAGTGCCTGTCATCGCCATAGCAGCAGATGGCACGGAGTGTCAGCTTCCTGACATCACGATACGGTTACTGAACGACAGCTACAAAGTCTCCTGCCCTGGGGTGAAGATCATTTTCGCTGAAGAGAGCTCGTTTGAGCAGTACCTGGATGCGAACCCTTTGGTCCTGCTAGCCGTAGACGGTTCACCCCGTTGCTCAACAACTCATAGAGGCCGGGGTTGGCGCGTTGGATGATCAACGCCGGCAGCGACATCACGGCTTGGGTCGCGTTCTGCACGATGCTGCCCATGATCTGCTGGAAACCTTCGGTGACGCCGTTCAGCTGGTTTTGCAGGGTGTTGGTGAGGCTCATGTTTCCGCACATCATGTTCGCCCGCCATGACCCGCCGACACCGAGACCACTGGGTCGGTAGAGCGAGCTCGGTGAGCCGACTGCCGAGCCGCCACCAATGGTGTACATCACTCGGTCGTCGAGTACTTCACCTTGAGTACCCAGACGGTAATCGCCCTCGGCGGCGTAGGCATGTGTGGCAATGGCGAGCAGTCCACAGAGCAACAGACTCATCGTGCCCAACCAGGGCCGCGCGAGAAGCCGACTCATGAAGCACCTCCTTCGAAGTCGATGCTGAACAGGAAGGTCTGTCCCTCACGTTTGCAGCAGCTATAGGGACGCCACAGCGACCAGGCGTAGCCGCCATCCGCGCTCTGTACCGGATCGCTGGGGAAGATGGCGCACGTGGGCTGCACCTGGGGGTAGAGCAATTGCCATTTGTGGGTCGAAGCGTCGTTTTCAACGATCGGGCCAGGCGGCCAGTAGCCGTCGCGTTTGGCGGGCGTGAGTGGTAAGTACACATGCGGCTGCCAGTTGTGGGTAATCACATCGCCGGCGCGTTGCGCCATGACTGCGGCCGCCTTGAAATCGTCGGGCTGTACCAGAAAGCCCTGCCGGGGATAAACGTTGCCCCACATGTTTCCCGAGACCTGACGACCAATTTCACGGATCCCCGGCATGAGCGATTCGGGGTAGAAACTTTCTGGGATGCCATGGCGCCAGGCCAGTGAGTCCAGGGTACTCAGGTAGTAAGGCATTAATGCAGTTGCACCGCTGGCGCAGGCATAGCCGGATTGCGAAGCCAATTGCGTTGCGACCCAGCCACCGGGGTGGCCGATGCCATCAACGTTCTTGAATCGAGGCAGGTTGTCGCGGCGGGCGTTCGGCGTGATCAGGTTGCCGCCACCTTCTGCACCGCTGATGGGAGCGGAGAGGGTGGTCATCTCGGTCCAGGGGTTATTGCCGGTGGTGGCGTAGCTCGAGACGACCAGTTCAGGAATGAAATGACGAACCTTGGTCGAGGTTTTGACTGTGCAGCCGAAGGGCGTGCAGAGTAGCCAGAAACAAATGCCGACGACCCTGTATTCGAGACAGTTTGGCGAAAGCACGGAGGAGGTGATGCTGACGGTGTCCAGCGCCATGCTTGGGCCGCACGCCAGCAGAATGCTTAGCGCCAAGGGCCTTAGTTTTGTGGGCGGAAGTGACGAGCAGGCAACAGGCATTATCCAGGCTCTCGGTGTATGGCCTGGGCAGGTTCGGTTAGGGACTGAAGACTGTCAGTGGGAATTATGAAGGCGGATCTATCGGATTTGTGAGGCGTGGGTCTATTATTTGACGTGAAGGGAGCTGCGCAGGGTATCGGCGTCTACAAGTAGTTGATCTGTGGTGATTTCGAAAATATTGGCGAGTTTGCACAGGACCAACAGCGAGGGGTTGCCCGCGCATCGTTCGATTTGGCTGACGTAGGTGCGATCCACCTCGGCCATGAGCGCCAGCTGCTCCTGGGTAAGGTTCTTTACGCGCCGCATCCAGCGGATGTTCTCCGCCAGTTGCAGACGAAGTTGTTCGTAGTCTTGAGTCATGCGCGCAAATTGCGCCTTGAGGGACTCTCAATCCACGGGATATAGTCTACATTGGCATTCAACTAGGCCATTTGGTGTTCATGCCTGGTATCGAGCGTTCATTTGGTGTCGTTACGCTTTTCGAAGCTGCGCCCAGCATCTAACAATAAATCAGAAATTTAGGGTGTGTATGGACCAAAACTACATTTCAATTCCTGCGGCGGATGGTTGCCCAAGTCTTCTGACACCTTGGGGCAGCGAATTTTCGCCGATGATCGAGCGTGGTGTGCAATGTGCCCAGGCTTGGCTTGAGGCAACGACCGATATTCCTTTGTGGTGGGAACTGGCGCAAACGCGCAAGACCTTTCCTGTCGGTGACTGCCAAGATGCCTTCGAAGCCGGTTTTCTGTTGAGAATTCAGCAACGGCTTCGGAGCGTGTCACAGTAACCCTGTTGCTTATGGGCGATTGCATCGTCTTGATCGCCCGTTTGCACTCAACCTGGCTGCATCGACACAGACCATGCAGTTTAAGAACGATTGCCGCTTCGCTGGCGCGTTTTTTCCACCGGCTGAACAACTCGGTGGGGGATTGTGCTTCCCTTATTTGGGCGCTGCACCAAGGGCGGCACTTGCTTCAAATGCCACCGGTCATGCATCGAACGTGAAAATCTCTTGAAAGGTATGGTTCCAGACGCCATTCCTCTAGAATGAAGGCTGACAGAAGTAGCTTTCGCCCTGTTACAAACAGGTTTACGTAGCTAAGATTCTGATTAAGTGCAGATTCTGCACGCTCTGAGAACGTGGAGCGCGATATGAAAGCCAAACGAGTGTTGAGTGACGATCTGGTGAGCCGACTGGAGGATAAGATCCCGGTCATGGCTGAAGGCGCCATCAATACCGCCTATATCAACGCCCTGGCTGCCGGCCGCAGTGTGATGGAAGTCATGAACGGCATGCTTGTTGAAACGACTGCTGACGGTAAGCACAAAGTCATTCGGGTGGCCAAGCCCAAGCACAAAGTGACTCTGGGTGGCGTCATTAAGGTGCGCCGTTGCTCATGACTGTCCCTCGGTTGAGGGTCTTTGCTGGACCCAACGGCTCCGGCAAGAGCACGATGAAGAGTGCCATCCCTTCCCACCTGATCGGTATCTACATTAACCCGGATGAAATCGAGAAGGCTGCCAAAGACAGCGGTCGTCTGGAGTTCAGTGATTTTCAACTGGAAGTTGAGGGTGATGAGGTCCTCGGTTTCATTAGGGAGCATCGGCTGGTCAGGTCTGCCCGGCTCGATGAGGAGGCGACCAACATAGGCTTTAGCAGCAACGGCCTGAATTTCCAGACGGTCGCGATGAACTCCTATTTTGCCTCCGTGCTCTCTGACTTCATCCGGAACAAGCTCCTCGAAGACCAGCTGTCTTTCACCTTCGAAACGGTGATGTCTAGCGACGACAAAATCGCTTTTATGCTCAAGGCAAGAGAGTCTGGATACCGAACCTACCTGTACTTTGTGGCAACTGAAGACCCTGACATCAATATCAACAGGGTCAGGAACCGTGTCGCGGCAGGTGGGCACCCAGTTCCCACAGAAAAAATTGTACAGCGCTACGGCCGTTGCCTGAGCCTGCTGCCTGTGGCTATTGCTGCTTCGGACCGGGCCTACATCTTCGATAACTCCGGTGCCGATCTGGTGCTGCTGGCCGAAGTTACGGATGGGACGGACCTTGAGTTCAAGGTTGATGAGGTCCCTGACTGGTTCATGGATGCCTACGTTGAAAAGGTGTCCAACGGCTAGCTGCCGGATTGGCCAAGCTGGGAGCGCCACACCTCCCTTATATGGGCTCTATTCCTCGTGCGCTATCGATCCGTTCAGCTACCCGGTAAGCCGCTTCCAACTCCGAACAGCCATTCTCCTGCATCAGTGTCCAGCGTTCGGCTTTTTCCTCGGGCTCTGTCATGGCCAAAGCGAGGTAAAGACTGGGTGGCACGGCTCGAAACAGCGTCTCGAGCTTTTTCGACAGCACCACTCCCTCGGTGTATTTCCCCGGCTCTTTGCTGGCGGAGAGCAACAGGGCTTTCTGCGCAGGTGAAAGCTTCTTGAACCGTGCGATTTCTTCGATTTCCGCGGGCGGCATATTCAAACAAATCCACCATTCGATCATGTTGAGCATGGTCTGCGCAGCCGTGGGAAAATCAGCAAGGTTCTGCGTCGCCAGCCAGAACCAAGCGCCGAGCTTGCGCCACATCTTCGTCCCCTTGACCACGAACGGCGCCAGCAACGGGTTCTTGGTGATGATATGACCCTCGTCGGTGACCATGATGATCGGTCGGCCCAGGTACTGGTCGCGCTCGGCGAGGTTGTTCACGGTGTTCATCAAGCTGATGTAGCTGATGGACATCTGTGCCTCGTAGCCTTCGCGCGCGTAAGTGGCAAGGTCGACAATGGTCACATCGCTCTCGGGCCAAGGCGTGCCTTCGCGATCGAACAGTTCACCCTCGAAACCCTGGCAAAATAGGTCGATGGACTCGCCCATTTCCTGGGCACGCTCGCGACGTTTCTCCGGCAAGTGCGGGTCGGCGGCGATGCCCAGCAAGGCGTCGCGTACGTCGCGGGTCAGTACCTGGCGACCCGCCGCGACGCAGGTCTGCGCCGCATCGAGAATGCACTCGCGGATCAAGCTGCGATCGGCTCGACTCATGCGCGCCTCTTCTTTGGCCTCGCCGCCGGTGATCATCAGGCGGGCAGTGATTTCCAGTTCGCCGAGAACATCGCGCTGGTCTTCGTGACTGGTTACCACCTCATCGTCCAGCTCATCGATCGACAGACTCGCCACCTGATCCGGCTGCTCGACCAGGCGCCAAGCATCGGCGAACGGGGCGAGACAGACCGAGGCGCCAGGTTTCAATTGGATCTTGTTGACCGACAGGCCCTGTGTCGCGAAGTAGTCTCCCTGCAAGCCGAATGAGTTGCCGGCCTCTACGATAAACAGGCGAGGGCGGTACACGGCCATGACCTGCATCAGTAGGGTGACCAAGGTCGCCGACTTCCCGGCACCGGTGGGGCCGAACAACAGCAGATGACCGTTCATGGCCCGATCCAGGCGTGACAATGGGTCGAAGCTCAATGGCGAGCCGCCGCGGTTGAACAGGGTGATGCCCGGGTGGCCGGTGCCGGTGCTGCGGCCCCAGACCGGAACCAGGTTCGCTAGGTGCTGGGCGAACATCAGGCGGGTGTACCAGTTACGCGTGTCGCGGGCCGGGTTGTAAGCCATCGGTAACCAACGCAGGTAGCTGTTGCAGGCGGCGACCTCATCGCCTTCACTTACCGGTTGCAGCCCCGCGCCCAACAGCGCGTTGGCCAGGCTGACCGAGCGCTGGTGCAATTGCTGTTCATCGTGACCGCGTACGTAGAACGCCAGGGTTCCTCGGTACAGCTTGTGCTGGCGGCCGATGATCGCGCGAGCCTCTTCGACATCCTGACGAGTCTGGGTCGAGGCCAGGTTTTCACCGATGGCTTTGCGAGCTAGGCGGTTCAACTGATCCTCGAGTACATCCTGTGGTTTGACCATTAAGGTCAGACTCGTCACCGTACCTTCGGGTAACTGGTCGAACAGCGCATTCACCGCGTCACCCTTGCGGGTTTCGCCGGTGAGTTGACCAATCGATGGTGCCCGCCGCAGTTTGTCCACCACTATCACCCGGTGGGGTTGATCGTCGAAAAACCAGAGTCCGTGCTGCACATCCGAACGCGGTTCGTTGAAGAACAGCCGCTCGGCAAAGTCATGATCGAAGGGCAGATCCAGCGACTCACCGTCACCCGACTCCGGATAGGCCACGCGGCGGTAGAAATTTTCGGGCGCTTCATCAGTGAGCCTGGGGGCCGGATTGAACCAGGGCAATAACCAGGCATACAGACCTCGGCCATCGACTCGCGTTGAGTGCACCCCGCACGCCTGCAACGAAGCACGGATACGTTCGCAAGCCTGTTGCAGGGATTGCACCGGGGTGAGTCCCGTCTCCTCAGCGTCAGATTCAAGCCAGCGATAGACCACCAGACGCACCCGTCGGTTATTGCCGCGCCAGGGCAGGCGCGTCACCACCTGATCCTCAAACAGACCACCGGGCTTGGCGATGGCCTTCAGATGACGGCGGCTGAGCTGCAAATACGCCTCGGTGAAGACCGTACCTCGCGCGCTGTTCTGAATATAATCGGTGAGCTGGGTCAGGTAGGGTGTGAAGTCGTTGTCGTCTTGACAGAAAAACTGCGCCACCCAAGGCGCTTGATCCAGCTCGTCAAAGCTATCTTGCAGGGCGTCTTCGAGGGCGTCGCGGACCGCCATCAGCCAATCGGGTTCGCGCCCTTCGGTGCCGATGGGCAGCAACTCGAACACCGCACCCACCGAGCGATTGTCATCCAGTAGAAAACACTGCTCAGTGTCGAGGTATTCGACCCAAGGCAGGTAATCGGTGAAGCTGGGGTTGTGCGCATAGAGTGCGGCCTCATCGGCCAAGGTCGCGCGAGGGCGCAATGGATTGCGCCAGCCTTTCCACGTGGGAGTGCGATTGCCCGAATCGCCGCTACGCACTACAGGTCTTCCTGACGTTCACCAGGTAATGCGTACTGCACACGTTGGTAGAACGGAAAGACGGTCGAGTAACCTGGGATCGGTGCCTGCTCGGTACCACTCAGATGCGGATACACGTATAGCACCAGATCGGGATTGGGCAAGCGAGGGAACAGGTTGCGGATCTCGTTCGCCGCTGTGCGAGTGTACGGTTCCTGGAGAGAAAAGGAGAAATCTGCTTGAGCCAACGGGCGGCGTAACTGCTGCCGAGCATCCAGCAGTTGCTGCTGAGTGCCTTGCGAACCGGCGCCGTTCCAGATGTCCAGCATGGTTTGCTCTCCATGGGGCAGAAGCGTCTCCTTGTCGGTGGAGCACCCCGCCAGGACCCAGCAGAACACGCTAATCCAGGTCAGGCAGGGAGGCATGGTCTTTTTCATGGCGAACGCTCCGGCCCTTGGGCTCGTAGTCGATGGTGATCTCATGGTCGAGGTGCAGCGCGACTTGTGCTGCCGGTGGCACGTACACGGCAGCAAAGGCTTCGCCATACAGCTTGTTGACCCACTCGCGGATGTCGCTGACCCCGCCGCTGAGAATTGAATTCAGCGCGCTGTTGCCACTGCTACTGGTGACCCCGAGGGTACTGCCGCCTGAACTGATCACGCTGCTGTTGTTCCGCTCATCCCCGAGCAGGGCGGCGACACCGGCGCCGGCGGCAGTGATCAGGCTCTGGCTGCCGAGGTATTGCTGAGCGTTCGAGCGGCGCTCGCCAGCGATGCAAGGAATGCCATACGGATCGGACAGGTAACCGAGTCCGCCGCGGATCTTGTCGGTGTTTGAGCTCTGGGTGGTGGAGGCAGTGCGGCTGGCTACTGCTTTCGGCTGAGGTACCGTGCGGATGGTGCCATCGGTAAACACAAAGGTGATTGACTCGACCTGTCCACGTACGCAAGACAGGGTCCAGTCACCGGACGCGGTGCCGCTCATTACGGCACCCGCGACGTCTGGCAGGTCGATGCCGTTGGCGGTCAGGTTCTCAGGGCCGACCAGCACTTTGAAGGGATAGGGATCATTCACAGTGCCGTCCACCGGGACGCGGCCGATCAGCGCGGTCATGGCGACTGAGCCCATCAATGTCGCGTTTTCGGGGATGGTGTAGACCGGCTTCGCCCCTTCGGTTCGGTCAACGGATCGCGTCAGGTCACGCTCACCCTTGGTGACTGCACGTAGCTGTTTCTGGCTGCGATCAATAGGATTGTCTTTCAAGCCTTCCAGTGAGTTGAAGGCGGTAGGCAGACTCAATGCGAGGGAGGAGGTCTTGGTTTTGCCTCGGGTGTCGGTGCCCGAAGCATCCGAGGGTTCAATCCACTGCAGCGCATCATTGGCAGGATGCTGTCCGTCAAACTGAGCACCGTCGCCAGGCTCGAGCCCCAATCCGATTGGCATATCCTTGCCTTTGCCGGTCAGCCCCGACAACTGATCCTGCAATTGCGTGAGCAGGCCGCGAGCCTGACGACTGTCTTGTTCCGCTTTGAGTCGGGCCTCGTTGGCTTGGCGGCGGCCTTCGTCGACCTGCTGGGTCACACTGCCAAGCGCGGTCTGGATACGCGAATCGACACTGTTTTCCCGCTCGCGTAGGCGGTTGTTTTCCGTCTGCAGTGAGTCATTGTGTTTCTTCAAACCGAGCATGTCGCTGCGCATGGCCTTCACCTGGCCGACCAGGGTGGCGACCGTGTCGCGTGGGGTATCGCCCGCAATGCCGAGCGACTTGGCTTGCTCGGCGGATAATTGAATATTGCCCTGATCAACTGGGTGCTCTGGAGAAGGTGTGCTGCCACCCGGGACCCAGGTTTTCAGGATGATCAGTACCACGCCCAGCAGCGCAGCCGGTACCAGCCATTTGAGCAAGGCGTTAGCTTTCATCGTCAGCACCTCGCGCAACGGGCGGTAGCAGCACGGCTTGCTCGAGGCCGGCACCGCGGGTGACAAGGTAGGCGATCGTGGTGTCTTCAGCGCTGCCGACAGGCCCGAGGAAAGCATGCTGGAAGGCCGCGGCGAACAGCTTGGCCTGAAGTCGACGTGGATCGAGTTGCACCGTCTCTGAACCACGATTGCGCAATTTCACCGCCGTCACCCAGTAATCACCGAGTCGCCAGACGGCGATGGGTGTGCTGGACACGTTTTCGGTCGGCAGCAGGGTCGGCAGTTCGGTACGCAGCTTGAGCGGGACGCGGCGTACACCGGGCAGGGACTCCACGGTGCGCAGCGGCGCGTACAGGCTTTGCGCGGCGTAGCGCGTCAAAGCGACCGGGATCGGTGTGCGTTCTGGAACAGGGACGGTGCTAGATTCAGCCTCGGTAGCTTGCCCCTGAGCATTCTTGAGAATACGTACGGGCTCCAGCGGTTGATCGCCGGGAGTGGCCGCGATATCCAGGAGGATGATCTCGCCCGTCGTGACCGATTGCAGCTGCAGTCGGGTCATTGGATCGCTCCCGCATGACCACGCTGTGCACTCGATGAGGCAGGATGCCGACTCGACGGGCCTCGATCTTGAAGGTCACCCGCGCGTTGTCTTCGCTGTCCTCCCACTCATCTCGTATCGTGCGGCCCTCGACCAGCACACGCATACCTTTCTGGTACAGCGTGCTCCAGTGTTCAGCCTCGCGGTGCCAGAGCTCAACCGGCGCCCAATAGCCGCCTCGATCTTCGTAGCCGCCCTCGCGTGGCACGGGGTTGTCGAAGTACACATTCAGCCGTAGCAAACGCCGTGGCTCGTCATTGCCTGAGGCGAATTCCTGGAACTCTGGCGCACTGCCGATGTTGCCTTCGCCGACGAAAAAAGTACTCATCGTGATATCTCCGCTGCGGTTGTGAACTGGCGCAGCAGCCGTTCGGCACTGGCCATTTTGATCGCGCAGGTCGAGGCCTGGCGGTAAAGCGAATGCACCACGCTCATCTGCAGGTTCAGTGCAATACGGTTGCATTCGAAACGGTGCAACCCCTCGCGTACGGCCTGCGGTTGGGTCTTGTTGCGGACCTGGCGTTCCCAGACCGCAACCCCCATGCGGGCGAAGTCACGGGTTCGCCAACGCAAAAAGGTGCTGCCCGCGCTGGTGTTCTGCAGCACCAATCGAATATCCAGCAGTGAGTACGGGGGCTGTCCGGCTTGCTGCACAACAGCTTCCATCAGGTGACATAACTGCGCCTCGATTTCCCTCGCCACCTGCGCCAGGTGGTCCAACTCCCCCTTACCCTTAAAAGGTTTTAAAAGGCCTTTTAGGGAGGCAGCGTGTTCGAGCTGTCGATAGGCATCCGGTGTTAACGCTTCGAAGGGCATTGGTTGAGCCGGGATCATGAGATTCATGCTTCGTCCTCCGGCTCATCCACCGTCGCAGATGGCTCTCTCGCTTCCTCTGCCAATGCGTCCGCGTCATCCACTGCCACAGCACCACGACGAATGATCGGTGGCGCGAACTGGGAGCGGCGATGACCCTCAAGAATGTCCATGGGGGGCAAACCCATCTTCTCGATGGCCGCCAGAGCACGGGCATTGTTCGCTGCCATGTCATCACGGGTGACGCCAGAATGCCGATAGCGCTGCGCCTGGCCGAACAGGCTGCGCAGCAGATGGGCGCCGTCATCGATCCAGGCTTCCATGTCGACGCGGCCGATCAAGGCTGTGTGATGGGCCAATAGGGTACGACGCACCAGGGTGTCGTAGTCGGTCAGCAGGTAGACCGCCAGAAAACCCAGCTGGCTGCCGATGTACAACGGCAAGGTGACGGGGTGGATGTTGAGGTTGTCGCCCATGTCGATCTGTGTCGGCAGGTCCTGTCTGATCCGATCCAGCTGTTGGGTCAGTTCCAGCATCCCAGCCTTGGCCTGCATCAGTTTTTCTTCGAGTTGTACGATGGCCCAGTCGGCATAGGGATCGTCCTGAGCCGCGGTTTGTTTGATCAGGTTGGTGACACTGATGTAGCCGGCCATGCCCATGATCGAGTGAACGCCTTCGCGTGCGGTCCGCCCTTGCCAGATACGGGCGGCGTGGTGAGTGTGCAGGGTCAGGGTGATGCTGCTGCGCAATGAACCCAGGTTGAGTTGGTAATGATCGGCCACGGCGTTGTCCTCGCATTCGCTTGGACGGAAACGTTGCGGCAGATGAGGGTCAAGGACAGCCAAAAAACTGAATGCGGTCTGTTCGGTTTGGTTTAAGAGGGCTAATTATGGAGACGTCAGTAGATTTGATGCCACCGGCATCAAATCTACTGACGTCTACGTTCATCGAAAGAGATGTCCCGGCTTTTCCCTAAGAGTTTCATAGTTTGGTCCGATGTGTTCGTAGAGTGGAACACCATGGATTTGATGCCACTGGCATCAAATCTACTGAGGTCCACCGCGTTTGCCACGCAGTTGGCGCAGCTCATTCAGGCACGCTTGTGCGAGGGCAGACGCGGGTTCGCCCTGTTGTCGAGATGGCCGCGAGGGAGCGGGTGGAGGTGATTCTGCAATGGGTGAAGGTTCGGCCTGACCTGCCCAAGGACGAAAGTCACCTTTCAGTGCGCGCTGGATCAGGCCCATCAGATACGCCGCTGGCTTGCGGATTCCACCGGCCGCACAACGTGCTCCCGCTTCGTTGAGCACCGCCTGCCGATCCGCTGGTTTGAGTTTGTTCAGCGCCACGGCGACGGCCTGACGCTCGCTTGGGCTCAGGTGCAGCGCAGCGGGCCAGTGCAGGTTATCCACCGCTGCGGTCGCGCGCGGTACTGTACAAATACTTTCTTTTAATACAGTACAGGCGGCGTTCGGATTCCGAACGGTGTCTGAAACATTGACGTTCAGGCCCGGTTCGGAATCCGAACGAGGGCCTGCACGATTCCGAACGCGGTGATCTTCCTCCCGTTCGGAATCGTGGAAGGCATCAACGGCTGGCTGATCCAATCCTTGCTGCGTCCAGTGTTCGCCCCAGCTGTCGAGCCGCGTCGGTAACCGATCACGATCGATATTCGTGTCCTGGCGGACTTCCTCCACAACGTGCTGAGCGACAATACGCACCGCCTTCGTCGCATGACCGAGGGCATGCCCGACCAGCGCCAGGTAATCCTGATCCAGTTCCATGGCTTCGGCGGGGGTTAACGGCTCATCGTGCAGAACATACAGAAAACCTTGAAGACGTCCGCTGAGCTGATCGCGTCCGCGACTCACCAAACTGAGCCAGCGCGTCAACCTGAGCATCGTCAACACCCGAGCAATGGTTTCACGGGAGGCTGACGCACCGTAGGGCACGCTCGACAGGTAAGGCTGCAAATCCTCATAGCGCGGCGTGACCACGCCCTGGCCTTGCAGCATGAGTCGAAACACCTGCCAGGCATTGCGTTCCAACGGCGTCAACCGACTATCCAACAGCAGCCGACGTGGCACGACTTCGTGAGATTGGCCACTGAATAGAAAGCCAGCTTGCAGGGCCTGGTTGGAGGGTTGTTCAGTGGTAGGGCGTACGGGCCAGCGTTCACTCAGATGCTGGGTGCATTGCTGCAGGACACGCTGCCAACGACTGGAAGGGGCTGTGTTCATGTGCCGTTGCTGTACTGGTCGATTTGTTGCCAGACGATGGTCAAGCTGACTTGTTGCTCCTCCGCCAGCATCATCATGGCGTCGAGCTGGTCCTCGGTACTGTCCTGAGCGCGTAGTTGGCACCAACGCTGCCAGAGCGCATGCTCCTGCGCCTCGCTCAAATTCTGAGGGCGACCTTTTCGGGTTTCTATCTTGAGCAGACGTCGACGCAGGGCGGTTTCCGAATGCGCCAAGCCAAAGCATTGGTACATGATGGTGCTGCTGGCGCCGAGCTTGAGCGCGCGGTTGATCAAGCGCTCGTTCTGCTCGTCACGTTCGGCTTGCTCGATCAACCGATGCAGCACCGGCGAGTCAATCTTGATCTCAACCCAGGGGATGGTTGCATGGGCCAGGCGCGACAACGTAGTGGGCGGTAAGGATTGCAACAGGTAGATGTCGTCCTCACCCAGTCCGAGTGCCTTGCAGCGCTGCAGGTTACCCTGGCGCAGCTCATGCAGTATCTGGGTCAGCATGGCCTGGTTGAGCACATTGAAGGACAGGTTCATGGCAGCTCCTTCGGTGAGCTATCTTCAGGGGGAATCGTTAAGTCGATCAGACGCCGGGCCAGGCGGATCAGGCGATACAGTTTGATTAACAGCCTGTCGGGCAGCCGCTCCAGTCCCACGTCCACGGCGGGACGATTTGTGAGCGGGAGTTGATAGATCCCCAGCAACAATTGGCCGAACAGCGCTGACGGCAGTTGCTTACGATCTTCCCAGTTGACGTCGTCTTGAGCGCGCAGCAGGGCCATGAGCAGTAGGTGAACGCCGGTTGCGTGAGGCGCTGCAAGATCAACTCGCTCGATGTTCAGGGCGAAGCCCAAGCCAAGCGGCTGACCGATGATGCTCTCGGGGTATCCGGCATAGGCCGCCATTTCTCGCGCCAGTCCGGCAATGGCTAAACGCAGTTGTTCGGGTGTATCCAGCGTTGGTGTGATCGTCCAGAGGTCGTCGATTGGGCAGGTTTCGACTGGAGACGTCGCTTTGGTGGCTATCTCGCGATCGATTTGCTCACGAATCTGTTGAACGCGTGATCGAGGATTGACCGCTGGTGAAACATTTGTTTCGGGTTCTGCGAGCAGTTCTTCTGAAACTGACTCTATCCTGCTCTCGACCTGGGTTGATTGTGATTCAGTGTCGGAGGAGGGCGGTTCTGCCGCGGCTTCATGTTCGCTTGGCGAATAGATGTTCTCTGAGGGCCTGGTAGTGACAGCCCCAGGCGTGGATACGACCCGTTGGGTATCGCTCAGCTCCAGGGCCAGCATACGGTAGGACTGTCCGAGCAAGCGGCTCATGCGTTCGAGTAATTCATCCTGGATCTTCTCAAGATCAAAGGATTCAGGATCGCAATCGAAGTAACCCATGGATTCCAGCCAGAACTCTGCAAATGCAACTGTGGCAGTTGGATAACGGTTCCAGATTCGCTCAGCCTGACTACGTAGACCGATCAGACGCTCTATCTGAGGCTTACCCAACCCGGCATACAGAGTTTGTGGAATGGCGGGTAATAAGTGTTCGAGGGTGTCCAGCATCCGGCTGATGTGCGACTGTGAAATCGGATAGCCCCCAGCGGCAAGACGTCGAGCCAGCTCCCGTTGTGAGAGCTGTGGGCCATCCGATTCAAGCATGGTTTTGAGTTTGGCTACCGCCAGAGCCCGTTCGATGAACGTGAGTTGGCCGTGCAGATCGCTTTCCGCCAAATGGCCGAGTAGGGCGTTGGTTTCATTGCTCCAAGGTCGGAACAGGCAGTGAATCCGAAAGAAACGCTCGTCGCGAGTTTCCTGCCACAGCTCGCCGAGAATCGCCAAGCGCGTATTACCGCCGTTGCGGATGATGAAATAGGTTTCTCCCGGGCGACGGGTAATCGGCGGTGGTTGATCCAGCCCGCGTTCACGGATCGAAGCCTTGATATCGTCATACAGCGGATTACGAATGAATCGAGGGTTGTGTTCGTAGGGCCGCAACTGCTCCAGAGTGACCAGCATAGGCGTGTCAGTAAGTGGATCGGATAGCCGCTCCAGTTCTGGACCTCGAGGGAAGTGGTCCTGGTGCAGCTTGTCGGTGATCTGCGCCTGACTGAGCTTCTTCATCGGAACAACCTCAGTTAACGCCGGTTACGCAAATGGTCACCGACCTCGAACTTGACGATCTTGGCAGTCCCCGAACCTTCGAAATGTCTGGAAAGCTCTGCGAGGAGCCAACCCATGGCCGAGCGTCCACCCTGCAGGCGAAAGACGACAGTGCAGTATTCATCGCCAGATGGGTGGTGTGGTCGAGTGAATGGTGGAGCGATGATGGGAAGTTGATCCAACATCAGAAGACTCCTTGCCAAACGCTGTTGGCTATAAGGTCGAGCAAACACAATGATTGGGCGAGAAGTGCCGGCATGGTGAATGGTGTCATTTAACCTCCGTGCACCTGCCCACCCTAGAAATCGCTTCGCGCCATTCCGGAAACAACTCGATGGCCAGCGCTTGCATGGTTTCCATCGCGGATGGCGAGCGTCGTTCCCGTGACTGGCGTGTCTCGACTCGGTGGACCGGTAGGCCAAGGGAGGCGGCGTTGAGGTACGCCACTCGCTCCGGAATTGCGGTGTCTAGAACCGAGATGTTGTTAGCCCCTGCGAAGGTCTCGCGCAGGCCACGGATGATCATCCGGGTGTCCACTCGAATGGCATTCACCTGGTTCAGGAGCAGTCGTAAGGGTGGGGGTGGAATGCCCAGGTGGCGGAAAGGTTCGAGTTCGCTGAGTAGCTTCAAGGTGCCACGCTGCAGTTCGCGGGCGGCGAGCATTTCCGGGGTGATGGGAGAGAGGGCAAGGTCGGAGGCCAGGATGGCCATCTCCAGCAGCACGCTACGCGCACCTTGGGTGTCGATCAAAAGCAGGTCGTAACGGGCGCGGAAGTTGTCGAGCAGATTGCGTAGGCGTAATCGCCCGTCAGGGGCGTGCAGCAGCAAGGTACTCAGTCGACCTTGATCGTCGTTGGAGACGATCAGATCGAGCCCTGCAATCACTGTCCTGGAAATAATCTGGGCAGGCATAGCTAGGTTGAGTGCGATGAACTCGTACGCACCGACATCAGCCTTCTGGCTCAAGGCGTAATAGCTGGAGAGGGTGGGTTGGCTATCCAGATCCAGTAGCAGGACGCGTAGGCCTGCGTCAGCCAGTAGGCCGCCGAGATTGGCGGCTACTGTGGTTTTGCCCACCCCGCCTTTGGTGGAAACCACCGATACCACACGCATGGCATCAGGCCTGTTTGCCTAAGCGTTCAACGACCCACTGCTCGATTTCTAGCGAGTCCCAACCGACTGCCCGCAATCCAATGCGTTTAGCCTGAGGGAATTTACCTTCCTTCATCAGGTTGTAGATGTGCGCGCGTTTGAAGCCGGTTTTTCGCTCCACCTCGTCACGTCGCATGATGTGGCGTTCTACCTGCAGTTGAGGTGCTTCAACGATGGGTAAGGATTGGCTGGACATGCTGGTCACTCCTGGCGCCGATTGGCGCGTGGTGGGAAGTGACCTGAATTGAATAGCAGAAGTGGGGGAGAGTCATTGCACTGCAATCAGAGGTATTGCAGTGCAATTGCTCCACTCAGATACCTTTTTTGAGTATGCGATTGGCTGCGGCGAACTTTGCATCCAGCGTGCGTTTGCTCAGGCCAGGATCGTCTTTGCGATGAGCTGAGATGGAATTGACGATGGAGGATTGACTATCAAATACTGAGTGCGGTTTACCTGATGGCGAGTGTCCTAAGATTAGTTCAAGCAACGCCCCTATGACTTTCAGGTAGCCGATTTCACTGCGGTCACTGAGTTTACTGTTGGACTTTAGTAACTGATGGATATTTTCTCTTTCCAACCCCATTGCCTCAAGCTCATCGAGTAGTTGTTGATAAGACGCTTCTATATTTTTTATCCGCAATTGCATTGCATCTCGGTCGGCTTGTAAGGCCAGATAGGTGCCAGGGCTGATAGCTCCTTGTTGGTTGAAGGACTGTTCGAAAAGAAAGCTTGGTCTTTGGTCAGGGTAGTAGCGCGCCATCCAAACTCTGAGGTCAGTATGGCGGATAGTTATCTGACTGCAATCGATGGGCGTGCCAATCGTGACCGACACGCCGAAGCAGCCATAGGCCAGGTCGCCATGGCGAATGGCATCTATAATTTTTTCGGTATTTGCCTGTAGGCACGGCCATTGGGGGAAGTATTTTGACAGGAGCGCAGGACTGTCCCAAGCCGATTCTAGTATTTGGGTTTCATGAGCCATGAGATTGCACCAGCGTATAGCTGCGTCAATGGGCCGATAAAAAATTTTTGCAAAAACGTTGTAGCTGTCGGGTTCATACATAGGAGCAGCCTCATATTCGAGGGAGCAGATCCGCTAACTACGTTTTTATGGCCTTTACTAGCTGGGCTTCCGTGCGGCAACTGTCCCTTGATTCGGTTTTATTTGTTGGTAAATCGATATCCTTTTTTTCGTGAGAGATCCGAGCATTAAGCACCTAATGCACTCTGGTTATCGAGTTCTTACGCTTGTTTCAATTGACGATTTAGACGCACAGCACCACGGTGCTTCTCCCAATAACCTATGCATCGCTAGACTTTGAAAGAGCTTATTCTGTGGTGCAGCAACTGACTTTGCTTATTCAGGAGTCGTGCTCCATCAGCCAGGTCATTGACATAGTGGGAGACTCCATCACTCAGTCGGTGAATGGTGATGATATTTTCGTTCACCGTTTCCGCGACAGTACTCTGCTCCTGAGCAGCCAAAGCAATGTGTTGGTTCATTTCATTGATGCCCTGAATGTTTTCGCTGATTCGCGTCAGGAACTCACCGACTTGCCGTGAGGTGCCCACCGCATCCTGCAGCGCATTCTGGCAACCCTCCATGGCTTCTCGTGCCTGATGCGCTGCGCCCTGTAACTGGGTGACAATATTTTCAATGACTTCGGTCGACTGGCGGGTTTTTAGCGCCAGGGCACGGACTTCGTCAGCGACCACGGCAAATCCTCGTCCTTGCTCACCGGCTCGTGCGGCTTCGATGGCGGCGTTCAGGGCGAGAAGGTTGGTCTGCTCGGCGATCCCGCGAATAGTGACCACCATCGCACCGATCCCCTCGCTGTCTCGCATCAAGTCACCCAGTTTCAGAGCGGTATGGGCTATCTGTGTCCCCAGGCGTTCGACCATTTGCTGGCTGGCGTCCATCATGGCGTTCCCTTCGCAGACATGGGCTGCCGACTCGCGTGTTTGTGCGCTAGTGCTCGAGGCGTGTCTGGCAACCTGGATGGCGGATCGAGCGAGTTGCTGCACGGAAGCGGCTACGGATTCGACCTGCTGAACCTGCTGGGCGGTAGCGTGCGAGGTGTGACCAGTTGTTATGTCCATTTCACCGGCATGCTGATCGAGAGCGCTAGAGACGAGCCCGACATCCGCAATCAGGTTCGATAGCCGTTCAAGCACTAGGTTGAAGTTGCCAGCCAACTCACCAATTTCATCAGGGCAACTGGCATCTAGGCGTTTACTCAAGTCAGCTTCACCTCGTGCTATCTGCGCCAGGCAAAGGCTGACCTCTTTGACTGGTCGCAGAATGTGACGCCGGGTCAATAGCCACACAGTCCCCAAGGTAGCGAGCAACAAAACTGCGGTGACTGCCAAGTTTTGCAGTAATACAGTTTTCAGGGTCGTTCTCAGCGCCTGGTTGTTGAACTCAATATCCAGCATAGCCAGCGCCTGACCATGATGCATTACCTGTGTGTTGAGCCGGAAGGAGACATTAGCCGCGTTTTTCTGACTGACAGAAGTTGAACGTTGCGTACGGGAATCGCGCACCGTTAGTCCATTAACATCGGGGGCGCGCAACAGTTCATTCAGCAAGTTTTCGATCTGAGCCTGATTACCACTCGCGAGCGGTTCGCTTAGGGATTGTGCCGCAAGCTCAAGTAACGTAGTGGCTTGCCTGAGTTGCTGTCTGCTCAACTCCCGAGACGTGAATTGATAGTTGAGCGTCGCGACAGCGAGTGAAACGCAAAGCATGACCAGTGTGAGCGTCATCATCATTTTGCCTGCGAGCGAATATTGCATCATGGATCTCGTTTTATTGGCGTGGTCTTTCAGCAGAAACGATGCAGGGTTAATTTCATCCTGATGCGACTCGCGGCATTGCGGAGTAGGCGAGATAATCGGCGAAACGCGGATCTGAAATTTGTGTAGAATTAAGCATTACTGAGGTAGCACAAGTCATAGGCGATCTCGGTGTGAACGACGGATATGTTCTCGGTAGCGCTAATCTTCAGTGCAGCCGGACAAACGCAAAAGACACACGAACGGCTATTGTGCTCGGTAGGAGTTACCTGCAGATTGCCGTTCAGCTCGTTGAGGCCCACCTTCCATTTGTCGACCCACTTCCATATCCAATATTTATTTCGACGAACGGTTAACTTGGAAGCCAACGCGTCCGTGGCGGGGAAGAGTTGAGCGCCACCTCGACGTATCGCTACATCGAGGATAATGCTCTTGACCTCAAAAGGTGTGCGCGTAACGTACCTGCACGACGTAGTCGTTGCGTGCGCGGTTCTCTACTTCGGTCTCACGATAAGTGTTGAACCAGACACCATCACCATCGCCTACTTTCCAGAACACCCCAGGGCCAATCCCAAGCACTTTTTCGCGAGAGTCGGCGAGGCGGTGACCATTGACCTCATCATCACTTATTTGTTTGAAGTAATACCCATTGAGGCCAACTGAGACGTTGGGTATCACTTCATAGGAGGCAGTAAAGTTAATCCATGCCGCTTTGCCTGCCTGGGTATCACGCACAGGCTGACCTTCGAACAGTTGCACTGAACTGCTGGCTGGGTCCTTGTTTTTAAAGTTTTGCAGATAGTGCAAGCGCCAGCTCACTTCCCAGCGGGGTGCGGGCATCCAGGTCGCCGCCCAGTAAGGATTGATCGAGTAGAAGTTAGATCCTTGGTTGAGGTCCTTGTGTTCATCGTATTTACCGACGGGTAACAACACATCCAGTGCCAGGCGCTGGACGAAAATAGGTCGTCCATGCTCATCGACAATAGGATCGAACTGCACCAGCGGGCCGGTGGTGACGTCGCCAACTCCAGTGGCGTTGTCCTTGAGTTGTGGACCGTTGCTACCAAAGTCACCGTCGAGTGAAACGATCGGCACAATGATGTTCCAGCCCAGGTGTGCGCCCGCGCCAATAGTGTTGGGCGAGTAATAGCTGAGTTGGTTGATCAGGCTGGTGACATTGATCTTCGGGTTATCAAAGTCTTTGATTTCCTTACCCGAGTTATTTCGAATCGAACTGGCGCTGGTGTACTTCAAGTATTGCTGGAACGAAAAGCCGGGCAGGCCGGCAAATCCATCGTAAAAACTGGTGCCTCCCAGATTGATCCCGTTCGGCTCCCCAACGCTAGGCGGTGGAGGGCCGTTGGCGGCTACAGTTTCTAGGGACGAGAGAGTGGCGAGGACTAGCAAGGCTGGACAAATTTTTTTTATTGTGTTCATCGTTGTTGGCTCTATTGTTATTTTTTTTGGCGCTATTTGGTAATTCCCAGAGTGCTTTTGCATCAAGCAATCTGGTACCAATGTGCTTTTGGCACATTATTTTTTTGCTTGCGTGGTACCTGGGCTCGCGGCATCAGACGCTGAGGGCTTTGCTCTGAATCGATGGAAAGGGCAACCCGCGACTTTCGCCTGCTCGCTCTGCTGATCTGGTGTTTTAGATGCACCCGCAGCGCGCTTGGCGGCATGCGCCACTTGCCGGCGTTCCGTGAAGGTGTCCTTCGGATCAGGGATCACCTTTTCCCCCATCCACAGAAAACCGGCAGTAAACAAACGCAATGCTTTCCTGGCCAACGGTGAGGGTCGTTTGAGTTCGTAGGCGCGGATCAGATGATCGGGATAAAGACTGATCACCCAGGCAAATACCAGAGAGTGTGAGAACTTTGGAAAATAACGATCGGCGAACTGTTGGATTATTGCTCGCGCCGCCGGTGGGCCCATGTCGTGTTTGGGAACATCCTCACTTTCCCAGCGATCCATGAAGGCCATGATTCCATCAAAGGAATCAGGGAAGCCTGTAATCGCTTCGCCCGTCCCGGCGTTGCGAAAAATGGTTGACATCTGGTGCCAGTATTTAACAGCGGCGAGCTTCTCTTTTTCGCTCATGCCCGCCATACCTACGCGTTGCATCAGGCGATGCATGCCGGCTGCTTCATAGCAAAGCGTGTAGACGTAGGTGTCGTTGCGGCTGAAGCTCTCGCCAAATCGCTGAGCGTAGTGGGAGTGTATTTTGTTTATCGACTCAACGTTTTCGCGGGTCTTGTCGTGGTGTGAACCGTAATGCCACCAAACCTGCATCTTCCAGGATGTGTCATCGGAGCGTCTGAATGAGTTTTTTAGAATTTTCCCGTCACCGTTGTCAATGAGAGGCAACGCGTCCAGTTCCCTTACGAAGAAGTGAGGGAAAGTGACGGCGTACACAAGATTCATGATGAAGTCGGTTGGCCGATAAGCCGCAGAGAGTTTCCAGATCTCGTCATAGTCGGTAGCAGGGTCGAGCTGATCAATACGCGCGGCGATCCATTTGCGGGTCATCGGGTTTTCCTCTTATTTTTGTTGTCATCTCACTGGGCGCATGGTCATTGCGCTTCCTGCGGATGGCTTACAAGTTAGAAGAAGTACCGAGCGCAGTCATTAGGCCGGAAAACCAAAATAATGATTGGTTTTGGTATTGCAGTACGGCGGCCCTCGAGCGCTTGAAACGTGCGTTGATGGTCTATCGACTGGGATACATCAATCTCACTGTTTACCTGTTTCTATTCCCTTTCATGCTTGAGGACACGGCCCTCGTACTGGGTGATCAGGTGCAAGGCGCAGCGTATTTCGAGCTCTCGTTGCTTGATAGGACAACCCAGCAGTAGTTCTATCTGTTGCAGTCGATACACTAGCGTGTTGCGGTGAATACCTAGCGCTTCAGCACCGTGGAGCAAGCTGTTGCCTGACTGCAAGTAAGCGCTGAGTGTTTGGCGGTAGCCGCCGGCTTTCTCTGATTTGTTTGCCAGAGGTCCGAGCACGGAGTCGACATACCACGCGGCCTTTTCAAGATCCTGACCGACCAGGATCGTCAGGACATGGTCAGCCCAGCGCATGACGCCTTTGATTGGGGAAAGGATTGCAACGCTACTGACATCTCTGGCTTGAAGATGAGTACGCCTGAACCCAGCAGGGCCCTTCGCTGGTTCACCCAGTGCACATTGAGTTCCACTTAATTGCCCCAGTGTTTCTTCAAGTCGTTTCAGTTGGGTCGGAGTAGGGGCGCGCGGTGTACTGACCCAAGCCCATGTCAAATGCTGAGTGAAGGAAACTACCAGCGGTGTATCGCCGATGATTGCATCTTGTAAATTGCGTTGTAACTCACCCAAGTCTGAGCTGAGCTTGGTGTTGAGATCAGAAATAATGATACCGACATGGAAATGCTCAAGATCCAGGCCATGATCTTTTTTGATTTGCTTTAGCTCGAATGGTTGAAGCGCGCCCGCATTGCCGATCAACTTTTCCACAAGGGCGCGGCGTCTCGCGATTTGACTTTCCATCAGCACCTGACGCTCGTCCAGGTAGCACAGCACAAAGTGCTCGATGATTTCATCCACCACGCATGCACCGTTGGTGACTAACCGTTGAACCGTTGAGGGTGCAAAAGTCCTGGACGCCGACGCGGTGAAAAAATGATTGACCCAGATAGTCTGGTTGGCTCGCATGTTTTTGACGATGCTGCTGAACGGTACTTCGCGACGTGCAGCTTGTCGCGCCATTGAAGGGATCAATTTCAGCGTAAAGTGCTCACTGTTTCTCGATAACGAACTCATGAATATATCGAGGATGAGCGTTTCAAGGTTGAGGCGTATCTCTGGCGTCGGCAAGTCAGGCACCGTTTGAAATTCGTCCTGCAAGCGCTTGAGGGAACTGGCGGCCTCCTCAAGCGCCCAGGCCACCGCACCTTCACCCATCTTCAACACAGCATTGGTCAGATGATGCTGACCAATCACCGCCTTGGAAAAAGCGTCCTCGACCGAGCCTTTTGGCTGCAGGTGAGAATAGAGATCAGTAGTCAAACGGTACTCCCTGTGAGTCGTAATGATTATTTATGTACGCATCACGCAGCCGCCCGTGGGGATCCAGCGCACTGTGATTGCAGTATAGCGTCGCGGTGATACTGCAATACCAAAAACGCCGTCGAGCTTGGATGGACAGACCGGAGACTGGCCCGGGGCGAGGCCCTATCGTAAGTGGTGGTGTTTTTAAATCGAGAGCACCCAGACGTTGCGCCATGAGCGCTTCTGTCTGACGACTGAAGGCCGCTGATCAGAGGCCTCTATTTTCGTATTCACTATGTGCACTCAAGCGAAGAGAGGATCTACATGTCTGCCCCTAAAAAGTGGATTCAAGCCAAAATCCAAAGCCTCGACCCAAGCAAGGATTACATTGAAATCTGGCGTTTATCGAACAGCTACGGGCTGAACGACTTCATGCAGAACTTCATCTACGCGTTGACCTTCCCTAATTTTGTCGTCACCGATTGGGGCTCCAGAGCGGTCTGGCGTGAAGACGGTGGCAAAGTCGTTTCACGGTCCACCTCGCGTGTAGAGCAGACCGGCAGCGCCAATGCGCTGTGGTGGTTCTACGGTCCTGAAGACAGCCGCACCATCAAGTCGGTTGAAGGTATTAATAATCTTCATGCGCATTGGGCCAAGCAGTATCCCGGTGCCTTTTCTTATAATGACGATTACGTGTACGTCTGTGCATTCACCGCCATCACAATGCACCGTCTGAAGTTGAAGATGGGCGCCCCGGGCCTCTCCGAGAACGAGAAGATTGCCGCGCACTTGTTCTGGCGTGACATGTGCAAACTCTTCCGTGCTGAAAACGATCAGCCGATCACTGGTTACCCGGATAGTTTCGACGCGCTCGTGGAATTTTGCGAAGCCTTCGAAAATGCTCCAAAACCCAAGCTTGAACGTGGCAATCTCATTATCACGGCGATTCATGAGCAGTTTGTCTTCCGCTTCTTCCCCAAGGAGTTGCATTGGTTTGGCCATCAGTTACTGCGCGCCATGTCATTGACCACCACGCTCGACACCATGCAGGTCGACCGCCCTGACCCCGCCGCGGCCCAGCTTTTGCCGCAACTGGCCGGCTACATGATGGGCATGATGGAAATGAATGCCGACGATCCGACTGAAGCCTATATCGAAGAGCGGATGAACATGTCCAGTGAAGATAAAGCCGAAGTGCGAAAGGGCATCCAGGCGCTGGACAAGCAATTCCCCGAGCATTACGTCGAAACGTACAAGAATGATCCTAAATTTGTCGGTTGCCCTTTTCATGCCGCTTTGGGCGATGGCGTTACACCGCAAAATGCAGCCGACAAACAAAGCATCAAGTCCATAGAGGCTCAGGTAGCGGCTTTGGGCGGCGACGAGTAACGCCAACTCACCTTGTTGCCCTGCATGACAATCAGCCCCGACAGGGGCTGACTGCGTGGTGCATTAAAAAGGGTAGTGGTGACCACCTGGCTGCCAGGTCACCCAGTGTGCGCGAGTGAATTCATCGACGGCATAATGACCGTTGAAACGCCCGAGCCCGGAGTTCTTTTCACCTCCGAAGGGCGCGTTTGGCTGGTCATCGACGGTGATGTCGTTGATGTGCGTCATGCCGGCGACGATGCCACGAGCGAACTGCAACCCGCGCGCCATGTCTTGGGTGAATACCGCACTGGACAACCCATACTCGCTGGCATTCGCAAGTCGCAGGGCGTGCGCTTCATCGTCGGCTATGAGCATTGGTAACAGTGGGCCAAATGTTTCATCTACCGCCAGGGCGTCATCGGCTTTTACGTTGCCGAAAACATGCGGTGGGAGCAACAGACCGTTGGCTGAAGCGCCGAACAGTTTAGTCAGGCCAGCGCTGTGTGCCTGATCAATCTTGCGTAACAGGCCATTCAATTGCGATTGATTGACGACAGGCCCAATCACGGTGTCCGCATCATTAGGGTTACCCACTTTCAGCTTGCTGACCCTCTCCACCACAAGTTCTGCAAACGCCGGGTATAAGGTGCGATCAACAATCACTCGGTTGACGCTCATGCATATCTGCCCTTGATGCAGGAAACGGCCGACCACGGCTGCGTGAGCTGCCACTTCAACGTCGGCATCATTCAGCACCACCAGTGGCGCGTTACCACCGAGTTCAAGAGCAACGCGTTTGATGTGCTTGCCACCCGTGGCGATGCGCCCGACATTGCGCCCCACGTCCGTAGAACCGGTGAACGAGATCAGCCTGGGTACTCGATGTTCCACGAAGGCGTCACCGATTTCCGATCCGGCGCCCACAACAACGTTGATGGTGCCCGCAGGGAAGCCCGCCGCCTCCAGTAGGTAGGCGATCAACAATCCGCCGCTGACAGCGGTATCACTCGCAGGTTTCAGCACTACGGTATTACCTAATGCCAAGGCCGGAATAACGGAGCGCATGCTTAGATAAAGCGGAAAATTCCATGGGCTGATCACCCCCACAACGCCAAGTGGATCACGGAACACAAAGCTCTGTTCGCCGGGCTTGTAGCTGGTCAAGATCCGACCCTCTACTTGCATCGGCATGCTCGCGCATTCTCGGACCAGGTTCAGCGTGCTTTGCCACTCGATGCCAGCCTTGATTCGAGTGCTGCCCGACTCTTTGATGAGCCAGTCGATAATTTCTTCACTGCGCTGCGCAACGATAACGGCAAGCTTTTCAAGCAACATAACCCGTTGGCCGGCGTGTAGCGCAGCCCACTCCAGCTGTGCCTTTTCGGCGGCCAGATAGGCTTCATCCAGATCGGCGACCGAGGCGAGCGGCATGTCCAACAGCAACTCGTTGTTGAAGGGGTTGCGGTTGTCCAGGCGTTTGGTTGAGCGACCTGGCTGCCAGCGGCCGTTAATGTATTGATGACCTTGAATGGCAAATGGAGCGGGTGCGTTCTGGTTGTTCATTTAGGCGACTCGATCAATTTAATGGATTGACTTCCCTGCAAAATCAGGTGCGCATCCAGGCGCGGCCCCAGGAGTTAAGAGTGTGCTCACTCTGCGGCCATACGCCGGCTTCACGGTCTGCTGGCGCCAGTTCAAGTTCGGCCGAGAATTCCAGTCGGTTCCGATCGGCATCGACCACCATGAAAAACAGATTGTTGCCCGGACCATGACGGCCAGGGCCGAAGAAAATGCTGATGCGCTCCTTGGCAAACCGGTCGCCCCAATCACGAATGTCATTCCACTCATTGGTTTCGTAACAATGGTGGTCCCATTCATTCTTCGACCCACGGAAAAAGGCGAGGGAGTGATGCTCGTCGTCGGAGCGCAGGAAACACACCATGAGCTGGCCGGTTTCCTGGTCGACCACGTTGTCGGAAATGGTGAAGCCAACGGTGTTGACGTAAAAGTCGATAATCGTCTCAAGCTCGGTGGTTTGGAACACAACGTGCTGCAACCTCGACGGCATGCCTTGCAGTTCAGCACTTGTATCGGGAAGTACTACGCCGAATATTGTCTGGCGACCCTGTGGATCCCGAATGGCAAACGCGCCTGGCTCAAGTAAAGGCGAGGTCACCGGATCCATCTGGCATTCACGCTCAATCAGGTTCTGACGCAGCGCTTCCAGTTTGGCGTTGGAGTGGAGGTTGAAGGCAGCGGCCAGCAGGCCGCTATGGTCGGCTGGCGAAATGATTGCCGCTCGTTTCGGCCCCCGCATCACCTGGCTGCCATCTGCTTGTGGCGATGCGCGCATGTCCATCATTCGCGTATAAAAATCTACCTGGCGTTGAGGTTCTTTGCTTGCCAGGTGCAGGTAGCACAGTTGAGCAGGGGTCGAAGTCTGGAGGGTCGTCATGGAAAACTCCGCGATCAAAGAGTAACTGGGGAATGGGCGGTATTGGCAGCCGCGACGGCGACTGTCGTAGCCTGTGCAATGCCCAACAAGGACTGAAGAGCCAGAGCTGTTTCTGACTCCTGAGCCTGGTCAAATATGGCGGCGACATAGCGGTCGGGACGTAGCAGCAGGAAGGTGCTGGCCTCGGCAAACAGTGCGCTTAACTCACCGTTGCGATCATGTACGATCGTGAGTCCCGCCAAAGGGGGCGGAAGCGGAGCGTCTTGTGGAATGATCACGATGCGCTTGGCATCCAGGTGGGTCCAGAGCGGGTGCTGCAGTTGATCCATGCGTTGGCTGCGCAGATCGCCATATTGAATCAAGGCAAAGCCCGGGCCGATGTGCTCATCCAACAGTTGCGCGCAGCCGTGAGAGTCGAAAAGAGTCGGCTGCGGCAGCATGGTCCCGGCGCGCAGGTTGCCGGCCTTACCTTGGGATAACACCAGGCCCTGGGTAAAACGAGGCTTTGGTTTAAACTTCATTTGCAGAAAGTAATCGCGCAGAGGCGGGATCAGCCCGATCACGCGGAAGGTGCTGGTAATGAGTTTGGCGCGCAAGGCTGAAGCCGGCGCCATGACCACCCCGAGATTCAGCGCCAGCTTGATCAGCGCCCAGGCATGATCGCGGCGTTCGCTTTCATAGGTCTCGAGGGCGCTTTTCGCCATTTGTCCCCGGAGTACCGCCACAAGTTTCCAGGCGATGTTATGCGCATCACGCACACCACTGTTCATGCCTTGGCCCGCATAGGGTGGGGTCAGGTGCGCAGCGTCACCGGCGAGAAAAACACGACCTTCCTGCCAGCGAGAGGCAACCCTGGCGTGGAAGGTGTAGACCACTTTGCGCACCAGCGAATAAGCTTTTTCACCCCGGAACGGCCGCAGCAAGTTGCCAAGGCTAGCGTCGCTGAGCATTTGCTCATCAGTCTCGTCGTCTTTGAGCATGAACTCGAAGCGACGTGTCTGATGAGGGCCGGGCACTTCTACGACAGGTCGCTGCGCGTCGCAATACACACGAGTCTGCCAGAACGGGTCATCGTCCTGATCCAGATCCACGACCAACCATCGGGACTTGAAGCTGGAACCCACCATATCGATACCCAGTTGTTTTCGAACCGGGCTTCTGCCGCCATCACAGGCAACCATGTACTGGGCGTGCACCTCAACCGTGTCACCGGCCGCATTTTGTATTCGAGCGAGAACGCCTGAGGCGTTCTGTGTGAAGTTGATCAGTTCATGGCAGAAAAGCGGAGTCAGGCTAGGGAAACGCTCCATACCTTGCATCAGCGTGCGTTCGAACAGGGGTTGCCTGAACGCATTGCGTTTGGGGTAGCCGTATTGCTTGCCGACAGGTTCGACCTTGCCAAAGCAACGTCCCCCTGGCTTGTCGAAGTAGTGAACGCCGTAGCCTTTGACGACGTCAGCCAACACGGCTTCATCCAGCCCGGCTGCCTGCATGGTTCGCAGCGACTCATCGTCGATCGAAACGGCACGCGGTTCAGTCACGGTGCCGGCTTTACGATCAAGAATGGTCGTACGCACGCCGGCCTGTCCGAGGAGGTTGGCCAACGTGAGTCCTGTCGGGCCGGCACCGATAATCAGTACGTCAGTATTCACGGGTGTAAGGGTTGTCATTTTTATTCCCTCGGTGACCGCCGGGCTGGTCAGTCCAGTACTTCTGGTCTGTGCGCCAGCGCGGTCATGAGTTGTGAAAGATTGTCGGCAAGGGCGAGGATTTGCTGGCCTTGCACTTCATCCTGTTCGCTATCGCGTTGCGAGGTCGGGCGCACGCAGCTGATGCTGCCCACCACTTTGCCGTCGCCATCGAATATGGGGGCCGCGAGGCCAAAGACGTCAGCATCGACTTCGCTGGTGCTCAGCACATATCCCTGGCGGCGCAAGCGTTGGAGCGAGCGCCGGAACACCTCCCAAGTCTTGCCAAGGTTGCTGGACTCGATGTCACTCGGGTTTTCCAGAAACAGTTGGCTTTGATGCCGTGAGCCCATGTTGGCGAGGATCGCTTTAGAGGTCGCTCCCATGAACAAAGGTCTTGGCGATCCTCGCGAGTAGCTCACTTGGTTGGAAAGGTTGCCGGTTTGATGGATACAGACCACTTGATCCTTGAACAGCCGACACACCAACCAGGCTTGCTCGGCACCCCATTGCGGAAAGGTCGACTCCAGGGAGTGCGCCGCGCGTACCAACGGATCACTGACGCGCAGTTGGCGATCCCAGGTGATGATTCTCGCGCCCAGCGCATAGCGACCGGCCTCCACCTGAAACAGCAAATTGGCCTCGGCCAGTTCGCGTACATAACGGTAGGCAGTGGAGCGTGTGAACCCCAGCGCATTTCCCATCCCGTCGACCGTCCAGATGGGATGGTGCTCGGTGAACAGGTCGAGAATTCGCAGCATCCGCTCCAGGCTGGAGCCTTTGCTGTCTGCCAGGTGCTCGGTGGTGTCTTCGGAATCAAACGGTTTTTGCATGTCAGCTCTCGTCTACAATACTGTTGCGCAGGATACCAATGCGCTCGATTTCGATTTCGACGATATCGCCCGGCTTCATCCAGACTGGTGGCTCGCGGAATGCACCAACGCCGCCGGTGGTGCCGCTGACGATTACGTCTCCAGGGGCCAGTTCAGTGAACGCGGTGCAGTACTCGATCAACTTGCGCACATCGAAAATCATGTCGCTGGTGCGCGTGTGTTGCATCACTTCGCCGTTCAAACGAGTCGTCAGTTCCAGGTCCTGCGGGTCGACGATTTCATCGCTGGTGACCATCCATGGGCCGAATCCACCGGTGGCCGGGAAGTTCTTCCCTGGAACAAACTGGATCGTGTGCTTCTGCCAGTCACGTACGCTGCCGTCGTTGTAGCAGGCATAGCCGGCGACGTAGTCCAAGGCGTCCTCCGGTTTGACGTGGCGAGCGGTCTTGCCGATCACCACGGCCAGTTCACCTTCGAAGTCAAGCTTGTGGGACACGGTTGGGCGAACGATGGGCTGCAGGTGTGCGGTCTGGCTGTCGGCAAAGCGGGTGAAAATCATCGGGTAGGTCGGCATGTCCCGACCAGTCTCGCGCACATGCGTGGCGTAGTTGATCCCGATGCAGAGCACTTTGCCTGGGTTGGCAATGACCGGCAAAAAGGTGATTTCACTCAATGCCAGGCGAGGCAGGTCTTTCAGCGCATCAGCCCCCAGTTCGCTCAGTCGATTGCGCGCGATGGCTTCTTTGAGGTCCGCACCCAGGTGAGACTTGAGTGATTCCAGGTCAATGACGTGGTCACCTTTAACAATGCCGTACGTGGAACGGTTTTGGTAAACGAAGCTTGCGATTTTCATGGGTATGCCTCTGGTTGCATCAATGATGTGTAACAGACTGTGAGGGTGTGGGTTGTTGTTTGCTCGCGGGGTCAAGTCGTAGCAAGGTAATCGCCGTCAGCGCGATGATTCCCGGAACCAACGCTGCGCTGAGGATCTCTGTCAAAACCCAGCCGGCTGCCAACATCAAGCCGCCGCAAACGGGCCCTGTAATGGAACCCACTCGCCCGACGCCAAGTGCCCAGCCGATGCCTGTGGAGCGTATTTCCTGTGGGTACAACTCGGCGGCCAAAGCGTTAAGACCTGCCTGCGCGCCTTGCACCAAAATGCCCAGCAACAACATTGCGGGGAAAAGCGAATAAATAGAAACAGGCAATTGGCTGAGCGCCAGCACGATTGTCAGGTAGCCCATGAATTCGATGGTCAATACGTTGACCGACCCCCAGCGGTTCATCAGCCAGCCTTGTACGACCGAGCCGATCACACCTCCCAGGCTGAAGAGAATGATGGCGCGAATGCCCATGCTCAGCGGTGCATGGGCTGCCACTAACAGCGTCGGGATCCAGCTCATAATGAAGTACAAAATCAGCAAGTTCATGGCATACGGCAGCCAAAGCAGCAGGGTGCGGCGCCACATGCCGGCTGTGAAAAGACGACTCAGGGAGGTAGAGGAGGTTGCCTGTTGGCGTAGTTGGCCAAGACTGGCGGGCAGTTCTGCGAGGTTGGGTGCGAGCCGTTTAATGATAGCGCTGAGGGCAGCACGACTGCCGGGTTGGCGACTGAGGAACTCAACCGACTCTGGAAGCCGCCACACCACAACGCCGGCGACCAGCAACGGCAGCGCGCCACCGATCAGGAAAAGGTTTTCCCACCCCCAGGTAGCGAGCAGTTGGTCGACCGTCAAGCCAGCCAGCATGGCGCCCAGTGGCATGCCACAGAACAGCAGCGTCACGGCACTGCGCGAGTAACGTCGCGGGCTGTATTCAGAGATCAGCGCCACCAGGTTGGGAATTGCCCCGCCGAGGCCTATGCCGGTCAGAAAGCGCACGACGAGCAACTGCGAGACGTTGTTAACAAAAGCGGTCAGTAACGCGAATGTGCCGAACAGCAGGATCGACAACACCAGAATTCTCTTGCGCCCCAAGCGATCCGCCATAGGGGCCAGTAGCAGTGCGCCGAGCATCAAACCAAATAAACCCGCCGCGAACACCGGTGCCAAGGCTTGGGGCGTTACGTTCAAGGTTGATGCCATGGCAGTCACCAGAAAACCGACGATCTGGGTGTCGAATCCGTCTAGCACTGCGACCAGTACGCAGAGGGCGAGCCCCTCCCATTGCAACCGGCTGACAGGGAGGGCGTCAACGACGTCGCAGAGGATATTGCTGGGTGTAGGCGTATGCATGAACTGGCCTCTTATTGTTTTTATTGTCTGGGCAGGCAGGTGCCCTTGACTGAGGCTAAATCTATTACGAAGCAAAAATCCTGTAAAGATAAAATAAACCAAAATCCTAAATAGCAGGAAATATGATATTTTGGTTTCTCGTCGGCATGCACCATGGCAATGAGAGCCGCGTGCGGCTGCGTTTCCCTTATCAGGCTGCGGATGTCAGTTCATCAAATGAATAAGTGGATCACTCAATCATTCGGTCGCTTGATAGGCCGTTTTGGCATGCAGCCCGAGCTTCAGTGGCCTTCTCGGTCAGCACTGATTTTCAGTCTGCACACAACCACGGCAGCTCTCTTGGCGCTGGTCATCGCTCAAATGCTGGACCTGCACCATCCTTGGTGGGCTGCGATGACAGTCTGGCTGGTGGCGCAACCTACGCGAGGCCTCTTGATCGAACGCATCGGCGCGCGGCTGATCGGTACGGTGGTGGGAGCCATGGCAGGCGGACTTTTGCTGACGGTGTTCTTTGATCAGCAGCACTGGCTAATGCTCGTACTGGCAGCCTGGATCGCAGCGTGCGCCGGGTATGGAAACCTGTTTCGACATTTTCGAAATTACGGTTTTGTGCTGGCAGGCTACACCGCAGCGATCGTCGCGCTGTTTGGTATTCAAGACCCCGTGCTCGATGTGGACCTAGCCCTTGGCAGAATCTATTGCACCGTCATCGGCGTGTTGGCTTCAGCTTGTTTTTCATGGACGTTTACAGGCAAGTCCGCGTCCCTGGAATCCGTGTACAACCGACTCGATGCGCTGATTGTGGCCAGCGTTCACTACAGCCTCAAAAGGTTGCAGGCAGGCACTGCACACGATGCCAAAAGTTTTAGTGCGCTGTTGCAGGAACTAGCGGCGCTTGATCTGTGCCTGGATGAAATTGCTACAGGTTCTCGAACAATGCGTTTACGGGTCTTTCGCACTCGCGACACGCTGGGCGCGCTTGTCGATTTGCTCGTAAGTAGCCATTTCGATGTTGGCGAAAAACTCCGATTTCCCTCTGACCTGTTGGTAGCAACTCATCCTGAATCGGCAGCTGCAATGGTGCTCGCGGTGATCAATGAGGTCCACAAAAACACTGAAAACCTTGCCGCAGGCACGCTGTTCGTTGAAAAATTACAACGCGTCTTTGCAGCGTTGAATGCTTGTGAAACGCCAGGCAGGGAAGCGTTGCAATCAACTCAACAGCGCGACTGGCACGCAACATGCCTCGCGGGCTCCAGACCCTTGATTGCGATGTCCATCGCCACCGCAATGTGGTGGGGCCTGGGTTGGTCAGACGGTCCAATGATGGTCATGACGGCCGTGTTGTTCGCCTCGCTGTTCTCCAGCCATAGCCACGCCAGTGCGGCGTTAAAAGACGTACTTGTTGGCTCGACCGCTGGAGCCGTTCTTGGCGTGACCTGCCGTTTTTGGCTGTTACCTGAAGTGGGAACGGTGTGGGAGCTGGCCTTGGTTATCGCACCGTTTTTGATGATCGGAGCGTTGCTCATGGCTCGGCCCGGTACAGCAAAACTGGCCATCGACCTGAACATGACCTTTTTGTTAATCGCTCAACCTGGATTGCAGGTAGACACCTCCCTTGAACATACCCTGTTGCAGATGTTGGCAATTCTGGGCGGGGTGTTCACTGCCGTGCTGACCTACCGATGGTTGGTTCCTTCATCGCCAGGCTCCCAGCGCAAGCGCCTGTGCAAGCGCATTGCGCGGCTCGCACTGAAGATCTCGGATACACCTGCCCCACCTGCTCAGGCACGAATTTATGATCAAGTCAGGGGTCTTCTGACAAGTCTGATCAGCCTCGAAAAAAAGGCCTCTCCACTGCTCATTGCTGCGTTCGAATGCGCAGCGATTGCTCAGCTTTTCGCTCACCACCGAACTGATGAACATCACACCCTTGCACTGCACCAGCAATTGGAAAACCTCGCGACTTCCAGGCTGGCAAGCAAGAAGAATACTGGCGCTGACCTACTTTGAATCAACCGGAGAACACCCATGTCTGACCGCCCAACACCGTGGCAAAACTTTACTGGCCAATACATCGCCGGGGCCTGGCGTTCCGGAAGTACGCGCAAGGTCCTGGAGAACCGCAACCCTTATGACAACGCCCTGCTGACCGAGCTTTCGCTGGGTGATGTTAGCGACCTCGACGACGCCTACCAGGCGGCAGCAACCGCGCAGAAAGCATGGGCGCAGACGTTACCTAATGAGCGCTCAGCCTTGTTCATGCGCGCCGTTAGCGTACTGGAAGCCAGGCACGAAGAAATTGTCGACTGATTGATTCGTGAGTCAGGCAGCACGCGTACCAAAGCCGAAATCGAGTGGTCAGCGGTACGTTCGACCATGATCACGGCCGCGGCCATGCCTTCGAGAGTCGTCGGCCGCATTCTGCCAATCGACACCCCCGACAAAGAAAGCCGCGTTTACCGTAAACCATTGGGTGTGGTCGGGGTTATCAGTCCCTGGAACTGGCCGATGCACCTTTCCAATCGGTCTATCGCACCGGCGCTGGCACTCGGTAACGCCGTCGTCGTGAAGCCTGCCGACGATACGCCGGTGACCGGTGGTTTGTTGTTGGCGAAAATTTACGAAGAGGCCGGTTTTCCGCCGGGAGTTTTGAACGTGGTCGTGGGAGACGTGGCTGATTTGGGTGATGCCTTTACCCTGCACCCGATTCCAAAATTCATCTTCTTCACGGGATCGACTCGGGTCGGGCGGCACATTGGGCGCGTTGGCAGTCACAGGCCCGACGCTCAAGCGAGTCGGGTTGGAGTTGGGTGGGAATGCTCCGTGTGTGGTGCTTGATGACGCGGACCTCGATCTGGCGGTGCACGCCGCCGTTGTGGGGCGCTTCCTGCACCAAGGTCAAATCTGCATGAGCAGTAACCGGATTATCGTCGACGCCTCGTTGCAAAAGGATTTCGTCGAAGCGTTTGTCGAGCGCGTTCGCCAGTTGAAAGTCGGCGATCCTGACCTTGCAGATACAGTCATTGGCCCGCTGATCAACCGTCGCCAGTTGGAGGGCGCAGTGGCCCGGATCGAGGCGGCGAAAGCCGAAAGCATCGAGTTGTTGCTCGGTGGCGCTGCACACGGGTAGGTACTGCCGCCTCATGTGTTCGTCAATGTCGATAACATGAGTGACTTGGCCCAGGCTGAGCAATTTTGTCCTGTAGCGCCGATCATCACTGCGCGTGACGAGGCACATGCGCTGGAGCCGGCATGACTCACATCAACGACATCTCGGTCAATGATGATCCGAACAACATGTTTGGCGGCGAGAAAAACAGTGGTATCGGGCGATTCAACAGCGATTGGATCATCGCGGAGCTGACCAGCGATCACTGGAACTCGGTGCAACACAAACGTCGCGCTTATCCGTTTTAAGGTCAGGGTTTTAGTGGACTGATCGTATGGCATGAATGCCCCTTGAAAGGGGCGTTCCTTCATACAAAGACTGCCCTGCAGCGATACGTTATTTGCAGGGCAGTCAGTTGTGCGTTGCTGTTGCCAGAACGCTCGGCTAGACCTCTACCGGTGGGTTATGGGATCCAGTTCCCATGAAAACCCAGCGGTATATGATGATCCAGCTTTACCCGTGCCAATGGTGCGCCCGTGAAGTCGCTCGCGTCGTGGATCACCAGTTCGCTTTTGTTTGTCTGGGGATCCCACCAGACGACCAGCAACCAACCATCGTCTTCACTCACCGCATCGGGTTTGGCCACGAATATCGGCTCGGCAGGGGACACGTCCCTGTCACCTTCCAGTGTTTGGTACTCGGTTTTGCCTGAAATAAAATCGTGCTTTATCAGGCAATTGAAATCGTGGCTGTCACTTTTGGGCTGGTGTACACCGGCAAAGTAGCCGTATTGGTGTTTTGCACCCAGGAGTTTTTCATTGATCCTAGGAAATTCGACGGAGAAATTTCCGACCCGTGCTCGTGTCATCTGACCGGCATCGAGATCCAGGGTCCAGCGGTACAGCGCGGGAGGTGTGAACGGCGAGCGTCCAGCGTCAGGAAAAGGAAACGGAAAGAAATTCTCGACTTTTATATCATCGACAAACTGGAGGTCACTGACGCAGCCGTCGACGATTATTTTGCCATCTTCCTCGTAGGCGTTGACGAAGTGTGTGGTTTGGTAAGCTTCATCGGTGAACCATTGAGTTGCACCGGTCTGCCGATGGACCACCAGGGTTCGATTGCTCTGCTTTGGGTCAAACGTCCACGCAGATTTGCCTGCAGGAACTCGGTCGGGTGATTCTGGACGCCAGTTGATGGGCCCAAAGAAGAAGACAAAATGATTTTCAGTGAACATGAAGTCGTGAATATAGGCGGGGGCGTCAAGTGTAACGACGTGCTGTTTCAGGATGTTCCCTTGTTTGTCAGCCAGTGCACAGACGAATCGGCGGGTTTCGGGTTCGACCGTATACAATAGTAGTTCATTTTTTGCGGCGTCGGTATGGATATGCGCGGTAACCAGTGCATCAATTGCGCCGTGGAAATCAAAGGTACCAATGGTTTCCAGGGTGTTTCGGTCAAGTTCATAATAGTGTCTACCCGCCTCTTGCAGAGCCAATACGCGTCCGTCGATTTCCACGACATTGACGTTGGCTACTTGCTTGACGGCAGCCGGCCCCTTTTCAAGCTGTGGTTGAGCTACTTCGTAAGACCCGTAAATACCGTTGTAGAGCGATCTACCGGCTGCTTCTTCTTCCTTGAAACCCTCGGTGCGCACCCATTTATTGCGGTAGTTGACAGCGCCGTTGCTGATATAAAACCCATGAACCATGCCATCTCCGTCGAACCAGTGGTATCGGTCAGGGCGAGCAGGCTCCCAACGCTGGTTGGATCCGGTTCGAAAAAGCACGCCCTCAAGTTCAGGCGGCACAGTACCTTCTATGCGAAGTTCATTGGCGATGATTTCGTTGGAGAGGGGTTGGCGAATACCTTGTAAAAAGGGGCTGCTATTGTTCCACATGATGTATCTCCCGAAGGCTAATAGGGGTGTCTTATTAAGGGTTAATAGAATGCTAGCCTTTGGTGTTATTGCTGTCTCCGGGTTGTGAGTACGAATTCTTATGGAGTGTTGGTACTGAGGTGCATGCAGTTGTTTATGTTGAGCTCGTCACGGTTTATGTGGTCGCGCGATCAAGGCAGGATTGCAAAGAATACCTGCCGTTGACCTGCCTCAGGTTCGCGGAGTTGGTGTTTTATTTATACCGGCTTGCCAGACTCAACTATCCGTACAGACTTTTTGTGGGTAAATGCCAGGTAGCTGTATCGGCCGTGATATTCGCCCATCCCTGAACCGCCCACCCCACCGAACGGCAGGTATGGCGAAAACGCGTGCACCAGCACGCCGTTGACCTGAGCATCGCCGGCTTGAATGTGGTCGATGACGGGGTTGGCATTGGCTGTGTGGCCTGTGAACACATACACGGCCAGTGGTTTGGAGTGATGTTGATTGATGAGATCGACTGCATTATCCACCGAATCAAAAGTCAGCACCGGCAAAATGGGCCCAAACAGCTCTTCGGCCATCAGCGCATCGTCCCATTGCACTTGGTCGACCACGGTGGCGCTGAATACGCGCCGTTCTGGGTCTGCATCGCCGCCGACCAGCACCTTGCCCGCGCTCTTGCTCAACAAGTTTTGAAGACGCGATACTTGTTGGCTCGTGACGACTTTTCCCGTGGAACCTATGTCGGGCAGGTCCTGCTGAATGCGCTGCGTCAGGCGAGTTAGCAGTTCATCCTTGATGCTGCTGTGGACGTACAAGTAATCCGGTGCGATGCAGGTCTGGCCGCTGTTGATGAACTTGCCAAACATCAGCTGCGACACCACCAGATCGACATCGGCATCGGCCAGGGCAATCAAAGGGCACTTGCCGCCTAGTTCCAGGATCACTGGTGTGAGGTGCGCGGCGGCTGCCTGCATCACTATCTTGCCGACGTTAGGGCTGCCCGTGAAAAAGATGAAATCGAACGGCAAGCTCAGCAGGTGAGTATTCTCATCGCGTCCACCCTGAACCACAGCTATGTAGTTGGGAGAGAACGCTTCCTGAATGATTTTCTCGAGGACCAGTGAAGTGTTGGGGGTGGTTTCGGAGGGCTTAAGGATGCAAGTGTTGCCGCCAATGATTGCGCCTATCAGCGGCGTCAGCGTCAGGTTTACGGGGTAGTTAAACGGCCCGATGATGTAAGTAACGCCAAAGGGCTCTTGCGTGACATAGCACTGGGACGGCGCAATCAGGTCTGCGGTGGGTACCGTTTCTGGTGTCGCCCACTCGTCAAGGTGGGCGAGGGCGAAATCGATTTCGTGGAGGACTGCGCCGATCTCCGCGAGGTCCACATCGGCCTTGGGTTTTCCTAAATCTTCGTCCAGTGCGACGTACAGCGCCTCTTTGTGATTGAGCACTGCCTGTTTCAGGCGCTCCAGGCTGTGTTTGCGAAACTCGATGGGGTGGGTTTGGCGGGAGGCGAAATAGGCACGCTGCGACTCGAATACTGCATCGATGGACTCGGAGCTTGGATAGTTCATGGGTTGTCACCTTATCGAATTCAGTGGATGTTTATGAGCGTCACGCAGATCAGCGAAAGTAATCTTCACAGAGCATTTTGGCAGCGTGCAGGGCCAGCGCCTGAGTGGGCGCGTTGGTGTTGCCGCTAGTAATGTTGGGCATGATCGAGGCATCGATGACACGCAGATGCTCCACGCCTTTCACACGCAGGCGACCATCAACGACGGCACCTTCGTCCTTGCCCATGCGACAGGTGCCGACCGGGTGCCACATGGTGGTGGCGACGCGTTTGACCCATTCGCCAATCTGCTCATCGGATTGCACGCTGGGACCCGGTGAGACCTCTTCGTCGATCACCGGCGCTAGCGATTCCTGAGTCAGGACATGGCGCATGGCTTTCACCGACTCAACGGCCACTTTCAAATCGTATTCGTGGCCGATGAAATTTGGGTTGATCAGCGGCATAGAGGTAGGGTCAGCGTCAGCCAAACGTACCCAGCCGCGGCTTTTAGGCTGAAGCACCACTAACTCGAAGGTCACGCCGGGGCGCGTACCGGTAGGGCTCAAGCCGTCTTTGGAAATGATTGGTACGTGATAGCACTGAACGGTAGGGTCGCCCTGTAAGTTCAGGGGATCCCAATAGCTGACCGTCTCGATACCGCTGCCTGCGGCCGGGCCGTCTTTGGTCAGGATGTAGCGGATCCCTGCCTTCAGCGTCCCAAGGCCCTGGGCAACGCTTTGATAGCCCAAGTTCCCTTTCACATAGGCGCTGAGCGGTACGATAGGGTGGTCATGTAGGTTTTCGCCCACGCCGGGGGAATCGACCATCACCTCAATGCCGAATTCCTGCAACTGGGTCTTGGGGCCTATGCCGGAATGCATGAGAATCTTCGGGCTGTGTACCGCCCCGGCGCTGAGTATGACCTGCTTGCCCTGGATTTGCTGCGTAGTCCCGCCCTGGAGTATTTCGACCCCTACCGCGCGGTGGCTATCGATCAGCACCCGAGTGACCGTTGTGTTCGCCAGCAAGGTGACGCGGCCACTCTCCAGATGACGGCGCAGGTGCGCGACTACGGCACTGCAACGGCGACTGTTCTCGATGTTCGATTGCACCGGTGACACACCGATCTGGCTGGCGCCGTTGTAATCCGGATTGTAGGGCAGGCCGTATTCCTGAAATGCCTTCAGGCAATACTGGTTCAGTTCGTTGATCCCTTTGGGCAGCTGCACGGCCAGATTGCCTTGGGTGCCATGATGTTCATCATGGAACGTGTCGTTTTTTTCTTGCTCGATGAAGGCACGCCACATGCTGGCGTGATTCCAGTCCCCGTCGCCTGCGGTGGCTTCGTCCCACGCATCGAAGTCGCGTTTTTGGCCACGCACATACGCCATGGCATTTACCGACGTGCCTCCCCCCAACACCTTGCCGGAGCGAAAGCGTCGCTCAGTACCATGCTGGGCGACGGTGGAATGGGTCCACACGTGTTTATCCTTGGCCAGGATGGTGCCGAAGCCGGCTGGAATATGGATCAGCGGGTCGGAATCCTTGCCGCCGGCTTCGATCACGGCAATGCTGGCCCGACTGTTCTCGGCCAGATAACTGGCCACCACGCATCCGGCTGCACCACTTCCTACAATCAGCACGTCAAAGCTTTTAGTTGTCATATTTACCCACTGCGGATCGCTCTTGAACGGATGAGTATTGAGGGGGGATAGCGCACTGCCTATCAGACATCGCTATCAAAAGCCGAGATCAGGAATCGTTTAAGCGGGCGCTTTCGCTGTTCAGATTTTACAAATCTGAACAGTACAGTTGGACAACACATAGTACTTTGCCACTCTTTAAAAATCAAAAATAGCGCATTACGATAAAAGCGCTCTATATTGTCTGAGCAAGCTTGCCTACAATCCGGCCAGGCAGGTCCGTAATGATCGATCTGACAAGAGGAGCCTCCAGTGCCCAAAACGCTGCTGCAAAAACTCTGGGAAACGCACGTCGTACGTCATGACCCGGACGGTTCGGCGATGCTTTACATCGATCTGCAGTTGATCAATGAAGTCACCAGCCCCCAGGCTTTTGAAGGTTTATCGGCAGCGGGGCTGAACCCTTGGCGAAGCGGCACGATCATCGCCACCTCGGACCACAATGTGCCGACTAGGGACTTGGCTCTGGGCATTCAGGATCCGGTAGCGAAAATTCAGGTTCAGACGCTTGAGCGTAACTGCGATGACCTGAACCTGCGCCACTTTAAAATGGGTGATCAAAGGCAGGGCATTTTGCATGTCATCGCGCCTGAATCTGGCGCCAGTCTTCCGGGAATGACCATCGTCTGTGGCGACTCTCATACCAGTACCCATGGTGCTTTCGCGGCCTTGGCATTTGGCATCGGCACTTCCGAGATCGAGCACGTTCTCGCCACCCAGTGCCTGCGTGTTTCACCCATGGCGGCGATGAAGGTTCAGATCGACGGCGAATTGCAGCCGTTCGTGACCGCAAAAGACTTGGCCCTGAGCTTGATTCGCAAAATCGGTACTGCGGGGGCCACCGGTCATGCAATCGAGTTCACGGGCAGCACGGTCAGTAGCATGTCCATGGAAGCGCGGATGACCCTTTGCAATATGGCAATCGAAGCCGGAGCTCGCGTCGGGCTGATCGGTGTAGACGAGACCACACTGGCCTACCTGCACGGCCGACCTCATGCGCCGCGAGACGCAGGCTGGGAGGCCGCCGCTACGTTTTGGCGCACGCTTCACAGCGACCCTGGGGCAATTTTCCAACAGGTGGTGAACCTGGATGCAGCAAAAGTTGCCCCTCAAGTTTCATGGGGAACTTCTCCGCAAATGGTGTGCGATGTTCTAGAAAAGGTGCCCGACCCCGCGGACGAAGTAGACCCCGCTAAACGTCAGGCCTTGGTCAGCGCGCTCGACTATATGGGGATTACAGCGGGCACAGCCATCGTTTCAATCGAACTCGACAAGATTTTCATAGGCTCCTGCACCAATGCACGCATCGAGGACCTGCGGGCAGCTGCCCAGGTTGTAGTCGGTCAAAAAGTATCCACGCGTATCAAACAAGCATTGGTGGTGCCGGGATCAGGACAGGTCAAAGCCATGGCTGAAGCCGAGGGCTTGGACAGGATATTCATCGACGCTGGGTTTGAATGGCGCGAGCCCGGTTGTTCGATGTGCTTGGGAATGAACGAGGACCGGCTGCTCCCTGGGGAGCGTTGTGCATCTACGTCCAATCGCAATTTCGAGGGGCGTCAGGGGCAGGGTGGCAGAACTCACCTCGTGAGCCCGGTCACTGCAGCAGCGGCGGCCCTGGCAGGACATTTCGTTGATATAACCGCTGCCCAGATAAGGAGTTGAAAGGCCGTGAAACCATTCAAGCAGTTTTGTGCAGTAGCGGCGCCGCTTGATCGAATCAATGTGGACACGGACGCCATTTTGCCGAAGCAATTCATGAAATTGATCAGCAAATATGGCTATGGCGATTACCTGTTCGATAACTGGCGTTATCTAGACCAAGGCCAACCTGGGGACGACTGCTCGGTACGACCGCTCAACGAGCAGTTCATGCTCAACCAGCCCCGGTTCAAGTCAGCGCAAATCCTGCTGTGCCGAGATAATTTCGGTTGTGGTTCGAGCCGCGAGCACGCGCCGTGGGCCTTGCGTGATTTCGGGTTCAAAGCGCTGCTCAGCACCAGTTTCGCAGATATTTTTTATGGCAACTGCCTTAAGAACGGCGTGCTGCCCATCGTGTTGACCAAGGATGAAATGGATCACCTGTTCTCACTCGCGGCCCGTGATGCTGCGTTGCAACTTGAGATCAATCTAGCGGACCAAACCGTTTCCCAGCCTGAGGGCGTGATCTACCGTTTCGAGATCGATGCATTCCGCAAAAAATGCGTGATGTTGGGGCTCGATGAAATCAGCCTGACGCTCGCTCAAGCCGACGACGTGCGCTTATACGAAAGCAAGCGACGCGCCACCGAGCCTTGGCTGTTTCCAGAGAGCTGACGGCGTTGTGTATTTCATGATCCAGAAGACGCCAACACCGTCATTTTCTGCGTCATCTCGGCCCCGGCCTTCGCAACAATAGGCGCGAGCAGTGTTCTGACTTCCGGGGAGGCATCGACGACGGGTATCACGATGCTGATGCTGCCGATCACCCGTTTATCGTCAAAAACGGCGGCTGAAATACCCGCAGCGCTATTGCCCAATTCGCCTGAAGTGATGACTACGGACTCGTTTCTCAGCGATCTCAGTGTCTGCTTGACTTGCGCCCAATTGGCCCCAAGGCCAAAGCGCTCGAATTCGCCCGTTACGCCTTCGTAGTAGGGTTTGACCTGGCGCAATGGCAGGTGCGCCAGGATGACCTTTGAGGCTGCGCCTTGGTAAAGGGGCCTTGGGAGGCCGCGCTCATAGCTGATGTCTTGCTTGAAACGGGTGGTGAACTCCTCATGCACGCACATGACGTGCTCTTGGAAGTACCGGCATAAAATCGCGATGCTGTCAGCGGGGGCCGCATTCAGCATGTCACCCATGACCAACCTTGCAGCCTGGATCATCGGATCACCCAACCGCATTTTTCTATCCAACGCGATGATTGCTGGGCCCAGCACGTAGCGCCCCGGGGTAAAGGCGCTGATGTATCCGGCACCCGACAGGGTTCGAAAGTAACGGTACGTATGGCTCGCCGATAGTCCTAACTCGATCGCCGCTTCGTCCACAGACCAATCAGATTTGCTGTCTCCACTGAACAATTCGAGCAGGCGCATCAAGCGATCCTGGGAGCTGCCTTTGGGATCTTCTGCGCCTGAGACTTGCATGGCTGACGCGCCGGTTACCTGCTGCTTTATCAACCCTGCCCCCTTAGAAAGGTGTGCTTGACGGAGCCCGCATGTTACCGCCAAGCTCGACCACGAGGTGAGTAAAAACAAAAATAGCGCCATAAGATAAAAGCGTTGACACTTTTTGGAAAAAACATAATTATCGTATTACAACAAATAATACAAAACACCTTAAGGTGTGAGGGTTCCATCATGAGCCAGCTAGCGCAGCCATCGTCCCCCGTCCTCGACATCGCCCCTATTCTCGATCACGGAGAGTGGACGTCCTATCAAAAGCGAATTCTCTTCTTGGTCGCCCTCGTCATGGTGTTCGATGGCGTGGACGCGCAGGTGCTTAGCCTGTCGCTGTCCTCCATTTCAGCCGAATGGGGTATCAGCCGCGCAGCCTTTGCACCGGTGCTTGGATTCAGTTTCGTGGCCATGGCACTGGGGACGGCCCTCGGGGGCCTGTTGGGCGACCGCATCGGCAGAAAATGGACCCTCATCGCGTCCAGCGTAACGTTTGGCCTGATGACGTTATTGGGCGCGCTCGCCGATGACATCGTCTTTCTGGGCGTCTGCCGAGTGATTGCATCGTTGGGCATGGGAGCAGCCATGCCTAACGTCACGGCAATGCTGGCTGAGTACACACCTTTGCGCCGGCGCAGCCTTGCCCTCGCCATCGGGATGAGCGCGTTGCCTTTTGGCGGTATTGTCGTTGGCCTGTTAGGGGCGCAAATTCTTCCTGCCCTTGGCTGGCGCAGTTTTTTCGTGATTGCGGGGTGTGCGCCGTTGATCGTCGCGCTGACGCTGATCATTGGCGTCCCAGAGTCGCTGAGATTTCTGGTGGCGCGCGGCATCAAGCCGGCAGCGTGCCTGAACATCATTCGCCACCTGGGGCATGCGGTGTCATTGACCACCACGTTGGAGGACAGCGGCGAAGCGGCTGCAGTCAAGAAGGCTTCGGTGCGAACGTTAATGGCCAGCGAATATGCCGGCGACACACGGGTTCTGGCGGTCGCTTTCTTTACCGTGATTCTGTCTAGCTACCTCATGTTTACCTGGTCCCCCTCCCTGTTCGTCGAGGCCGGTTACAGCGTCAGTATGTCCAGCGCAAGTATGGCGTTGTTCAGCCTCGGTGGCCTGATTGGAGGGGTGGGCGGCGGCTGGCTGTTCAGTCGCTTCGGTTCGCGCAAAACCATGCTCTGCATGGCGGCGGGGGCGTTGGCCTGCTGCGCTGCGCTGATGGTAACGCCGTTGCAACCTGCTGCGAATTCGCTCCCTATCATCACCGTTAGCCTGCTGCTGCTCGGCCTCTGCGTACCGGGCACACAAGCAATCCTATTCGTGCTGGCGGCGCAGATATTCCCTACCTCAATGCGTGCAAGTGGCGTCGGTTTGCCCGCAGCTTTCGGACGGCTGGGCGCGGTGCTGAGCGCTTTCATCGGCCCCTGGATTCTTGCCAGCACAGGCACTCGGTTCTTCGGTTTTATAGCAGCCATGATGTTGATTCTTTTTGTCGCGCTGACCCTCGTCCGTCGCCACATCGCACGGACCGCAAACCAAGACCGTAGCGATGCACGGCTGAACGAAGTTCGATAGATAGGTAAGGAGATATTTGTGAGTAACAATGCCTTTAGAGATCACATTGCCCATGACAACATGACGCCCCTCTGGGAGGTATTGCGCGGGCTTACCCCGCGCGAGCCCAAGCAGACGGCGGACCCCGTAATCTGGCGCGCCGAAACCATTCGCCAAAATATGAAAATGGCCTGTGAGGTCATCTCCGCCGAAGATGCGGAGCGCCGTGTGCTTGTCCTAGAAAACCCTAAGTTTCGGGGCAAGTCGCAGATAACGTCATCCCTCTATGCGGGTATTCAAATGATCCTGCCCGGGGAGGTCGCCCCCAGTCATCGCCATACGGCGTCTGCGCTAAGACTGATTTTAAGTGGCCAGGGTGGGTTCACTACGGTGCATGGCGAAAAGGTACTAATGAACCCGGGTGACTTTGTCATCACGCCCACGAACGTTTTTCATGACCATGGTGCGCAGGGCACGGAACCTGTGATGTGGCTGGACGGCCTGGATGTGCCTGTTGTGCAAATGCTCAACGCCGGTTTCTCTGCTGATGACCCGAATCTACGTCAGGCCCTGACACGCCCGACAGGCGACTCCAATGCGCGATTCGCCGCTGGCCTGAGACCTGTAGGCGACACCCACGGCGGCCCCGTCAGCCCACTTTTTCACTACCCCTATTCGCGCACGCGTGCAGCGCTTGAACAGTTGTCGCTCGTCGATGAGTGGGACGCGTGCAACGGTTTCAAACTGATGTTTACCAACCCAACGAATGGGCTGTCCCCGATTCGCTCGATGGGTGCCTTTATGCAGATGTTCCCAGCAGGGTTCAAGGGCACGAGCTTTCGTGAAACCGACGGAGCTGTTTGCTGCGTGGTTGAAGGCAGCCTGCGCGTTCAGGTCGGTGACCAAACGTGGACAGCCTGCAAGGACGACGTATTTGTTGTTCCGGGTTGGGCATGGCGTTGTTTTGAGGCGGACGAGCAATGCGTACTGTTCAGCTTTTCCGATCGACCGTTGCAAGAACACCTCGGTTTTTGGCGCAGCGAAATCAATCCGAGCGCAACTACTACACCAGGAGAAAAACCATGAAAATTTGTCTGTTTAACGATAACCGTTTGGGCCTGATTGAGGGCGACATTGTCTATGACGTTTCCCAAGCACTGCGTATTTTGTCACCTGCCCGTTATCCGTTTCCGCGCCATGACCTGCTGATCGCTAACCTGGCCGAGCTACGCCCCGAAATCTCGCTTGCCAAGGGAAGCGCAGCGGTCTTCAAGTTAAGCGATGTCGAGCTGCTTAGCCCCGTCGGTAACCCAGGCAAAATTGTGGCTGCGCCTGTCAACTATCAAGCTCACCTTGATGAAGCCATCGCAGACACGGAGACGTTTACACGTGCCAATGTCCGAAAAATCCAGGAGACGGGCCTCTTCCTGAAAGCTACCAGCTCGCTGATCGGTGTCAGTAAACCGATTGTGATTAATCTTCCAGAGCGCCGTACCGATCACGAAATCGAGCTAGTCGCTGTTATTGGCAAGCGTGCCAAGGATGTGAAGGCGAAAGACGCACTGGCCTATGTTGCCGGATACAGCATTGGCCTGGACATCACGATCCGCGGGCCTGAAGAGCGAAGCTTGCGCAAATCGTTGGACACTTACTCGGTGTTGGGGCCATGGCTTGTCACGGCTGATGAGCTCAGCGACCCACAGGGCTTGGAGTTGCTGCTGGAGGTTAATGGTGAGAAACGCCAGCACGCCAATACTCGGGATTTGATCATGAACGTGGCAGAGCTGATCGAATTCGCCTCGACCTATTACACACTTGAGCCGGGTGATTTGTTGTACACCGGAACGCCCGAAGGTGTGGGTCCCATTGTTCACGGTGATCAGATCAAAGCACGAATTGAAGGGATTGGTGAAATTGTTGTCGAGGTCGTGTCGTCATGAGCCTACAAGATCCAATTGTAATCATTGGGGGGGGCATTGGTGGTCTGGCAGCAGCGCTGGCACTCTCACATAAGGGCTTCAAAACGCTCTTGATCGAACAGGCCGAAGAGTTTCGCGAAGTCGGTGCGGGGATCCAGGTGGGCCCTAACGGTTTTCGCGTGTTGGAGACGCTCGGCGTTGCTGATCAAGTACGCGAACTGACCGTGTTACCCGATGATTTGATCTTCATGGACAGTGTCAGCGCTGAGATGGTTACCACCATCCCGACAGGCGCAGCGTTTCGGGAACGTTTCAAGTATCCCTACGCCTTGGTGCATCGTGCGGACCTGCATTCGGTTCTTCTGGCCGCGTGTCGCGAGTCCGCTGATGTCGAATTCAGGATCGCCACAAAAGTGGTGGGCTACGAAGATGATGGCCTGTCCGTATGCGTGACCACTGACCAAGGTGAAACCATTCGGGGTTGCGCACTGATTGGCGCAGATGGATTGTGGTCGAAAGTCAGAGAGAAAATTGTCGGTGACGGTGCGCCTGTGGTCTCCGGGCACATTGCGTACCGGGCGGTGTTGCCCATTGAGGACGTGCCGCTTGAGTTTCGACGCAACTCGATGATTCTTTGGGGGGGGCCAAAGTCCCACCTGGTCCAGTACCCGCTTCGAGGTGGAAAACTATTCAACCTGGTGGCAGTCTTCCACAGCGACCGCTATGTAGAGGGTTGGAACACCGAGGGCGACCCTGAAGAATTACGCCGTCGGTTTGCCGGCACGTGTGACACCGTACAAACGCTCCTGTCCAAAATTGAAAGCTGGCGGATGTGGGTATTGTGCGATCGTGAACCCGTGAAAAACTGGAGTCAGGGACGTACCACACTTCTGGGCGATGCAGCGCATCCCATGTTGCAATACCTTGCACAAGGGGCGTGTATGGCGATGGAGGATGGCGTCGTACTCGCACAGGAGATCGAAAAGTGTCAGGGTGATTTTGAGTCGGCTTTTAAAGCCTATCAGGCTCGCCGATACCTTCGCACGGGCCGTTGTCAGGTCATGGCACGTGTTCATGGTGAGTTCTACCACGCCGAGGGAGTTGCGGCCGAACTACGTAACAACATGCTCGGCACCCGTACTCCTGAACAGGCGTATGCCGGTCTCTCTTGGTTGTATGACGCGGTAATTTAGAAATCCAGTGACGATCAATTATTCAACGGTGCTCAGTTGCCGGGTTGATCGTCGCTTTCAGCTGCACGCAATGATCATTCTATAAAAATAAAAAGGGTGAAATCGTGAACAACAAAAATTGCGCGCCACTCGTGTGGCCGGCGTTACTGTATTTTTGTGCGCCGGGCTTGGCATGGGCTGAGGATTCGGATTTTTTTAAAGATTCAACCGCTACACTGCAAGCCAGAAATTACTACTTTCAACGCAACTACTTAGATATTCGTGGGACCGAGAAACCCAAGGCTGAAGAGTGGGCTCAAGGCTTCATTCTTAATTTCAAATCCGGTTATACCCCAGGTACTGTTGGGTTTGGTATCGATGCTGTTGCCACCTTGGGTCTCAAACTCGATAGTGGCCGTGGGCGGGTAGGGACGGGCTTGCTGTCTATCAAGGATAGCGGGGCCCCTGCCGACGATTACAGTCGTTTGGGGCCAACCTTAAAAGCCAGGTTTTCTAAAACCGAGCTGAGACTGGGTGAACTTCAACCCGACATTCCCGTGTTGCCCTTCAGCGACATTCGGTTGCTTCCACCATCCTATCAGGGTGTCTCCTTTTCCAGTAGCGAACTTGCTGGACTGACCCTTCAAGGCGGGCGTATCAAATCGACTAGCCTTCGAAATGAAGCCGGGGACGAAAAATTGATCGCCATGTTGGGCTATATCCCGCAACGCGCGTCGCCCAGTGATGCCTTTAATTATATGGGGGGTGACTATAGTTTTAATGAGTCACGTACCACCGTCAGTGGTTGGTACGCCCAACTGGAGGACATTTACCGGCAGAGTTATGTTGGCATTAAGCATAAGCAGTTAGTGGGGCGTTGGTCACTAAGCGGTACGTTGGCACAGTATGATGCTGTTGAAGATGGTGATCACCTAATCGGGAAGGTCGATAACCGCGCTCTGTATGGCACACTCGGGGTGGCAAGGTCCGGGCATGCTGTGACCGTAGGGTACCAAAGAATGTACGGTGACACCGCGTTCCCCCGGGTGTTCGCCAATATTGCGCCCTTGGCCAATGAACTGCCCACTTATGACTTTTCATCACAAGACGAGGTGTCTTATCAGGTGCGTTACGACTATGACTTTGCGGCGGTGGGGGTACCGGGCCTGCTGTTTTCGACTAGATACGTCGTGGGGAACAACGTTGAGACAGGGCGCGGCTATGAAGGTAAAGACAGCGAACGCGATATCGATATGTCTTATGTTTTCCAGAGCGGGCCTGTCAAGGGATTCGGCATCAGGCTTCGCGACGCGGTAGCGCGGTCTAATTACAGAACTGATATTGACGAGTATCGCGTCGTCCTCAGTTATACCTGGAAGCTCCTATAGCGTTGCGTTCGCCCCAGCCCTGCGTGCCAACATCAGGCTTAACCCCAGGACCCGTGCGCGGTCACTGTGGGTCTTCTGCTCAGCCCCCCCCCTCGCGGCTGCACCCCACTACTTAGTGGGGGGAAGGTTTTGCAGGAGCTTGACCTTGCTTGTTAGCACGGTCAGTACAGTCGATATCCACGCGCGATCCTGGGACACCCAAGGAAACTGTGAGCACTGTCTGGATGTGTTATCCCACAAAGTTTTGACTGGCTCTGGTACGAGTTCCGGGGGAAACACGACCCAAGAATGGCAGTCGTGGATTTCACGCTAGATGTCCGCTTCTCGCGGATTTCTATAGCTAGATAGGCCGTCCGTCCGTCGATTGATCTTGAACTGATGATCTGCATGCTGGACGTGGGCTATTGCTACGGCATTCGCTCAGAGCCGCGATTGTGCGAAGGCCCATTGAATATGGCGTATCGCTGGTTCTGCCGGTTGAGCCTTGAAGATGAAATACCCAATCATTCGACGTTTTAAAAATCCACACGGCCGTTTTCGCGACAGCGATCTCTTTCGCTGGTTGTTTAATGAAGTGCTGGGTCGCTGCATGGACGTAATCTACGAATCTATGAGAACTCAGCACTAATGATGCCGGCTTATGAAAGTGGTAGTGATCCAGTGGCGGCGTACGCTGGAAAAGACATCATTGATTCGGTCGGTTGATGATCGTAAGTGGAGGACAAAACTGCACTGGGTCGATCACCCAGCAGGTTCCAAGCGCGCTTCTTTTCTTCGGCGTAATCATGATACAGGTAGTGACGTCTCACCCGAGATCCGGCCAGTACATGGTTTTGGCACCGATCGATAACATCCAGATCTGACTGCTTGCAGGCCCTGGCAGGAATTGGCACAGTGCCAACAAGTCTGCATAACTGCGTTCGGACAACCAGCGCCGTCGTGTGACGAACTCGTCACGGAAATAGCCTAAGTGCACGATGGGGCCGCCGAAGGAGCTCAGTCCAAGGCGCAGAAAGATGAGAAAGACAGACCACGGGCTGTGGTGGTCAGTGTGGGTGTTTGTCATGCGTTTGCCTTCGTGCATGAAAGTAGCCGAAGGTTTGCCAGGTACCCGGCCGTCCGAGTGAGGCAAACCTGCTGGGCTGAATAGCTGGCGCTCTTGCGCCCAGGAGCAGTGCCAACGACACACCGAGCATGACCGTCAAAGAGCCTTCATTGGCCAGATTGACGCCATCAAGGCTTACGCCGGCATTGGCGAGCGCAAATAACGGCATGATTACATAGGCGACCCAGATGACCGGCGAAGAGCGAACCACGCCGTGGCGCACTTAGCGGATGGCAGCATTTTTTTCGACAGGGAGAGTTCATAGGCAGCGTAGATAGGGGGAGCAGGGACGGGCATAAAATTATTAAAATTACATATTTACAAATCTATATATGGCGAATAGCATTTGCATGTCCGTGAAGTAGCCACGCACCGGACACACAGACCGAAGCGACGTTGTAACGCGCGGGGCGGCTAACCTGCGCCAGCCAAGGGCTGGCTCGCTGCTCCCATCCCTCAATAGAAGGAGACCCAAAATGACCCGTGTTGTCCGTTTTCATCAGATCGGCGGCCCCGAAGTCTTGCAGATCGAAGAGCTCGAAGTTGGCGCTCCGGGCTCCGGCGAGCTGCGCATCCGCGTCGAGGCGATCGGCCTGAATCGCGCGGAAGCCATGTTCCGCTCGGGTGTGTACCTGGAGCCGACGCATCTGCCGGCCCGGCTCGGCTACGAAGCTTCCGGCATCGTCGAGGCGCTGGGCAGCGGCGTTCACGGCTTCGAGGTTGGCGAAGCGGTCAGCGTGATTCCGGCTTTTTCCATGAACAAGTTTGGCGTCTATGCCGAGCAGGCGATCGTGCCGGCCACGGGGGTTCTGAAGCGGCCGGCGGGCGTCGGCGCGGTGAAGGGGGCGGCGATCTGGATGCAGTATCTGACCGCCTATGGCGCACTGATCGAGATTGCCCAACTCAAGCGCGGTGATGCGGTGATCATCACGGCGGCTTCGAGCAGCGTCGGCTTGGCCGCGATCCAGATCGCCAACAGCGTCGGCGCCATTCCGATCGCGACGACCCGGACGCGCGCGAAGGAGGCGGCGCTACGCGAGGCGGGGGCGGCGCATGTGATCGCCACCGAGGAGCAGGACCTGGTCGCGGAGGTAATGCGGATCACCGACGGCCGCGGCGCGCGCATCGCCTTCGACCCGGTCGCGGGGCCGCAAGTCGAAACACTGGCGCAAGCGATGAGTCAGCAGGGCCTGCTTTTCATCTATGGCAATCTCAGCGGTCAGGAGACGCCGTTCCCGGCCTTGGTAGCGATGAACAAGGCCCTGAGCGTGCGCGGCTACACGCTGTTCGAACTGACCGGTGATCCGCAACGCTTGGCGCCTGCGCAAGCCTTTATCACGCGCGGCCTCGAGGCCGGACAGCTGAAGCCGATCATTGCCAAGACCTTCCCCTTCGAGCAGATCGTCGAAGCGCACCGTTACATGGAATCGAACCAGCAGTTCGGCAAGATCGTCGTCACGGTATCTCGGTAGAGGCAGTTCGTGAAAGACCAGGAGAGGGCAGAGTCGCCTTTCCCGCGACTGCGGAAATGACTCGACGCTGCCCCTTCATCCCCGCCACGCTGGAGCTGGGCGGCAAATCGGCGAATATCGCGTTGGGCTTACTGGAATACGTCACGCATGGTGATGTCGTCGTAACAACAGGAGGTACGTCATGGTCAAAGTAGCGTTGTTCGTTCGTCTGGAAGCAAAGCCTGGGAAAGAGAAAGAGGTAGAGAACTTTCTCTTGAATGGCCTTCCAATAGTGGAGGAAGAGCCAGCCACTACGGCGTGGTTCGGAATCCGCTTGGGGCCGTCCACCTTTGGCATCTTTGACGCCTTCCCGGATGAAGCAGGTCGGCAGGCTCATCTTTCGGGCAAGGTCGCAGCGGCGCTTATGGCAAAGGCTGCCGAGCTGTTTGCCAAACCGCCGTCAATCGAGAAGGTTGACGTCCTGGCGGCCAAGCTACCCGGCTAAGCAAACCCAACAAGGCGCTCCAGTCGCGTCCCTGCCGCTTTGCGGCGGCAGGGACGCGACTGGGCTTGGACGTCCACCGGCCTGTTCTAAACGGAGCGCTCGAGAGGTGCCTGTCCAGGCACTAGCATCTATTTATCTACAAACGCAAATATATAGGTAGTTACACATGAAAGATTCCATTCTTTTCGAAAGCACCACGCTGGGCCCCTACAGCCTGAAAAACCGCATCGTCCTGCCGCCGCTGACCCGTTCGCGTAGCTCGCAGCCAGGCAACATTCCCAATGACCTGATGGCGACCTACTACCGCCAGCGTACCGGTGCCGGCTTCATGGTCACCGAGGGCACCCAGATCGAGCCGCGCGGCCAGGGCTACGCCTGGACCCCGGGCATCCACAGTGCCGAACAGATCCTCGGCTGGCGCAAAGTGACCGATGCGGTACACGCCGAGGGCGGCACCATCTTCGCTCAGCTCTGGCATGTCGGCCGGGTCTCGCACACCTCGTTGCAACCCAATGGCGAAGCCCCGGTGGCGCCATCGGCGATCCCGGCCGAGGGCGTCAGCGTATTCATCGAGACAGGTCCCGGCACCGGCGCCCTGGCGCCGCCTTCGATGCCACGTGCACTGACCACCGCCGAGGTCAAGGAGCTGGTACAGCTCTATGCACAGGCCGCTCGCAACGCCCTCGACGCCGGTTTCGACGGCGTGGAAATCCACTCCGCCAACGGTTATCTGATCAACCAGTTCATTTCCGCGCACAGCAATCAGCGCGACGACGAGTACGGCAGCTCGTTGCAAAATCGCCTGCGCTTCCTCCGTGAGGTGACCCAGGCGGTGGCCGCGGTGGTCGGTAAAGACCGGCTCGGCGTGCGTTTCGCCCCGTTGTTCGCCAGCACCGACGAGGCCCGCGTATATCTCGGCCTGGTCGAAGAAAACCCACACGAGACCTATGTCGAAGCGGTCAAGGTGCTGGAAGAAGTCGGCATCGCTTACCTGTCGCTGGCCGAGGCGGATTGGGAAAACGCACCGGAGCTGCCGGAAAGCTTCCGCAGCGCGGTGCGCGAGGTCTTCAGCGGGCGCATCCTCTATGCCGGCAAATACACCGCCGAGCGAGGCAAGCGTGTGCTCGAGGCGGGCTGGGGCGATCTGGTCGCCTTCGGCCGTCCGTTCATCGCCAACCCGGACCTGCCCAAGCGGATTGCCAATGGCTGGCCGCTGAACCCGGTCGATCCGGCCAGCATGTACGGCGGAACCGCTGTCGGCTACACCGACTATCCGACCTATGGCGGATAGTCCGCTCGAGGTGCCGGCCCCCGAGCGATACGGTTCGGGGGCCGGCGCATTGTCGGTTGAGCGGGCATATCGTAATATAGCAAAAAATAGTTATCGTGCGTGACCTATGAGTATCGACGTAAGCGAAGCGCTGAAGGCGCTAGACAACCCAACACGCCTGAACATCCTCAGTTGGCTGAAGGATCCGCGTCATCATTTCCCCGAGCAGGAGGTGGATCCTGAGCAGGTCGGTGTCTGCGTGAGCATCATCCAGGATCGGGTAGGCCTGTCGCAGTCGACCGTCTCGCTGTATCTCGCTGCCTTGCAGCGGGCGCAACTGGTGACCTCACAACGCATCGGTCCCTGGACTTATTACAAACGCCATGAGCAGAACATCGCGGCGTTCCAGGTGGCCTTGAAAGCGCTGATTTGATGCCTGCTCGCAGGCGTTTTTTCAGCCCTTCAAAATCTATATTTTGAAATATGTAGGAGAGAAGATGTTAACTCCGAATTCCATTCCCTATCAGCAACAACCTGGCTTTCAGCACACCTACCGCCAAGGCCGCCTGAGCCTAGGTCTTTTCTTCCCCCTCGAAGCCTTTACCGGCGATACGCCGAGTATGCTCGACCAAGTGAACCTGGCCCAACGCGCCGAGAAGCTGGGTTTCTCTGCCCTCTGGTTTCGCGACGTGCCGTTACGCGACCCCAGCTTCGGTGATTCGGGCCAGGTCTTCGATCCCTGGGTCTACCTGGGTTTTATGGCGGCACACACTCGCTCGATTGCGCTGGGCACCGCGTCGGTCATCCTGCCAATCCGCAATCCCCTACACACCGCCAAGGCCGCAACTAGTGTCGATCAGCTCAGCGGTGGCCGCCTGTTACTCGGCGTGGCTTCCGGTGACCGTCCAGTAGAGTTTCCGGCATTCGGTGTCGACCCGGAGCAACGCGACAGCCTGTTCCGCGAATACCTCAAGGTATTTCGCGAGGTTCAGCGCAGCAGTTTCGTGCCTTTGACCTGGTCCGGCGGCACGCTTGAGGGGGCCGATCTGATTCCCAAGCCGACGACGGCGGAAATTCCTTTCTTCGTCACCGGCCATAGCCGCCAGACGCTGGAGTGGATCGCCCGCTGCAGTCATGGCTGGATCAGCTATCCGCGTGCACCGAAGACTCAGCAGCTGATTGTCGAGGACTGGCGCAAGGCGGTTCGTGCCGAATGTGGTGAACTGTTCAAACCCTTCACCCAGTCGCTATACATCGACCTGACAGATAACCCGCAGACACCACCTCGGCCGATCCACCTGGGCTATCAACTGGGGCGACATCACCTGATCCCGCTGCTGCACAGCTTGCAGGAGATCGGCGTTAACCATGTGATCATCAATTTGAAATACGGCCAACGCCCCGCAGGTGAGGTCATTGAGGAACTCGGTCAGTTCGTTCTACCTGACTTCGTCATGTCAGCATAAGCCGGCGTGGTGAGGCATCAAATCATTATCCGTGGGGATTGCTCATGAGTTTCAAGGCAGTATTGCTTAACAAGGACCAGCAGGGGTTCTCTGCTCGTGTGACTGAGCTTGGTTGATACCACGGCCGCTGGCGATTCGTTCAACGCGGGTTATCTCGCCAGCAGGCTGGACGGCGGCACTCCACAACATGCAGCTGCCGAAGGCCATAGGCTGGCCGGGCGGGTGATTCAGTATCCGGGGGCATTGATTGCAAGGGAGGTGATGCCGGATTGACAACATGTAGCCGTTTGACTCCGGCCGGAATGGCTCAGGTAACGTCGCGGTGAAGCTGGTAGGCGATGCTACGCAACGGCACTGATAATCAACCGGATCGGGCAACTGCCCGACCCATTCATCCCGAAAGAAGCACCCTCATACCGCGATTGCGAAGCAACCCGAACAATAGTAAACCGGTCGAACCGGCGTCGGCAAAACCCTCGAATGACCAGGTGCGTAAAGTACGTAATAGCAATTGGGAACCGACGCGCGAATAGCCCATCATGGCTCTGCTGGTGCAGATGTCACTCGTCTATCAGAGGTCGGTGACCAACCCTCCGCAGCCCACGTGACCTATCAAAGGGTCAGCGAAGTACCATCAAATAGACACCGCAGGCGAGTGCCATTAGCCCAGCCGGGATGGCCAGCAAGGAGATCCGGTCGATCAGCTTGGACTGATAAATGACATCGGCGAGGTCGTCTGTCTCTGCGGATGCACGTCGCTTCAGTACGGGCACAAGGCACAGTGCATTGCCGAGAACAGCGATGCCTCCTGCCACAACTTTTAGGGCATAAATGCCGTCGAAGCGCGCAGGCTCGATGAGCAGCAATCCGGTCACCAGCACCACGCTGAAGGCGGGCATCTCGAAGAACAGATCGATCTGGCTGTGCAGCCTGGCGACTGTGAAGCCCTGACTCCGACTCTGTGCTCGGGTGCGTTCAAGCAGGTACTCGACCGCTACGACGCCCAGCCAGAAGGCCACGGCGAAAAGATGTAGTTGAAGCAAAAGGTTAAATCGCATGGTGTTCTCCTCAGTCCCTGATCAAACCTGGCGTCTTAGTTGGTGCATCGGAGCGTCTGTCGGGATGATCGCGCTCAAGAAAGCGACGCAGCCCCTCGCGGGTCTCGGGTTGATGGATGGAACGGTTGAAGCACTCCGCCTCGATGCGCAAGCCCTCAGCCAGGGGTTGACCATAGCCGCGGATCGCGGCCTCCTTGTCCGCGCACATGGCGGGTTGAGGGAGGGCACAGAGGAATTTGGCCAGCTCCATCGCACGCTCCAGTGAGCGCCCTTTGGGGACCACTTCATTGGCCAAGCCAATGGAGAGGGCTTCAGAGGCCGAGATGACCTTGCCTGTCAGGATCAGCTCCATTGCCCTGCCCAACCCCACGATGCGCGGCAGGCGTTGGCTGCCGCCATCGGCCAGGCCAATGTTCCAGCGGCGACAGGTCACACCGAAGGAGGCGTGCTCCTCGGCGATGCGCATGTCTGCGAAGCAGGCCCATTCCAGGCCGCCGGCGTAGGCAGCGCCATTCACAGCAGCGATCACGGGCTTGTAGATGTCCGTCCAACGGCTGGGTCCGAGAATACCCGGGCGCTCGCCGCGGTCGTGCGCAGCAATCTCGTCCGCGGTGGAAGGCACCAGGTCAAATCCTGCCTCAAGGTCTCCACCGGTACAGAAAGCTTTGTCGCCGGCACCAGTGATGATCGCAACCAGAGCACTCTGGTCATCCCGGAAACGTGTCCAGGCCTCCACCAGCTCCAAGTGGGTGGTTGGCCCAATGCAGTTGCGCTTGTCTGGGCGATTGAAACGGATGACCCTGATAGGGCCGTGTGTCTCGTAGTCGATTTGGGTAAAAGCCATAGCAGCTAGCCCTCTTGTTATTGTTCTGTGCGGATGATCAATGCCACGCCACGCGCTGATTGAGCGGGAAGCGCAACCGTGGGTTGTAGACCGCGCGTTCTCCCGGCATCCCGACGGGCCAGGGCAGGTTTGCTTCTGAGGAATTTTTCATCAGAAGTTGACGGCGCGGCGGCATCCGCGATCCATGCCCACAAATAGCCAAAAACAACGGTACCCAGCAGTTCAAGGAAGTCCGGCGCAACCAAACCCACAACGTCCCGGTTGAAAACCGTATCGACCGATAGTTGCTGAACCAATGGTTCGAACTCGGCCCCCCATGACGCCAAGGTCGTGACGACCCCTTCCAGTCCTGGACGCTGGCGCAGACGCTCGGCTAGCGCGGGGATGTGGCTGAGGAAGATCCCCAAGCGCTGTCCCTGATCGCTCAGGGTCTTGCGCCCCAGCAAGTCCAGAGACTGGATGTAGTTTGTGCCTTCATAGATCGGACAGATGGCCGCATCGCGCAGCAGCTGCTCCATGCCGGTTTCGACGATGTAACCGTGCCCACCGAACAGCTGGAGAGCGGACGAGATATGTGTACCCGCGTGCTGAGACAGGTAGCCCTTGACGATGGGGGTCAACAACTCTGCCAGCTGTGAGGCCTGCTTACGTCGCGCGTCATCCGGGTGGCAACGCGCTTCATCAAGCAGGGTGCCGACCCAGGCGCAGAGCAAGCGTGCTGGCTCAATAAACAGCCGCTGCTGAACAAGGCTCGACTTGACGCCAATATGACTTAACAGAGGGTCAGCGGGTTGATCGGGGTGCGTGGCACCATTCAGCGCGCGGCCTTGCAAGCGCTCCTGGGTGTAGCGCAGCGCGTTCTGGTAAGCGACCTCGGTCAAACCTACGGTTTGGACACCGACGGCGAGCCGTGCGCTGTTCATCAGCAGGAACATGCAGGCAAGGCCACGGTTCAATTCGCCGACGCGGTAGCCCCTGGCATTCTCGAATGCCAGGGCGCATGTGGCGTTGGCACGAATGCCATGCTTGTGCTCAAGCGCGATGACCGACACCCCGTTGGCTGAGGCAGGAACCTCCAATTGGTATTTCGGCACGACGAATAGGCTGAGGCCGCCAGTACCTGCCGGGGCCCCTTCCGTTCTGGCGAGCACCAGGTGAACGATGTTCTCGGTCAGGTCGTGATCGCCGTTCGAGATGAATATCTTGGTTCCACTCAGGAGGTAGGAGCCGTCCGACTGTGTGACTGCAGTCGTGCGAATCAAACCAAGATCGCTGCCAGCCTGAGGCTCGGTAAGGCACATGGTGCCAAGCCATTCGCCACTGGCTAGCTTGTCGGAAAACAGGGATCGAACCCGCTCATCGCCGAATCGGTCGACACAACGGAGAACACCTTCGCGCACGTTGGCGAAAATGCTGAAAGACAGGTTGGTGGAGGCGAGCATCTCGTCAAAAAAGACACCTGCCGTTCCTGGGAAACCTTGCCCCCCAATGGACAGTGGGACCGTCAGAGCAGGCCAGCCGTTCTCCTGAAACAGGCGGTAAGCTGACTTGAAGCCCTGTGGGGTTTTGACCCCACCCTGTTCAAGCCTGCAACCCTCGGCATCGCCGCTGCCGTTCAAGGGCAGCAGTTGCTCTTGGGTGAGCTCGGCACCGACCTCCAGAGTGGCCCTGAACAGGTCGGCGTCGATATGGTGGTGCTCTGGCAGCAGAGGCAACAGCTCTGAAAGTCGAAGAACCTTGTGAGCGAGGAAGTTGAACTCCTCCAGTGGTGCTTGGTACTGCAGCATCTCTTGCCCCTGCCTTATTGGTTAACGACCTTTGAACACCGGTTCGCGCTTCGGTGGGCGATTTTGTCGAAAGTACGACAGCGATTACCGCCAGCATCGGTCAGGTCAAGGACCTCTCCGCGCAGACGGGCATGCTGGCGCTCAATGCGGCCATCGAAGCGGCGCGTGCCGGAGAGAGGGGGCGCGGCTTCAGCGTGGTGGCCGACGAAGTGCGTAACCTGGCACAACGCTCTGCGCTGGCGGCCAACTCGATCAACCAGCTGACGTTGAAGCTGGAGAGCCAGTCCGGGATCGTCGACCAGGCATTGAGCGCGGGCACTGTGGCATTGGAAGAAAGCGGCCGGCTGCTGAGTGAGTTGGAAAGCACCCTGCAGCAGGCAACGGAACTGGTGGGTGACTCTACGCGCGGGGTTGACCGGATCGCCGATGCGGTAAGCGTGCAGAGCGAGGGTGGGCGAGGCATCGTGGCCAACGTCGAGCACATCGCACGCATGGCCGGCGAGGGTGATGCGATCACCCATCAGGTATCCGGAGCCGTGGTGTCTTTGCGCGAGCTGTCCGATGAGCTGAATGTGGCGGTGGGACGTTTTCGCTACGAGGCCTGATTCGCTTGAGACTTCGCCGTCCTGAATATCAGCAGCAGCGGTATGACGCCGATGGATAACCACATCAGCAGCTTGAAGTCATCCAGGTAAGCCACCCAGCTGGCCTGCACAGTGATCAAGCCATCCAGTGCTGCACGCCCGCTGGCGGTCAATGGATTGAGCTGATGGTTGACAGGCCAGGCATCGAACAGGCGGTTGAACGGCGTCACGTATGCACCGATTTCGGCATGGTTTATCTGGGTGTTTTGCGCCAGCAGCACCGTAACGATCGAGATGCCAACGCTCGAACCGACGTTGCGTGACAGGTTGTACAGGCCCGTGGCTTCGCCTCGCAAATGCGGGGGCAGGGTGGTAAAGGCGATGGTGGTCAGCGGGACGAACAACAGACCCAGGCTCGCGCCCTGAATAAAGCCGACGTAGATGATGGTGTCGATGGACACGGCCGGCGTCCAGCCGGTCATCATGTACATCGACCAGGCGGACAGCAACAAACCGCAAAACAGTATCCAGCGAATATCCACTTTGCCGATGATCTTCCCGGCAAGGAACATGCTGAGCATCGTCCCCAGTCCGCGTGGCCCCATGACCATGCCGGCGGTGAGCACCGGGTACCCCATCAGGGTTTGCAGGTAGGGTGTCATCAGTGCCAGCGAGGCCAGGTAGGTGATGCCAATGATAAAGATAAACACCACCGCCACCGAGTAATTGCGATCTTTGAACAGCTTCAGGCTGATAAAGGGCTTGTCATGAGTGAAGGTGTGGACAATGAAGATGTACGAAGCGACGGCGGCCACCAGCGCTTCCAGGATGATTTCCCCGGAGTCGAACCAGCCCAGTTGTTCGCCGCGGTCGAGGAACAATTGAATCGACATGATCGCCACGCTGAGCGAGCCAAAGCCCAGCCAGTCCAGGCGTGCAGTCTTGTCGGCCGGGGTTTCCCGTATGAAGCGGGTCATGCCGATAAAGGCCAGCAACCCGATAGGCAGGTTGATGAAGAACACCCAGCGCCAGCTGAGGTGTTCCGTCAGCCAGCCGCCGAGCATCGGACCTAATACCGGGCCGACCATGACCGATACCCCGAACAGGGCCACTGCCGACCCTCGGTCTTTCTGCGGGTAAATATCCAGCAGAATGCCTTGCGATAAGGGCACCAATGCCGCCCCGGCCACCCCTTGCAGCAGGCGGAACAGGATGATTTCTTCCAGGGAGCGGGCGATGCCACAGAGCACCGAGGCCAATACAAAACCGAAGATCGACCACAGCAATACGCGCTTGCGACCGAAGCGTCGGGCAAGGAATGCCGAGGGCGGCGTCATGATGGCTGTGGCGACGATGTAGGAAGTCAGCACCCAGTTAATCTGATCGGCGCTGGCCGATACGCTGCCCTGCATAAAGGGCAGTGCGACGTTGGCGATGGTGGTGTCCAGCGCCTGCATGACCACCGCCAGCACCACGCACAGTGTGATCAGTACCCGCAGCGGCGAGGGCGGCAGCGGTCCGGACACGTCATTCATGATGGCGTGCGAGCAGGTTTGCCAGTGGCTTGGGCAGGCCTCGTGCGGTGCCGGTGTCGATATCTACCACGGCGCTCATGCCATGGCGCAGCGCCGGTTTGCCGACAGCATCGTCGATATGGATGCGTACCGGAATGCGCTGCACGACTTTCACCCAGTTGCCCGTGGTGTTCTGGGCCGGCAGCAGGGAGAAGCTCGAACTGGAGGCCGGGCTGATGCTTTCCACGGTGCCATGCCAGGTGATACCCGGATAAGTGTCTACCTCGATGGTGACGCCCTGGCCAATCCGGGCGTTGGTCAGCTCGGTTTCTTTCGGGGACGCCGCGACCCACAGTCGCTCGCTGGAGACCAGGCTGAAGCCCGATTGGGGTGGTTGCAGATACGCGCCCACTTGCAGCGAGTCAACGTTGGTGACGACGCCGTCGAACGGGGCGATGACCACGGAGTTTCGCAGGTTGCGTTCGGCTTCATTCAGGGCCGCCAGCGCCTGCAAGTAGGAAGGATGCTGCTCAAGTGGTCTGTCCAGGCGCCCACCCAGTTGGGCCAACGCCGCGGCAGCCTGGGCCTTGGCGACCGATACTTGCTGACGGGTATTGTCGAGGTCCTGGTGGGCGTCGTCGTAGATAGTCCTTGAGACGGCGGCAACGCTGACCAGCTTTTCCAGCCGTTGCAGATTGGTCTGGTAAAACGGCAATTTGGCTTCAGCCTGGGCGATTTCGGCCAGAGATTGGTTGTAGCTCGCCTTGAGGTAGAGGATCTGGTTGCGCGCGTTCTCCAGCTGCGCCCTGGCGCTGGCCACGGCGATTTCAAACGGCTCGGGCTTGAGGCGGAACAAGACCTGGCCTTTGCTCACGGTCTGGTTGTCACTGACTTCAATGGCCGCGACGATCCCGGCGACATCGGTTGAAACTCCCACCCGCTCGGCCTGGATATAAGCGTTGTCGGTACTCACGACCTGGCCACCCAACACATACCAGGCGGCGCAGGCCACGACACTGATCGGTGCCAGCAAAAACAGACCGATGCGCCAGCGTTGGCGCGCCGTGTCATTCGGTTCTTGAGCATCGCCATCAAGGGCGGAAGCCTCGGGCGCCTGCATCCGGGGTTTTTCCACGGGCTCGAGCGGTCGGGCTTCGGCGTGCACGGCAGGGCGCTGCAATGTCGGCTCAGCCATGTTTCACCTCGCGCGCAACGTCATGGAGGACAAAGCCGAGGGTGGATTGGGTCATCGTCAGCGCACCTTGGAGTTAATGAGCAAGCTAATGGTAATCAGGCTTATGGATTGCTCGCTAGCTATTTTCCATTAGAACATGATCACTAATAGAAGAAATGTCCATTTGTAGGTGGCCTAAAGAGCGGAAATGTGTCTATTGAACCAAGGTTCGTAGAGGGTTGTGGCCACATCTTGCGGTTTTCGTTGGCTGTAAATAATTTCAACAGAAAACAAAATACTGTTTATTTGTGTTTGCTCTCTCTGCCGCGAAGCACTACCGTTAGCGCTGACTGCGTTCAACGCATTTGCCCAAGACCAATAACAAAGAGGCAGCCCGATGATGACCCCTGGCTGGTGGGCCATGGCGCTTTGCGAGGCCGTGAAAGATCAAGTGCCATTGGCCGTGGCCTTTGCCGGCGAGGAACTGGTCCTGTTCCGAAACGCAGCCGGCCAGGCCTTTGCCCTGGAAGACCGTTGCCCACATCGGCGGGTGCCGCTGGCTTTGGGGCGAGTCGTCGAGTCCGGTCTGCAGTGCGGTTATCACGGCTGGACCTTTGATGGCGCCAGTGGTGGCTGTACGCAGATCCCCAACCTGCATACCGATGAGCGTGTGCCTGCACGTTATGCCGCGCGTGCCTTTGCGGTCAGCGAGGCGAATGGTTTTGTCCATGTGTGGTTGGGTGAAGGGGCACCGCAAGGGCAATTGCCCAGCAGCGACTACCAACCGGGCGGACGCGAATTTACCGGTTCCACCATCGTCAACATGAGTCACGACCAGTACCTGGACGCGATGCTCGACGGCCCGGAATGCTTGCTCGGGTTTGCCCATGTGCGCCTCACCGATTTTTTCCTTGGCGATCTGCGCAGCGAGCAGGGGCGGGTGGTTCTGGAGCGAGGTGCGGTATGGACCACACAAATCCTGCCTTCGCAGTTTGTGGTGGATTACCCCTTGATCGTGCGCACCGCGGTCCCCTTTAACGGCGGTACTGTTCGAGTGGATTTGCTGAGCGAAGATGAATTGCCGCTGGTGACGCTGATGATCGCCACCGGTGCCAACCGTCGTGGCACAACCAGTTTGTGCTGGCGTGGTTTTGTGCATGAGCACGTACACCTCAGGGCACCCCTGCGTTGGCGTCTGGCCCGCCTGCGCAAACAGGCGCCGTTCCAGGTGAACAGCCGGATCGACGGCACAGCCGTCGCGGCCTTGTTGCAAACCTCATCCCGCGAACTGCGTGAGTTGCGCCAACCGACCCTGATTCCCGTCAGCGCAGTCGTCTGAGCACAGGAGCTCCCACCATGCATGCCGTGCCTTCCTCCACCGATACGATCCCTGGCAAAGTTCGGGGTGACTGGACGCCAATCAACTACGACCTGCGTGACACCTGGTTCCCGGTGTCCCATAGCCGCGACCTGGGTACCCGGCCCATTCGCCGGATCATTCATGCTCAGCCCTATTACCTGTGGCGCGACAACGGGCGTGCGGTGGCGGCCGAGTTTCACCCGCATTTCCCCCATAAAGAGCTGACACTCACAGCGTTTACCGGGGGACGGGGCTTTTATCCGCTGGTTGAGCGCTACGGGTACATCTGGGTCTGGTACGGTAATCCGGACGCTGCCGACATGCAGTTGCTCCCGCATATTCCGTTTCTACCCCAGGATGGCAGTCTTCCCGGTTACACCCAGCGAACCGTGCGGTTTGATGCGACCTCGGCGCTGTCGGTGGAAAACCTGATTGATCTGACCCATGCCGATTTCCTGCATGCCAATACCATTGGCGACGGTGTAAGCGAGTCGGACGTGGTGGAAGTGCAATGGACCTCCGAGACCGTGACTCGCACCCGTACCGTGGCGCAAAAGTCAGTGGCGCCGATCATGCGCTGGGTCGGCGGCGTGCGCGCCAGGTATCAGGATTTTCGCGCCGTGCTGCACATTCATCTACGCAGCAACGTATGCATCTCCTATCCGCGCTTTCGCCCCGGTTACGACGTGCCCAACCTGCAACCCTTCCTGCCGGTGGGCAAGCATCGCTCGCGGTGTGACGTCACCTTCAACACCACCGCTGCACCCGCACCTTTTCGTTATGTGATGCCGCGCATCAACTACATCATCCAGCCCCAGGACAACTCGGTGGTGCGCCCGCAGAACCAACGTTATTTCGAGGTCGACCCACGTCGCGACCTGCACTCGCGCTTCGATACGCCGGGTACCCGTTATCGCTACCAGATGGAGCAGTTGGCCGAACGCCAGCGCGCTGGCCAATTCACCTACGGCGGCGATGCTGAACCCGGGCGCGACATCACGGCCTTGCTCGGCATGAACGACTGACACCAATGTACGAGGAGTGCTGCAATGGATCTGGGTATTGGCGGACGTATTGCTCTGGTGTGCGCATCCTCTCGGGGACTTGGCAAAGCCTGTGCGCTGGCATTGGCGCAGGAGGGCTGTGAGGTGCTGATCAACGGCCGCGATGCCGAGAGCCTGGAACACACTGCGCAGGACATCTTGCGCAGCACCGGCCGGCTGCCGCGCACCGTGGTGGCCGACCTGTCCACCGCCGCCGGGCGACAGGCGCTGCTGGCTGCCTGTCCGGTGATGGATATTCTGGTGACCAACAACGGCGGGCCAGAGCCGGGTCGTCCGGAGGATTGGGATCATGCTGCCTGGCTGGCGGCCATTGAGGCCAACATGCTCTCGGGTATCCTGCTGATTCAGGCGGTGGTCGTTGGTATGCGTGCGCGAGGTTTCGGCCGTATCGTCAATATCACCTCGGCGATGGTTAAGTCGCCCCGGTTGCCATTGGGTTTGTCCACGGCGGCGCGTGCGGGGCTGACCGCTTTTTGCAAAGCTCTGTCGGTCGAGGTGGTGCGGGACAATGTGACGATCAACAATCTGCTGCCGGAGCGCATTGAGACGGACCGTCTGCGCTTTATGACCGAGCAACTGGCGGAACTTCGCCAGCTCAGTTTTGAGCAAGCACGGGTGGAAATGCTCAAGCCGATAGCCGCACGACGATTTGGCCAGCCGAGCGAACTGGCAGCGGCCTGCGCATTTCTCTGTTCGGCGCAAGCCGGCTATATCACCGGGCAAAATTTGCAGATCGACGGCGGCAGCTATGCCGGATTGATTTAGCCACCCCGGCGTTCTTTCCAGTCGGCGGGCGGCACTTCGCTGGCGTCGAAATCCAACTCCACTTCAACCCCATTGGGGTCCTGGATGAACAGCTGCCACGTGCGCTCGGCGCCGGGCGCACGGATCACTTTGAATCGCACGCCGTGCTCACTCAGGTGTTTCCACATCCTCTGCAAGCCCTGGGCATGAAACGCCATATGGTCAAGCACGCCACGTCGCGGCTCCGGCATTTGTGATACGCCCACCACATGCAGAACTGGTTGTTCCTGGGTGTACAGCCAGAATCCGGGAACCGGGAAGGGCGGGCGTGGCCCCTCCACCAACCCGAGTACTCCAACATAGAAATTTCGTGTCGCCTCCAGTTGGTCGGAGACGATGGTGAAGTGGTCCATGCGCAGGATCATCGCAACGCCCTTAATCGGCTTTTAGTGATATTTAGACGAATTGTTATTTATTGTTCATATTCATGCTTATGATTCTATATTCGGAATACTAATCTATCTATGGAATTTATCGCCGATCGCTTAGGGTAACGCCATGGATTCGTTCTGCAGCTCTGCTGCAAAACGCTAAGCGCAGAAGAAGACAGGTGCTGAATGAGCCAGGCAATCCTCGAAGGAATTCGCGTCATCAGTCTGTGTTCCGGCATTGCCGGATCTGCCGCTGGCATGCATCTTTGCGAAGCGGGTGCCGAAGTGGTGATGATCGAGCCACCCGCCAACCGTGCCAGAGAGAAACAGGCGCTGTTTGCTGTGCTTAACCGTGGCAAACGAAGTGTCATCCTCTGCCTGGAAAATGCCGCAGATCGCCAGCAACTGAACTCGTTGCTAGCCAGCGCCGATGTGCTGCTGCATGACTTCACCCCCGCGGTAGCGCAGGCCCATGGTCTGGCAGACGCGCAGCTCACTGCAGACTTCCCTCGATTGGTTATCTCAGCGATCAGCGGCTGGCCCCATCGGCATGCACTGGCGAATTCCATTCCCCGGGAAACGCTTATCCTGGCGCGCCTGGGCCTGTTGGACGAACAGCCGGCGCATCGCCCCGGCCCGGTGTTCGTACGCATGCCATTTGCCAATTGGCTGGCCAGCTGGCTGTGTGTGGTCGGGGTGATGGCGCGGTTACTGGCGCGCGACCGTGACGGCTGCGGCGGCATCGCTCATACGAGTTTGGCTCAGGCAGCCTTGGTGCCAATGACCATGCATTGGAACCGCGCACAAACACCGACCCCGGCCTTTGCCAAAGGTCTGGATAAACACATTCCAATTCCATTGCACCAGTGCGCTGATGGCCGCTGGTTGCATGTGCATTATTCGCCGGACAAATCCCCTTGGATGGCCGCGGCACTCAGTGAGTTCGGCGAAACCGAAGTGGCTCGCTTGAACGCGCTGTGGCCATCGAGCCATGTGGCGCCAAACTTCGGCGCCAACAAGGCGATCATTGCCACACGGTCGGCACAGGAATGGGTCGAGCATTTCTGGCAGCACGACGTTGCTGCGCAAATTGCCGCTCCATTTGGCGATATCTACTTCGACGAACAAGCACGCCTGAATGGCTATGTGGTTGAAGTCGACGATGTGCAGTTGGGCAAAACACTGCAACCAGGCCCTGCCTGGCAGGTGCAGCCACCCGCACGAGTTGGCGGTAGCGCACCTCTGGCAGGTGAGGGGAACGCCGGACTGTCTGGCGCCGATGCTGTGATCCCTTCGCAACTGCCCAGGTCGAGTCCGGCGCCCTTGCCTCCGCTGCACGGTCTGAAAGTACTGGATCTGGGCGCCTATCTGGCCGGGCCGTTTGCCTGCATGTTGCTGGCGGACCTGGGGGCAGAAGTCATTAAAATCGAGGCGCCCAAGGGCGATGCCATGCGCCGCCTGGAGCGGATTTTCAGCGGTACCCAGCGTGGCAAATTGGGCGTCGCGTTGCAGTTGGGCGATCGGCAGACCGAGCCCGCCGTAGAGGCGTTGGCACGTTGGGCCGATGTGGTACACCACAACATGCGGCTTCCCGCCGCACGCAAGCTCAAGGTCGACTACGAGAGCCTCAAAGCGCTCAACCCGCAGCTGGTGTATTGCCATGTCAGTGCCTACGGACCGACCGGACCGCGCACGGATTGGCCGGGCTTTGACCAACTGATGCAGGCCTCTTGCGGCTGGGAAGTCGAGCAGGGCGGTGAGGGCCAGGCGCCCATGTGGCTGCGCTTCGGCGTGGGTGATTTTTTTGCCGGTCTGTCCTCGCTCTACGCCTTGCTCCTGGGGTTGTATGAGCGCAACCGCAGTGGCGTCGGACAAATGGTCAGCTCGTCATTGCTGGGCGCCACGATGCTGTCGATGAGCGAAGCGGTGGTGCTGGAAGACGGCAGCCTCACACCAATCGATCATTTGGACGCGCAACAGACCGGTCTGAGTGATGCCCATCGTTTGTATCGGTGTAGCGATTCCTGGCTGGTGGTGGCAGCGCTGCAACCGGATGAGGTGCAACGTTTCGAGAGGCTGGTGGATGATCAGCCCGAAACCTGGTTTGCCGATCAGACCCGGCAAGCGGCGCTCGCCTCATTGGTCGCAGCGCAGGTTCCTGCACAGGCAGTGCTGGAAGCGCAGATGGATGCCTTTCTCGACAGCCCCGAACACGCCGAAGCGGGTCTGCACGCTCATTACTCACATGCTGTTTACGGTGACCTGCAACAGATCGGCGCGTTCTGGGACTTCGGCAACTTGCCGTTATCGCTGCAGCGTCCGCCACCCGCCCTCGGCCAACATACCCGGCAAGTTCTGGAAGGCCTCGGCTTTACCGGCAGCGAGCTCGAACGATTGGCCTCGGTTGGCCTGGTGGCGCTGTAACGGTGGGCCTATTGCCCGACAGGATTTTTCGACAAGCACAAGGAATACCCATGTACGAGTTGGATTTCAGCGGTAAAACCGTGCTGGTAGTTGGCGGGTCCAGTGGCATCGGCAATGGCATTGCGCAGAACTTTCGCCAGCGCGGTGCCGAGGTGCATGTCTGGGGTACGCGTGCCTCGGCGGCGGCCTATAACGACTCACCTGACTCTAATCTTGAAGGCCTGCATTACGCCCAGGTAGACGTCGCGGATGCGGCATTGATCGAAGGGGTCTGTGTGCCATTCACCCGCCTGGATGTGTTGGTGCAGGCACAAGGCACGGTGCTCTACGACCGTCAGGAATTTCTCACCGAGGGTTTCAAGCGAGTACTCGACGTCAACCTCACCAGCCTGATGGTGTGCGCGCAGAAATTTCACCCACTGCTGATGCAGGCCAAGGGTTCGATGATCACTGTCAGCTCCGCTGCCGCCTTCCACTCCACGCGTGGCAACCCGGCCTACAACGCCTCGAAAACCGGTGCTTTCGGACTGACTCGCACCCTGGCCGAAGCCTGGGCACGTGACGGCATCCGGGTGAATGGCATTGCCCCCGGTTTGGTGGAAACCAAGCTGACGCGGGTGACCACCAGCAACCCCAAGCGCCTCGAAGGCGCATTGCGCGCCATTCCTCAAGGGCGCTTGGGCACGCCCCAGGACATGGCCAACGTGGCCCTGTTCCTTGCCTCGCCGCTGGCCAGCTATGTGCTCGGCCAAACCCTGTTGGTCGACGGCGGCATGCTGCTGGCCTGATCGCTATTTGCTAGGAGACACACCATGGCCTGGGACTTTCAGACCGACCCCGAGATACAGGCGGAACTGGATTGGATCGAGCAGTTTGTACGGGAGGAAGTCGAGCCCCTCGATCATGTGCTGGGCAGCCCGTGGAATATCCACGATCCGTTGTTCAAGCAACTGGTCAAACCGCTGCAAGCGCAGGTAAAGGCTCGCAAGTTGTGGGCGTGTCACCTGGGCCCGGAACTGGGCGGGGCAGGGTATGGCCAGGTGCGCCTGGCATTGATCAATGAAATTCTCGGCCGCTCGCTGTTCGGCCCGATTGTGTTTGGCTGCCAGGCCCCCGATTCAGGCAACGGGGAAATCCTCGCCCATTACGGCACCCCGGCGCAGAAGCAGCGCTACCTGCAACCGTTGCTCGATGGCGATATCGTGTCCTGCTTCGCCATGACCGAGCCGCAAGGTGGCGCGGATCCTGCCGTGTTCACCACCGAAGCGGTGCGCGATGGCGATGACTGGCTGCTGAACGGCGAAAAATGGTTCGCCTCCAATGCCCGCTACGCAGCGTTCTATATCGTGATGGCGGTCACTGATAAAAGCGTATCGGTGTATGAAGGCATGTCGATGTTCATCGTCGCCGCTGACGCGCCCGGGGTGAGCATTATCCGTAACGTCGGTATCGCCGATGACCCCGCCGCCACCCATGCTTACCTGTCATTCGACAAGGTGCGAGTGCCTGCGGGCGACATGCTCGGTGCGCCCGGCCAGGCATTTGTCGTGGCTCAGGTGCGGCTCGGTGGTGGCCGCGTGCACCATGCCATGCGGGTGATCGGCCAGGCGCAAAAAGCCCTTGATGCACTCTGTGAACGATCCCTGTCGCGTAGTACCCAGGGCAGCCGCCTGGCGGACAAGCAGATGGTCCAGGAAAAAATTGCCGATTCGTGGATCGAACTGGAGCAGTTTCGCTTGCTGGTGATGCGTACGGCGTGGCGCATCGATCAGTATCAGGACTACAAGCGGGTGCGCAAGGACATCGCTGCGGTGAAAGCCGCCATGCCCAAGGTTTTGCATGACATCGCCGCGCGCGCCCTGCATGTACATGGCTCGTTAGGGGTATGCGAAGAAATGCCGTTTACCGGGTACATCGTCCGCTCCTTCCAGATGGGGCTGGCCGACGGGCCCACCGAAGTGCACAAAGTCACGGTGGCCAAACAGCTGCTGCGCGACTATCAGCCCTGCGACGAGTTGTTCCCCGATTACCATCGGCCCACCGCCGCGGCCCGCGCCCGGGAAAAATACGCCGGCGTGCTGGCCAGTCTCGGCGAGCGCGACGTATGAACGATTGGCAGGATCTGGTCGACCTCGAGCGCCTGGCCGACTGGATGGACACCCAAGACCTGGAAAGTGGCCCGATCAAGGCTGCGGTACGTTTAGCCGGCGGCACGCAGAATCTGCTGCTGCGCTTTCGGCGAGGCGTGCGTGAATTCGTGTTGCGCCGGCCTTCCCTGGAACTGCGCGAAGTCGGCGGTAAAACCATCGTCCGTGAAGCGCGCCTGCTCAAGGTATTGGCCGGATCGCAAGTGCCCCATGCCGGTTTGATCGCCGACTGTACTGACCAGGCCGTTCTGGGCTCCAGTTTTTATTTAATGGAACCAGTGCAGGGCTTCAACCCCAATAGCGCCGCAGGATTGCCAGCACCCCATGCTGAACGGCCGGCGCTGCGCAGGCGCATGGGCTTTGCCATGGTGGATGCGCTATTGCGTCTGGGCGACATTGACTACCAGGCGGTGGGGCTGGCGGACTTTGGCCGCCCGGACGGTTTTCATCAGCGTCAGGTCTCACGCTGGCTGGCACACTTGGACAGCGTCAAAGACTACCCCGGTTGGCCGGGGGCGAGCAGCCTGCCGGGACTTGCACGTTTGGCCAATTGGCTGAGCGATCATTGCCCGCAGCAGTTTGAGGCCGGTATTCAACATGGCGACTTTCACCTGTCCAACGTCATGTTCCGGCATGACTGCGGGGAGTTGGCCGCGGTCGTCGATTGGGAGCTGGCGACCATCGGTGATCCGTTGCTCGACCTTGCCTGGCTGGTGGTCACCTGGCCCTGTGCCGACGGTCGTGGTGCCGGCACCATCGAAGTGCATCCCTGGGACGGCTTTTGCAGCAGCGACGAACTGGTCGCCCATTACCACGCCGGCAGCTCGCGCTCGTTGGCGGACTTCACCTGGTACCTGGTGTTGGCGGGTTTCAAACTCGGCATCTTTCTCGAAGTCAGTTACGCCCGTGCGTGTGCGGGTAAAGCCTCGATGGTCACGGGTGAAAAACACCACGCCTCAGCGTTGCATCTATTCGCTACGGCGTTGCAGCGCATCGATCAAACCGCCTGATAACCAGAGGGAAAGCCCATGCAACTGGCCGGTAAACGAATCATCGTCACGGGAGGCGCCAGGGGTATCGGCGCGGCAGTGGTCAAAGCATTTGTGGAGGAGGGAGCCTATGTCGTCAGCCTCGACCTGGGCGAAGCCGCCTTGATGACGGGGGACGGTGGCGGGTGGGCGCATACACGAGTCTGCGATATCGCTGACAGCCAATCCGTGGATGCCGCTTTCGCCTGGGCCAACGAACGGCTCAATGGTCTGGATGTGCTGGTACATGCTGCGGGTATCGCGCCGAATGCCAGTGCCGACAGCATCACGCTGGACGAGTGGGAAAAAGTCTTTGCGGTGAATACCCGTGGCACATTCCTGACCAACCGCGCGGCCTATGAGCTGCTGAAGGGCAGCGGTGGGCGGATCATCAACTTCGCCTCTGCGGCAGGCGTCATCGGACAGCCCGGCAAAGCCCATTACGCGGCCAGCAAGGGGGCGGTGCTGGCGTGGACGCGCACGGTGGCGCGGGAATGGGGCCCCTTGGGCATTACCGTCAACGCTATCGCCCCGGCGATGTGGACGCCGATGTACGAGGCGACTCGCGCGAGCATGAGCACCGAGCAATTGCAGCAGCACGATGCCTACATGACAAGGCAAGTGCCCATCGGCGGACAGCTGGGTGAACCGGCCCGGGATCTGGCGCCTGTGCTGGTATTTCTTGCCGGAGACGGTTCGCGATTTGTCACCGGGCAAACGTTGATGATTGATGGCGGCATGCTGATGCTCAGTTGAGTTGAAGGTGGGGCGCCTGGCGCCTCTCCTAGCGACCGCGGATCAACTGCAAAAACTCCTGGCGGGTGTTGTACGACTCGCGGAACGCGCCGAGCATTACCGAGGTGCTCATCACCGAGTTCTGCTTCTCCACACCGCGCATCATCATGCACATGTGTTTTGCCTCGATCACTACCGCCACTCCGGCGGCATCGGTCACTAGGGAAATCGCGTCGGCAATCTGCCGTGTCAGGTTTTCCTGAATCTGCAAACGGCGAGCGAACATATCGACAATGCGGGCCACTTTCGACAGCCCCAGCACCTTACCAGTGGGAATATAGGCGACATGGGCCTTGCCAATAAACGGCAGGAGGTGGTGTTCGCAGAGTGAGTACAGTTCGATGTCACGGACGATGACCATCTCATCGTTGTCCGATTCAAACAACGCGCCGTTGACGATCTGTTCGAGGCTTTGCTGATAGCCATGACACAGGTACTGCATGGCTTTCGCCGCGCGTTTTGGCGTGTCCAGCAAGCCTTCTCGCTCTGGATCTTCGCCCACTCCGTGAAGAATCTCCCGGTAGTTTCTGGCCAGCTCTTCGTTCATGGGTCGACCTTATTGTTTTAGCCAACTTCCCGGGCGGCATCGCATGCAACCCGGGTCCTGGCACCTGGCCCAGGGCCGGGATATTTACAGTTGAGTGATGGCGATTTTGCCGGTGACCTGGCTGGCATCGTGAAACGTGACACTCGGACCATTACGCCATTGCTCAAGCAATTGCGCCTGGCGCTTTTCGGCGTGGCCGAGGAAACGCTCTTTCACCGGACCATAACCGCGAACGCTGTCTGGCAACTCCGCCAACTCCTGAGCAAGGCTCAGCTTGTCGGCCGTCAAGCCAGTGAGTACTTCATCGAGGACGCGTTCGTAACTGGCCAGCCAGTTGCGTTCCACCTTGCGTTCATGGGTACGACCGAACGGATCAAGCCAGGTATTACGCAGGAACTTGAGCCTGGCCAGCAGCTTGAAGCCTTGCAGCATCCACGGGCCGAAGCTGCGTTTTTTCGGTTCGCGACCGGAGCCGTTATCGTTCAGCAGCGGTGGTGCCAGGTGGAAGCGCAGGCGGTAGTCGCCCTCGAAGCCGGCCTGGATTTTTTCCAGGAATTGTCCATCGGTAAACAGGCGCGCCACTTCGTATTCATCCTTGATCGCCAGCACTTTGAAGTAATATCGGGCGACACTCGCCGACAGCTTGCCGGGTTGTCCGAACAGTGCGGTTTCCGCCTTGATGAATTGCTCGACACGAAACCGGTAGCGTTGGGCATAGGCGTAGTTCTGGTACGCAGTGAGAAACTCCATGCGCCGTGCCAGCGTTTCTTCCAGGCTTTGCGACAGTAAGCGGTCCGGGCTTTGCACCTTGCCGGCTTCCAGTTTGCGTAAAACCCGTGGCAAGTCATGGGCGCTGCACCGGCCCCAGTCAAAGGCCGAGAGGTTGAAGGGCACCGCGGTGCCGTTCAGTTCGATGGCCTGTAGCAGCGCCGCTTTACCCACCGGCAACCAGCCTTTCTGGTAGGCATAGCCGAGCATGAAGGTGTTCGTGGCTATCGAATCACCCAACAACGCCGTGGCAATTTTGCTGGCGTCGACAAAGTCCGCCTGGTCGGAGCCCACTGCTTCGACAATTTGTGCCGACATGCTCTGGGTCTGGAATTTCGGGTCCGGGTGTTTGAGCAAATCACCACTTTCCGCTTGCTGGGCGAAGGTGCGCACAAAAGCGCTGGTAATGCTTTCCTCGCTGTTGACCACGGCATGGGTGACGCCGTGACGCAGCTTGGACAAGGTTTCGGTGTTGGCACTGACCACCAGGTCGCAACCCAGCAGCAAGCCCGCTTCACCCTCGGCAATCCGCGGTGCAAACAATTGTTCCTGGTGCGCGGCGATGCGGATGTGCGACCACACCGCGCCGCCTTTTTGCGCCATGCCGGCCATGTCCAGATTGAGCGTGCCTTTACCTTCGATGAACGCCGCCATCCCCAGCAGGGCACCGATGGTCACCACGCCCGTACCGCCCACGCCAGTGATCAGGATGCTGTAAGGCTCATCCAGCGCGACGGTCGCGGGCGTCGGCAAATCCCACACGTCATCCTTCGCGGCCGCCAAGGCCTTGGGTTTGCGCAAGGTGCCACCTTCGACCGTGACAAAACTCGGGCAAAAACCGTTGAGACACGTGAAGTCTTTGTTGCAAGAGGACTGGTCGATTTCACGCTTGCGGCCGAACTCGGTTTCCACCGCCACCACCGACATACAGTTGGATTTGCTGCTGCAATCGCCACAGCCTTCACACACTGCTTCATTGATTACGACACGGCGTGCCGGATCCGGAAACTTGCCGCGCTTGCGACGCCGACGCTTTTCCGCAGCGCAGGTCTGGTCATAGATGATTGCGGATACGCCCTGGAACTGGCGCAGCTGTTCCTGCACTTCGTCCATCTGGTCGCGACGCAGCACCGGCACGCCGTCTGCCAGATCATGGATGTGCTGATACTTCTCGACATCTTCGCTGACCACCACCACACGCTGCACGCCTTCTGCAACGAGTTGCCGGCTGATTTGCGCCACGCTGAGGCTGCCGTCCACTGGTTGGCCGCCGGTCATGGCCACGGCGTCGTTGTAGAGAATCTTGTAGGTGATCTGCACCTTGGCCGCGATGGCAGCCCGAATCGCGAGAATGCCGGAGTGGAAATAGGTTCCGTCACCGAGGTTGGCGAACACATGTTGAGTAGTGGTAAACGGTGCCTGGCCGATCCACGCCACGCCTTCGCCCCCCATCTGACTGAACGTCTGGGTCTGCGGGTAGATCCAGGCGGCCATGTAATGGCAGCCGATGCCGGCCAATGCGCGACTGCCCTGCGGGACTTTGGTCGAGGTGTTGTGCGGGCAACCGGAACAGTAGTGGGGCACGCGTTCCATCAGGTTACTGAACTGGTCTTTGCTCGCCAATTGCGCATCCAGCACCGCCAGGCGCACTTGCAGCGGGCCACTTTGATGCAGGCGCAAAATGCGTTTGGCCAGCGCCCGGGCGATCATAGCCGGGGTCAGGTCGTTGATGGCGGGTAGCAACCAACCCGTGTGCGGCAGGCTCCACTCACCCTTGTCGTCAAACTTGCCGACGATGCGCGGGCGCACATCCTCGCGCCAGTTGTAGAGTTCTTCCTTCAACTGGTACTCGATCATGTGGCGTTTTTCTTCCACCACCACGATTTCTTCCAGGCCCTCGGCGAACTGCCGGACGCCTTCAGCCTCCAGCGGCCAAACCATGCCGACCTTGTAGACCCGCAGGCCAATCTGCTGGGCGAGTGTTTCGTCGATGCCGAGGATTTTCAGTGCCTGGCAAACGTCGAGGTACGATTTGCCTGACGTGATGATGCCGATGCGCGCTTTCGCTGAGTCCATCACGACACGGTCGAGGCGGTTGGCCCGTGCATAGGCGAGGGCAGCATATAGCTTGTGTTCCAGCAGGCGCTGTTCCTGTGCCAGGGGCGGGTCCGGCCAACGGATATTCAAGCCACCTTCGGGCAGCGGGATATCGGGAATGATCGGTTGTACGCGATGAATGTCGATGTCGACGACGGCCGCGCTCTCTACGGTATCGGCCACCGCTTTGAGGGCGACCCAGCAGCCGGAATAGCGCGACATGGCCCAGCCATGCATGCCGTAGTCGAGGTATTCCTGCACCCCCGATGGCGCCAGCACCGGCATCATCACCGCTTTGAAAATGTGTTCGGTCTGGTGCGGTAGCGAGGAGGAGCGTGCGCCATGGTCGTCGCCGGCAATGGCCAGCACGCCGCCAAATTTCGAGGTGCCGGCGGCGTTGGCGTGGCGGAACACATCGCCGCAGCGATCGACGCCCGGACCCTTGCCGTACCACATGCCAAACACGCCATCGTAGGTGGCGCCTTCGAAGAGATTGACCTGTTGCGTACCCCAGATTGAGGTAGCAGCGAGGTCTTCGTTCATGCCTGGATGGAACACCGTGTGGTGTTCCTTGAGGTAGTCGCGCGCCTTCCACAATGCCTGGTCGAAACCACCCAGCGGCGAGCCACGGTACCCGGAAATAAAACCGGCGGTATTCAAGCCATTGGCCAGATCGCGTTGGCGCTGCATCAGCGGCAGACGCACCAGCGCCTGAATCCCGGTGAGCAAAACTTTTCCAGTGTGCTGGACGTACTTGTCATCCAGAGACGGGGGCGCACTCATGTTCATCCTCCAGGCTTTATTGTCATGGCGGCGCCAGGAGAGCGGCGTTGCCTAGTTATTGGCTGGAGTCTAGGGAGCAGTTTTGCCATCGTAAAATCACAAAAACAATGGGGCGGTATCGGATATTCAAATACCGCAACGCACACTGTTCTTCACGCTGTTGTAGATAAAGCCGGTTATCGGTCTGGTGTCATTTCACCTTGTTTCGGGCTTGATATCCCCACAGAAAATATCCACGTTGCCATCGGCCGGAGTGGTCCTTATTACTAAGTAATATCCACCAGAAAGCAGCTCTGCCAGCGTCACTGGCGCACTTCGTGAATAGGTCCAGCCGCGCGTTGCAGAAATGCGATTGGTGTTGATCCGGTCATTCATTGCATAGGCGACAGTCCCGGGGCGCTCGCAGCTGCCTTTGTTGATAAAGGTGTAGAGATTCAAGGGCCGAAGGGTGCCGCTTGGAACTCCACTGACGACAAAGGAAAACGCTGTCTCATTGCCCTGAACGGCCAGCGTTGCATTGGCGATCTGACCGCCGTTGCGTGGTGTAGCGTTCAAGGGAACAGTCACTGTCTGGCTTGATGAAGTCGTACAGCCGACGATCATCGCAGCGGCTAGGAGTGTCGCTGTCCGGGTTCCCGATTTCATGGTCACCTCCTGTACTCAAAAAGTACGATCCAGGACCTTTGAGTATAGGTCGGGAGTATTTGACCAATACCAAAATGCATTTCAGCAATACTCCCAATCGTTGTCTCGAACCTCCCCGTCCCGTCTACTTCAGTCCATACCGAAAGCCCACAGACGAGCGCTCATTGGCGCGGTCCAGACGGCCCAACGCTTCGGCTGCCAACAACAATAAAAAGTAATGGGAGTGTTGATGATCGACGCAAAGCTAAAGCCGTTAAGCCTGGCTGTCTGGTTCAGCGTGACCGGGTGTGCCTTGACTGTTGGCGCTGTGCAGGCCGCCGAGTTTGATACCGGCAATCCGGACTGGACCGCGCGCTGGGACAACACCGTACGTTACAACCTGGGCATACGGGCCGAGGGGCGCGACTCCGCGTTGGCCAATAACGCCAGCTACGACGAGTCCGACGCCAAGTTTGATCGGGGCGATGTGGTGACCAATCGTGTCGATTTGATGAGCGAAATGGAGGTCGCGTACAAGCAGTACAACGGCTTTCGCATCAGCGGCGCTGGCTGGTACGACCAGGCATATGAAAACACTGATGTCGAAACCAGCCCCGGCAATGTTTACTACCCAGGTGCGTTCCCCGGTACCAGCACGCCGAGCTACAACAACGGTAAATACTCCAGCTTCACCAAACGCTATCACCGTGGCCCTAGCGGCGAGTTGCTGGACGCCTTTGCGTTTACCCGCTTCGACCTGGGTGAGATTCCGGTCAGCGTGCGTGCCGGCCGGCATACCGTGTACTGGGGCAACGGCCTGCTGATTGCCGGGCATGCGGTGTCCTACTCGCAAGCACCGTTGGATGGGCGCAAGGCGGTGAGCAACCCTGGTACCGAGACCCGTGAAATCTTCCTGCCGCTGACGCAGATTTCAACCCAGGCTCAGGTCACCGACAAGTTGTCGCTGGCAGCGCAATACTTCTTCGAATGGGACACCACGCGCGCGCCTGAAGGCGGTACCTATCTGGCCTCCGCCGACGTCGCCCTGGAAGGGCCGGACCGTTTGCCATTGTTCAGCGGTGTTTCGCGGCCGTTGATTGATCCGGTCAAACCCAAGGACAGGGGCAACTGGGGCGTGATGGGCACCTACAGCTTCGACTTCCTGCATTCGGAGGTCAGCGCGTTCTATCGCGAGTTCGATGACTACAACCCGTGGGGCCTGCAAGTAGCGCCGACCTTCGCCCGTTACGTGTACGCCGAGAACGTCAAGCTCTATGGCCTGGGTTACTCCGCAGGTCCGGTATTGGGCGGAGGTTCCCTCGGCGTCGACCTGTCGTATCGCCAGAACACCTCGCTGGTCTCCAGCAACATCAGCACTGCCGACAATCAGGGCGCTCGCGGTGACACGTGGCACATGGTGGTCAACGGCCTGTGGTTGCTGCCGCGCACCGATTACTTCGACACCGGCAGCCTGATCACCGAAATGGCGTTCAGTCATGTGCAACGGGTGACCAAGCACGAGGAACTGTTCAAAGGAGAAGGCTATGGCGGCTGCCCGGCGGGGCAGGACAAGCATTACGGCTGCGCTACCAAGAACTATGTCGGCCTGGCCGTTAGCTTTGCGCCGCAATGGCTTGGGGTGTTCCCTGGCTGGAATATTTCCACGCCCATGAGTGTGGATTACGGCGTCAACGGCAATGCCGCCACGGGCGGTGGCAACGAAGGCAAATACACCTGGAAAGCAGGTGTGAAGGGCACCTACGACGAGCGCGTCGACGTGACTCTGTCGTACATCGGCTACGGCAGCGAACGCAAATATGCAGACGTTGCCGGCGTCGGAAAAACCGTCGTCGGGGGCACCGGCGACGTCGGCCTGACCGACCGCAACTGGGTCTCGCTGACCCTCAGCACTGCGTTCTGAGCCGCGCCTGAACTGCAATGCAGTGATCACCGGACTCGGCGATCACCCATCTGAATGGAGAACGTTATGACGGTTAATGCATATGCGATGGGCCTTGTGGCCATTGCTTTGGCGGGGGCGGCTGTGGCCGATGAGGGCGCTACCACCGCCGACCTGGGCGGTAAGCTCACGAGCTTTGGCGCGATTGTGGCGGGTAACGCGGCAGGCACTATTCCGCCCTACGACGGTGGCCTGAAAGTGCCCGCAGGGCTGGTGCCCGGCGACGGCAACTGGCCCAACCCGTTTGCCAATGAAAAACCCCGCTTGCGCATTACGGCGGCTAACGCCGACCAGTACGCCGACCAATTGGCGGCCGGGCAGCTGCAACTGCTCAAGCAGAACCCCGACACTTATTATCTTGAGGTGTACCCCACCCACAGGACGGCAACCTTTCCGGCGAATTTCCTGGCAGCCACCCAGCGCAACGCCAGCCGCAAGGACTGCAAAACCGAGAACGACGGGCTGTCGATCAGCGAAGGGTGCCGGGGCGGCCTGCCATTCCCGCTGCCGCGAGATGGCCGGGAATTGATGTGGAACTACATCCTCAACTATCAGGGCGTGAATGGCTGGGACTGGAACCACAGTGCCTACGTGGTTAATGAAGGCCACGCGACGCTAACCAACACCAATCGGTCCACCGGCGAAAAACCCTTCTACCAGATGGATGTTCCCGGGCGTGATCCGAAAATCGCCCAGCGTATCTGGTCGCGCATCGTCGCGCCGGCCCGTACGGCCGGCCAGGCATCCGGGTATTGGGATTATCTCGACCCGGTCGCCGACTCCCGCTACGCCTGGAGCTACAGCACCGGCCAGCGCCGCGTGCGCAAGGCTCCGGAATTCAACTACGACACCCCCAACTCGGCGTTCGGCGGGGTGGCGTTCTACGACGAAATCTTCCTGTTCTCCGGAAAGATGGACCGTTTCGACTGGAAGCTGGTGGGTAAAAAGGAAATGTTCATCCCCTACAGCAACTACACGCTGAAATGGGGTTGCGACATGGACAAGAAACTCATGCCCAAACACATCAATCCCGCGTGTGAACGCTGGGAACTGCACCGTGTCTGGGTGGTGGAAGCGACCCGCAAGGACGGCGTCCGCCACGCGCAGAAAAAACGCCGCTACTACATCGACGAGGACACCTTTGGTGCTGCGGTCTACGACGCCTGGGACGACAGCGGCGCGCTGTTCCGTACCGGCTCGCAATACAACATCGAGGCGTATGGCATTCCCAATAACCCGCAACAGGATTCCTACTCGTTGTACGACTTCACCCGTGACCAGTACGGCATGTTCGGCAACGGCCCGACGCGCTACCGCCAGGAACCGGTCGCCGAGCGTGAAGCCAATCCGCAGACCATTGCCGGTGGCCAGACCCGCTGACCTCATGCTCCTTTTCGGCGCTTGTCACAGGCGCCGATTTTTTTATCCGTCCCGAGACCCTTTTATGAGCGAGATTGTGCAACGTTTAGACGGCAAGGTCTGCGTCATCACAGGCGCCGGCAGTGGCATCGGCCGCGCCTCGGCACTGCGTTTTGCCCGGGAGGGCGCCACGGTAGTGGTCACCGACCTTTTCGCCGAATCGGCGCAGGCCGTGGCAGCTGAAATAGGTGCCAAGGCAATGGCCATGCAAGTGGATGTTGGTGAGGAAGGCGCCTTGCGGGAGATGGTCGAGCAGACTGTCGAGACCTTCGGTCGTATCGACGTGTTGTTCAATAACGCCGTGTACAGAAACCCGGCCACCACCCGCGATATCGACTTCATCAACTTCAACACCGAGCTGTTCCACAACTGCATGCGGGTCAACGTGTTGGGTGGCGTGTTGGCGTGCAAATACGCCTTGCCGCACATGCTCGCCCAGGGCAGCGGTTCGATTCTGTTCACCTCGTCCACCAGCTCGATTGCCGGCGAAATTTCTCAGTTCAGCTACGGCGCCTCCAAGGCCGCGCTCAACTGGTACGTGCAAAGCATTGCCGCCACCTTTGGCAAACGCGGCATTCGTTGCAACGGCATCCTGCCGGGAGTGATTCGCACGCCAGCCATGGAAAGTTGGGCCAACGAGGCGATGAAGTCGGCCTTTCTCGACCTGCAAAACGTACCGCAACTGGGCGAGCCGGAAGACATCGCCGCCATGGCCGCTTTCCTCGCCAGCGACGACGCCGCCTATGTCAACGGGACGCTGATGCGCGTGGACGGCGGTATGAGTTGCGGCACACCGATGGTGCCGGTGGTGCGCAACTTCCTGCTGCCTCAAACCTCGGTCTGATCCCGATCCATTCACTGCACTGGAGCCCGTTTCATGGCACTCGAACAGGAACGCTTCATCCTCGACATGCTGGCCGCCTGGGGCGATGGCAGCGACGGCAGCCGCCCCGATATCGAACGCATCATGGCCACCTTCGCCGACGACGCCGTCTGGCAACTGTGGGTGCCCGGTGGTCCCGTGATCCGGGGGCGCGATGCGTTACGCCGGGAGATAGAGCGACAGATGAGTTATGTCACGCATAACCGTTGCACCACGCGCCACATCGTCTCTTCGGAGCGCGTGGTGATGACCGAACGCGACGATTACTGCGTCAGCAACGGCGTCCCCATGCCGCACTCGATGGTGGCGGTGTATGAGCTGGACGAACACGGACTGATCTGTGCCTGGCGCGAGTACCTGGACACCGCCGACCTGGCGAAGAAAAAGGGCGTGCCGCTGGAGCAGGTAGGCGGGCCGAACGCTGGTAGCACCAGCACCCATTGAGAGCGGCGCTGGACATCAGCGCCTGAGGAATACCCCGTATGCCAACAACAATAAATACGACTGTTGATCCGGTCGAAGAAAAGCTGCGCACCTTTGTCGAAGGGCTGCTGGGCGGAAACATCACGGCCATGCAACGCCTGCTGCGCTGGCGTCCGGCGTGGAACCTTGAACTGCAACGCGATGGCGAAACCCTTCAATTGCATATTCGTGGCGAGCGAGGTGGTGATGTCAGCCCATTCCCGGATCTGCGCCGGGAGGCGGATATTCTCACCTTGCTCGGCCAGCAAGGTGTGCCGGTGCCGCGTATCTACGGCTTCTGCGAAGACCCGCAAGCCATCGTGATGGAGTTATTGCCGGGCAGTCGTGATATCAGCACGGCGATCAGTGATGCCGAGCGCCATGCTGTCGCACGCCAGTGGGTCGACGCCATGGCGCGCATGCACCAATTGCCGTTGCAACCCTTCATTGAGCAGGGCATTCACCTGCCGACCAGTGCCGAGGACATTACCCTCGCAGGTCTGGAAGCTTACTACCCGCTGTATGCACGCAATAAAACCAGGCCTCAGCCGCTGGTTGAATTCGCCCTCGGCTGGTTGCGCCGCAATGTGCCGCAGCACCGTATCCGGCCTGCTTTCGTGCAGTACGATTCAGGGCAATATCTGTTCGAGAGCGGACAGGTACAGGGTCTCTACGATTTCGAATTTGCCATGATCGGCGATCCCTTGGCCGACCTGGCGTCGGCGCGCATGCGTGACAATTACGAGCCGCTCGGGGACAGCTTCGCCGCCCTGTATCGCTACTACCAGCAAGTAACCGGCGAACCGGCGGAGCCCGATGTGGTGCGTTACCACACGGCACTGTTTGCCACCGTCAGCACGATGCAGTTCTCGGCGTCGGTGGCCACGCCACAACCGGGCGACCCACATGACACCTACACCGAGTTTGACATCGCCCTGCGCCGGGTGGTGGTGCATGCGCTGGCCGAAGCCATGGGTGTGCCTCTGCAAACGCCGAAACTGGACATGGTCAGCAGCGGCCCGAATGCCCAGTTGCTGACCATGCTCGCCGATGCCCTGGCGCAGGTGGAAGTCGGCAGTGACTTCCAGAAAACCAAGCTGCGCGCCGTGAGCAAACTGGTGGAGTACCTGGGCCGTGGCGATGCCATGGAATTGCACTTGCGCGAGCTGGAACAACAGGAGGCGCAAGTCCTGCTGGACCGCACCTTCAGTGACTACAGCGAGATTGATGCAGCGCTGGAAGCCTTTGTCAAAAGCGCCGGGCCTGAATACGACGGGCCTTTGCTGCGCCTGTTCATGGCGCACATCGAGCGGCGCGTCCTGGTCTACGGCAGCACCGCCATTGGCGCCTCCGCCCGCCACATCGACCTGCCACCCGTGGCCTGACAGGGTGAAACCTTTCTCGCCCGGTGGCTGGTCGCCGGGCCTTCGTATTCGGAGTGTTTATGTCTGTTCCTGATAATGCCTTCCTGCATCGGTATGGTCCGTGGGCGGTGATTGCCGGTGCCTCCCATGGTGTGGGCGCGGCGTTTGCCCGTGCCCTCGCCGAGCGTAGCCTCAACTGCGTCCTGGTGGCGCGCCGTGGCGACGCCCTGGCGCAATTGAAAGGCGAATTGGAGCAACGTTACGCCATCGAAGTGCTGGTGGTAATCCAGGACCTTTCTCAGCCCGATGCCTGTGAGCGATTGCTCGCGGCTGTCGGTGAACGTCAAGTTGGTCTGTTTATCTACAACGCGGGTGGCGATCCCTACATCACGCGCTTCCTCGATACCTCGACCGAGGACTGGGGCGCGTTGCTGCGCCTCAATTGCTTGACCGTGATGCAATGCAGCCATGCCTTTGGTGCCGCGATGCTGGAGCGCGGGCAGGGCGGCTTGCTGTTGGTGGGTTCCCAGGCTGCATTGGGGGGTATTCGCAAACTGGCGATGTACACCGCCACCAAAGGGTTTGCGCTGAACCTCGGCGAATCGTTATGGGCGGAGTGGAAAGACCGTGGCGTCGACGTGCTCAATTTGGTCATCGGCACTGTCGACACACCCACCATGCGCGATGCCATGGTCAAACTGAACATTGCCGACGCCCTGACCATGACCTTGCCCAAAGCAGATGACTTGGCGCTTCTGGCGCTTGAGCAACTGGGTAATGGCCCGACGCTGATTCACCCCGAAGACACCCTTGTTCAGGTCGAGACCGCACCTGGCCCGGCACGTCGTGCCCAGGTACTGAGCAAGAGCGCGCAAGCGGCTGTGTTTATTGGCAACGACTGAGGTCACACACCATGAAAGGCTTTGATAACGCAGAATTCAAACGCGGCTGGCGGGTGCTGATTCTGGCGCTGGTGGGCGTTGCCACCAGTTCCAGTTCGTTGCTGCTGTACAGCTTCAGCTCCATGGTGATTCCGCTGGAACAGGCCATGGGCTGGGGCAGGGCGGAGTTGCAGGCGGCGATCACCGCGTTATCGCTGGGCACCATCGTCGCGTCGCAATTGGCCGGCTGGCTCAACTCGCGCTACGGCTTGCGCCGGGTCACGTTGCTGTCGCTGCTCGCGTTGTCCCTGAGTGTCTTCACCCTGACCTGTATCAATGGCTCGATCTGGACCCTCTACCTTGGCTTTTTCCTGGTGCCGCTAGCCGGGCTGGGTACGTTGCAGGTGACCTGGTCGCACCTGGTGAACTTGTGGTTCGAGGAAAACCGTGGTCTGGCGCTGGCGATCATCCTCAGTGGCTCCGGACTGGCGGCCATCATGCTTCCGCTGATCACCGCCTGGGCGATCAGCCGGTGGAATTGGCAGGCGGGATTCCTCGCGCTGGGTGTATTGCCGGTGCTGCTGGCGTTGCCCTTGGCCTTACGCTGGTTGTTGCCGACCACCAATGTCAGCCACAACTCGACGCAACTCCCCGCCACCAGCGAACAAACCGGCGGTCTACTGCTGCGCGAGGCGATGCGCTCCTGGCGTTTCTGGGTGTGCAACCTGTCGATGACGTTGGTGGTGTCGTGCGTGGTGGGCATGGTCACCAACATTGTGCCGTTGCTGCAGGACCGTGGCCTGAGCGCCCTGCAGGCCAGTCAGATTTTCGCCAGCTTCGGCGTGTCGCTGATCCTTGGCCGACTATTGGTGGGCTACCTGATTGACCGGTTGTGGGCGCCCGGTGTTGCCTCTGTCGCGCTGCTGATGCCGGCATTTGCCTGCGGCATTTTTGCCTATGGGGATTCCAGTATTGCGATGTACACCCTCGCCACGTTGCTGGTCGGCGTGGGTGCCGGTGCCGAGTTCGATATCGCTGCTTTCCTGATCGCCCGTTACTTCGGCATGCGCGACTACGGCCGCTTGTTTGGCGCGCACCTGGGCTTGATTACCGCAGGTGCGGCGATCTCGCCGTTACTGTTCGCCGGGTTGTTCAAGCTCACCGGTGGCTACTCGGCCATGCTGCTGTTCAGTTTTATCTGCTTTGTCGTCGGCCCATTGCTGCTGCTGACATTGGGTGGGTATCCGCGATATCAGTCCGAGCCATTAGTTGCCAGTTAGAGAAGCTGCCGAAGTAAATATAGACAAATAACAGAATAATGTTCAATTATTGCCTCGAGTGCAGCCTGACAATAAAACAGACAAGGAGAATGCCATGCGTGCAGCAATCATTTCCGAGCGCAATGCGCCGCCGGTAGTGGGCGAGTTTCGTGATCCGCAGCCGCTAGACGGCTCGGTGCTGATCGATGTCGATACCGCTGGCCTTGGTGGCTGGGATGTACTCGGCGCCTACCGTCTGGGTGTTGAATATCCCTGTGTCATTCGCGGAGAAGGCGTTGGCCGTGCGCCGGATGGCCGCCGGGTGTATTTCGGCGAGCGCTCGGTGTTGCCGTTTGGTGCCTGGGCAGAGCGCACCCTGGTGCCGCAAGCCGAAGTATGGAATGTGCCGGACGACGTGGACGATAAAACCGCGATCAGCATGGGCATCGCTGCGACCGGCGCCATCGTGCCCCTGGAAAAAGCCGCGATTCAGAAGGGTGAGAAGGTGCTGATCCTGGGCGCCACCGGCACGCTCGGCCAGATCGCCCTGCAACTGGCGCGCGGTCTGGGTGCAGGCAAAGTGGTCGGTGCTGCCCGGTCCGCTGAAGCACTGGGGCGGTTGAAGTCGCGAGGCCTTGCCGATGAAGTGGTGACCCTGGGTGGCAGCGATGACGTCGCGGCGCTCAAGGATGCGGCCGATGGCGGATTTGATGTGGTGCTCGACCTCGTGTGCGGTCAACCGATGTTGACGTCGCTGAAGGCCACCAACTGGGGCGCACGGATCATGACCATTGGCACGGGAGCCGGCCGCCAGCTCAATCTGGATATTGCCGATCTGTTGTTTCGCAATCTGTCGTGCATCGGCACTGGCCAGCGCCCGCCCGCAGACCGTGAACAGATCTGGCTGCGTCTGCTGAAGATCGCCAAAGAGCAGCAGATTCAGGTGGATTACCTGGATTTTACCCTCGATCAGGCGGCTGAAGCCTGGGCCGCGCAGGTCAATGGGCCACACGCCAAAATCACCGCCACGATTCGTCGTTAAAGCCCGTATTGCTGGAAGGCGCCCTTGTCCGGGTGCCTTTCAGCGCTGGCGCTGGTGGCGAAATTCCTCGGGTGTGACACCGAGCTCTTTACGGAAGGCCGCGCTGAAAGCGGCGGCGTTGTTGAAGCCGGCCTGATAGGCCACTTGTTTGATCAGCAACCGTGGGTCAGCCAACAGCGCCACGGCTTTTTGCAAACGGGTTTGCGCGGCGTACTGGCGCAAGGTCATGCCGGTGGTGTTTTTGCAGCGACTGGACAGGGTCCGCAACGGCAGTTCGCAGGCCCGCGCCAAGTGGCCCAGTGAGCGGCCTTCGTCACTGGCGCTGTCGAGCAATTCACGCAGGATGTTGAGTTGACGATGGCTGAGTTTTTCAGCGCAGTGTGAGGAACAAGTGGCATCGTCGGGCGCGTCGATAAATTCGCGGCGCAGGTCCAAGGCAATGCTGGTGAGCAGGCACTCGGTGTGCAGCTCGCTGGCGAAGCCGGGGTTGGCGACTTCTTCGGCCAGCCGTTGCAACGAGGCGTGCAAGTAGCCGCTTTGCAGGTTGAGCATGGCTGCGCTGACGTTGTCCTGCCAGTTCCAGCGATAGCTGCCCAGGACGCCGAGTGAGGAGGGGTCGAATAGACACACAAGGGCCTTTTGCTCTCCGGCATCGTGACGCAGGTGGAACTCGGTGCCATGGGGAATGAACAACAGCTTGCCCAGGGGTTGGAATTGAGGCGCACCGTGGCTGGAAAAACCGCCGCAGTTAGGCTTGATCTGCGAGCTGGCCGGCAGCATCAAGCGCAACAGGCAACTGTCGCCGGTTTCTATCAAGGCAGTGCCAGTGTTGGACCATTGCGCGTGTTCGACCCGGATGTCGAAGCCTTGCCTGGCCAATGAAGCTTCGGTCAGGAAATTACCTGACGCTTCACAGTCGTACTCGCTGTAGTGGATCGCGTTCATTTTTCAACCTTCAGCCATTTTTATTATTGGCGCTGAAATTCGAAGGATAACGATACGTCAGGGCAGCTACCCGGTCTCGAGTGTAACCAGCCCGTGGACCGAGCTGTTTCATATATTCAGGCGGCAGGTATCAGAAAATCAGATGACGAAAGGCAAAGATATTTCCATGCGCCAACTGCGCTATTTCGTTGCCGCCGCCGACGCCGGCCAGTTTTCCCAGGCGGCGCTGAAGGCGCATGTATCGCAGTCGGCGATTACTGCGGCGGTGTTGCATCTGGAACAGTCCTTGGGCGTCAGCTTGTTCGACCGCTTGCCCCATGGCGTGGCGCTGACCGCTGAAGGCAACAAGTTTTCCCAGCATGCGCGGCACATTCTCGACACGCTGCAGGACGCTCTCAGTGAACCGCTGTTTCTCGGCCATGCGATGCAAGGAACCGTGCGTGTGGGTGCCTCCTACACGGTGCTCGGTTACTTTCTGCCAGCGCTGCTGGCACGCTTCAAACGTAGCTACCCTCAGGTAGAGATCGACCTGATCGACATGGACCGCCAGAGCATTGAAGCGGCCCTGAGCAATGGCGACCTCGACTTGGGCCTGGCAATTGTCTCCAATACGCCGAACTTGCACGGTTTCGCTCACCATGTGCTAATTCGTTCGCGCCGCCAACTCTGGCTGGCAAGTCAGCACCCATTGATGTCTGCCACCTCGATCAATCTCGAAGACGTCGCCGAGCATGCCTATATCCTGGCCACGGTCGATGAGGGGGAGACCTCGACCATGCGCTATTGGGAATCCCGCGGACTGGCACCCAAGGTGGCTTTTCGTACCTCATCCATGGAGGCATTGCGCGGGCTGGTGGGGCATGGTTTCGGTGTGACCATTCTCTCGGACATGCTGTACCGGGCCTGGTCTCTGGAAGGCAAGAAGATTGAAATCCGGCCGCTGGTGGATGTGATTCCACCCATGGAACTGGGGCTGATCTGGCTGCCGGATAACTGTTTGTCGGCACCGACCCAGGCATTCCGACAGTTTCTGATCATGGCCTGCGCCTCTTGATCCCGCTACTGGCGCACGTTGTTGTCAGGCGGCCAGGTGCCGTTGTTCATCAGGCTGTCGAAGGTTTCGGTCATTTCCCGCGCCGGGTTCGGATAGTCGTGGCGCACCCACCACAACCACAGCCCCACCAGGGCACCGACGAAACAGCGCACGGCGGCCTCGCCACGCAGTTGATCGATTTGGTACAGGCCCTGTTTCCGGTAGTGTTCCCGGACCTGGATGATCAGGATATTTTCCAGGTGCGCGAGAATCACGTTCTGTCCCGGGCCGCTGAAGAACGCCGTTGTCAGTGCCGCATGACGTTCGGTGGCGCTGAACAGCCAGGCCGAAACATCCAGCAGGACACGGCGGTCGCCATCAACTTCGGTGACCTTGGTCGAGGGAACGCCAATGGCTTCGTACCCGGCGACGATCAGGTCCTCCTTGTCGCGAAAGTGCGCGTAGAAGGTGGAGCGCGCGACCCCTGTACTGTCCAGTAATTGCTGGACCGTAATTCCTTCGTAGCCCTTTTCCAGCGCCAGGCGATACATGTGGTCCAGCAACAATTCCCGGGTGCGTTGGGAACGCAAGGCGTGGCGTTGACTGGCGTGATTTTTATCGGCTGTTTGCACGGAAGCTAGGTGAGACATTCTTAACCTCGGCAGCGCTTTTTATTGGTTTCATGACGGCGGGTACAAGAGCTTCCCGGCGGTGATCAGAACACAATGACAGAGGATTTTTTGCACCAGCAGGATTATTTTTAGAACATATTCGGCGAAAGTGTTAATTAATTCCGTCTATGCCGTACAGATTTGCGCTTCTGTTCGTTGTGGCTTTGCGTCTGCGGCCTTACCGTTTCTCCAGTCCGATAGAGACCTGGAGAACAATAATGAATAACGCTCCTGAAACGCCTGCACCTGTTCCTGCGCACATTCCCAAGCACCTTGCCCGCGATTTCGATCTATGGGCAGAGCTCACCGCCCACGGCGAAAACGCCTATCAACCAATCCGGCTGCGTAGGTCATGCCCGCTGCAACAACGTCGCGCCCGCGCTCTATCCACTCGATAACAACGGCTACATCGCCAGCAACGGCTTAAGTGTGCCGATTGGGCAAGAGCGGCTGGCAACCCGCGGTGCCCGTGCCTGCCCGGAACGGGTCATCGAGGTTCGCGATACATCCGACGAACACCGGTGAGTGCCGCCTTGGTAATGGAAGACTTTCAGCAACCCGCAAAAGAAGAACAACAATGAGCAAAACCTACGACTACATCATCATCGGTGCGGGGTCATCCGGCTGCGTCCTGGCCAATCGCTTGTCTGCCGACACGAACGTTTCGGTGCTGCTGATCGAGAGCGGACCGGATCACACCAGTCCGTTGATTGCCATGCCCCGTGGCATTGGCAAACTGCTCAGCCCCGGCAATCCGCATGTGTGGAGCTACAAGGCTGCACGCGGTGAGGGTATGAGCGATGAGCAATGGCTCAAAGGCAAAACGATTGGCGGCTCCAGTTCGGTCAACGGCATGGTCTATGTACGGGGAGCACCCGCTGATTATGATCATTGGGAAGCGCAAGGCTGCGCGGGCTGGGGCTGGAAAGACATGGGCCGGCAGTTTGTCGCCCTCGAAGACCACCAGTTGGGCAAGAGCCAATGGCGCGGAGTCGGTGGCCCGCTCAAAGTCACGGTGCACCCATCGGGCCACGCCCTGTGCGATGCCGTCATCAGCGCGGCCGGTGAGCTGGGTGTGGCGCGCACTGAAGACACCAATCATATCGACTCGGTCACTCAGGGTGGCTTCGGCTATCAGCCGCAAACCACCTGGAAAGGCCAGCGATTCAGTGCCGCCAAGGCCTTTCTCGATCCGGTGCGCGCACGTCCGAATTTGACGTTAATGACCGGCACGGATGTTCAACGCATCGAGTTCAGCAATCACCGTGCCTGTGCCGTGCAGGTCAACAACAGCGCCGGCAAGGAACGCTTCGAAGTGCGCCGCGAGGTGTTGTTGTGCGCCGGTGCCATTGAATCGCCGAAGCTGTTGCAACTGTCTGGCATCGGCCCGGCCGCACTGTTGAACTCGCTGGGTATCAGTGTGCTGCACGACGCCCCCGAGGTCGGGCGTAACCTGCGTGAGCACGTGTACATGGCCATGCAGTATCGGGTCACCCGTGGCAGCTTCAATCACTGCTTCCATGGGATTGGGTTACTCGGTGCAGTGGCCCAATACTTTTTGCGCAAGAAAGGACCGATGACCCACGCCGCTCACGAGGCCGGTGGTTTCATCAAGACGCGCCCGGAGCTGGATCGTCCGGACGCGCAAATCGGCGTCAGCCTCTATTCCATGGATGGCGACGGTAACAAGGTCGAAATCGACAAGGAGCCCGGCCTGACCATCGGTGGCTATTTCCTGCGTCCGCAGAGCCAGGGTGAGGTGCGCATTCAATCGGCGGACGCCACGGTTCCACCCCGGATCAACGCCAATTATTTGAGCGCCGAGATCGATCGCACTTCCGCAATTGCCTTGTTTCGCTGGTTCCGCCGTCTGGCTGCACAGCCGGTGCTCAAGCCATTCATTGTCGGCGAGCTGACACCGGGACCGGAGGTAGAAAGCGACGCGCAAATTCTTGCTGCGTTCCGCCGCTTCGGCCAGACCGCCTATCACGTTTCCGGGACCTGTCGCATGGGTGCCGACAGCGCGTCGGTGCTCGATCCGCAACTGCGTGTGCGCGGCGTCGAGGGCCTGCGTGTGGTCGACACTTCGGTGATGCCGTGCCTGGTTTCCGGTAACACCAATGCCCCGGCCATGGCCATTGCCATGCGCGCTGCAGAAATTATCACCGGCAAAGTCTCAGGAGATCCAACACCATGAGTGTTCCCTTTACCCAGCTGGACAAGCTGTACATCGATGGCGCGTGGGTGGATGTTGACGGTCCGCGCGAAGCAGTGCTCAACCCGGCCACCGAAGCGGTCATCGGTCATGCACCGAATGGTGATCTGCAGAGCGCCGACGCAGCCATCGCCGCCGCACGCAACGCCTTTGATAACGGCCCTTGGCCCTGGTTGAGCATGGCCGAACGGGCCGGGTACATGCGGCGGATGCACGCAGCTTTGGTGGCAAAAAGGGAGGAAATTGCCGCGCTGATTATCGCTGAGGTCGGCTGTTCCCAAGGCGTGACTTATGCCATGCAGGTGGACATGCCGCTGGGCCATGTGCTGACCGCGATCGAGCAGTCTGTGCACAGCGACAGCTTGCAGATTCCGGTGCAGGCCAATCCCAATCCGTTCAACCCGGCAGGGCCGATGATTCTCGGCAGCGGCACGGTGGAGCGTGAGGCCATCGGCGTGGTGGCCGGCATCACCGGCTATAACTTTCCGTTTCTTCTTAACTTGGCCAAGGTGTTTCCGGCCTTGCTGGCCGGCAACACCCTGGTGCTCAAGCCTTCGCCATTTACCCCGTACTCGGCGCTGTTGTTCGGTCAGATCGCTGAAGAAATCGGCCTGCCCCAGGGCGTACTCAACATTGTCACCGGCGGTATTGAAGTGGGCGGCTTGTTGAGCAGCGACCCGCGGGTGGACATGGTCTCGTTCACCGGTTCGGAAACGGTCGGCATGAGCATCATGAGTCAGGCGGCGCCGACCCTGAAGCGCGTGCATCTGGAACTGGGCGGCAAATCGGCGTTGATCGTGCGCGCCGATGCCGACATTCAGGCCACCGCGCTGGGAGCTGTCGCCGGGCTGGCGGTCAACGCGGGGCAGGGCTGTGCATTGCTCACCCGCTTCGTTGTGCATCACTCGGTACGCGAGCAATTCGTGCAGTGCGCCAAAGCCATTGCCGGGCAGTGGAAGGTCGGTGACCCGGCGGACCCGAGCGTGATGATGGGCCCGCTGATCCGCGAGTCGCAGCGCGCCAAGGTCGAGCATTTCATCGCCAGCGGCCGCGACGCCGGGGCCACGCTGGTCTGCGGTGGTGGACGACCTGCGCATCTGCGCCAGGGCTTCTTCAGCGACATCACCCTGTTCGATGACGTAAGCAACGACATGCTCATCGCCCAGGAGGAAATCTTCGGGCCGGTGGGGGTGGTGATCGGTTTCGACAGTGATGACGAGGCGGTTGCCATTGCCAACGATTCGCGGTTTGGCCTCAACGCCGCTGTTTCCTCTGCAGATGCCGCCACCGCCTATGCCATGGCTCGACGAATTCGTGCCGGCAGTGTGTACCTCAATGGGGGTAGCGGCAGCTTGCCTTATGCGCCCATCGGCGGCTTCAAACGTTCAGGACTGGGCCGTGAGTTCGGGCCGAACTGGCTTAAAGAATTCACCCAGGAGAAATCCATCATCTACCCCATCGGCCGCTAGCCATGACACCCCGCGAGCGGGGAGCAGACAAAACGACTGACAATAAAAACAAAAGGTGGTTTGCATGAAAAAGATGAGCAAACAGGGACGCATGCGAGCCCAGCGGGCCATGGTACTGCTGGCGGTAGGGAAAATGGCGTTTGGTTACGGTGGAGCGGTGATGGCTGCGCCGATCGAACTGGCTAATCCAGACTTTCATCTGCGTTGGGATAACACCCTGCGCTACAACCTGGGGATGCGAACGGAGGGGCAAGACCGGCGCATCATGAACAACCCTAACTACGATGAATCGGACGGCAAGTTCGACAAGGGTGACATCGTCACCAACCGCATCGACTTGCTCACTGAACTCGATTTTGCCTACCGTAAAGACTGGGGGGCACGCCTCAGCGCCGCCGGCTGGTACGACCAGGCGTACCACAATGACACGGTGCGCAGTCATGTTGCCGGGTACCAGACCAGCTACGACAACGACCACTACAGCTCTGAAGTGAAGCGTTACGTCGAAGGCCCTTCAGGGGAAATCCTCGATGCCTTCGTCTGGAAAAACCTGCGCCTGGGCGATGCTTCGGTGAACGTCAAGATCGGCCGGCATACCAATTACTGGGGCGAGGGGCTACTGTTCGGTGCCCATGCGATTTCCTACTCGCAAGCGCCTCTGGATGGTGCCAAGGCAGTGACCAGTCCTGGCATTGAAACCAAGGAAGTGTTCTTGCCCATCGGGCAGATATCCGTCAAAGCTCAGGCCACCGACAACCTGACACTGGCCGCTCAATATTTCTACGAATGGGACTACACGCGCATTCCGTACGGCGGCACCTACTTCGGCGCAGCGGACCCGTTCTTCGAAGGCCCGGACCGTTTGCCTGTAGCACCTGGTTTTTCCTTTAACCGGGAGAAGTCCAAATACGGTCGTGACTCCGCCAACTGGGGCGTAATGGCCAAATACGACGTCGAGGCGATTCAATCGACGGTGGGCGCTTACTACCGCCAGTTCGATGACTACCAACCCTGGTTGGCGCCAGAAGTTTCGGCCGCTACCGGCAGCTACCGCCTGGTGTACCCGCGCAGCGTCAAACTGGTCGGCCTGAGTCTTTCGACCGTGCTCGACACGGTGTCGATCGGCAGCGAGATCTCCTATCGCAAGGGCGGTGCGTTGAACGCGGTCGGCGTTGATCCTTCCGACAACGAAGGACCGCGTGGCGATACGTACCACTTCGTCGCCAACGCTGTGTATGGTGTGCCGCGTAACTTTATCGCCAACAACGCCACGCTGATCGGCGAGTTCGCCTACAGCCACCTGCGCAAAGTGACCGAGCACGAAGAGCTTTATCTGGGTGAAAACAACAATAACTGCGTTGACCCCCGCGTCGGCACACCCGGTTCAGGGGACAAGCGCGACGGTTGTTCGACCCGGGATTACGCGGCCATCGCCGTCAATTACACACCGCAATACCTGTCGGTACTCCCGTCCTGGGACATGACCGTACCGTTGACCGTCAATTATGGCCTGTCGGGCAACGCAGCCAGTGCCGGCGGTGGTAACGAAGGCGCGCTGACCTGGTCTGCCGGCGTGCAGATGACGTATGCCCAGCGTTATGAATTTGGTTTGCGTTATTCCGATACAGACGCTCAAACGAAGAACATTCCCGGGGACACCGTCGGGGGCAACGGCGCCGTGGGCGGAACCGACCGTGGCTGGCTGGCCTTCACCTTCAAAACCTCCATCTAAAAAAGCCAAGAAGCGGAGTATCTGTTTATGAAAGGACAATTTGCATGGGCGGTGGCGCTGTTGAGCATCGCCACCGCCAGCCTGGCTGCGGCACCGGCCGACCAGGTTGCACAGATCGGAAAAACCCTGACGCCGTTCGGCGCAATTATCGCGGGCAATGCCGATGGCAGCATTCCTCCCTATACCGGCGGCCTGACGCAGAGCCCGCCAGGCTTCAAGCCCGACAGCGGCTTCTGGGCCGACCCCTTCGAGGATGAAAAACCGCTGCTGCGGATCAACTCGAAAAACATGGAGCAATACGCCGACCGCTTGAGCGGCGGGCAAAAAATGCTGCTGAGTAAATTTCCCGACTACTACCTGGATATTTACCCGACCCACCGGACCGCGGCGTACCCGCAAGCGTTGCTCGATGCCTCTGTGCGCAACGCCAGTAACTGCCGCACGACCAAGGACAACCTCGCAGTCGATCCGGCATGCCGAGGCGGGCTGCCGTTCCCGCTTCCGCAGAACGGCAATGAAGTCATCTGGAATCAACAACTGCGCTACAAGGGAACGGGTTACACCACCACGGCTTCGTCCAACAGTTGGGTAGTGGATTCTCAGGGTTCGGTGACCAAGACCGCCGAGTCCGCGACCATGGAGGAGGCGCCGTACTACCAGACTCAACAGACCGATCGCGATCCGCAGTTGTACTACCGCGCCTGGGCACTGGACAGTTATCCGGCCCGCAGCGCCGGGCAACTGATCATCCTCGCTGACTACCTCGACCCGCAAAGCCAGCCACGGCGTGCCTGGAGCTACACCCCAGGCATGCGCCGCATCAAGTTGGCGCCGGAGTTCGCCTACGACACGCCGGTGCCCAACCAGGGCGGTGTGAACCTGTTCGACGAATTGCAGATGTTCTCCGGTAGCCAGGACCGTTTCGACTACAAACTGGTGGGCCGCAAGGAGATGTATATCCCGTACAACGCCTACAAGTTCTACTTCAGTTGCGGCCAGGAAGAACAGTTCAAGCCGCATCATGCCAACCCGGCTTGCGAGCGCTGGGAACTGCACCGGGTGTGGGTGGTGGAAGCGACTCTGAAACCGGGCAAACGCCACGTCTACAGCAAGCGCACCTACTACCTCGACGAAGACACGTTTGGTGCCGGCCTGTATGACGCCTGGGACCAGGGCGGGGTGCTGTATCGCGCGCTGTTCCAGAGTGGCGTGCAGCTGTACGACAAAAACCTGCCGTACACGGTAAAAAACGTCAGCTATGACTTCAACAAAGGCATGTGGTCTTTGCTCAACGATGGCCTCAAGGGCGGATATCGGGTGCACGACACGCCGTTATCGGAGCGTGACATGAAGCCTGAGTCGATTGTTTCCCAGGAGACCCAACGCTGATTTCATCGGTTGAACACGCATTTGCGGCCTGAGAGGGCCGCTTTTTTTTGTGCGGATTTTATAAAAGGTAGCCCTGCGACTCATATTTAAATGAACACATATTAGAAATGTGTTTATATTATTGAGGGTGCAGTTATCCCTTAAATTGATCCGGATGCCCTGCGAGCGGGTCGTTCGGTCTGCTGGCTAATTACAACAAGGAGAACGCCATGCTGATTGATGTCCACGCCCACTTGCTGACTGAGGGCATGCTGAACCGTCACGAGTTCTGGGGGCCATTCATGAAAGTGCAGGGGCTGACCGTGGGGCATTTTTCCCTCGGCACCAAGCAACCGGTCAAAGCCGCGACGGATGCCGAAGCGCAGGCCAATATCCTCGCGCGCATGAGCCACGCCAGCCGTCGCCAGCTGATGGCCGAGCGGGGTGTCGACAAACTGGTGATGTCCACGCCGTCTCATTGCTTTATGTATTGGGCGGGAGATTTCGCTAACGAATACGCGCGCATCTGCAATGACGAGTTGTCGGCATTTTGTCGGGCTGATCCCGACCACTTCGATTTCTGGTGCCACGCCAACCTCGCGGATCCGCTGAATGCGGCCAAGGAAATTGAACGCGCAGTGACTCAGTTGGGCGCCAAGGGTGTGTGCGTCGGCGGGGCCAACTTCAATGGCCTGGAGGCTCACGACGAACGCCTGTTCCCCGTCTGGGAAAAACTCACCCAGCTGGATGTACCGATCATGGTGCATGGCTTCAATCAGTCGATTTACTGGGGCGAAAAACACACGGACGACAAGTTTGAAACCACCTCCATCGTCGGTGACTGCGTCGATGAAACACTGTTCTTCTGGTACCTGATCTGCGGTGGCGCGCTGGATGTTTTCCCGACCTTGAAAACCTACATCACCCATGCCGGTGGCATGGCGGTTTTCCAGTTGGGGCGCCTGAGCGAACTGAACCGGGCCATGGCACCGGACTCGCGCAATCAGCGTCCGTTGATGGATTACCTGCAGAACTTTTACTTCGACCTTGACGTTCATGCGCCGGGCTTGCGTCGTGGCGTTGCCGAGGTGGTGGGGGCGGAGCGCCTGTTGTACGGCACTAACTTTGGCGGGGCCTACGACCATGGCGATCTGACCGAAGGCATCGGCTTGTCCGCTGAAGACCGCGAGCGGATTCGCAGCGGTAACGCGATCGAACTGCTCAAGCTGAAGGTGCCGGCCAACGCTGGTCGGGTGCTGACGCCGTGACGGATAGCTCGCTGGGGCGGCCCTACCCGCAGCGCAGCGGACGGTTGCCACGGCACCTGAGCGAAATTACCGCAGCCTGGCTAACTCAGCTATTGCAGCCGCGTTATCCGGGCGTCGAGGTGCTGGCGTTAACGGCAGTGGAAGTTCGAAACGGTCACACCACCAAATTCCGCGTCAGGCTTGAGTTGAATGAGGTCGGTCAGCACGCGGGTATTCCTGCGCACGTGTGCCTGAAGTCGAATTGGTCCGAGGGTTTCGAGAGCGGCGATATCTGTGAGCTGGAAGCGCGCTTTTATCATTTGGCGCACGGCTGGTCCGATGCGCCACTGCCAGACACCTATCTCACCGACTGGGACGCCGATGGCGGCGGTCGAGGCGTGGTGATGATGGAAGACCTTGGTCTGGCCGCCGGGAAATTTGGCCATAGCACCGATCACCTGGGCGTGGATGGCGTCGCTCGGGGGCTGGAGTCACTGGCGACGTTGCATGCTGCCACCTGGAACAGTCCGCAGCTACGGGGCCAGGGCTGGCTGCCGGTGTCAATGGCCAACCCGGTGGACTGCGACGGCCTGCTGCGTATGTACAACTACATCAAGGTCAATCTGCGCAAACCGGAGTACCAACGCCTGTTGCCGAAATGGATGTATGAGACACCGGAGTTGTTCAGCCATGCGTTTGATGAATTGGCAGCTTTCGAGCGCGAACAGTCGTCACCCAGCTGCCTGATCCATGGTGATTCGCATCAGGGCAACAGTTTTTTACGCAGCGACGGCCAACGTATCTGGCTGGATTGGCAACTGTCGAGGCGTGGCCGGCCATGGCGCGATATCGCCTATTTTATGCTGGGGGCCTTAACCGTCGAGGAACGGCGCGCCGATGCGCAACGCCTGCTGCGGGTGTACCGCGAAAAACTGATCAGCCTCGGTGCCGAAGGCGTGCTTGACCAGGACGCTGCCTGGGAACAGTTTCGCCGTTGGCCGGTTTGGGGGATGCAGACCTGGATGTCGAATATGGATGACTGGGGGCAGGACGGTTTGCCGATGGTGGAACGTTTCTTCGCCGCTGCAGAAGATTTTGATACCGTGCGTTTGCTCACACATGGGCGTAAGCCTCGCCGTACGCCGACACTGGGGCAGGGCGCGCGTCCGTTAACGCAGGCCTATCAACATCTACTGGAGGATTGAGAATGGTCGGGCAGGAAGAGTTGCGCTTGCAGGGTGCGGATAACTTTCGCAGCCTCAAAGGTATTCCCACCGGTTGTGGTCGTCGTATCGGCGACCATTACCTGTTACGGGCAGAACAGCTGGATCGACTGACCGCTGAAGACTGGCAGACCTTGCGGCGGATCGGCCTGACAACCGTCTGCGATTTACGCAGCGCCGCAGAGCGTGAGCGTTACCCGAGCGGCGTACCCGATTCGGCTATCGCGCAACTCCACCTGGAGGTGCTTGGTGATGTTCGTGCCGACCCACGGATTGCCGCCATGCTCGCTGATAATCCAGAGACTCAGGGCGCGCGAAACATGATGTTGGAGGTCTACCGGCAACTTCCGCACCTGTTGGCGCCGTTGTTGCCAGCGCTGTTCGAGCTGTTCTCTACCCGCAATGCATCGGTGCTCATTCATTGCACGGCGGGCAAGGACCGCACCGGGGTCGCGGTGATGTTGCTGCTGCACGCACTGGGCGTCGCACCGGAGCACATCATGGCCGACTATGTGCTCTCGGCACGTCGCTTCAGTCAGCTGGAGGTGGCGCGTCAGCAGGCCATGAGCACCACGGTGAGCCACCTGGTCGGCCAAGCGGTCAGCGAGGCGGCCATTGATGCAGTGCTGGATGCCCGTCCCGAGTACTTGAATGCTGCGTATGCAGTGATCGACGCCGAGTACGGTGGACTGGATCTTTACCTGCAGCGCTTCAGTGGTTTGAGCCAGAAAGGCTTGCAGACATTGCGCGATACCTTGCTGGTCGCCTAGGTCACGACTTCGGTCACTACCCGCGCGGGTTTCCATTGCGCCAATCCAATTCCCAGTAAAATCAATCCGCCTCCGACCGCGTGGTACAGGTGCAATGTTTCCCCCAGCAACACAATCGCCAACACCGCGGTAAATAACGGGACCAGGTTCATCAGCACGGCGGTTTTTTCTGGCCCCAGGGTTTGCAAACCACGCATCCACAAGCCGGGCGCCAGCGCTGAGGCAAACAGACCCGCGAACAACACCAGCGGGACATTTGCGGTTGTCAGGGCTATCGAAGGGGCCAGCACAAAGGGCGGCACCAACAGCAGGGTGCCGCAGATTATTTGCACGTAAAGGCTTTCCCAGGTCGGCAGGGGAATCTGCCAGCGCTTGACCAGCACGCAGTACAACGCGTACGACAGCGAGGCCAGCAACATCATCAATTCCCCTTGGCCAACCCCGTGTGCCCAGAGCGAGGGCAGGTCGCCTGCGGCCAGCAACCACGTCAGCCCGGCAAACGACACCAGAGCACCGACCAATAACGTCGCGGTCGGTTGGGTATTGAGCAGGGGAAAGGCGAGCAGCACGGTGAGCAGGGGCATGGTCGCCAGGATCAGGCCCATGGAAGTGGCGCTGACAGTGTGCGCGGCGAAATAGGCCAGCGACTGGTACAGCGACATGCCGAGCAAGCCCAGCAGCCACAACTTGGGCAGGTGCGGCCGAATCTGCTGCCGCAACCGCCAGACCTTGGGCAACATCACCGGTGACAACACCAGCAACGCGACCAGCCAGCGGTAAAAGGAAATGGCTGCGGGGTCAATCACCCCAACCGAAAGGCAATTGACCACGGTACTGGCGGCCCAGATCAGCGTGGCAAGAACAGGGAACAGCAAGTTCATCACGGGGGCGCCAACGTTGAGGGTGCGCACTACGCACCGGAGAGTTTGTCGATATGTTTTGGTGTTATTCGCTGGCAGCGTTACGTGCCGCAATCGTCGCGGCAAAATCGCGTTTGAGGGTTGGAAAGTAGGCAATCTGCCCACCCATGCCGCCGGCAATGTCAATCGAGGCGGCGCTGATGAAGCTGGCATATTCACTGGCCAGGAACAGCGCCATACCGGCAACGTCTTCAGGTTTGCCATAACGCCCGAGCGGTACCACCTTCATCACCATGGCGTCGAACTCCTCGCGACTGACGCCAGGTCCCATTTCCTTGTAGTGACGATCCCATTGACCGGTATCGATCCAACCCATGTTCAGGCTGTTGACCAGGATATTGTCTTTGGGCAGTGACATGCCCAATGAGCGGGAGAGGGCGATGCACGATGCGCGATTGATTACTGAGGGAATTCCGTCGGGCGTCGGAATCACCCCGGCCAAGGCGTTGATTTCGATGATCCGTCCCCAGCGCTGTTCACGCATGAACGGCACCACCGCCTGCACGAATCGGAAATGCCCCATCTGCAGAATGTTGGCATGTTCGAGGATGACTTCCGGAGTGAGGGTGTCGAGGTTGCCGCCACGGCCTTGACCGGCGTTGTTCACCAACACATCGACCCCGCCCCACGCGTGTGCAACTTCAGCAACAAACGCCTTGACCCCCTCACTGTCCGTCACGTCGACAGCCCGGGCAATCACCGCCTGGGCGTGTTCCGCAAGTTGCGCGCCGACTTCCCGGACGTCTGACGCACTACGGGCGCATATCGCTACCCGCGCCCCTTCAGCTGCGAATGCCCGGGCGATGGCCAAACCAATGCCCCGCGAAGCGCCCGTGATGATCACGCGTTTGGCACTCAAATCAATATTCATGGTGGCTCCTCTTGTTTTTCTTCTGGCGGTTCACTGCCGTTTTACCCGCGCAACGCCAGGCGTTCTGTGGGATGGCAGGGGCTATTGAAAGCCCAAAGCACAAAAGCGTCAAAGTTTATTTGAACGGTTATCTGTTTTGTGTGCAGTATTTACCGGCGAAACGCCTTTGCTGGAACGATTCTTCACCTTGACGGGTGTGAAATTCTATATGAAGAATGCAAATCTTTATGTGGAATTTTATTTTGTGATCCGTTACGGTGACTTTCAACTGAGGAGGAAAGTGGGTCTGGATGCGTGCCAGACCTCTTCAGCGGACTGTCCAGGCGAGACATTCAACGATATTGTGGGGTAGCGCATATCGCTGGAGCGACCGTTTGAACGCACATAGCGACTGAAAATAACAATAAAAGGTAGTGTGTATGAATCATAAGACCAAGCAGAGTCGGCTGGTACTGGCTCAAGGTGCGCTTACGCTGATGATGGTTGGCGGCTCTCAAGGCGTCATGGCGCTCTCTTTCGATCTGCCGAACCCTGATTATCGCCTGCGTTGGGACAACACGGTCCGCTACAACCTGGGCATGCGGACTGACAGTCAGGACAGTCGCATCATGAACACGCCGAACTTCGACGAGTCCGACGGCAAGTTCGATAAAGGCGACATTGTTACAAATCGTCTCGATGTGTTGAGCGAACTCGACTTTTCCTACCTCAACGAGTGGGGTGGACGCCTCAGTGGTGCCGGCTGGTTTGACCAGGCCTATAACGATCACGATGTGAAAAGTAACGTTCCCGGCTACGCCACCAGCTATCACAACAATCGTTACAGCGACGAAGTGAAGCGCTACATGAACGGCCCGTCGGGAGAGATTCTCGATGCCTTTGTCTGGCGCAACTTCAACATCGGCGACACACCGGTCAACGTGAAAGTCGGTCGTCACACCAACTATTGGGGTGAAAGCCTGTTGTTCGGCGCTCACGCCGTGTCCTACTCCCAGGCCCCCAGCGATGGCGTGAAAGCCTCGACCAGCCCGGGTATCGAAACCAAGGAAGTGTTTCTGCCGGTGGGGCAGATCTCGGCCAAGGCCCAGGTCACTGATCACCTTTCGGTTGCCGGTCAATACTTCTACGAATGGGAGCCCACGCGCATTCCTTATGGGGGTACCTATTTCGGCGCGGCCGACCCTTTGTTCGAAGGTCCGGACCAACTGCCGGTAGCGCCTAACGGAGCGACGTTGCAGCGTCAGGATTCGCGCTTCGGTCGCGATGGCAAAAACTGGGGCGTGATGGCCAAACTCAACGTTGAAGATGTCGAATCGACGTTCGGCGCCTACTATCGCCAGTTCGACGACTACCAGCCTTGGCTGGCCCCACAGGTCAAGGCAGCGCTGGGTTCGTACCGGGTTGTTTACCCGCGTGGCGTGAAGCTGGCAGGCGTCAGTTTTGCTCGGGTTTTCAACACGGTTGCGGTCGGCTCTGAACTGTCCTACCGCATGAACGGTGCCTTGAATGCCACTGGCGTCAGCGCGCTGGACGACGAAGGCCCGCGCGGCGACACCATTCACTTTATTGCCAACGCCGTTTACGGCGTGCCGCGTAACTTCATTTCGAACAACGCGACCCTAGTGGGTGAGTTCGCCTACAGCCACCTGGATCGCGTGACTGAACACGAAGAGCTCTATAAAGGTGTCGGAAAAGCCGCTTGTACCAATGCCAGAACGCCAGGTATCGCCGGGTCCGGCAGCGAGTCGGATGGCTGCTCCTCGAAAGATTATTATGCGGTCGCGGTCAACTACACTCCGCAATACATCTCGATCTTCCCCTCCTGGGACATGGATGTACCTCTCACCGTCAACTACGGCCTGCATGGCAACGCACCAACAGCCGGTGGCGGCAGCGAAGGCGCGCTGGCTTACTCCGTCGGCGTCAAACTCACTTATGCCCAGCTGTATGAGTTCGGCCTGCGTTATGCCGACACAGCGGCCCAACCGAAGAACCTGGCCAATGGCACCGTCGCCGGTAACGGCAACGTAGGCGGTGAAGACCGCGGCTGGCTGGCTTTTACCTTCAAGACCTCCTTCTGATAAATCAAACAAGAATCGGAGAACGTGTTCATGAAACGTCCACTTGCATTAACTGCCGTCCTGATGAGTTTTGCGACCTGTAGCCTCACAGCCGCCGCTGCTGGCGACGCCTCGGACCTGGGTAAGAGCCTGACGCAGTTCGGAGCGATTCAGGCCGGTAACGCCGATGGCACGATCCCCGCTTACGAGGGCGGCCTTACCACCGCTCCGGCGGGTTTCAAGCCCGACAGCGGGTTTTGGGTTGATCCGTTCAAAGATGAAAAGCCACTGTTTCGCATTGACGCCAAAAACGTCGACAAGTATGCGGACAAGCTCAGTGAGGGGCAGAAAACCCTGATCAAGAAATACCCGACTTACTACATCGACATTTACCCAAGCCATCGCACGACTGCCTATCCCAAAGCGGTACTCGATGCCACCGTGCGAAACGCCAGCAGCTGCGCGATCCAGAAAGATGGCCTGGCCGTTGATCCATCTTGCCGTGGCGGCCTGCCGTTCCCGATTCCGAAGACCGGCAATGAAGTGATGTGGAACCAGCAGGTGCGCTACAAAATCGGCACCGGCTACTCGACCACGACTTCGTCCAACAGCTGGGTAGTCGACGCCAACGGCTCGATCACCAAGACCGCTGAACAGGCGACATTCGAAGAAACCCCGTACTACCAGGTGACTCAGGCGGATCGCGATCCACTGATGTACGCACGAGTGTTCTCGCGCAACGACTATCCGGCGCGGCGCTCCGGTGAAGTGGTGGTGCTCACTGACTTCCTCGATCCATTGGCGAAGGCCCGTCGTTCGTTCAGTTATTCCCCAGGCCAGCGCCGGGTAAAACTCGCACCGGAATTTGCCTTTGATACACCCGTTGCCAGCCAGGGTGGCGTGACGCTGTTCGACGAACTGCAAATGTTTTCCGGGAGCCAGGACCGCTTTGACTACAAGCTGGTCGGTCGCAAGGAAATGTACATCCCGTACAACGCCTACAAATTCTACTTCGGCGTCGGCAAGCAGGAAGACCAGTTCATGCCGCACCACGCCAACCCGGCGAACGAGCGTTGGGAGCTGCATCGGGTGTGGGTCGTGGAAGCCACGTTGAAGCCGGGTATGCGCCATGTCTACAGCAAACGCACCTACTACCTGGATGAAGATACTTTCGGCGTCGGCCTGTATGACGCCTGGGACAAGAGCGGCGCGTTGTATCGCTCGATCTTCCTCAGCGGCGTCCAGCTCTACGACAAAAACATTCCCTATAACGTGAAAAACGTCGTGTATGACTTCAACAAAGGCATGTACGCGTTGCTCAACGATGGTTTGAAGGGCGGCTACAAGTTCATCGACAAACCACTCTCCGAGCGTGACATGAATCCTGAAGCCATTGTGGCTCGGGTCACCCAGCGCTGATGTGATTTCGCCTGTCCTGCCTGCCGGTTTGCGCATCAAGCCGGGCAGGCAGAACAGGTGTGTTTGCCACGCGGGATGGTTAAGGAATAAAAATAATGACTAGCCCTTGCCCTGCTTCTTTTCTTCTCTGCACTTCGCGTCTGCTCCTGGCAGTCGCGTTTGCGGTCGGCGCGAGCTCATTGCTGACGACGCCTGCCTACAGCGCCGTCGCGTTGTCGGCCGATTCGCTCGACGTGCCGGCGCAGCGGATCGATGAACACCTGCCCGCACCCTTGCTGTCGGTCGCCACAGCGGGCGACGCGATGATTGGCGTCGGCCTGCACGGGTTGATCCAGCGCTCCATCGATGAGGGCCGCACCTGGCAACAGGTCGATAGCCCGGTGTCCAGCGATCTTGTGCAAGTGCGGTTTCGCGACGAGCGTCATGGCTGGATCGTCGGTCACGATGCGGTGGTCATGCACACCACCGATGGCGGTCAAAGCTGGCAAGTGCAGCTCGACGGGCGCCGCTTGTTGACCTTGCTCAACGCTTACTACGGCCCACGGGCCGAACAAGGTGATGAAGCCGCAGCCCAGATGCTTAAGGAAGTGGCTATGGCCGCCAGTACCTCGGCGACGCCGGACGTGTTGGCCGCACCCTTTCTCGATGTGATGTTCGATGAGCACGGCAACGGATTTGCCGTGGGTGCCTTCGGCATGTTGTTGCACAGCACGGATGACGGCCAGAACTGGCAGCCGTGGACCGAGCGCAGTGATAACGATCGGCGCATGCACCTGTATGGACTGGCGGAACAAGCGGGCACTTTTTACATCGGCGGGGAGCAGGGTTTGCTGCTGCGTCTGGATGGTCCGCAACAACGTTTCGTGAAAATCGATACGCCCTACACCGGCACTTACTTCGGCGTCCGCGCCTTCGACGGTCTGCTGCTGGCGTACGGGCTGCGCGGCAACCTGTTTGCCAGCCGTGATGACGGCCAGCAATGGCAGCCTGTGGCAACCAATCTCAATAGCAGCCTGGTCAGCATTGTCGAGCAGGGTGATGCCTTGATCGTCGTGAGCCAGGGTGGGCAACTGGTCAGCGTTGACCGGCAGAGTTTGCAGGTCACCCCGCTGGCAGATGCGCGGGTAGGCGAGGTGTATGCAGCCAGTGCCACCAAACAGGCTGGGAGCCTGCTTGTCACGCGCTTCAGCGGCGCCAAGGTCATCGATATCGCCCAGGCCAACTAAAGCCCCCGGCACGATTCCCCTACGAGAAAGAAAAAATGGTCGAGCAAAAATTCAACAGCGGGATGCCAGTGATTGCCAACCTGGAGGACTTTGACAAAAACTCCGGTGGCTGGTTTGAACGGGTCATATTCCGTCATCGCATGGTGGTCGTCGTTGCCTGCTTGCTCGCCACTGTGGTGCTGGGCTTCTTCGCTACACGGCTGCAAGTCAATGCCAGCTTCGAAAAAATGATTCCCAGCTCCAGCCCTTACATCAAGAATTACCTGGCGTATAAAAACCAGTTGCCAGGCCTGGGCAACAGCATTCGCGTCGTGGTGGAAAACAAATCCGGTGATATCTACGACGCCGACTATCTGCTGGCGCTGCAAAAGGTCAACGACACCCTGTACCTGATTCCAGGCATCGACCGCTCCTGGATGAAATCGCTGTGGATGCCCATCGTTCGCTGGAAAGAAGTGACGGAGGAGGGCATTGATGGCGGTGCGGTCATGCCATCGGATTACGACGGCAGTGACAAATCGATCACGGCCTTGCGCCGCAACATTATGCGTTCCGGGATCATTGGCAACCTGGTGGCGAACGACGGCCGGTCGAGCATGATTGTCGCGCCGCTGCTCGATACCAATCCGCAGACCGGACAACCCCTGGATTACGGTGATTTTTCCAAGCAACTGGAAGCGCAGATTCGCTCGCTGGAAAGTGACAAAGTGGGCATCCACATTGTGGGTTTCAGCAAGCTGGTGGGCGACCTGATCGACGGCCTGTATTCGGTCATGCTGTTCTTTGGCGCATCGGTACTGATCGCCGGGTTGTTCGTCTATTTCTATACACGCTGCCTGCGCAGTACCTTGCTGCTGGTGAGCGTGGCAGTGGCGGGGGTGGTGTGGTTGCTGGGTTTGATGCAACTCCTCGGCTACGAACTGGACCCTTACTCCATCCTGGTGCCGTTCCTGATTTTTGCCATCGGGATCTCCCACGGCACGCAAAAAATGAACGGCATTCTTCAGGACATTGGCCGTGGCACCCATAAATACATTGCTGCGCGCTATACCTTCCGCCGCTTGTTTCTCACTGGCTTGACTGCGCTCCTGACCAATATCGTTGGTTTTGCCGTGCTGGTGATCATTGATATTCCGGTGATTCGCGACCTGGCACTGACCACCAGCATTGGTGTCGCCGTGCTGATTTTCACCAAGTTGCTGCTGATTCCGGTGGCGTTGTCGTACCTGGGCGTCAGTAAGAAAGCCGCGCGTATCGCCATCGCCAAAGATCAGGCCGGCGCAGAAAACCGCGGTTTTCTCGGGCGTCTGTGGAGCGGCCTGGATCGCTTCACCGAACGGCCGATGGCCACGGCGGTGATTGCCGTATCGCTGGTGGTGACGCTGATTGGCAGCGTGGTGATGATGCACCTCAAGGTCGGTGATCTGGATCCCGGTGCACCGGAGTTGCGTGCGGATTCGCGCTATAACCGCGATAACGCCTACATCACCAGCCACTACGGACTTTCCAGTGACCAGTTCGTGGTCATCATGAAGACCAACGAAGACAGCTGCCGTCTGTACCAGTCGCTGCAAAGCATGGACAAACTGGCCTGGCGCCTGCGCCAGACGCCTGGTGTACAAACCACCCAGTCGCTGGCCGAAACCGTGCGCATGATCAGCTCCGGCATGGCTGAAGGCAGCCCGAAATGGTTGAGCATCAGCCGCGACCAGGCGATCACCAACTCGGCGGTGGATGCCGCGATGATTTCTGCACCGGGCATCACCAACCAGCAGTGCTCGGTCACTCCATTGATCGCCTACCTGGCTGATCACAAAGCCGACACACTGAGCCGGGTGTTGAAAGTTTCTGAAGAGTTCGCCAAGGAAAACAACACACCCGCTGGCGCCGAGCAGCCTGTGGAATTCCTCCTGGCTGCGGGTAATGCCGGGATCGAGGCCGCCACTAACATTGAGGTAGAGAAGGGCATCATCACCATGTACCTGGCCGTGTATGGCGCTACGGCCTTGCTCTGCCTGCTGACCTTCCGCAGTTGGCGCGCAACCCTGGTGGCGCTGATTCCTTTGCTGATGACTACGATCATCTGCAAGGCGCTGATGGTCTGGTTGGGGATCGGCCTGAAAGTAGCCACCTTGCCGGTAATCGCCGTGGGTGTCGGTGTCGGCGTGGACTACGCGCTGTATCTGCTCAGTGTGCAACTGGCGGTGCAGGAACGCGGTGGAAGCCTGGCGGTTGCGTATCGCCGCTCGCTGGATTTCACCGGTCGGGTCGTGGCGCTCGTTGGCCTGACCATGGCCGCCGGGGTGATTACCTGGGCCTGGTCGCCGATCAAGTTCCAGGCGGACATGGGCATTCTGCTGACCTTCATGTTCCTGTGGAACATGCTCGGTGCGCTGGTGCTGATCCCGGCCCTCTCGCATTACCTGCTCAACCCGAAAGGCAACTCCAAGGCCGGCGTGACCCTCGATCTGGAGGACGCGCGCGCCCAACAGGAACCGCGCAAACCCGCGGCCAGCGCACCTGCACCCCAATTGACCGAGCTCGCCTTACCCCGGCGTGTCCGCTGACTAATAGCCGGGCACAGACCTGGCTGGCAACTGCAAGGAGAGAACAATGTTCGAGTTATTGATGAGTGCCGACATGATGGTTCCGGACCCGGACGGCATGACGGAAATGTTGGTCGACAAGCTCGGCATCTACAAACACGAACGCTGGCGCCAGGCGTTCGATAATCACCCGTATATTGCGCATTTCCTGCGGGTACACAAATCCCTCGCGGTGTCGCCTACGCGCATCGAACCGCAGTGGCACCTGGATCGGCCGAACCCCGGTGATCCGTTGTTCCATGACTTTCTGGAAAGCCTGAAGGATTTCCAGGGGCATCATCGGCCGATGATCACGCACTCCATCGTGCTGGCCCTGCACGGGGACAAGTTCGACGCGCTGGTAGACAAACTGATGCGTCGTCGCTTGCCTTTCCGCATGGCGCAGCGCACCCCGGAAATGCCCTTCGACCGCTTATGGCTGGGTGCCACTCCCGAGCAACCGTATTACCAGCCCACGGTGGATGGCGGTTTGTGCATTGAGATCATGCCGACCGAGCCTTTGCAGATGCCGCCGGAAACGTATCAGTTGCCACCGATGCAGCCGCGTGATCTCAAGCCCGGCGACATGGTCCGCGTCACCGCCCGTGGCTTCCTGGTACGCGACCTCGATGAAACCCTGCGTAAGGTCTCGACCAACCTCGATTGGGAACCGAGCGGGCCGGTCGAGAGCATCGGCAGCGAAGGTTACCGCCGTGCGCGTATGGGTTTCACCGTGCCGAACAGTGCCACCCTCGATGTCCTCGAGGCGACCTACTGGAACACCGACGCCGGCCACTACGTCAATAACTGGGGGCCGGGTCCGTACTACATCCGCATCGGTGTCAACGATCTGGCTGCCAAGGCCGAGGATCTGCGGTCACGCGGCACGCGGTTCCAGTGGATCGAATCCTCCGAGGCCGTCGGCGGCCGTGCGTTGATCAAGATCGACCCACAAGAACTCAATGGCCAGGTCTTCGAGTTCGAGGAGTGCCCTGTATGAGCACAGCGCAAGAACCGCAGTCTCCCGTTTTGATCAACGATGCGGTGCGCCTTGAGCGTGATGCCATGGTGGGTTGGGTGGTACTGACCCGGCCCCGGCAGATCAACGCCATCAACGACGATATTCGTCAGGGCGTGCCGCAAGCACTGGCGCTGTTGCAGCAAGACCCGGACATTCGCGTGATCGTGATTCGCGGGGAAGGTGAGCGAGGCTTTTGTGCGGGTGCTGATATCAAGGAGCGTCGTGGCCCGGAATCGAGCCTGCAAGTGCGGCAGCGCATGGAACAGGTGCGCTGGATCGAAGCGCTGGATGGCATCAGCAAACCGGTGATCGCTGCCATTCATGGTTATTGCATGGGCGGTGGGTTGGAACTGGTGCTGGCGTGTGACATCCGCTTCGCCGCGCCCGATGCCGTGTTCGCCCTGCCGGAAACCGGCCTGGGGCTGATTCCCGGCGGCGGCGGTACGCAACGACTGTCCCGAGTGGTGGCGCCGGGTCAGGCATTGGACATGTTGCTCACCGGTGACCGGGTGGGCGCCGAACAAGCGCAGCGCATTGGTCTGGTCAGCCGCCTGGCCAGCGACAACGCCAGCCTGCTGGACGAAGTACGGGCCTTTGCTCAGCGCATCGCCGTCAAACCACCCACCGCGTCGGCGTTTGTCAAACAGGCAGCACGGGCGGCGCTGGACATGGACCTCAAACGTGGCCTGGACCTGGAGCTTGATCTGTTCGCCTTGCTGGCCCCGACCAAGGATGCCCGCGAGGCGGCCCAGGCGTTCAGTGAACGGCGCGAACCGCGATTTACCGGCGAGTAAAGCGCCACTCAAAACAATAAGGAACAGAGCATGAGCACAGGAAAACTGGCAGGACGAGTGGCCATTATTACCGGCTCCGGTGGCGGCCTGGGCGCTGAGTGCGCACGGGTGCTGGCGTCGCATGGTGCAAGTATTGCGGTGGTCGATATCAATTTCGAGGGGGCCACAGCTGTGGCCCAGTCACTCCTCGCCGAGGGGCATCAAGCCTTGGCGATCGCCACCGACGTCTCCTCGGAAGACGCCGTGCGCGCGATGGTTGCTCAGGTTAAACAGCATTTCGGCCGTATCGACATTCTGCACAACAACGCGGCGATCCTGAACGCCGAGCAACGTCAGCTAGACCGCGATTTCGTCAACCTCGACATGCAGGCCTGGGACCGCGCCATCGCCGTCAACCTGCGTGGCGCGGTGCTGTGCACCAAGCATGTGATTCCGGTCATGCTGGAGAACGGCAAGGGCTCGATTATCTTCGCCACCTCGGGTCTGGGCATGCAGGGCGATATGTCCCTGACCGGCTACGCCACCTCCAAGGCGGGGCTGATGATGCTGCCGCGCATGGTCGCCTCGCAATACGGCAAACAAGGCATTCGCGGCAACGCCGTGCAGATCGGCCTGGCGCCTTCGGAACACGCCATGCCTGAACCCTTGCTCGACATCCTGCGCGACAACCACTGCACTGCCGAGCTGGGCACGCCTCGGCAGATTGCCGATGTGGTGGCGTTCCTGGCCAGTGACGAATCCTCATTTGTCACGGGCACCACGCTGGTCGCTGATGGTGGTTTCAGCAGCCACACCCCCTCCCTGGTGGCGATGCGCGCGCTGTTTGCGCAGATGGGCCGCACCGGCATGTAACCCTTGCCCGGCGCATCCCGTGCGGTGCGCCGCGGCTGATCTTTGCCGCCATAGCCGCCGCGCGCCGCTGTGGTTGAACTCGACTTGGAATTAATTGATGAACCAGAACCAAAATGCGAGCACTACGGATTTTGATGTGATCATCGTCGGCGGTGGCACCAATGGCCTTTCGGCTGGCTGCTACCTGGGCCTGGAAGGCAAGAAGGTGCTGGTTCTGGAGGCATTGGACAAGGTCGGCGGGATGGCCTCCTCGGGTTACCTGATACCCGAAGCGCCGCAGCATCTGGTTCATCCCTGTGCCCTGGACATGATGTCGATGCGCGTGCATTCCCATGTGCCAGCGGAGCTGGGACTTGATCGACACGGTTTCAAATCGATAGAGCTTGCGCCGGGGTATGTGTACTTGCATCCGGATGGCCAATCTCTGATCTTCTGGCGCGATCGCGAGAAAACCGCCGCCGAGATCCGCCGGTTCAGCAGCAAGGATGCCGAGGCGTTTCTGCAGTTCATGAAAGTCATCGACATGTTCCTCGATATCGCGCTGCCGATGATGCGTGTCGACCCGGCCAAAACAAACCTCGGCGTGAAGCTGAAAATGCTTGGCACCGCCATCAAACACAAAGCGCTGAAACCCGAGCTGATGGCGCTGATGACAGGCTCCGCGTTGCAGGCGGCACGTGAGCGCTTCGAGCATCCGGTGACCATTTCCGCGATGTGTGCACTCACTGGGCTGGCAGGGGATATCAGCGCCGATGGCGGTGGCATCTATTACGCCTTGCTCGGTTTCCTTCATCGTTTTGGCGTGGGCCGGGTATTGGGTGGCATGCAGCAGTTGAGCAATGCCATGCAGACTCGACTGGAAGAGCTGGGCGGGCAAGTGCTGGTGTCGGCCAGCGTCAGTGAAATCGTTGCCAGGGACGGTCTGATCAAAGGCGTGAAACTGGCTGATGGTCGTCAGTTCACCGCACGTGCGGTCATTGCCGGCTGCCACCCCAAGCCGGCGTTGGACATGGTTACCCGTGGTGAAATCCCTCAACACCTGCTGACCCGTATCGCCATGGCACCTGCTAACGGCAGAGGGTCGGGACCATTGAAGGTGGATGTTGCCCTGCGTGGGCAGATTTCTTTGCCGCGTTTTGCTGCCATTCGCGGCGATGGCGTGGATTTGCGTAAAACCGTCATGCTGATCGGCACCGAAGAAGCCGTGCTGGAAAACTTCGCCGCCTGCGCCCGTGGTGAAGTACCGAAGTTGCCCTATATCACCGTGGCCGCACCCAGTGCGGCCGACCCTTCACAAGCGCCAACCGGGCAGGATGTGTTGTACATCTATCCGCCGGTGATGCCGGTGAATCCCAATGAAGGTTGGGACGCGCTGCGTGAGCGGGTGGCCGACCAGGTGCAGGAACAGCTGTATGACTACATCGATGGGATCGAGGGGCAGGTGATTGGCCGACATATCGAGGCTGCTCCGGATTTTACTGCGCGCTTGAACACGGTGAATGGCTGCGTGGTGCATATCGACACCACCTCGATGCGCTCGAGCACCATGCGCCCGGCGTACGGTTTGGGAGGCGATACCTTGCCGGTGGCGGGACTGTATTTAGGGAGTGCCGGCATTCATCCGGGCGGTGGGGTAAACGGCATGGCCGGGCGGTTGGCGGCCAAGCGGGTGAGCAAGTATTTGCGTAAAAAGGCTGACTGAAGCGGGTCGCTGATTCCAAGCCCCTAAGCAACCCCCCCCTGTGGGAACAAGCCTGCTTCCACAGGGAAAGCTCATTGGGCGAGAGTGTGTGAACGGTGCTTAAACGCCGTCGACGTTTTTTTCTGCGCCCAGCGAAATACTCGCCAGCACAAAATCCGCCGAGTACTGACGCCAGGTGGCCATGCCTTGCTCCGAGTCCGTATCCAGCCCGGCAAGTGCCGACATCGAATAGCGGTTGGTGAACCAGCCAGTAGTCACCAGCGAAGCGCTGGCCAACAACAGGCGCGGGTTGATGTCTGCGCGAAAATCACCACTGGCCGCACCCCGCAACAAAATCGCGTCGAGCTTGGCGATCAGCTTCGGTGCCATTTCCAGAAAATGGTTGCGAGGTGTTTCGTGGGTGTCATGGTAGCGAATGCCTTCCAGCGCCAGGCTGCCGAGGAAGGGGTCCAGACGGTACTGGTCAAAAAAATGATTGAGCACGGCGCGCATCGCCACTGGCGGTGAAAGCTCTTCGACATTGAGGTTGACCAGCTCGGACATGATGTTGTCCGAAGACTCATCCAGTACCGCTACAAACAGGCCTTCCTTGGAGTTGTAGTAGTGGTAGACCAGCTGTTTGGTAACGCCGGCTTCCCGGGCAATTTCTTCCACGCGCGCACCGGCCAGGCCTTTTCTGGCGAACTCCACGCGCGCTGCCGCGAGCAGGCGATTCATCGTATTGCGTTTGCCCTGTTCGCCACCTTCTCCTGCCTTTACCGCCACCTCGTCCTCCTCATGCCAGTTTTGGCCAGGTTATTCACACCTTGAAGCATTTCCCCGGGGGCCTTCGTTTGACCCCAAGTCAAACGAAGCGGACTACCGGCGCAGACACAACCACATACCATGGGTCGGCAGCCGGACAATCTTGGTGTGCAAGAAGAATAAAAACAAGACAGGAGCTCCTGATGAGCAACGAAAGCGCAGCACTGGACCTGGCAACCGCATACTCCGCTGTGTCGGAAATGTATCGGGGCACCGACCTGGATATTCACGCGGTGTGCCGCGAGCAACGGCTGAAATCGCCCATCTATGAAGGCGACTTCATCACCCAGTTTGGCGTGCCGACGAATGCCGGCACCCAGCAGGGCACTCGCCCGACCTTCGCCTTGTTCAAATACCAGGATGTAATGACTGTCCTGCGCGATGGTGCGACCTATACCAGCGGTTTTATTGCCGAAGGTCTTGGCGCGTTTTTCGATGGTTTGATCATTCTTGCCATGGACGGTGACGAGCACCGTAAGGTGCGCGCCTTGCTGCAACCGGCCTTTATGCCGGAGACCGTGAACAAGTGGCGCCCGCAGATCGATCAAGTGATTCGCGAGGAGTACATCCAGCCGATGTTGCCGGCAAAGAAGGCCGACTTGATGAAGTTCGGCCTCGAGCTGCCGATTCGCGTCATGTACGCTTTGATGGGCTTCCCCTCGGATGAGCCCTCCAAGTACAAGCAATACGCCGCGTGGGCCTTGGCCATTGTCGGCGGCAACCAGATTGACCCGAGCAAAATGGTTGAAGCGCGACGTCAGGCCGGCATCGCTGTCAAAGGTCTGTACGACGCGCTTGCCGAGGTGGTGGTGCAACGTCGTGCCGAGGGCAGCCAGGGCGATGATGTGGTCGGGCGTTTGCTGCGCGCGGAGTACGAAGGGCGCACGCTGGATGACCACGAGGTGATCACCTTCACTCGCTCGCTTTTGCCAGCCGCGGGCGAAACCACCACGCGCATGTTTGGCTCGGTAATGACTTTGCTCTTGACCACGCCCGGCTTGCTGGAACGCGTCAAGGCCGACCGCTCATTGATCGGCAAGCTGATGGACGAAACCACGCGCTTTGAACCCGTGGCCACTTTCAAGGTGCGCGAAACCGCCCGGGAAGTGGAATTTCACGGCGTGAAAATCCCCAAGGGTTCGTTCGTCCAGTGCATGGTGGTGTCCGCCAACCGCGACGAAGATGCGTTTGAAAACCCTGAGGTATTCGACATTGATCGCAAGCCAAAACCCTCCTTTGGTTTTGGCTTCGGCCCGCACATGTGTATCGGTCAGTTCGTCGCCAAAGTGGAAATCAGCTGCGCTGTCAACGCCATCCTCGACCTCTTTCCCAACTTGCGACTCGACCCGAGCCAACCCGTCCCGCAGATCGGCGGAGCGCAATTGCGAGGCGTGTCCACGCTCCCGGTGATCTGGGACTGAATCACGCTGTAATCCCGTTTCCCTGCCTCAACAAAAACAACAGAGGGCATCATGAGAACGTTTAAAACCATTCCAGAACGCGGTGATTTCGGCTTTCAACAACTGGTTGGGCCGCACAAGGTCACCGGCGCTTCGATGTCAGCCGAACGCGGCTTCTTCGGCCTGCACCTGAGCAAAAGTTCGCCGTTCGGTTCTGTGCGCGATGAGCAAGGCAACATTTACTCATTCGTACGGTCGCTGATGGCGCCCAATGGCACCCCCAACCCAACCAAGTTCTTCTACCTGAACAATCACGTCGATAACGTCAACCTGCGCATGGACCACGAAAAAATGGCCCGCCAGGCGCTGACACCACTGCCGGTACACAGCCTGGAAGGCGATGTCGCACGTTGGGCCAGCCACCCGGGCGAACCCGGCAACTCTTGGGAGATCACCGCCAGCAGCGAACGCCTGACCTGGAAGGAAGAAGGCCTGTTTCACCTCGAAGGCCGACTGCTTGGCCCAGGTTTGCAGTGGTACCTGCCAGGCGTGGAATGGGGCACCTTTTATGTTTCGCAGTTGTGGGATATCGCCGGTGTCTGCGAGGGGCGTCCGGTGAAAGGCGCCATGGCGCTGGACCAGTTCTACATGGCCGAAGGCGGCGCCATTCACTTCAAGAAAGACTTGGTGGTGAACAACAACAAGCATGTGATCTGGTGGTCCTTCGTCACCGTTTATAAAGATGGCACCTGGGATACCGGCTCTTTCATGGTCGGTCACGACCACTTGGGCTACGCCATTTTCAACAATGAAAAAGGCGAGGTTCGGGTCACCACCGATATCGAAGGAAACACCGAACACAAGGACGGAAGCTACTTCCTCAAATCCGCGAAAATCGTGCTGGAAGGCAAGGAAGAGTGGGAGTTTTTGCCTGATGAGAAGGGCGAGATGATCGACTTCGTCGGTGGCTTCCCGATCACTGCGCAGCAGGAAGGCCGTTGGCGTCGGGTTGGCGATACCCGTGAGCCTTCACACTGGCTGGGCTGGGGTGAATCGGACCGGCGTAATGGCTCGGCCCGCAATGTGCCAGGCAAAGACCTGTAAACAGTTGACCGAAACCTTTACCCCTGTAGGAGCTGCCGAAGGCTGCGATCTTTTGACTTTGACTTTTGAAGGCAAGATCAAAAGATCGCAGCCTTCGGCAGCTCCTACAGGGGAGCGTACGCGTTGTATCAGTAGCCTCCACCAATAACAACAATGAGGAATCACGATGAAATTCCGCGACAAAGTCGTGCTGGTCACCGGTGCAGGTCGAGGCATGGGTCGCGCCATTGCCCTGGCCTATGCCCGAGAAGGCGCCAAGGTGGTGGTGTCGGCACGCACCGCTCGATACGGTGAAGAAACGATCGCACAGATCAAGGCCCTGGGCGCGCAAGCCTGCCTGGTCGGTGGCGACATCGCCGACCGCGAGGCGATCAAGTCAATGGTGCAAGATGGTGTAGAGCACTTTGGTGGCCTGGACATCGTGGTGCATTGCGCTGCCGATACCAGTCACGGGCTGATCGCCGAAATGGCCGATGATACGTTTGATCACATCGTTCGCAGCAATATTCAATCGTTGTTCTGGTTGGCCAAGGACTGCGCACCTTATCTGTCGAAAGCAGCCGACAAAGGCCGGCTGATTTTCATCTCGTCCGGCGAAGCCAACCGCAAATACACCCCTCGCCTGATTGCCTATGGTTCCAGCAAAGCCTTCATGAATGCCTTCGCCCGCGGCCTGGCGGTGGAATTCGGTGCCATGAATATTCTGGTCAACGTCGTCGAGCCCGGACTGATCGGCACTGATCACATGCTCGAAACCCTGGGCAATGAACTGCCGCATAAACTCGCTGCACATTTCCCGGTAGGGCGTCTGGGCGAGTCCGCCGACATTGCCAACGCCGTGCTGTTTCTGACCTCCAACGAGGCTTCCTATATCACTGGCACTTCGCTGCTGGTGGATGGCGGCGCCACCATGATCGCGCTGCCCAAGGTCGAAGAAATCCTCAAGGGCCATTAATCAACCCGCACGTCCGCGATGGGAGTCAGGTCATGACATCGGATACACGCAGTAGCAACACCACGGCCCACGCCGGCAATGATTTTTCCGAGTTCAAGCGCGGCTGGCGCGTGGTTGTCCTGGGCCTGTTTGGCATCTGCACCAGTATTACCGCTGCGTTGCTGTACGCCTTCGGCACCCTGGTGATTCCGCTGGAACAGGCGTTCGGCTGGAGCCGGGGCGACTTGCAGGCCTCCATCACCTTTCTGTTCGCCGGTGTGGCGATTTCCACGCAACTGGTCGGCTGGCTGTACCGTCGGTTCGGGCTGCGCCGGGTAGCGATTGTTTCGATCGTGCTGCAGATCGTCGGTTACTTTGCGATCACGCGGATTGAGGGTTCGATCGGCTGGTTGTACCTGGCGTTTTTCAGCATGCCGATCATTTGTGCCGGAACCATTGCGATCACCTGGACGCAACTGGTCAACCTCTGGTTCGAGCGTAACCGTGGTTTGGCGCTGGCCGTGATTCTGTGTGGCACCGGGCTGATGGCGATGATTCTGCCACCGCTGTTGTCGCGGCTGATTGCCGCCTACGGTTGGCAAGCCGGGTTTATTGCGCTGGGGGCGATGCCTTTGTTGTTTACGTTGCCCTTGTCATTGATGTGGCTGCGCATGCCGGCGCTGCTCGCCAGTCCTGACGCGACAACGCAGAAGGAACTTCCGGAGCTGTCCGGCATGTCCTTCAAACAAGCAGTGCGCTCAGGGATGTACTGGGGCTTTAACGTTGCATTGATATTGTCGGTGTCGTTGACCGTCGGCATGGTCACCAACATGGTGCCGATGCTGCAAAGCAAGGGCCTGAGTGCGCAGCAAGCCAGTCAGATCTTCAGTACCTTTGGTATTTCCATCATCGGCGGGCGCTTGTTGGTGGGTTATCTGCTGGACCGCTATTCACCTTCAGTAGTGGCCGCCGTGAGCCTGGCGCTACCCGCATTGGGCTGCGCGATCTTTCTCTTTGGCGGGGCGCAAAACACACCGTTGCTGGTGCTGGCGACCCTGTGCATCGGCGCCAGTGCCGGAGCTGAGTTCGATCTGGCGGCATTCCTGATGGCGCGCTATTTCGGCTTGAAAGACTACGCGCGGATATTTGGTCTGCACCTGTGCCTGATCACCATTGTCTCCGGTCTGGTACCCATGCTGTTCGGCCATCTCTATGACCTGTACGGCAGCTATTCCGCTGTGCTGGTGTGCTGTTTCTGCTGCGCCATTGTCGGCCCGACCATTCTGCTGTGGTTGAGAATGGAGCCAAAATTCCTCGCCCGTCAGCAAAACCTCCAGCTACGACCACATGCCTGAACCCACTTGAGGATGAACGTGAAATGAGCATGGACAAACACACCATCGAGCACTTTCTGCACGGGCAGATCGACTGCTGGAACCGGGGCGACAAAGACGGCTTTTTCGCTCACTACCGCAGCGTCTCGGCCAACGGCTTGAGTATCGAATACGTCGGCAAGCCCCAGGCCGATGCCTGGCAGGTACTGGAAGGCATGTGGGCGCAGCAGCAACCGAAGATTCGCGTTGAAGTGCGCCAGTGCATCGTCAATGGCAATGAAGCGGCGTGCCATCACCTGAACGCCTTTCGCGAGCAGGAAGGCGGTATCGAGACGATCGAGTTGTATCGGTTTGAAGAAGGAAAGTTGTCCGTACGTTACTTCATCAACCAGTAATCGTTGCGCACAGCCTTGTCAGAAAGGCTGTGCGCGTCGTCGCCTAGACGCCATCGGTGGAATGGGACAGCTGCTGCCATTGCTCGATTTCCGCGAGCATCCTGTTGAGCTTGTCGCTGACCTGCTGATAAGCGTCTGAACCCGCCAGGTAACGCAACGGTGGATGTTCGCTGTTGGCCAGGAGCACCAGCGCATCGCCCAGTTTAGCCGGGTTGCCGGTTTGCTGATGGTTGTAGGCGGCCGAAGCGCCTTTGACCTTGGCGGTGAATGCAGCGTAATCCTCCAACCCGCGTGTACCGAAGACCGCGGAGCTGGGGTCGAGAAAGTCGGTACGGAAAACCCCGGGCTCCACCAGCGTGACCTTGATCCCGAACTGCGCCACTTCCTGGGCCAGGGATTCGGAAAAACCTTCCACAGCAAATTTAGACGCGCAGTACAGCGCCGCACCACCCATCCCGACCATGCCACCCATTGAAGACACGTTGAACACCCGGCCACTGCGTTGCTGACGCATGACAGGCAGCACGGCGCGGCAGACGTTGAACACACCGAACACATTGGTCGCGAACTGCTGGTCGGCGTCGCTGGCGAAATTGTCTTCAAACGGCGCCAGTTGTCCATAACCGGCGTTGTTGACCAGCACATCGATTCGGCCAAAACGCGCCACGGCAGTTTCTACGGCAGCCAGTGCCTGGGCTTCGTCGGTCACATCCAGGGCCACTGCCAGCACGCGTTCGCCGTACTCGGCAAAGACAATTTCCAGCGGTTCGATACGCCGGGCGCTGACCACCACGCTGTCACCATCAGCCAATGCGGCTTTGGCAATGGCAGCACCCAAGCCTCGGGCCGCACCGGTAATAAACCAGACTTTGTTCATTGCATCGCTCCAGTCGTTGTGCAAAAAAATGCCGCGTCAGCTTTAAGGCGGGCGCGGCAGCGGGTGTGAAAGATCAGTACGACGTTCAGTCGCGGTTGGCCGCTTCCCAAGCTTTCAGATCGAACCCGTCAGTGGCGGCCTCAACTGCCGTCAGCTTGGGCGCGCGAGCAAGAATCTTGCGCGCCGCCATGTGATCGCCCATGCGATTGCAGGACTCCACGGCCACCAGACGGTCATTGCGGAAACACAGCACAGACGCTTGATGTTCTTCGACTGAACCGAGCACGACGGTACTGTCATAGCCATGCGAGAGTCCGGCGATCTGCAGTTTCAAGTTGCCTTGATCGGTCCAGAACCAGGGCAGGGCGCTATAAGGTGCCGGTTTACCCATCAAGCGTGCAGCCACTGTGCGGGCCTGGTCGATGGCGTTCTGCACCGACTCGAGGCGGGTGTGTAACTCATTGTTTTGCAGGCACGGGAAGCTGGCGACATCGCCTACCGCGGAAATTTGCGGGTCAGAGGTCAGCAGGCTGGCGTCCACCTTGATGCCGTTCTCGATGTCCAGACCGGCTTCAGTCGCCAGCTGCGCATTGGGAATCACACCGATACCAAACACCACCAGGTCAGCAGGGAGTGCACGTCCGTCACCGGTTTGTACCGCGCACACCTTGCCGTTATCGCCGTCGATGCGGCTTAAACCCTGGCGGAAGTCAAAATGGACGCCCCACGCTTCATGGGCCTGGCGAAACAATTCCGACATTTCCCGCGACACGGCACGAGCCATGGGACGCTCGCCCAGCTCCAGTACGTGCACATTAGCCCCTAGGGCAGCGGCCACCGCCGCAAACTCGAGGCCGATAAACCCGGCTCCAATCACCACCACGTTGCGCGCTTCTTTCGCCAGCGGCGCCAGGGCGTCGGCATCGGCTTTGGTTTTGATACCGAACACTTGCGGCAACTCTGCGCCGGGAACCGGCAGGGGGCGGTTGTGGGCTCCGGTCGCCAGTACCAGATGGTCGTAACTGACAGCAGCACCCGAGGCTAACACCACGCGTCGGTTCAGGCGGTCGATCGCGGTCGCCTGGTCATGCAGCAGTTCAATGCGCTGGGTGGTGTAGAAATCAGCAGGACGAAACAGCAGATTGGTCGCCTGGATCTTGCCGAGCAGATAGGCTTTGGACAATGGCGGGCGCTGGTAGGGCAGGCCTGGCTCATCGCCGATCAGGGTGATGCGCCCGTCAAAGCCTTCCTGGCGCAGGGAGGCAGCGACCTGAAATCCGGCCTGGCCAGCACCGACGATAACGACTGAGGCGAGGGTCATGGGAACTCCTTCACGCGCATTCAGAATTGCGACGACGGCAGGTGCAAAACCATGCCGTCCATGTCTTCGCTGATGATCATTTGACAGCTCAAGCGGCTGCTGTCGCGACGTTCGAAAGCGTACTCGAGCATGTCGTTCTCCATGCCTTCCGCCGCTTGCACCTTGCCCAGCCAGGCCTCGTCGACATAGGTGTGACAGGTGGCGCAACTGCAGGCACCACCGCAGTCGGCAGAAATACCCGGCACCGAGGCGAAGGTCGCGGCTTGCATCACCGACTGGCCGATGTCGCCTTTGACTTGATGGGCGGTGCCGTTGTGTTCAATAAATGTCAATGTGGGCATGTTCTGCTCCGATTCTTGTTAGGGGGCTCAGGATTGGCTGGGAATGGTTTGCACGTTGAAGTGCGGCACTCGCCCAAGGGTCAGTAGCAACAGCGGACCGATCAGGCAGCAGGCGGCGCTATAAACCAGCATGGCGTTATACGATCCGGTGCGCGCCAGCATGTACGCAAAGAGCAACGGCGCCAGCGCCGAAGCCACGGTATTGAGGCCCTGATGCACGCCGAACAGGCGGCCGTATTCGCGCAAGCCGAAGTAGCGGGCAATCAGGAACGCGGCAATATCGAACTCCGCCCCGGCGCCAAAACCAACCAGCACCGCCGCCAGCATGAGCGGGGCAAATTCGGTGGTCGGGCTCAGGTAGATGAAACAACCGATAGCGGGCAGCACCAGGCTGATCGCAGACACAATCGGCGGCCACAGACGATCGAGCAGATAGCCGATAAGCATGCGGCCGAAGATCAGCGAAATACCAAAGCAGCTGAAAATGGTGGCCGCGTCCCCCGCGGATAGGCCTCGGGCTTGCAGCATGGGTACGGTGCTGGTGACCATGCCGACAATCGAAGAAATCACCAGGCTGAGCGCCAGGTTACAGGTCCAGAATTTCAGCGAGCCCATGCCTTCACGAAAAGACATGCCGGGCAATTGCTCCAGCGCACGCCCGCCGTCACGGTGACCGGCAACAGAGGGTAGTTTGAACCACAGCAGAATCAGCGGCAGCAGCACCAACAGATTGAGCAGCGCGAGAATCACGAAGGCCGCGCGCCAGTCCCATTGCTCGATGCCCCAGGCCATCAGCCGGGGAATGATGGCGGCAGTGACACCAGTCCCGGACAGACCAATGGCGAGCGCCAGGCCGCGATTGCTGTCGAACCAAAGACTGATCAGCTGGGTCCAGGTTACGGCCAGCGCGCCCATGCCGACGATGGGCAGCAGTGCAAAGGCGATGTACATCGACCAGATCGATTGGGTCAGCTGCGTGGTTGCCAGGTAACCGAGTGACAACAACAGCAGGGAAATAACGGTAACGCGCTTCATGCCGTAGCGCAGGTTGAACCAACCCACCAACTGCAATGACACCACCGCGCCGCCAAACAGAAAGGTGATGCAGGCTTGCAGCTCACTTTTGCTCCAGCCAAAGGCATCGCCGAGCGGCACGACCAGTGTGCCGAAACCATAGAGCAGGGCGGCGTTGATGCTGATGGCCACTCCGGCGACCGACAAAATCAGGATTTTCCAGCTTTGGCGGAATTCGCGCAGATCGATTGCCGCTTTGTTTCTAGACGGGTGCATGGAGTTGGCTTCCTTATAGGTTTTGTTGAGCCAAGCACTGCTACAAGTGGTGATGTGAATCACCGCCAGCAGATTCTTTGAACAGAATCTGGTTTTTTAATCAGAATAAAATCAGAAATTCGGCTTTGTCCAGCGCAGCTATCTGACTAACGGACAAACGAATTTCATGCGTTGCACCCACGGTTGAATCACTCTGAAGCCAGCCGTGTTCAACATCCTGCTGCGATTCCCTTTTTTTAAGCCAAGGCAATGATCAGGGACAGCGGATGAGCCTCAGCATATCCGCGTTAAAAATTAATTGCACATAAAATAAATAAGTGTTCATAATTTGCAAAAGCTGAACCTGATAAAGGAGAAAAAAATGAGTTCAGAAAAAGCGCAGTTCAAAGCGGTGGCCGACCGAAGCCGCTGCTGTGGTTATGGTTTGTGTGCTGCGATTTGCCCCAGCCTGTACAAGCTTGATGCCGATGGCATGGTGTACCTCGACGATGCCCGCGTGCCGCCGGAGTTGGAGGAGGAGGCTCGTGAGGGTGCAGCCGCTTGCCCCGCGGAGGCCATCTGGCTTGAGCCCATCACCCCGGATGACGAAGCCGTTTGATGGCGTGAGCGCCTGCCGCAAACGTGATAACCACTGAGGTGAGGATGTGCTAATGGGTCGATTACCAAACAAGGTCGCGCTGATAACCGGTACAGGCGGCGGCCAGGGCAGGGCTGCGGCGCTACGTTTTGCCCGTGAAGGGGCGATTGTGGTCGGTTGCGATTTCAATGCCGAAGGTCACGAGGAGACTGCAGCGTTGATGCAGGCCGAGGGTTTTACCCTGTACGGCTCGGCACCCGTGGACCTGGGTGATCATGAACAGGCCAAGGCCTGGATCGATGCCGCCGTGGCTGAACACGGGCGCATCGACATCCTGTACAACAACGCTTCCGCCGCACGCTTCGGGCTGGTCAGCGAGCTGTCGATCGAAGATTGGCAGTACACCATGCGCAACGAAATCGACCTGCTGTTCTATACCACCAAATATGCATGGCACCACTTGGCCGAACAGCGCGGAGTGATCATCAATGTATCGTCCACCGCTGCATGGGGTGGCTCGAAAGTGGCCGGCATTTCCGCGCATTCGGCTGCAAAGGGCGCTGTGGTGTCCTTCACTCGCCAGTTGGCGGTAGAAGGGGCGCCGTTCGGTATACGTGCGGTCAGTTTGAGCCCGGGATTTGTCGCGACGCCTGGCACCCGGCCTTTTCTGGAAGACCCCAAAATGCGCGCCATGCTGCTGGATGGCGTATTGATGGATCGCCCCGGCGAACCCGAGGAAGTGGTGGCAATGGCGGTCTTTGTCGCCTCGGATGAGGCTTCATTCATTACCGGTTCGGACTTCGTCATCGATGGCGGGTTACTCGCGATCTAGCACGCGCGGCGCCCTGGCATGGGCTACCGGCACCCTTTCATCTCGAACAATAACAAGGTGAATAACGTGGACATCATCGGTATCGGTTACATGGGCTTTGAGACCCCCAATCTCCAAGCGTGGCGTGAGTACGGCCCTCAGGTGATGGGTTTTGGCATAGGCAAGAACCCCGAGAGTGATCCCGATTCGCTGTACTTCAAGATCGATGATCGTCGGCATCGCTTCGCTTTTCATCCTGGCAAGGTAGACCGCATTGTCTACATCGGTTGGGAAGCGGTGGGGCGCATGGCGTTCGAGGACGGCATCAAGAAGCTGGCAGCCGCCAATGTCGACTTCACTCGCGGTGATGCTGAGCTGTGCGAAAAGCGTGGCGTGCGTGAATTAGTGCGTTTTCGTGACCCGGTGGGGTATCAGCACGAATTGTTTTACGGGCAAAAATGGCTGCCGCGCTCGTTCCAGCCGGGCCGCCCGCACAGTGGTTTCCTTGCCGACGAACGGGGTGCGGGTCATGTGGTGCTGATCACCCCGGACTACACTCCGGAACTGGAAGACTTCCTGCTTAATGTCATGGGTTTCAGCTGGTATGGCGCTGGTGCGGGCAAGGGACGAACCGGTTTCTTCCGCTCCAAACTCAACCATCACACCAGCCATGACATCGCTTATGGTCACGGACCGGGTCGCATGGGCGTGCAGCATGTCGGGCTGTTTGTACGCAACGTGCGTGATGTCGGTGAGACCTACGACATCGTGCGTCAGCGTGAACTGCCGATGATGATGACCCTCGGCCAACATGCCCAGGACCCCCATCTGTCGTTCTACCATTTCAATCCGTCCGGGTTCGCCTTCGAGACCATTGCTGAAATCGAGCCATGGCAAGGCGATCCCTATGAGCTGAATCCAGAAAAACTCAGCCTGTGGGGCCACGAAATGGTCGGGCCAATTCTCGGCGCCAGCGTCAAGACGCCGGAAGAAGTGCTCGACGCCGAGTACCTGCCGACCTACTTGGCCAAGCGCTGACATGCGTCTGGCGCGGGTCGAAGTTGCCGGGCAAGCGTTCTGGGCGTTGCTGAATGCGCAAGCTGATTGCTTTCGGCGAATTAATGCTCCTTTCGCCCACTGGGCCGGGCTAGGGGCGGATCTTGCGCCAGACGCCCTCGACCCGAGTGGCGAATGGTTGCCGTTGTCGGCTGCGCGCCTGCTTGCGCCATTGGAACCCGGTAGCCGGGTTTTTGGTGTGGGCCTCAATTACCTCAGCCACCTCAAGCGCCTTGGCAGTGATTCTCCGGCGCACCCGTTGGCGTACATGAAACCGGAGTCAGCGCTGGTTGGTGCCTATGACGAGATCGATTATTCGCCGCTGACCACCCAGCTTGATTACGAGGTGGAACTGGTCGCCGTAGTGGGCCGCCCGTTGCTGGATGAACCGCATGCCAGCGACTGCCTGCTGGGGTATACGGTGGGCAATGACATAAGTGCGCGCGATGCCGGCAAGCAGATTGGTCGTCTGGACCTGTTGACCCAGAAAGCCATGGACCGCACCACACCGGTAGGTCCATGGATCGTGACCGCGGACGAACTGGGTGTAACGGGGCAACCGGCTTTAGATATGCGCCTGAGCGTTAACTATGAACTGCGCCAGCAGGACAATACCCGGCAGATGATTTTTCCCCTGGATGAGTTGCTCAATTATCTGGATGCACGCATCAGTCTGCGTCCTGGCGACCTGGTGTTTACCGGATCCACCCACGGCGTAGGACTGGAAAGCGGGCGTTTTTTACGGCCGGGTGATCGGGTCGAGGCTGAGATTGCAGGTATCGGTCGACAGAGCAATACCATCGCTGCGCCACGCCAACTCATCCCCGCCCGTGCGGCGGGGCGACTGGGTCAGCCGCTGGACAAGTAATCCCTGAAACTGACTGGCGTAGCCGCTGAGGAGTGATGATGAGCGAGGGTTCGGCGTGGGCGCCGTTTCGCAACAAAGCGTTCCGCGGTTTATGGCTGGCAGCCGCAGTGGTCAACATGGCTATCTGGATGCAGACGGTCGCCGCGGCGTGGATCATGACCACATTGACGACGTCGGCAGCCATGGTCTCTCTGGTGCAAACCGCCGTGACCCTACCGGTATTTCTGTTTGCCTTTCCCGGTGGGGTGATTGCCGATCGGGTAGACCGTCGCAGTTGGCTGATCATTACCCAGTGCATGATGCTGTTCGCCGCACTGGTGTTGTGTGTGCTGGCGTACAGCGCGCACATGGAAACCTGGGGCTTGTTGGCGTTTACCTTTGTGCTCGGTACTGGCAGTGCGCTGGGCATGTCGGCGTGGATGGTGACCATGGTCGGCGTACTGCCTCGCGACCAGGTGCCGGCTGCAGTGTCCTTGAACGGAATTTCCATCAATGCCACCCGGGCTTTGGGCCCCGCGTTGGCGGGTGCACTGATTGCATACTGGAACACGACCTCGGTATTTCTGGTGATCGCGCTGTGTATGTTCGCGGTGCTCCTCTTCCTCTTTCGTATCGCGCCCAACCCGCCTGCCGTGGGCTTGCCACCGGAAACCCTGACCGGTGGCATGCGCAGTGGCCTGCGCTATATCCGGCATTCAGCGGTCCTGTTCAGCGCCATGAAGCAGGTTCTTGTGTTCACCATGAGTGCCAGTGCTTTATGGGCCTTGCTGCCACTGGTGGCCAAGCAGGAATTGGGTATGGACGCTGGTGGTTATGGCTTGCTCATGGCGTTTCTTGGTGCCGGTGCAGTATTGGCTGCGCTGAGCTTGCCGCGGTTGTATCGCGTATTGGGCATGCGTCATCTGCTGGTTTGCGGCGCCATTTCCTTTGCCCTCGCCACCCTCACTGCCGCGCTATCCAACAACCGCTACGCGGTCTGCGCAATGCTGCTGCTGGCAGGGTTCGGCTGGATGGCGGTCAACGCGACCATTTCAACGGTGGTGCAAACCTATGCCGCCAATTGGGTGCGCGCACGGGTCGCATCGGTCTATGTGTTGATCCTGATGGGCGCGATGGCGGCCGGCGGTGCGATATGGGGGGCATTGGCCGAGTATCTGGGATTGAGCCAGAGCTTGCTGCTCTCGACACTGTTGTTGCTGGTCGGCATCGCGCTGACCCGAAATGGCCATGTGGAACTGGGCCAGGAAGCAGACTTTGCCGAGGTGCAGTTGACCGACACACTCCAGCTGGCCAGTCCGGTGTCCCATTCCGAAGGACCGGTATCGGTGGAGATTGTGTACCAGGTGGCGGCGCCGGACCGCGATGAATTTCTGGCTGCCGTATACGCGGTAGGCAAGGCGCGACGGCGCAACGGTGCGCAAAACTGGCGTTTGTACCGCGACATGGCGGACCCGCAACTCTACAGCGAGCGCTTTATTGTCGAGTCATGGCTGGAATACTTGCGCCAACAGGTTCGGGTGACCCAGGCCGACCAGGCCCAAGAGCGTCTCATCGAGCGTTTTCGTCGCGAAGATCTGCAAACCCGTCGTTTGATCTATCAGCCGCCAGTGAAATTAACCGATTGAAGTGTTCGAGTAATTCCCAGATAAAACTTTTACGGCGCCAATCATTCTCAGGTTAGAATGGCGCCACTCTAAAGTTACTGGATTGGGCATGGAACTCACTGACGTCAACGACAGCAGCAAATCGGCCGGCGCAACCCTCGTCAAGCCTGTATCCAACGCCATACGCATCTTGCGCTATCTCAGTCAGGTGGGCACGCCGGAACGTTCAGTGGACATCGCCCGGCAACTGAAAATCAATCCAAGTACCTGCTTCAACATCCTGCGCACCCTGGTGCAAGAGGAGGTGGTCGATTTCAGTGCCCTTTCCAAGCGTTACACCGTGGGCCTGGGCCTGGCGCGCCTGGTTGAACAATTGGTGACTCAGGGTCACCGCGTGCAAATGGCCAAACCCCTGTTGCAGAACCTGGCTGCACGCCAGCGGGTGACCATCACCCTGTGGCGCAAAATGAGCCCTGACCGCATCGTCATTGTCAGTTCCGCCGCGAGCCCGACCGATGTGCGTATCGACATGGCTGAAGGTCAGCGTCTGCCAATTCTGATGGGCGCCAGCGGCCGGTTGTTCGCTACGCAGATCGACCTCGACGATCCGGAAGTACAGAGCAGTTTCGAGACGATTCGCTGGGCCCAGCCGCTGTCGCTCGAGGTCTATCGCGAAGAAGTGAGAGAGGCCGCCGAGCGCGGTTGGGCAATGGACGATGGGCATTTTTCGGGGGGGATTCTTGCCATTGCGGCGCCGGTCTTCTCACCAACCAACAGCATCGATTTCACCGTGTCAGCGGTGATGTTCCGTGGCCAACGGGATGAAGAGGGCCTTGCCGAACTGGGCAAGGCGCTGATCGAGTTCTGCAGCGAAGTGGCCGGCGTACTCTACTGAGGCGCGCCGTTACTCGCGAACCAGTAGCAGGCTACCCCCCAGCGGGCCGCCTCCGGCTGCCACCGTACTGACGCGGTGTTCGCGGGTTTGCCGGCCTTCGGCACGACCCCACAGTTGCAGGCAGGCTTCATGCACGTAACCCAGGCCGTGGGTGCGTCCGCCAGACAGCTGCCCGCCATTGGTATTGATGGGCAAGCTGCCCTCCAGTGCGATGCGCGTGCCACCCTCGACGAACGCGCCACTTTCCCCAATGGGGCACAGGCCCAGGGCTTCAAGCCAGATCAGGGTCAAGATCGAAAATCCGTCATACAACTGCGCAGATTCAACATCCTGCGGGGTGTAGTCGGTGCGTGCCCACATCATCTCGCCAACATCGAAGGCGGCCATTTTGGTCAGGGAGATCTGATCCCACGACCAGGGCTGGTTCAACGCTGCGCCCATGGCCTCGATGCGAATTGGTTTATTTGGCTGGTCCTGGGCGATATCACGACGGGACAGGATGATGGCGGTGGACGCATCACAATGCACGTCGCAGTCGAACATGCGCAGAGGCGTTGAAATCATTCGCGATGCCATGTAGTCGTCCATGCTCATCGGCGTGCGGTACAGCGCCTTGGGGTTGCGCATGGCGTTCTGGCGACACGTCAGGGCTATCTGCGCCAGCTGCTCCGGTCGGGTGCCGTATTCATGGAAGTGACGCTGGGCATACAACGCCATCAGATTGATGCCCGATTGCACATTGAACGGGGTAAACCACTGCCAGGCGTAGCTGCTGTCGCGACCCTGGGTTTTGTTGGTCAGTGCGCCGGCCTGTTTGTTGAGCATACGGGCTGACGCTTCGGTGATGGTGCGAAACACCAGTACGTGCTTGCACAGGCCCGCCGCAATCGCCATGGCCCCGTTAATGACCCCGGTAAGCGGGCCGGGCCCTTCATAACCGCCACCGAACCAGTTGACGTTGAGCCCAAGGGCGCTCTTCAGCGCACTGGGACCGACCGGTGAGAACGGGTCGCCATTGTTGTTATCACCCGGCCAGCAGGCCACGCCGTCGATGTCGCTACGTTGCAGGCCGGCGTCCGCAATGGCTTCCAGGCAGGCGTCCAGGGTCAGGCGCATCGCTGACTTGGTAGACGGTCGGCCGATCTCTGATTGCCCGATACCGGTAATGGCTACGTCTTTTTCATAACGATGATCGAACATCACTGATCCTTCTCGAACAGAGGCAACCACACATCCTCGACATTGAGGAAGCTGACCCGTACCGGCATGTCGATATGTACATCCGTGACCGGCATGCCCACCACGTTGCTCACGAACTGCAAGCCGGGTTGCTCAACGAGCTCGATGATCGCCACCACATAGGGCACCTCCAGGTCGGGGGTCCAGGGTTGATAGTTGATGGTGAAGCTAAGTACGGTGCCCTTGCCGGACACCGCTTGCGGCGCCACGTCGAAGCTTGCGCAATGCGGGCAGAGCGGGGCGGGCGGGTGGAAATACCGGCTACAGGCTGCGCAGCGATGAACGAGCAGTTCGCCCTGTTGACCGCCTTGCCAGAAGGCGCGGTTGTCGGCGTTGAGTGCAGGCAGTTTTCTAGGCATCAGCGGTCCGCAGGTGAGTGTTTGACTTGAAGTCATACGGTATCATTTGTACATATTTTCTAAAAGTGTCATATATTCATCCGGACAAAGGCGCGAATCGACCGTTCGCGCCGTAAAACAACAACAAGAGGATTTCGCGATGTCCCAATCACTATTGGACAAGAGGGTAGTCGTCACCGGCGGGTTTGGTGCCCTCGGCAGCGCACTTGGCAAATTTCTGCTGGCGCGAGGCGCCCGGGTGGCGTTGCTGGATCGTAGCGAGGCCCCAGCTGCCTTGCTGGATACGGAAAACCTGCTGTGCCTGGGTGGTGTCGACCTGACTTCGAGCGAGTCGGCCAGCGCTGCGTTCGAGCAGGTCGCGGGGCATTTGGGTGGCATCGACGGTTTGGTCAATGTCGCGGGCGGGTTTGCCTGGGAGACCGTCGAAGGTGGCAGCCTGCTGACCTGGGATCGCCTCTATCAGATGAACGTACGTACCGCAGTGGTCAGTTCTCAATCCGCGTTGACACACCTGCTGGATTCCAAGGCCGGGCGCATCGTCAACATTGGCGCGCTGGCCTCTGTCAAAGCCGCAACAGGTATGGGGGCTTATGCCGCCTCCAAGGCCGGTGTGGCCCGGTTGACCGAGGCGTTGGCCGAGGAACTGAAGGATCGTGGTGTAACGGTCAACGCTGTGCTGCCGAGCATCATTGACACCCCCGCCAACCGCGCCGACATGCCTGATGCTGACAGCAGCCGCTGGGTCACTCCGCAGGCGTTGGCGGCGGTAGTGGCGTTTCTTTTATCCGACGAAGCCGCAGCAGTAACCGGTGCGCTGCTCCCCGTGAGTGGTCGCGTATGAGACTGGTGACGTATACCGACGCCGAAGGGTTTGAGCGCGCGGGTGCATTGCTCAATCGGGATCAGCAGGTACTCGACCTGCAACACGCTTACCGCTTGCTGGAAGGTCGTGACAGTGTGGCGTTGAGCAGCATTCTGGCTTTGGTAGAGGCCGGCGAACCGGCGCTGGAATTGGCCCGCTCACTGGTCGCTAAGGCACCCTCGGCGGCGGTGCTGGAGCGTGCCAGCGTGAAGCTGCGTGCACCGATCCAGCCGCCTCCACAAATGCGCGACTGTTCCTGCTTCGAATTGCATCTGCGCCAGAGCTTCGCGGCGGCCCGTCGTGCCCGTGCGCTGCGTACCGAAGACCCGGAAGCCACGCTGAAAGCGATGAACACCCGCGCTGACGATCGGGTCATCGAGACTTTCAACAAGCAGCCTATTTACTACAAGGGCAACCGTTTCGCGGTGATTGGCATCGACGATGAATTTCAATGGCCGAGCTACAGCCGGGCGATGGATTTCGAACTGGAGTTCGGTTGCTACATCGGTAAGCGCGGCAAGGACATCAGCCGTGAAGCCGCCCGGGCGCATATCGTCGGCTACACCATCTTCAACGACATGAGTGCCCGCGACGCCCAGGCCCTGGAAATGCCCGGCATGCTCGGCCCGGCCAAGAGCAAGGATTTTGATACCGCCAATATCATGGGCCCCTGTCTGGTGACAGCCGATGAGCTGGGTGATCCCTATGACCTGAACATGGTCGCCCGGGTCAATGGCGAGGAGTGGGGGCGCGGCAATACCCGCGATATGCGCTGGAGTTTCGAAGACGTGATTGCCCACGTGTCCCGCTCGGAAACCCTGTACCCCGGCGAGTTTCTGGGCTCCGGCACGGTCGGCAACGGCTGCGGCCTGGAGCAATTGCGTTATTTGAAGCCTGGCGATGTGGTTGAACTGGAGATCGACGGCATTGGTGTGCTGCGCACTCAAGCGGGCAAGGCATCGAACAAGGATTGACGCGTACGTGAATGACGGAAGAATTCACTTACAAGTACAAAGTGAATTCTATGTACATAAATAGAGAAAGTGTCTTATATTTCGCTGCGACTACTGTCGTGACGCTCTGATCAGGAGGCAATCATGCTAACAAGAACAAGCCCCGTATTGTCTGATGGAACCAAGGTCTCTGACCTCATCTATCCCTCTAGCCGTGAAGTACAAATGCGCGTGTTGTCTGACCGCGAAATCTACGAGCTGGAGATGGAAAAAATCTTCGGCAAGATCTGGGTACTCCTGGGTCACGAGTCGGAGATCCCCAATTCCGGGGACTTCATGGTCCGCGACCTGGGCTCCGACTCGGTCATTGTTGCCCGTGGTAAAGAGGGCGAGGTGTTTGTAAACCTCAATGTGTGCCCGCACCGCGGCATGCGCATCAGCACCGCCGATTGTGGCAACACGCAAATTCATAAATGCATCTACCACGGCTGGGCCTTCCGCCCGAATGGCGACTTTGTCGGCTCACCCGTCGAGCGTGAGTGCATGCACGGCAAGATGCTGCCAAAAGAAGAACTGGGCCTGAAAAAGGCACGGGTCACGCTGTACGGCGGTCTGGTCTTTGCGACCTGGAATATCGATGGGCCGTCGTTTGACGAATTCCTCGGCGATGCCAAGTGGTATTACGACATGCTGTTCTGCCGCTCCGACAAGGGCATGGAAGTACTCGGCCCACCGCAGCGCTTTATCGTTAACGCCAACTGGAAAACGGCTGGCGAGCAATCGGCGGCTGACGGTTTCCACACACTGACCTTGCACCGTTGGCTGGGCGAAGTGGGCAATTACGCCAAGAAAGGCGAGGGTGAAACAGCCGACCTCAGCCCGGAAATGATCGGAGTTGAAATCAGCTCGCCCCATGGCCATGCCCTGCGCTGCATCGACCTGGCGCGCAAGATCAAGCGCCTGACCGGCCTCGATCCGGCAGAGTTGAGTGTGCAGCAGAAGCTCGAAGCATTGCCGCCTGCCGGCATGACCGCCGACATGGTCGAACAGCTGGCACGCAACTTGACCGAAGATCAGTTGAAAGTGCTCACCAGCATGCCGCCGCAAGTCGGTGGAATGTTCCCGAACATTCTTTTCGGTTTTGTCTACATTCCGCAGCCGGATGGCACTGTCGTCGGCTCGATGACCCTGCACGCCTACGTGCCGCAAGGTCCGGACAAGCTCGAGTTCGTCAACTGGGTATTTGCCGAGAAAGACGCTTCCCCGGAATTGCGCGACAAGATGCTCAAGCAAACCATCCAGCTGTTCGGCACGTCCGGCATGGTCGAGCAGGATGACTCCGATACCTGGCCGCACATGACGCTGGCTGCCAAGGGGGCGATGGGCCGCAAGAGCACGATGAAGTACCAGGCAGTCTTTGAAACGGGGGCGCCGGAAGGCTGGCCTGGCCCGGGCATCGTCAACGAAGGTTTCACCAAGGACGATACCCAGTGGCACTGGTGGTTGTACTGGCATGAGCTGATGACTGCATCGGACGACAAGTAAAGCGTCTGTTACGCCTGGTATGACTGCGGTCCTGAGGGGCCGCAGTTGCTGGAAACCGCATTAACAAGAATAAAAGTGAGGGAATGACTCATGGCTCAGGTTCAACAACGCGGTGTGGAGGATATCCAGCCGGGTTCCCCAGTCGGTACCAAGCGAGTACCGGTAGGCTCGCCGATTTACAACGATGTGGTGACCTTTCTCTACGAGGAAGCCACGCTGCTGGACCAGATTCGCCTGCAGGAGTGGGCCGAACGCCTGGACACCGACCTGGTGTACACAGTGCCGCTACGCCAGACGCGCTTGGCCGCCGAGTTGAAAACCACCATCGTGCGCAGCGTTCAGCATTACCACGATGACTACCGCTCGATCATGGGCCGAATCCTGCGCCTGTCCGGCAAAAGTGCCTGGGCGGAAGATCCTCCTTCGCGTACCCGACGTCTGGTGACCAACGTGTTTGTCGAAGAAACCGACAAGAGCGATGAGTTTGTGGTGACCAGTTACCTGCTGCTGACCCGTAGCCGGTTCAAGGACCACCACGTCGACATTATCAGTGGCGAACGGCGTGATGTGCTGCGCCTGAGTGAAGTGGGATTCAAGTTGGCGCGGCGCGAAGTCATCATTGACCAGGCGGTGCTTGGAACACCCAATCTGGCCGTCTTCCTCTAGTTCGTACCGGCGGTCTGGTTTGAACCCGGATCGCCGTACCTTGAAGGCATTGGCCGCTCTGTTCTTGACGCAAGAGCGAAGCGGCTATTGCTGTTGTCTCAGCCATTGCTGATCCTCTGCGCACAACTTGAGCTGCTCGTGGCTGAAATCCAGAGTCGAGCCTTTCATGCGCAGTGCCTGCTCCGCACGTTCGGGTTGCTGGCTGTAGCAGAGGGCGCTGGTAGCGGCGTGAATCTGGGCGTCGAGGTTGTACGCACGCCCCATCGAAATCAGGGTGCAGCGGCGAAGCAAAAGAGCCGCTTCGGCGGCTTCTTCATTGAGGGTGCTCAGTGCCCAGCGTGCCATACCTTCGCGAAGGTTGATGCCGCAGTAGGGGGCTGGTCTTTCGATCAGGGTGCCATCGACTTCCCAGCTCAGCTTTTCAACGCCGTCGCACAGCAACGTAGCGCGAGTGTGATTGGCAATACGCTGGCCGACGTTGATGTCATAACGGCGCTGGTGGGGGCCTCGAGCGGCCGCCGCGACAGCGAGGCCCGCGAGGTCCAGCAGATGGGTGCATTGATGACTGGCATCGGTCTGACGGGTGACCGAGTGGGCTATCCGGTCCAGTTTCATGCCCACCAGGTGCTGTAATTGATCGCAAGCCTGAGGGCACAAGGAATAAGGGTAGCGAAGCGCTTCGCCGCCAATGGCGGTGACTTCACCTTGATGGTGGCAGACCCAGACACGGAAGTGGTGGAAGTCGTCTTCCAGCGCGGCTCGGACTTCGCCCGTGCCATTGCCGGGATGAGCAATGATGTCTACGCGGCGACGAAATACACTCATCCTCAATATCCTTGCTTCAATGCTGTTCAGGCTGACGAAATCAGCTATATTTGAACACTATAACCAAAAATGTTCACTAAAAAACAAGAAATGGAGTGGCTATGGCACTGCTAAACGAACAGGTCGCGTTGATTACCGGTGCAGGTGGCGGAATAGGCCGCGGTATCGCGCTGAACTTTGCCAAAGAGGGCGCTGCTGTGGTGGTCGCCGAGCTGGATGTCACCAGTGGCGAGGCCATAGTCGCCGAACTCAAAGCGCTGGGTGCCCAAGCGGTGTTCATCAAGACCGACGTGTGCAGCAAGGCCGATATCGAAGCTGCCGTGCAATTGGCCGTTGATCAGTTCGGTGGTCTGGACATATTGGTTAACAACGCCTTTGCGCCAACACCCAATGTCCTTCTGGAAGAAAAAACCGACGCGATGCTGGAGAAAACCCTCGGTTCTACAGTGTGGGCGGCCTGGTGGGCGATGAAAGCCGCACTGCCCCACATGAAAGCGAGAGGCGGCGGCAAGATTATCAACTTCTATTCCATCGATATCGAGATCGGCGCCTGGTTGCACGGCGACTACAACACGGCAAAGGCAGCGATCGTGGGGCTGACTCGTAGCGCGGCTTCTGAATGGGGGCGGTTCAACATTCGAACCAATGCCATCGCACCGACTGCGATGGGTGCGACCTTTCACAAACTCGCTGCAGAGAACCCGGGGTTTGCCGAAATGTCCGCTTCGATGCGTCCGTTGGGGCGCTGTGGCGAGCCTGAAGCTGATATCGGGCCGGTGGTGGTATTCCTCGCTTCGGAGATGTCGCGCTTTATCACTGGCGAGACCATTCACGTCGATGGTGGCCTGCACTTACCCGGTTACAACTCCCGCCCCAAAGGCATTCCCGTGCGCGAGTATTGATTACCCCGGTTGATGCAGGAGCGAGCAAGCTCGCTCCTGCAAAGAAGGCTCCAGGCCCAAGAGACGCGAAAGCCCGCTTCAAAGCGGGCTTTCGACGTTGGATCGACGAGACATACCGGGCAGGACCGTTACTTTTTGGACACCACGATCGATGTGGTTTCCAGATCCCAGGTGGCGGCGGTTTTACCTTCATCGCGCAGCAGATACTTCAACACCCGCCCCTGCGGGTTTTTCGGCAAGCTGCTGCGAAACTCGATGTAGCGCGGCAAGGCATAGTAGGGCACCGAGTCGGTGGCCCAATGGAACAGCTGCTCCGGGTCTAGCGTCACGCCTTCATGCAGTACGGCAGTCACCTTCACATCATCCTCGCCTTTATCAGAAGGCACGGCATGCACCGCCACTTCGGCCAGTGCCGGGTGAGAAGCAAAGGCTGCTTCCATTTCAAAGCTGGAAATGTTCTCCCCCCTGCGACGCATGTAGTCCTTCTTGCGGTCGACAAAGTAGAAGAAGCCATCATCATCGAATTTGCCAACGTCGCCGGTGTGGAACCACATGTTGCGCATCAGCTTCTGGGTATCCTCCGGACGACGCCAGTAGCCCTGGAACATGATGTCGGGACGGAGCGGGCGCACCACGATTTCGCCAGGGGAGTTGGGCGGTACTTCCTGATCGAGGTCGTCGACGATCCTAACGTCAAAATCTGCAATACGTTTACCCGACGAGCCGGGCGCGGCGTATTCCCCGGCAGCCAGCGAAGTGATAACGCAGGCTTCGGTCAGGCCATAGCCGTTGCCGCCTACCAGCTTGGTGCCGAAGCGCTCGCGCCAGATCTTTTTGGTTTCTTCGGTATAAGGGTTGCCACGGGCGGTATGGATCTGCCCGACGCAGCGCAACATCGCTTCGTTATCTGGCGCCTGGGCGAGGAGGCCGCCCATGCCACCCAGGATCGAGGCAATGGTCGCGCCCGAGCGCTCCACTTCCGGCCAGAAATTCGAGACCGAGAACCGCGCAAGAATGGCGGCGCGCGCGCCCACCAGAATGCTGGCAATGATGGATACACACAGCGCATTCATGTGAAACAGCGGCAGCGGCGTGATGGTGACGTCGTCGGCACTGGCCGGACCGGCACGTAGTTGCAGGCGCGCCAGATTGCACATGAAGTTGTAGCTGATCATGCAGCCCTTGGAAGGGCCCGTTGTACCCGAGGTGTAAATCAGGCAGGCGAGGTCTGAAGGTTGCGGTTTATTGACGAGTGGGGTGGCGTCATGGCCACGCCATTCATCCAGTGGCGCAATACGAATCGGGCAATCAGGAACTGCTTCGAGGGTGCCACGGTGAAGAATGTGGTGGACGTCCTGCAGTTGTGAGGCGAGCGGGGTGATGCGTGGCAGGTAGGCTGCTTCGCAAATTACCACCGAGGTGCCGGTATCGGCGATCTGATGGCGGAGGAACTCGCCCTTGAGCGCGGTGTTGATCGGCACACTCACGGCGCAGAGCTTGTTGATGGCCAGCCAGGTGGTGACGGCATCGATATTGTTATCCAGCATCGTCAGCACGGTTTCACCGGCCTTGACGCCCAGGGTGGCAAGTGCGTTGGCCATCTTGGTGGAAAGTGAGTCAACCTGAGCATATGTGTATAACTCACCGCTGAAATCCAGCAATATTTTGTCTGGATGCCTTGCTACCGCGCGATCTAACGCGTCAATGACAGTGTCTCGTTCTCCCACTGCCCAGGTGTCTGGATTTCCACTGCTACCCATCAGTTTTCTCCTTTAGGCATCCGTAAGCGGTCGGGTTGCCTGATTTTATTTTGAAGAGAGAATCTGATTCTAAATACAAACGTCTTAAATGTCTTTAGCAATAAGTTGAACATATAGTGTTATTTATGCACAGATCCTGTGCTAACGTTGCACAATCTTTACTCTTCATGAGCCTGTCACGCCATGCCAAAAGCCGCACCCAAGAAAGCAGAGGCGCCAGCGCCGGCTAGCAAACCCAAAAAAAATGCGCCACCTGAAGCAGGGGCGAGCCCGGCTAAACCCGTCGAGCGACGTGCTGCTGCCAACTCAGTGGCAGGAACCAAAGTCAAGCCGAATCGCCGTTCGGAAGAAACCATTGCCAACATCCTTAAAGCCACTGAGGAAGTCGTGCTGATGTCTGGCGCGGATCGTATTTCGATCCTGGATGTGTGCCAGGTAGCGGGCGTTTCCCGTGGCACCTTTTATCGCTATTTCGCTTCGCAAGAGGACTTGCTGGACACCTTTTCACGCCACAAGCGCGAAAGCTTTCACAGCTCGCTGTCCCAGGAACTCGGTCACATCAGTGATCCTGAAGCGCGCTTGAATGCGCTGTTTGCCTATCTCGACAACTACCTGGAGCAAAGTCGGGCTCGGCGTCTTCTGGTGGTTGCACCCGACTACGCGCTGGGCTTCTTCCGACGGATTTTCCACGATTCGATCGTGCGCTTTCAGGATGGCCTGGGCATCGTTTTCGACGACTGGGACGAACGCCTCGGGGTGCGTCTTGACCGTGAGCTGATCTGCGAAATGATCATTCGTTACGTGTTGAGCGAAATCCTCGTGCCAGAAGCCGCGGGGCGTCGATTGTTCCCGGTCCGGGTGAAAAAACTCCTGGGCGCGCTGATCATGGGTTCTACCTCGCGCACCCGCCGCTGACCTTAAAGAACTACCCATCGCGCAAACAAAAGCCCCCGTTTATCGGGGGCTTTGCGTTTCCGTACGCTAATTTTTCCCCTCCTGCATTCCACTCTTTTTCGAGGCTGACTCGAAGTTTTGGACCCCTCTAAGCATTTTTCGACGCGAGTCGAGGGCTCTGGGTCAGGCCTCTCCGCGCGCAAATAAAATAAATTGAACAGTATTTTGATTTCTGCTCAATTTAATCTTAAGCTCTGGTCTTGGCAGTGAGCCGTCGGCTTCCCCTTTTCGCGGCAATTTGATCCAGGCCACGTGAAGGCACCGCACAAATAACCAACAAAAAGTGCCAACTTCGAGGTACCTAGACATGCTTATCGATCTTCACGCCCACGCACCGCACCCTGGCTATTACAACCAGCACCCTCACTGGGGGCCGTTCTTTGAGCAGCACGCCGATGGCGATATCAAGCTGCGTGTCGGTGACTGGATTCTCGGTCTTGGGTCGCCAGAGCGTAAGGCTGCCGTGCGCTCCGGCAAGGGGCCCAAGCTTGAAGAGTATTTTGCGCGCTGGGCTGATCCGAAAGTGCGCTTGGCTGGCATGGATGCGGCGGGACAAAACCTGCAGGTCGTGTCCGTACCGTCCCACTGCTACATGTACTGGACCGAAGCCGAATTCGCCGTGCCTTTCGCCCGTACCGTCAACGAGACATTGGCTGAATACTGCTCCGCAGCTCCTGATCGCTTGATGTTCTGGGCTCACGTGCCTTTGAATGCGCCAGAAGCGGCGGCGGCTGAATTGCGCTACGCCTGCACCGTACTGGGCGCTAAAGGTCTGGTCGCTGGCGGCGCCAACTTCGGCGGCCTGGAGTTCGATTCGCCGGAACTCGACGTGGTGTGGAAAACCCTCTGTGATCTGGATCTGCCGATGTTTATTCACGGCTACAACCAGTCGGTCACCTGGGGCAAGAACGCCAACGACGACCGTTACGAAACCACCGCCATCGTTGGCATGCAGTACGACGAAAGCCGTTGTTTCTGGAACCTGATTTGCGGCGGCGTACTGGATCGCTTCCCTGACCTTAAGGTGTACATCACCCATGGCGGCGGCTATGTCCCGTACCAGCTCGGTCGTCTGGCCAAGACCAACGAGAACCTCGACGTCAAATACAACAAAAAGCCGCTGCTCGAGTACATGAAAAACTTCTACTTCGACGTTGAGCTGCATGAAGTACCGATGCGCCAGGCGTTGGTCGATATCATCGGTGCAGACCATGTGCTGTACGGCAGCAACTTCGGCGGTAGCGATGCCGTGCGTCACGACCTGACCCATGGCCTGAAGTTGTCCGACGCCGACTTGCGCAAGATTCGCTATGAAAACGCATGCCGCTTGCTGCACATCGATCCTGCCAAGTTGGGCAAGGTAGGTGCCTGATGAAGCTGGCACGATGTGAGTATTTTGCTACCGGCGTTTTTTGGGCTGTCGTGGATGAGGCCCAGGACCAGGTGACGCCAATTTCCGGCAATTTCAAAGATTGGGCGCCCGGCGTGACTGCCGGACGCGGCATCAGTTCGTTGCGATTCGCCGGGCCAGCGCTCCCCCTTTCCAAAGTGCGCCTGTTGCCGCCGATAGAACCCGTCAACCGGGTGGTCGTGGCTGGCGCTAATTACGCCAAGCATCTGGTGGAGTTTGGATTGAGTGCGCCGTCCCAGCCAGTCGCCTTTCTCAAGGCTTATGGCGCGCTGATTGGCGCCAATGACCCGATCCGCTTTCCACCGTTGACTGAGGAGCTCGATCACGAAGTTGAATTGGTGGCGGTCATCGGTACTGACGAGATTGACCTGGAAAACCCGCTTGCCTGCGTGCTCGGTTACACCGTCGGCAATGACGTCAGCGCGCGCGATCTGCAGCGTAGTGGGCCGGCGGGCATCGGCATGGATCTGTTCGCGGCCAAAAGCCAGGATCGGACTACTGGACTTGGTCCCTGGATCGTCACGAAGGATGAATTTGCGCAAGGGTCACCAACGCTGCGCCTGACCTTGAAAGTAAATGGTGAGACGCGCCAGGACGGCTCCACCGGCGAAATGACCTGGGGTGTTGATCATCTGATCCGCTTTGTCCAGCAGCGCTCGAGTTTTGCCTGTGGCGATGTGTTGTTCACGGGATCGCCGGCGGGAGTGGGGATGGGCACCGGTCTGTTCCTCAAGGAAGGCGATGTGGTCGAAGCCAGCGTCGAAGGCATTGGCACGTTGCGCAATGTGGTCAGTAAAAAGAACCGCGCCTAATCGAGAGCCAAACATGAACGCCAATAAAGAAAAAGTAGTCGTCGTCGGTGCGGGTCTGATGGGCACCGGTATTGCGCATGCGTTCGCCAGCTCCGGTTTCAGTACCTTGTTGGTCGATACCAATGCCGCCTCCCTGACAAACGCCAGGGCGAGCATCGAAAAAATCCTCGCCGATGGCGTGCGCCTGGGCAAAGTCAGCGAAGAAAAAGCCCGGCAATCGTTGGCCAATCTACTGACCTGCAGCGACTTGACTGAAGCGGCGAGTGGCGCCAATTGGCTGGTTGAAACAGTCTCAGAGCAGTTGGCAGTGAAGAAGGCGGTGCTCGCGCAAGCGGCGCCACTGCTGGCACCGGACGCGATTATAGCGACCAATACGTCGGCCCTGAGCGTGACCGAAATTGCGGCGTCAGTGGAGTGTGCAGATCGCGTGATCGGCATGCACTTCTTCAATCCGGTGCACAAAATGAAACTGGTGGAGCTCGTGCGGGGGCTGGCTACCAGTGATGAGGTCGTGGCGCGCACGCGTACCTTGTGCGAGCAGATTGGCAAAACCTCGATCATCGTCAATGAGTCACCAGGATTGACCACCAGTCGCATGTCTGCGCTGTTGGGCAACGAGGCAATGTGGATGCTGCAGGAAGGCACCGCGACCGCTGAAGACATCGACACGGCTCTGCGCCTGGGCTTTAACCATCCGATGGGCCCATTGGAGCTGGGTGACCTGACTGGTTGGGATACGCGGCTGTCTGTTCTGCGTTATCTGCATCAGACCCTGGGTGAGAAATTCAGGCCGTGCCCGCTGATCATCAAAATGGTCGCTGCCGGGCGACTGGGGCGAAAGTCAGGGCAGGGGGTTTACCGCTACGAAGACGGTAAACAAGTACCAGGTTCAGGGCTCAAGGCGAGTGCGTTATGAAAGACATCGTCATAGTTGATGCGGTACGCACGCCAATCGGCAAGTTCCGCGGCAGCCTGGCCGGCGTGCGCGCCGATCACCTCGGGTCGCTGGTGCTCAGCCGGTTGCTGGAACGGGTCGATGTGTCGCCGACGTTGGTCGACGATGTGATATTTGGCAATGTCACGCAAATTGGCGAGCAGTCCGCCAACATCGCCCGTACAGCCTTGCTCGGTGCCGGTTGGCCGGTCACCGTGCCGGGCCTGACCATCGACCGTAAATGTGGGTCGGGCGAAGTGGCCGTGCATTTGGCCGTTGGCGCCATCGCGGCTGGATCCGCTGATATCGTGGTGGCAGGTGGTGCGGAAAACATGAGCCGCGTGCCCATGGGCAGTAACCGTGAAATTCACGGCGAAGCGTTTGGCTGGATGGCAGTGCAACGCTATGAACTGACCAGTCAGGGCGAGGCTGCTGAACGTATCGCCGACAAATGGGCGCTCAGTCGCGATGCGCTGGATGATTTCGCTTTTGCCAGCCATCAGCGTGCTGCCGCGGCGTCCGATGCTGGTTATTTCGATAATGAAATAGTGCCGGTTGCGGTCGAGGAGCTACGAGAGCAAGTGCTGACGGAGCCAGTTGCTGTGTTGCGCGAGGACGAAACCATTCGCCGTGATACATCGCGGGAAAAACTGTCGACGCTAAAAACCAGTTTTCGTCCGGACACCGGTCGAATCACCGCTGGCAACTCGTCACAGATCTCCGACGGAGCAGCGGCATTGCTGTTGATGAGTGCCGAAACCGCGAAAAAACTCGGGCTCAGGGCTCGAGCGCGGATTGTGGCGTTCACAACCGTCGGGTCCGATCCGACGTTAATGCTCACCGGGCCGATTGCTGCCACCCAAAAGGTGTTGAGCCAGGCCGGGCTGAACATCAACGACATCGACTTGTTCGAGGTCAATGAAGCGTTTGCCTCGGTGCCGCTAGCCTGGATGCAGGAGACCGGTGTGTCGCACGACAAGTTGAACGTCAACGGTGGCGCTATTGCCCTCGGTCATCCATTGGGCGCCAGTGGTGCACGCTTGATGACCACCTTGTTGAACGAGCTTGAGCGCCGCGGCGGGCGTTTTGGCCTGCAAGCCATTTGCTGCGCCGGCGGCATGGGCACGGCGACCATTATCGAACGGCTCGATTGAGATGGCGCGCCTACCGCTGATCCCACTGGATGCCATGCCGGCTGCGTTGCAAGACGCGGTGGAGCGGGGCCGGCGCAGTCGCATGCTCAGTTCAACGACGCCGGTGCAGGTCTGGGCTCACCGACCCAAGGTAGCCCTGGCCTGGCTGGGTTTGATGGAGAGCCTGCACAGCGACAGCCTGCTCGATGAGCGTTTACGCGAGTTGGTGCGGCTGAAAATCGCCAGCATCACCACTTGCCAGGCCTGCCAACTGGCGCGCAAGTCCGACTCAGTTACTGAAGAGGATATTGCGTGCATGGCGACGGACAGCGAGTCCTTCACGCCAGCCGAACGTGCCGCGTTGCGTTATGCCGAGTTGTTTGCCAGCGATTACCTGGAGATCGACGACACGCATTTCTTGCGACTCGGGGAGTTTTTCTCTGACGCCCAGGTGGCAGAGCTGGGGCTGTACTGCGCCCTGATGTTGGCGGGTGGCCGCATGACACTGGTGCAGCAGGCCTATTGACACGTCTCGCAGCACAAATAGTTGATCGAATTATTAATAAGTGTCCAATACCGATCTAGTCAGGCCTATTATCAGCCAGAAGGTATGGCCTTAAGCAGCTACCTGACAAAAAATAATGACAAAAATAGCGGAGACGATCATGTCCACACCGGTGCAGAACGATCTGACGAAGGCTTTCACCGACGTAGCCAGTAATTATCGCGGTACCAGCGATATCGACCTGCACGCGACTTACCGCGATATGCGCGCCAATTCGCCCGTGCTGCAAGGCAACTTCATGGCAAGTCTGGGCGTGCCGTCGATTGCCGGCCTGGATGCCAGCCGGCCAACCTTCACACTGTTCAAATACGACGATGTCATGGCGGTCATGCGTGACGCCGGCACCTTTACCAGCGGTTTTATCGCCGAGGGGCTGGGTGCGTTTTTCGATGGCTTGATCCTCACTGCAATGGACGGGGATGCTCACAAGAACATCCGTAATCTGCTGCAACCGGTATTCATGCCCGAGACGGTGAATCGCTGGAAAGAAACTAAGATCGATCGGGTGATTCGCGAGGAGTATCTCAAGCCGATGGTCCCGGCCAAGGGTGCCGATCTGATGGACTTTGCCCTGTATTTTCCGATCCGGGTGATTTACGCGTTGATCGGCTTTCCCGAGGATCGTCCCGAGCAGATCGAGCAGTACGCGGCCTGGGCGCTGGCCATCCTGGCGGGCCCGCAAGTCGATCCGGAAAAAGCCGCCGCGGCCCGCGGCGCGGCCATGCAGGCCGCTCAGGCTCTGTACGATGTGGTGAAAGTGGTGGTGTCCGAGCGTCGCGCCGAGGGCGCATCGGGCGATGACCTGATCAGCCGGCTGATCAACGCGGAGTATCAAGGACGGTCGCTGGACGATCATGAAATCGCCACCTTTGTACGCTCACTGCTCCCGGCTGCCAGCGAAACCACGACTCGCACCTTCGGTACCTTGATGTCGTTGCTGCTGCAAAATCCGGAGGTGCTGGAGCGGGTGCGTAATGACCGTAGCCTTGTAAACAAGGCCATCGACGAGGCGGTGCGCTTCGAGCCTGTGGCCACCTTCAAGGTGCGTCAGGCCGCCAAGGACCTGGAGATCCGCGGTGTAGCCATCCCCAAAGGGGCAATGGTGCAATGCATCGTGACCTCGGCCAATCGCGACGAAGATGCATTCGAAAACGCCGATAAATTCGACATCGACCGCAAGCCCAAACCTTCGTTTGGCTTCGGCTTTGGCCCACACATGTGTATCGGTCAATTCGTGGCCAAAACCGAGATCAACTGCGCACTGAATGCGATCCTCGACCTGATGCCCAACATCCGTCTCGACCCTGACAAACCCGGGCCGCAGATCGTCGGCGCACAGCTGCGCGGTCCGCACTATTTGCACGTGCTGTGGGACTGATGGAGATGCGCACTCGATTTAATATGAACAGATTCAAAAAATGTGTTTAATTAAATAGAGATGTGCACTATGATTCAGGCACAACAACAAGCCCGAATGCGAAGGGGAAAACAATGAAAGTTGAAGATCTGATTCTTGTCAGCGTCGATGACCACGCGATCGAGCCGCCGAATGCTTTTGCTCGCCACATGCCCGCCCGCTTCAAGGGTCGTGAGCCGCATGTGGTCAAAAAGGGTGATCGTGATGTGTGGGTCTTCGAGGAACAGGCCACTGGCTACATGGGCCTCAATTCCGTGGTCGGTCGACCAAAAGAGGAATACGGCATGGAGCCGCTGGGCTACGAGCAAATGCGCCGTGGCACCTGGAACATCAAGGACCGCGTCGACGACATGAACGCCAACGGCGTACTCGGTTCATTGTGCTTCCCCACCTTTCCGGGTTTTGCCGGACAGCGTTTCCAGGTACACGCTGACCGAGACGTGGCGATGGCGGCCATCCAGGCCTACAACGACTGGCATTTGCACGATTGGTGCAACGCTGCGCCAGGCCGTTTCATTCCGCTGATGATCGTGCCGTGGTGGGACATGAAAGCCGCGGCTGCCGAAGTCGAACGTCTGGCCAGACAAGGTGTGCACGCGCTTTCGCTGTCGGACAACCCGGCTATTCATGGCTACCCGTCGATCCATAGCGATTACTGGGACCCGCTGTGGAAAGCCTGCAGCGATAACAAGGTGGTGATCTGCTGCCATATCGGTACCGGCGTGAAAGCTCAACACGCTTCGGATTTGTCGCCTATCGACGCTTGGATCACCTCCATGCCGATTTCCATCGCCAACTCCGCCGCAGACTGGATCTGGGCGCCGATGTGGAAGAAATTCCCGGACCTGCGCATGGCGCTTTCCGAAGGCGGCATCGGCTGGATTCCTTATTTGCTGGAGCGTGCTGACTTCACCCACCGTCACCATAACGCGTGGACCAATTCCAACTTCGACGGGAAGATGCCCAGCGACATCTTCAACAAGCACTTCATCACCTGCTTCATTGAAGATAATTTCGGCCTGAAGAACCTCGATTATCTGAACGCCGAGATGGTTACGTGGGAAAGCGATTACCCGCACTCCGACTGCACCTGGCCGAACTCGCCGGAAACCGCTTGGGAAGGGTTGCAGCACCTGCCTAAAGAGATGATCGACAAAGTCACTCACTTGAACGCAATGCGTGAGTTTTCCTTCGATCCGTTCGCTATCCACGGTCGGGAAAACTGCACGGTCGGCGCGCTGCGGGCTCAGGCCACGCACGTCAGCACCGAGCCAGCACTGGGCTTGGGTGGTGCCGATCATGGTCGTCACGACAACAAGCCGGTCACCTCCGGCGACATCAATGCGATGTTTGCCGAGGCTGACGCGCAAACCGCGTTGTAAGTTGCCGCTGTTCCTACAGTCGCCGGCCAACGGCGACTGTGGAGCGGTTGCCGATCTGTGGTCGCTTCGTTCGAAGCGATTGCGCCTGTGTTCAGCGTTAGAGAGCGCATATGGCCATCAGTCAATTTTCCTACAGTAATATTCCTCCCGAGGCGGAAGCGCTTCGCACCGAAGTGCGGGCGTTCATTCTCGACACACTGGCCGATTACCCACCGACCTTGAGTGCACAGTCCTGGATGGGCTTCGACGCTGAATTCAGCAAGAAGCTCGGCGCGCGGGGCTGGGTGGGCATGGCCTTGCCCAAAGCCTACGGCGGTGGCGAGGCGGGTCCTTTTGCACGCTACGTGATCATTGAAGAATTGCTGGCCGCCGGTGCGCCGGTATCGGCTCACTGGATCGCCGACCGGCAAAGTGGGCCGCTGATCAATCGCTTCGGTACCGAGCAACAAAAACAGCACTTTCTTCCAGCCATTTGCCGGGGTGAAAGTTACTTCTGCATTGGCATGAGCGAGCCCAATTCCGGCTCGGACCTGGCTTCGATCAAAAGCACTGCTGTGCGTGATGGCGATAGCTGGCTCGTCAATGGCCAGAAGGTCTGGACCACCAACGCGCACCATTCGCAGTACATGATTGCCCTGGTGCGTACCGGTGAGAAACAAGCGGCCCGGCATGAGGGCATGTCGCAATTCATCGTCGACCTGAGCCTGCCCGGCATCACCATTCGCCCGATTCGCGACCTGGCCGGTGGCGAGCACTTCAACGAAGTGTTCTTCGACAATGTAAGGCTACCCGCCGACGCTTTGATCGGCACTGAAGGGAAGGGATGGGACCAGGTGACCGCCGAACTGGCCTTCGAACGCAGCGGCCCTGAACGCTTCCTCAGTTGTATGGCGTTGTTGAAAACACTGATCGACGCGGTGGGCAAGTCCCCTGACGCACTACAAGCGCGGGAGATCGGGCGACTGTCAGCCAAGCTGCTGACGCTGCGCAATATGTCGTTGTCGGTCACGGCACAGTTGGCAGCGGGTGAACATCCAGCCTGGGCGGCCTCCTGTGTGAAAGACCTTGGCAATGCTTTTGAGCAGGAAATTCCCGAAGTAGCCCAGCTGTTGCTGGAAACCGAGCCACGGCAGGACGGCGGCAGCGAGCACGCACGCGTGCTGGCCTACCTGACACAGATGGCGCCCTCATTCTCACTGCGCGGGGGCACTCGCGAAATTCTGCGCGGCATCATTGCCCGCGGCCTGGGGTTGCGATAATGCGCGAGATATTCGAAGCGACGATTGAACGCCTGTTTGCCGATCTGGCGACGCCGGCTTATGTGATGAGCTGTGAAGGCGGCGAATGGCCGGCCGAGTTATGGGCTGCGCTGGACGAGTCGGGCTTCACCCTGGCGGGTGTCACCGAAGCGCTGGGCGGCGCTGAGGCCAGTTGGGCCGATATGTATGTGCTGATCCGTGCCGCTGGGCGCTTTTCAGTACCTGCACCTTTGGGTGAAGCCCTGCTCGGCAATTGGCTGCTGAGCAGGGCTGGCCTGGAGGGCAGGGCAGGTGCCATCAGCGTGGCCGCCAACGCCGATCTGGTACTTGAGGGCGAGCGCGTTTACGGCACCGTCTACTCGGTCCCTTGGGGGCGCAACGTTGAAGCGGTCGTCGCCATCGCCAATAGCCCAACCGGCGTGGCGCATGTGGTGCTGCTGTCGCGAATCGCGGCGAGTGAACTGACGTTGAGTCTGAATGTGGCAGGCGAACCGCGCGATGATTTGGGTTTCACCAGTGCCCAGGTACTGGCACAAGCACCGTTGCCCGGCGGGCTCGACGCCAACGTCCTGGAACTGGGCGGCGCGATGCTGCGCGCGGCGCAGACCGCCGGGGCTTTGCACGCCCTACTGGACATGACCGCCAACTATGCCGGTGAACGCAAGCAGTTCGGCAAGGCAATTGGTTCTTTCCAGGCCATTCAACAACAGCTTGCAGTGTTCGCTGAGCAGGCTGCCGCCGCCGGCATCGCGGCCGAGGCGGCCTTCACGGAATCCAGTGCGGGGCTCGCGGCGCTGACCATTGCCGCGGCAAAAATCAGCACCGCAGAAGCCGCAAGCGTCGGCGCAAGCATCGCCCATTCAGTGCATGGCGCCATTGGCTTTACCGAGGAATATCCGCTGCATCTGCTCACCCGTCGGTTGTGGGCGTGGCGCAGTGAATTCGGCTCGGCCAGCCTTTGGAGTCAACGCCTGGGTACTCAGATATGCCAAGGCGGCAGCGATGGATACTGGCCCTTGCTCACCAGCCATGGCCAACAACCCTTAACCCGTCTCGCGAGTAATCCGGTATGAGCCCGTTTCTACAGATTGAGCGTGAGGGCGGCATCGTCACCGTGCGCATGAACCATCCCGACACGCGCAATGCCCTGACGACGCGCGAGCAGATCCAGGAGTTTGTCGATCTCTGCGCTGAACTGCGCCGTGACATGTCGGTACGGGTAATGGTGCTTACCGGCAATGGCAGCGCTTTCTGTGCCGGTGGCAACGTCAAGGACATGCACGAGCGCGGCGGCATTTTCGCCGGCTCGCCGTATGAACTGCGCAATACCTACCGGGACGGCATTCAGCGTATTCCCCTGGCGATTTATGAGCTGGATATCCCGGTGATCGCCGCGGTTAACGGCCCGGCGATCGGTGCGGGCCTCGATCTTGCCTGTATGTGCGATATCCGGCTGGCGGCGCCCAAGGCGATCTTTGCCGAGAGTTTCGTGCGTCTGGGCATCGTTCCGGGTGACGGCGGCGCCTGGCTGTTGCCGCGCATCATTGGTATCCCTAAAGCCAGTCTGATGGCGTTTACCGGTGACGCTATCGATGCAGCCAAGGCGCTGGAATGGGGGCTTGTCGAGCAAGTCTGCACCCACGAAACGCTGCAATCGGAAGCGCAGGCGCTCGCGCGCCGAATCGCCAGCAACCCGGGTCATGCGTTACGCCTGTGCAAGCGTCTGCTGCGCGAAGGCCAACATATGCGCCTCGATTCGCTGCTGGAATTGTCGGCGGCGTATCAGGCGTTGGCGCATCACACCGAAGACCATCATGAAGCGGTGGCGGCTTTTGTCGACAAGCGCGATCCCAATTACCAGGACCGCTGATTACCCATCGCCTAATACAAGAATCGATCTGGAGTAAGCAAAATGCGTGGCGTATTTCGAGAAGACCACAACATGTTCCGTGATCAGGCCCGCCGTTTCGTCGACCGCGAAATCGTGCCCTACCTGCATGAGTGGGAAAAAAACGGCATCGTTCCCAAGGAAGTCTGGCTCAAGGCCGGTGAGAACGGCTTGTTATGCTCCACGGTGCCTGAAGAATACGGTGGCCCCGGAGGCGACTTCGGTCACTCGGCGGTGATGATCGAAGAGCTGGCGCGGGCCAACGCTACCGCCGTGGGTTTCACCACCCACTCGGAAATCGTCACGCCTTACATCGTTGCCTATGGCAGCGAAGAGCAGAAGCAGCAATGGCTGCCACGTATGGTCAGTGGTGAGTTGATCGGCGTCATCGCCATGAGCGAGCCGGGTATCGGCAGCGACCTGCGTGCCATGCGCACTTCGGCGCGGCGTGACGGTGATGACTACATCGTCAACGGCCAGAAGACCTTTATCACCAACGGCGGCAATGCCGGACTGGTGGTCACCGCCACCAAGATTGATCCGGCGGCCAAGGAACTCACACTGATCTGCGTTGAGGAATACCGAGCCGGCTTCGCCAAGGGGCGTCTGCTGGAAAAGATTGGCCTGAAAGGGCAAGACACTGCCGAATTGTTTTTTGATGAAGTCCGGGTGCCCGTCGGCAATCGATTGGGTGAGGAGGGCATGGGATTCAAATACCTGACTCATCAATTGGCCTGGGAACGCCTGATCATCGCGATCCGTGCCGCGCAATCCATCGACACGCTGCTGGAAGAAACCATCGGCTACACCCGGGAGCGCAAGGTCTTCGGAAAACCGGTGCTCGACTTCCAGAACACCCGCTTCAAACTCGCTGAAGCCAAGGCCCAGGCCACCATGCTGCGGGTGTTCGTCGACGACTGTCTGGCCAAAGTGATGCGCGGTGAACTGACGCCGGAAATCGCGGCAATGGCCAAGCTGCTGGGCTCGGAGATGCAAGGCAAGCTGCTTGATGAGTTTCTGCAATTACATGGCGGCTACGGCTTCATGAGCGAATACAAGATCAGCCGCGCCTGGGTTGACGCCCGGGTCGCGCGCATCTATGGCGGCACCTCTGAAATCATGAAAGAAATTATCGGCCGTACCCTTTGAAGCACATTTGCATGAGGCAAACAGATGAGTAATTCCCTTTACGACATTTCGCTGAAGCAGATCGATGGAAGCGTCCGCACCCTTGGCGACTATCGGGGCAAGGTCCTGTTGGTGGTCAATGTCGCTTCAAAATGCGGGCTGACCCCGCAATACGAGGGCTTGGAAAAACTGTACCAAGACAAAAAATCCCAAGGCCTGGAAATACTGGGTTTCCCCGCCAACAACTTCAAGGAGCAAGAACCGGGTAGCGATGTGGAAATCGTTGAGTTCTGTTCAGTGAACTATGACATTCACTTTCCGTTGTTCTCGAAAATCTCGGTTGTCGGCGCGGACCAGCATCCTCTCTACGCCGAGCTGACTGCTGCACAGCCCGAGTCCACGGGTGAAGGTCCTTTCCGAGAGCGCTTGACGGGTTATGGCATCAAGTCAGACAACACAACGGACGTACTCTGGAATTTCGAAAAGTTTCTGATTGATCGGCAGGGCACGGTCGTTGCCCGTTTCGCTCCAGACATCGCGGCTGATGATCCTCGTTTGCTTGAAGCAATCGAAGCTCAATTGGTCCAAGAGGCGTGAAGCGGTGCTGACAGTCGATACGGTTAGCGCGCTTCGTGCGCTCGTGGCCCGTGCACGAGGTGAAAACAAGAAAGTCGCGCTGGTGCCGACAATGGGCAACCTGCATGACGGTCATATCGCCCTGATTCATTGCGCAAAGCAGCGAGCCGATTTTGTGGTCGCCAGCATCTTCGTCAATCCACTCCAGTTCGGGGCGAATGAGGATCTGGCCAACTATCCTCGGACCCCCGACGCCGATCGCGAAAGACTGGTCAACGCCGGGTGTGATGCGCTGTTTGCCCCTGCTGTCGAACAGATCTATCCAGATGGAATGCTCAATCAGGCCATCGTCAGTGTGCCGAACGTGTCTGAAGGTCTTTGCGCTGCGGCACGTCCTGGTCACTTTGATGGCATGGCCACTGTCGTCGTCAAGCTGCTGAACATTGTTCAGCCAGACGTGGCTGTTTTCGGGGAAAAGGACTATCAGCAGCTGGCAGTCGTCCGCTCCATGGTCAGGGATCTGAATATGGTGACTGACGTTGTCGGTGCACCGACGATCCGGGCCGCGGACGGCTTGGCATTATCGTCGCGCAACGGCTATCTGAGTGACCATGAGCGTTCGGTGGCCCCCGTCCTTTACGCTTGTTTGAAGCAAATGGAGGCGAGTATCCAGGTTGAGGGGCGGGTGACTGAGCACCTGTTGATTGAATGTCATCAACGTATAAGCGACGCCGGTTTTCAGCCGGAATACTTTGAAGTCAGGAATGCTCAGGATTTAAAACCTCTGACCAGCTCCGATACTCACTTTGTGATTCTTGTGGCGGCGCGCATCGGCAAAACGCGGCTCATTGACAATCTGACGGTGGACCTTCGGCCATCAAAAAGATCACCAGAGGAACAACACCCATGAGCCTCTATCGAGCGTTCACTGTTCTTGGCCTGTGCCTTGTCTCTCTTGTCGGCATGGCTCAACAAGCGCCAGTGGATGCCTATGGTGCCGACACCCAGCGTGCCAACGCCTTGCTGTTAAAAGCTGTCGCCGAATACAAAGCCAAGGGCGACACCGCCCTGGCTGAGTTCAGTCGCCAGGGAGCCTATGTCGATGGAGAGCTGTACATCTACGTTGTCGATACCTCCGGCGTGATGCTTGCCAGCGGAGGGCCTTCGGTTTCACTGGTCGGAAAACCGGTGGTCAGCGTTCTGGACGACGACCTCAAGGCTGCATTCCAGCAAGCGATTTCGCAGCCAGACGACGGCATCGTGCGTAGCGCCGAATACCGCTGGTGGAACTGGCAACACGGTAAGGTCGAGCGTAAGCGCGTGTTCTATCAACGTGTGAAAGATCGGGTGATCTCCGTGGGTTACTACATGCCACGGTCCAGCCCTGAACAGGCACAACAGCTGCTGCGCCAGATTTCGGCGCAAGTTGCCAGCGACGCAAAAGCCACTGTCGGGCGCATTAATCAGCACGATAAGCAGCTCACCCAGGATGATCTCTATGCCTTTGTGGTGGACCTGAAAACCAGGCGGTTCATCGCTCACGGCTTTTCGCCCCGGCTGATCGGCACCGACTTCAAGTCATTGCGCTCTACCGACGGCAAGCCGATTGGCGAGGACATACTCAAGCAGATGAACACGCATGAAGCAGGGGAGATCACTTATCAATGGCGTAACCCTATGACGGGGCAGAATGAATACAAGAGGACTTTTCTGCAGCGGGTTAATGGATACGTCGTCGCCGTGGGCTGCTATGCAATCAAGTGATCAAAACAGGGACCACCGGCGCCCGCAGCAAGGAGTGTGCGCATGACTGATTTAGTATTGCTGCATGGCGGCAACCATGGCTCGTGGTGTTGGAAGCCTTTTGTGGAGGCGTTAAACCAACAACCCGGATGTTTCAAACGAGTGATCACTCTGGATATGCCTGGGTGCGGCAAGAAGCGCGGTCGAGATGTTGCGTCCCTGCGGCTCGACGATGTGGTCAAGGAGCTTAATGACGACCTGCATGCACTCGGTGTGAACCAGGCCGTGTTGCTTGGGCATTCCATTGCGGGGGTCGTGCTGCCAATGATGGTGCTGGCTGCTCCGCAACTATATTCGCAGCTGGTTTACCTGGCCTGCGCATTGCCCAGTGAAGGCCAATCGATTCTGGAGTTACTTGGCACAACGCTGCATGGCGAAAGCCCGGAACATGTCGGCTGGCCGCTGGACCCCGCGCACACAACCCCTCAAGCGCTGGCGGTGGCCATGTTCGGTCAGGACTTGAGTGAGCAAACCATGAGTTGGTTGTTAAGCGAAGCGAGCCAGGACACGACGCCACTCTGTGTGGCGACAGACTCCATCAGTCGTGCGGGATACCTGGGAATGATTCCGGCGAGTTACATCATCACACTGCGCGACAACATCCTGCCCGTCGACTGGCAACGCCGTTTTGCGCAACGTGCTGGCGCGGGCGTGGTTATCGAGATAGATACGGCGCACGAGCCGTTCGTATCACACCCGCAGCTACTGGCGGATGTCATACGAGGTATAGAGCGGCATGAGTGATGAGCGATATCGGTGTTTCAATCCGTAGCAACGGCAAGGCAATCCGCAGCGATTGGTTGATCCTGTCCATTATCAGCTTCAACTTTATCTCGTACATATGCAGTGGCTTGCCGCTTGCGGTGTTGCCGGGCTATGTCCTCAATGACCTGGGCCTGACCTCGGTTTTCGCCGGCGTGGTTATCAGCTCGCAATACCTGGCGACGCTCCTGGCCCGCCCCTTGGCCGGTGGTGTGGCCGATCGCCTGGGTGCCAAATACGCGGTTGTGTGCGGGTTCAGTGGCTTGATGTTGAGCGGCGCCCTGACGGCGCTCGCCATTATCCTGCCCACCCAACCCTGGTTGACCCTGACGCTATTACTGCTGGGGAGGCTGGTGTTGGGGGCGTCCACGGCCATGATCTCCACGCCCTGCTGCACCTGGGCCATCGGGTTATGTGGTGCCCCGCGGGCGGCACAGGTCATGTCGTGGAACGGAATAGCGGCTTACGGCGGCACGGCTGTTGGCGCGCCACTGGGTGTGCTGCTGCGCAATTCGATGGGTATCGCCAGTGTGGGGTTGTGCACCGTGTTGCTTGGCTTGGCGTTCCTGCTTTTGGCTCTGGGCAAGCGCCCAGCGCCATTGGTTGCAGGCGCCCGTCTGGCATTTCACCGAGTCCTGTTCGCCGTCATGCCCAATGGCCTGGTCCTGGTTTGCAGCTCGGTGGGATTTGGCGGGCTTACGGCGTTCGTCGCACTGTATTTCGATAGTCTCGGCTGGGATTACGCCGCCTATTGCTTAAGTGGTTTCGGCGCAGGTTTTATCGTTGCCCGATTGTCGTCGCCAGGAATACTGCAGCGATTCAGAGGGTACAAAGTGGTGGGCGGCTGCCTGCTTGTGCAGACATTGGGCATGCTGCTGATATGGCTCGCGCCTTCGCCTGCGCTGGCCATTGCCGGCGGGGCGTTAACCGGGATAGGGGTGTCATGGGTCTATCCGGGGCTTGGGGTGGAGACTTTGGCTAGCACTCCGGCCGCGAACCGTAACTCGGCGCTCAGCGCCCTTTCATTATTCTTCGATATTGCAGTGGGGATGGCCGGTCCGGTGATGGGCCTGGTTGCGTCAGGTTTTGGTTTTGCTGCGATATTTCTCTGTGCAGCACTGATGTCGATGGGCGGGTTTCTGGTAGTGCTCTGCCTATGGCGGAAGGGGCGTATACGCGATTAGTGTTAGTTGTTTAATAGCATACCTCTGTTTCACATAACTGACGTGCAAGTAAGCTCTCCGACGATCTGTCAGCGGGAAAATAACAGAACCAGCTATACCGCTATTGGCCGATTGCTGCGTGTCATGTCGGGTCGGAATCGACCCGAACCGAGCTCTCAGCGATATATACATAACTACAAGGAGTTCAGCGTTATAAGAATTCGACTTATGACGACGGCAGAGTCTCTGCGGCTGCGTAGTCTGGAAAGGACATCATCGACTCGACCGGAGGATGCTCGTAGGTTGAGGAAAGAACGGCACTGAGCCGATCGCCCAACAGGTTCCAGGCGCTTTTCTTCTCTTCGGCATAGTCGTGATGCAGGTAATGACGCCTCACCCTAGAGCCGGCCAACACATGATTTTGGCAGCGATCGATGACGTCCAGGCTGACCCCCAAGGCCTGCATCATGGTCGCGCCGGTACGGCGCAGGTCATGCGGGGTCCAGTCACCGTTCTGGCCGTCAGCAAGCACCAGGGTATCGTCATGACGCCGTCTAGAGAGGGCCTTACGGTTTTTGAACCGAGCCTGACGATCGCCGACCTGTTTGCTCACCACTTTCACATCCACATGCCCATCATCCTGCTTGTTGGGAAAGCACCATTCAGAGTTTCCCGTCAGCGTCTTGAGTTCCTGAAAGAAATGCAGGGCAAATGGCGAGAGGAACACATGGTGGTCCTGTTTCTTGCCCCGGGTGCCTTTGACGTTTTCACTGGGGAGGAACCAGGTCTGCCGGTCAAGATCGACATTTTTCCATTCGGCCTGGAGCAACTCGCCAATCCGGCACAGCGTACCCAGGCTGATCCAGAGTGCGAGTTGGGTTTCTTTCTTTAGCGGCCGTATGCCGTCGTATTTTTGCCCGGCGGGCAGGGCGTTGTAATCGGCAGTCATTTGCTGGAAGCGGTTGTGCAGTTCCAACAGCTCAGCCGGTGAAAGGATGCGGCTTCTTTCGGCCTCGTAGTCGGCTGGGATCAGAGGGGAGATGTCGACCAGTTCCGTCGGATCGCCCTCGATCAATAAGGCCCGCCAGGGCTGACGTTTTCTGGCCCAGCTGAACATCTGAGTGAGGTCGGCGAAGAAACTGATGGCTTGCCGGTGAGCGCCGCGGTTGACCACGGCGCGGATCAGCGCCCGAACATCGTGTTCGGAGACGCTGCTCACCGCGGTCTTGCCGAGTGCCGGATAAAGGTCCTTGTTAAAGCGTCGTTGCAATTCAGCATTGCCATCTTTCCGCGCTACGCCATCCAGCAGCCACGCGCTGGCCAGATCCTGGACGGTCAGCGTTTTCACCTTCGTCGTTTTTACTTGTTCAGCCTCTACGTTAGTAGCGGCGTATGCCTGGGCCTTGGCGGTTTTCTTTTGCTCGCTGGGATTGATCTGCTCATCAATGAGCGCCCGGGCCTGGTTGCGGGCCTTGCGGATGTCCGTCAGGGATTTGCGCGGCCAGGTTCCGCAGGCGTACTCTTTGTTTTGATTGCCCCAGCGATAACGGTAGAAAAAGCTGACTGACACGCCGTCCTTGCGGACTGAGATTCGACCGGCGAGATTACCATCCTCGCGGAGGATCCGGCCGGCATCATTGACGGTCAGCGACTCAAGTTCTTTGATGGTGATTTTGGCCATGAAATGGACTCCCCCTACTTTTACCCCCACAAAAACGTCGGCTCTTGATGGACGTTCCTGGACTCTCGTAGAGCAGAACACCGCTGGAGCTCAAGTAAATACTAGCTTAGAAAAATCCAGAGTAAAATTTTGGAATCTTTCAAGAAGTATGAAAAAGGAGATGGGGTGCTAGGGGTCGAGTGTTCGAATCACTCCGTCCCGACCATTATTCCTGAGTAAAATCAGACACTTAAGCCGATCAGTCAGATCGGCTTTTTTGTGTCTGCGCAAAACCCGCGCAAAACTTGCGCAAAACTATCCGGTGATTTCGCTGATATTCAGGTCGGGTATTGCATCCGACCAGATCACCTCGTCATGTTCTTTCTGATAGTTTCGGGTCATCTCTTCGCTGGCGTGGCCGGCAATCTTCTGCCCATCCTTTCCGGCTTTCTTGTACAGGTGCAGTGACAGCGCCCTGACTTCATGGAAGCCCGGCATCTCTTCTTCCTTCCACCCCTTGTAGCATTCCGCCGCCTCTCGGGCGTCCTTGAACGCCCGAGTCAAATATCTCTCCTCAACCTTCGTCCAGTGCGCCTTGGTCTCTGCCTGCTTTTGTTTCTTGCGCTCGGGCTTACGGTGCACCAGGTACGGCGAAGCGACATTGTCACGACACCGGCTGATAACCGCCTGTAACTCTGGCGTCACGCGAAAGCGAATCCAGGCCGCGTCACTGGCCTTGGCTGTTTTCTTCTGCACGACGTAGAGGAATCCTTCCCGAACGCCGTCGAACCTCATGTCGAGGATGTCTGTGCGGCGCTGGGCAGTGATTAGTGCCAGGTCGATTGCGTTCATCAACCATTCAGGCGCCTTCTCCCGGATGGCTTTCAAGCCCTCCACGGTGTGGCGCTTGCGCTGCTTCTTCTCGATGCGATTGATGGTGCTGGCTGCCGGGTTATGCCATCATCGCTGATATTTTTCAGGGATTAAGCTATGCGCAGGGGCGATCATCTGGTCAGCGTGAGGTGCGGGTATACGCACCATGGTATCTATATTGGTGCCGGCGAGGTTCTCCATTATTCTGGTTTTGGGGACAGTGTCTCTGGGCCTATCTGCAGAGTGAGTCTTGAAAAATTCAGCGGGGGTATGCCGACCGTAGTGAAACCGCATCTATTTGCGGTGCATGACGCTGAGGAGCGCATCGCTCGCGGGTATACACGTTTAGGTGAAAACTCTTACAACCTGGTTACGAACAATTGCGAGCATTTCGTAAATTGGTGCATCGATGGGACGACCACCAGCGAGCAAGTTCGGTCTGTGCTCTCTGTGGCCGGAAGTAAGGTGGCTCATATCATTCCTGGCGGGAGTGCTGTGGTCACCGCGCTGGCTGTCGGATCGGCATTGAAAAACGGATTTGACGCGGCTTCGGAATCAGAGAAGCCGGTGGAGGCAGCTCTGAAAGTGACGGGGAAATCCGCCTTGATTGGTGCAGCTGCCGTAATTGGTGGGCCTGTAGGACTCGTGGGTGCAGTCGCTGTCTTTGCCGCCAAAAAGCTTTTTTCCAGAAAATGACGGTCGAGCGTTGGTGAAGTATGCTCGGTTGCGGCCCAGAAATGCACTATCCGACGCGCAGCTCGTCCTTATGGAAATACTCACTCATGTTTTCATCATAGTTGCCGATGCCTCTGACTTAGGGCATAGGAGCAATACAGATGAGAAACAATCAACCGGTTACTCAACGAGAGATAGCCCTAGGATCGCAACAAAAACTCATCTCAACAACGGACGCACGAGGCGTCATTACGTACTGCAATGATGCCTTCGTCGAGATCAGCGGATTCAACAAGTCGGATCTGATAGGAGCGCCTCAAAATATCGTTCGGCACCCTGATGTACCCTCCGCCATATTTGCCCACATGTGGGGTGCTCTCAAGCAAGGCAAGCCTTGGATGGGGATCGTCAAGAATCGATCCCGCAACGGTGACCATTACTGGGTCAACGCCTACGTCACTCCAATTTTCGAAGGCAGCCAACTCGTTGGTTATGAATCGGTCAGAGTTAAACCTACAGCCGAACAAATCCGCCGTGCCGAAGGCCTCTACAAGCGCCTAAGCCTAGGAAAATCAGCCGTCCCCAGCAGTGACAAATGGCAACCCGTCCTCCTGGACTGGCTGCCGCTCCTGACGATGGGGCTAGTGGGTAGCCTGGCGGGACTATTATTCAGCACTCCTGTGGCGATAACCCTAGCGGTAGGGGTATCGGTTCCTATCGGATTGATTGTCTCGCGCCGGCAAAACCAAGGGGCGCTGCATCTGCTGAAAATGGTTGACCTCACAACCTCTGACCAGTTGATCGCCAAAATGTATAGCGATGAGCGCGGTCCTCAGGCACGCCTTGAAACCGCGTTTGCGAGCCAGATATTGCGCCTCAAGACTTGCCTGACTCGGTTGCAAGACACCGCAGAGCAACTCACCGGCCTGGCCGGAAGATCTAACAGCCTTGCCTCCGATAGTTCGAGGGGACTTGAACGCCAACGAGTCGAGACTGAGCAAGTGTCAGCCGCCGTAAATCAGATGGCGGCGACCACACAAGAGGTCGCGAGCCACGTCCAGCGAACCGCTGATGCTACTCAAGAAGCCAATGTACTGACAGGACGTGGACGCGATGTAGCCCGAGACACCCGAGAAGCCATCCAGCGCCTCTCCGTCGTCGTAGGTGAGACGGGGCAGACGGTCGCGCAATTAGCCAAAGACAGCAATGAAATCGGGACGGTTGTCGACGTCATCAAAGGCATTGCCGATCAAACCAACTTGCTGGCTTTGAATGCCGCAATCGAAGCCGCACGCGCTGGAGACATGGGTCGAGGCTTCGCCGTGGTTGCGGATGAAGTACGTCAGTTGGCACAGCGCACTACTCAGTCAACCACCCAGATCCATAACCTGATCTCCAAACTGCAAATCTCGTCCAACAATGCCGTGAAGACCATGGTAATCGGACATCGTCAGGCCGAAGAAGGGGTCGCCTGGGTGCTTGAGGCAGATAAAGCATTGGTCGGTATCAGTGAAGCTGTAGCGCACATTACTGATATGACCACCCAGATTGCTGCGGCGACAGAAGAGCAAACCGCCGTCGCAGAGGAAATTAGCCGCAACATCACGACCATCGCAAATTTGGCAGATCAAACTTCTGAACAAGCGAGGAATTCGGCAGAACTGAGTAAGGAATTGACTCAAACAGCTACGACCCAGTACTCATTGGTCGAACGATTTAACCGCTAGCCAATTAACCTACTCAACAACGGCCCGCCCCGCGTGGGCTATGTAATTGCGTTTGTATCAGTTCGTTTTGGGTCGATTTCAGTCAATGGTGACCGGCAGAAATCGGCCACAAGCGGTCATCGTGCGTCTACGAAACTAGGGGCGATTCAGATGACGTCCGCTGAAACCTACTGTTAGTCATCTGCTAACATCTTAAGGCTTGTGCGTATGCTCTGGCAGAGCGCGTAAAACCGCTCGGATTGCCGCTCCTCATAGAAAAAAACCCCCTTGCTTCGTGTCGGTGCCGCAATCGTCGCGGATACTGACTCATCAATTGCATTAACAATAGATTTGCGCTCTATGGAGTAGTGATCGGAATTAAAATGAATAAAATTATTTCTGGATTCATTTAGCCAGTTTATCAAGTCCCTGTCTATTCCAGACTCGCTACCAAATAGTCTGTCGAATAGTTCCATAAAGTAATCGAGGTGAGGATCAGGTAAATCCACTTTGTCTTCATACGCTTCTAACCACTTCTTGAGGTGCTTCGGCTTCCACGTATCAAAACCTGCGCTGCCTCGAAGCGCAATGCATACAGAACCCTGTAGGGCAGAATGAGCAGCGATGAGCGCCCACTTCCAACATGTTGCCGTCATTGGCGCCCCCTGAACCTGAGCGAGAAGTTGCTCGAGAGATGTTTCCAGGTCAATAAAGCGGTCGAACTCAATATAACGTTCCATGTTGTTTCAACTCCTCAATGGTGCCTAACGTTAGATTTAAGGCCGTGCCTGTAACGCGTCAACCTTGAGAGAATTTTAATTCCTTTTTGGCATCTTCCATTGATGAACTGTCAAATCACTTAGCGTCATAACACGAAAACCACTGACTCGCGCTCTATGGAATGAATCGACACGCTTATCGTAGACGCCCTTGAGTGTCCGCTTCTGGCCGATTTCAGCCTGTCGCTACCGTTAGCTTTGGGTCTTTTACTGCCCTAAGCGATGGGTAGCAATCGGCCAGAAGCGGACGGTCAAAGTCCCCTGCGAAAGCTAATCCGATTTAATAGTCCACTTTTGTTTAATGTATTTTGAAGTGAATTCAATCTCAGGAAACATTGTTCTAGAGTTGATATTCAGGGCGTCTAGCTGAATTATTATGTCCTTTTTGCACTCGGCAGGGATAATAATTTTTTTGTGTTTCAGCCCTAAGGACTGTTCGAGCGAACGGTATTCCAAGAGCCCCGCGGCTATAAAAGCACCTGACTGGGCAATCACCCGCTTATTATTTTTAGATGGGTATACAAAATAATATTTGACCAAATCTAATGGATTAATTACATCTAGAAAATAGGGTTTCTCAACCCGAACAAATTGCATAAGCCTCTTGACCTCAGGCATCGCACGGAACTTATCTTTATAAGACTTGTTCCAGTCGACCACCCTTGTTCCAATTTCTTTATACTTAATTGATATTTTCTTCCTTTCGTTGTCAGACAGTCTCGACAGATTGCAAATGATACTGATGGTGTCACTATCTGCAAATTTTTCTCGATTTCTGTTGAAATCAAAAATTTGCACTACGCCATCTTTTTGCGGGTGCACTTCCTCGTTGCAAGCAAAATATAATCCTACAAGTGGATTTAGAGTAACATCGAGAAGTCGTGTAGGTAAGCTGTAGTGCTGTGCTCGCACAAGCTTATCAAACATGCTTTTGTCTGAGCCAAACTCACTTGGTGCTTCTACCAAAAGCTCACTTAATATCTGATTTTCAGCATCTGGCTTTAACTCTCTCATGACAGACGGCCTGACCTTCCATGCAATGTCAGACTGACCACGATAACAACGCGGGCCAGTAGGTTCATCGGCAAGATCATATATTAAAGTAAGGTACGAAATTAGATCTCGCGCCTCATACGCTCCATGCTTCTTGGTCAGTCCGACAATACGCGTCATAATACAATCTTAATTTTAATCATTTATAGCCGGGGAGGCCCAACTAACACCCCCCCAACAACTGGGTTTGTAATATAGTCGATATCGTAACTCATCTTCTATGGAATCACATTTCGATTCGCAGAAAAGTCAGGGTGACAGCTTTTAGGCCGTTTTTTTGGCGGTCATCATCGGCAGCTACGGGTCGAATGTTGCCCGTCACCTCTCACTCGGACGACATAATTATTGCCAGCGTCAGCTTTATGAATTCCTCATTCCGGTCGATGGCGTCCAGGGCGCCGCGCACGTTTTCAGCGGTTTCCCTGCCGCCTCGCTGCTCGACCCAATTGGAGATTTCGAGAATAGCGGCTTCGAGGGCTAGCTGATTTTCATTGATCTTGTAGAGCAGGGAAGGGAATAGGTCAGAGTTCGGCATGGTTTTCCTCCTTGGATGGAGGAGAGCGTAGCAGTACATGGTAGGGGTGGTGTTCGGTCGGCAGAACGCCGGAAGAGGGTGCGTGACTTTTGCGTGACTCTCTCACGCACTTGTAAGCACTTGTGGGCATTCGGTTGCAGCGAGCGCCAATGTTTACGGCCGTTTCACAAGGTCTTACGTGGGTACTGCGTGCATGGGGTGCTAGGGGAAAGTACCGGCTTTTTTCATATCAAAAAAAACCCTGACTAAAACCCCCACCAGAAATTTTGGCTAGTTCTCATGTGTGCGTTCATGCCTCTGTTAACCCTTATCGCATTGCTTTTAGCACCAAACCTGTTGGATGTTTATCTTCCTTCGTAGCGTTTTCGCATATCAGATAGCCTTGCCAACGCCCTGTTCCCGAGCGATTTAGTTGTTACACGTATGGCCAGACAGCATCGTCGATTAATTTTACGTAAATCGAATCATGCCGTTCGTCGGAACTCCCGCACGATCAAACAGTTAGAAAGTCGATGTAGTAACCCAAAAAGGACAGGCTTCTATGCGATCTCTAATTCTCGATATGCCTAATGGCCGTGAACTCATTGATGAACTTGATCTCGCGACTTCGCAGATGATGTCGATTTCGGTCGAACTCATCGGCGGCGCTCAGTGGCAAGAAGTCTCCAATAGGCAGCAACAAGCCTTCAAAAAATGGCGCGAGTATCTGCATCGAATGGCGGATGGTCGAGTATTTGTCGAGACACTAAAGGTCGCTTGAGTTTCGCTGTCACATTCTCACTCGCCGTCGACCATTCGGTCGTCGCATCGGGTTGTTCTTCCGCCGCTCGTCCAGAAATCAGCACTTTCAAGTGCTCTCAACCTCTCAATTTCAAGCACGGACATCCCGCGCGTCAGAATGGAGAGCGAGAATGGACATCGATGAGAATGCACCGGGTAACATTTCCCAGAAAGGTGTAACAGGCGTCACGGACAACGAAACCGGCCACGATCCGAAGCGCAATGAGGCTGCGATTCCACTGCCTGCGGATGACGATGCACCTGTTGACGAAGAGATGGCCGACGTAGAGGCCGCCAACCCGCTATCGAGCGAGCGTCCCAAACCCTGATTTCTTTCCCCGCCTGCTAACTTTTTGCAGGTCAGCGCCTAGCTGACCAGGCACTGGAATCAAGCGTCATTGGCAAGCCGCGCCGTTCCAAACCGCTACTTGATCTGTCTGAGCTGTCGGACTATGGCGCCTAGCAAACATCCCTTCCATCAACGCATTTACGTACCCGCAGCAAACTCCGCCCGGTGCTGGAAGTAATAGTCTTCGTAGCGGCTTTGCAGCAGCGATAACGACAGCAACGTAGCGACGCGGTTTTCTACCGCAGGTTCATGACAAAGCGCAGGCATGCTTTGAACCAGGCAGGCGAAGCTGCCGGTGAGCGTCGCGGTAGCCACGTCATGCTGTGCAGCAAGTTGCTGAGTCAGGTGTAGCTGCAAGTCCTCGATATCCGGTGTCAGTCGATTGATCGTGCGTTGCGCAGTGGCGAAGAAGTTACGCACCGGGCTGATCAACTGTTCCAGTTCTACCTGCCAATAATGCAGCCACCATTGTTCCAATGGATGTCCCGTCGCAAGGCAGGGCACGGTCCAGTTTTTGAGCGTTGCAATGTCGCATGCCAATTGCCGAAGCCAGGACTTCAGCACCTTTTCGCGAAGCTCGGCGGGCTTCAAACCCATCAGCCGGTACATGTTCATGCCCTCCACGAACTCTTCACGGACGCGTGCCCTGTCGAGCAGATTTTTGCCGCGCTCCAGCAGTTGAGCGGATTCGAGTAACTGTGGGCTTATATCCCAATCGGCGGGCCAGCGTTTGAGGGCTGCCGCCCATGGGTTGGTATTGACGGGGGTTGTCGCGTGTTTGAGCGGTGCGAGCAAGCAGTCCCAGAATCGATCGCGAAAGCGATGCAGATCGCGGGTGGGCAGGTCCTGAAAGTCCACGCAAAAAACATCCAGTTTCAGCGTGTTGGCTTCACCATCAAGCTCACTCCATATCCGATAGGCAAGATCCTGCGCACGCTGTTTAAGGTGCGCGGCATCCTTGTCCGGGCAGGCGGTAATGACCATCAACAGCTTGGCCTGATCAAAAAAGTCGGCATCGACCAGGGCCGACATGAAATCACGCAAGTGATCGGCATTGGTTGCGCCATCGAGCCGGGCGGCCTGACAAACGTAGATCACGGCCAGGTTGTGGTAACCGGTCATCAGTGACGCAGCGCTCAGTTCCGCGATCTCGTCATCACCCGAGTTCCAGCCGGGCGTGTCGATCAGGAACAGGCGCTTGGGGCTCTTGTCGGCGCTGTAGCCGTCGCCATCAGGCAGAATCAGTCGTGGTTCATTGATCGTCAGGCGCAACCGGTGCTGCATCGGGTCCAGGTGAGCAAGTTCATGGCGTTCGGGAAAGTGCGCAAATGCTTCCAGGGTTTCGGCCGATGAGTAGTCATGCTCACGTTGAATCAAGGTCAGGGCTGGCGAGTCGCCGTAGGTGATTTCCAGTGGCAAACGAGTCTGACGTTCGAGCGAGCTGACCGGAAACAGTGCCGGCGGGATCTGATCGCCGAACAACTCTGCGAGCAGGCGCGTCTTGCCCGCGGAAAACTCACCAACGAACCTGGCGGTGAGGAATCCGTCTTGCGGTTGGATCTGCGTCATCATGTTTGCGCTGAAGGACAGCAGGTGCTGCTGCACCGCCAGCGAGCGGGTGAAGCCGGTGTTTCGAGGCACTGCATTGGGAGTCATGGCATTCATACGCAGGATGGTTCAGATAGCACGCCGATCAATTGCTCAGCGTTCCAGACGATGCGTTCGGCCGCATCTTGCCAACCCAGGCGGCTCAGGGTGGCCAATTGTTCGGTATCCAGGCATTGCGTCACGAAGTCGAGCAGACGGCCGCGCAGCGTGCTGTCAGCCAGCGCGCCCTGTTTCCACTCATCGCCCGCTTGCACCAAAGCGATGAGGTTCGACAGCCCGGCCTGGCATGCCTGGTACGCCGCGCTGTTATCCGATAACAGCAACGGTACCAGCAACAGGTGGTGGTTCTTCGGACCCCACAATTGCGGATCACGCCACAGGTCATCGTGCTGCACCGCCGATACGGTTTGGTAAATCAACTGCTCGGCTTCGCTGGCAACGGTGACTGACACGCTCGCCCCAATACGTTGCACGGCTTGCCAGAACATCGGTTGGGCCCGAAGCAGGTTCTGTCGGCAGACGGCCAGGCCTTCATCGAGCGCATCATCAAGGATGCGTGCATAGAGATGAATACGAGCGCAGTCGAGCAGCAACTGTGCTGTGCGTTCACTCACGGGCCCCTCGAGCCAGGGTTCGGCCAGCACGGCGAGAAAAACCGGGGCGTGTTCGGCCACAGCCTTCAGCCGCTGTCCTGCATGGCGGGCAGCGGAGTGGCTGTCTGGCAGATGAATGCGCCTGATGTCTTCGAACAGCTGTTGTTCAAGACTGCTGACTATGTCTTGCATTGGCCTTCTCTGGTTGTCGCCCTGATGGCTCAAGGCAGGCGGCATGCGTTGCTTTCCGACGGTTTTCACTCAAGTGTCCTGAACGTGCTTGAGCAAATGGCTCAGGTACGGGGGAAACAGGTTGGATGTAGCGGGTTTGTTTTTTTTCTCGCGCAACTTTGGCTTCTCGCTTTGCAGTTGCAGCAGTTGCGCTTGCATCGTAGCGATGTCCGCAACGGTTTTGACGTGTACCGCCGTTGTCGCCAGTTGCCTGCAGGCTGGCCTGATGCTCCTGCCAGACAAGGTTGTGCAGCGCCAGGCAACGGGCCAGGACGTTCTCCTCGGTCGCTGAGGCACCGCGTTGTTCGTCCTTGCAGCGGCTGGCCAACCGATCCCAAAGAAGCAGCAGTTGATCCCATTGCGAGGCCATGGCAATCAGCCGAACCAACTGGCGTTCGACAGGTTCGTCAACGCTCAGCCAAGCCTGCTTGAGCGCCGGGTCTGTACTGATCCAGTCGAGCAGTTCGCGCTCCGGGCCGAACGCCTGATGCTCAACCACAGCGAGGGGGGGCGAGGGTGACGGGGCGCAGAGTTGGCGGACCGCCTGCTGCACATGATCGTCAGACTCCAGCAGGGCCAACAGGGTTGAGCGAACCGTGCCTTGCAGGAGCGGCGTCGGGAGCCGTGGCGTGTCCTCGTTCATACCGAAGGCTCCAGCAACGACTGCATGGAACGGCGCACCGTCAGTGGGTAGGGCATCTGGTGACAGAACGCGATGACGCTGGCCCGGGCTTCCCCGGACAGTTGAAGGAAGCGCTGTTTCATGGACATCACCAGCCAACCGTCCGGTTCGGTGTAAGGCGAAGGAATCGCAGGGATCTGGCTGCTGCCGGCAAGCATGGCCAACTCGTCAGGGCGCACGGTGTTCCAGAAGTTGTGATAGATGATGGGTAAGTAAAGGGTCAGCAAGTCCATGCTGGCGGTGGCGCCTTTCTTCACTTGTTCGCGTAGATGCTTGTTTTCCCGACGCAACTGATGCAGCTCGTTGAGGCCGATGCGCTGTTCCAGGGCCTGGGTGCGTTCCGCCAGTAAATCGAGATAGCGAAACACCACGGTGGTCTCGGTGAACGAGCCGAGAAATTGCTCCAGCGGCTCCGACGGGCCAGGGTCGAGCGCTTGCCTGGTTGATGAGTGGGTGACTGAGCTGGCTGATGGGTTGGCAGAGGTCATTCAAAGTTGTTCTCGGGAATATTCGCAAAGCACCCGCTTCGCCGTTCATGCGATGCGGGCGCGCTGGTTCAGTGCAGCGTTTCCAGGGTGCGTTCAAGGGCTTGCGCCTGATCGCGCAAACGAATCAGTGAGGCCTGTTTATCCTGCGCGCTGGCCTGGGTCTGGGCATTGAGCAGATCGATGTCTTGCAAACGCTCGTTGAGCAGCGCCTGTACTCGATCCTCCCAATAACTTCGAACCTGATGGTGCAAAAGCTCGTCCATGGCCGAGGCCTGGCGGTCGAAACTTTGCAGCCACTGCGTCCTGGCCTTTTCCGAACTCCGGCGCAACTGGTCCATGCGTGCCTGCTGCAATTGCTGCAGGGCCTGTCGGTGTTGTTGTTCGGCTTGCAGCTTGAGGCGCTCCAGTTCGCTGTGTAACCGCGTCTGTTCTTTCTGGCTCTGCTCCAGCGCCCACCCGGTCAGCTGGCGTTCGTTGGCGATATCTTCATTGCGTGCCAAGGCTCGGCGCAGGGTTTGGCGCTGCTGCTCCAGATCCGCTATTGCCGCTTCGCGCTCGGCCATGGCATGAGGGTCCACCACCTGAACTTCGGCTGGGCCACCCAAGGCATTGCCAACGCGCTCGCCCCAGTAGCCCAGCGACAGCATTTCCAGCCCGCCGAGTTTGTCCATGACCGGTTGCGGGACGCCCTTGACGGTCGATTGGCCCTGTTGCACACCTTTGACGACCTTTACGGTGGTACTGATGGTCTTGGCCAGCTTCCCGGTGTTGACCGCGATCCTGGCGACCTTGGCCCCTTTGCCGACCAGCGCCGCAATCTTTGCTCCGGCCGCTGCCGGATTGACGAACATCAAGCCAATGTCCGCAACTTCTCCCACCAACCTGCCAAAGAAGGCGCCGTTGAAATTGCCTGTCGGTTGCAAGGTCATCGGCAGCGGTTGGGTGGCCAGGGTTTCCTGTTGCCAGGTCAGCGCTTGCAGGCTCTGCGCATACTCGTCCATGTCCTGGACTTGCAAAGATGTCTGTTTTTGGGCTATCGCTTGCTGTGCGTCCTGTTGCTCGTTCAACGCCTGTTGCAGCTGAGTCAGGCGACCGATATCGATGAAATCTTCGGCGGATACCGTTTCCGGAGCGGGCAAGCGCAGGTTGAATTCGACGACCTCGGCCGCGGGCAGTTCGAGCGTGCCATAGTGCTGTGAAAGCTCGCTGAACTGGCTGGCGATGTTTCGCACGGCGCCATCCAGCTGCTGGCTGCCTTGTTGGCCAAAGCAATCCCAGTCGGTTTCTTCGGTCAGGACGCCCACCTTTTCATCGAGTTGCTGGGCAAGGCTCTGACGTTGTTGGCGCACGCTGGCGGTGGCCTGCTGACTGAGACGGGCACGATCTGCTTGCTGGTCGCCATACAAGCCGGACTTGAATTCGGCCAGTCGCTGCTTTCGCTCGATCAGTTCTTGGTGCAGGGCCTGTGCCTGTTGTTCCGAGTCGACCTGACAAGCGCGTTGCTGTTCGGCATTGTGCCCAAGCGCATTCTGCAGGACTGGACGCAGCTCCGCCTGAAAACGACGCAGTCGGATGCTGTTCAGATCCTCACGCGCACGCTCGACGAACTCAAGAATGTCTTCGCGCCCCAAGCCTTCGCGATGGCTGGCCGCCAAGCGCACACGCAAGCCGGTTGCACGCTCGATCTGCTGGGTCCACTGCTCCAGCGAAGGCGCTTTTTCACCGCGCGAAACAGCCGCCTCGACTTCATCCCAGTGGGTAACGAGTACTTTCACCCGCTTGCCGGACTGCTGGACGATTTTCAGCGTGTCCATGTCGGCGGCGGAGGGGCCACGGGGGCTCAACAAATAGAGCACCGCGTCGGCCTGGCGAACCTGAGACAAGGTGTATTCGCGATGGTTGGAAGAAGTGCTGCCCAGTCCGGGCAAGTCGATGATCGACACGCCCTTCAGCCACGCTTGAGGAAGTTCCAGTACCGCGCACGCGGCTCCCTGCGGAGCGTGCGTAGTGACGTGGGTAAACTGTGCTTCATCCAGTGGTAATTGACTGCCGTCCTGACCGATCAACGACATGCCCCGGTCGGCGGCATATTCGATAAAGGTGGGCAGGGCGGTGGTTTCTTCGAGCGCGGTCTGCAGCAAGCGCTCTTGCAGCAGCATGTTCAACAGGCTGCTCTTGCCGACAGAAAAGCTTCCCAGCAGCACCAGGCGCAAAGGGGTATCGGCGTGCAGGACTTCCGCGGCCAGGGCTTCTACCGGCTCATGCCAGTCCGTCGGCAGGCTGGACAGGAGTTCGCACAGGAACGCATTGGGCTGTGACATGGTTGCTCCTTCAGGCTTTCAACGCGTTGTGGGTGAGGGTCAACAGGTCGTCGACCTCTTTACTGGCGTGTTCCAGTCGTGCCCTGCGCTGGGCAACATCGAGCTTGCCCTGTTCCAGCAGTGAATGGATTTCCCGGCGTTTTTCCAGCTTGGCGTTCAGAGGCTCGAGATATTGCTCTTTCACGCAGTCCTGCAAGGCCTGCAGTTGATCCGCGAAGACTTTATGAACGGCGTCCTTCACGTGGTTTTGCAGGTGACGAATGCGCTGCTCCAGCTGGCCTGCGGTATTTTTGATCAGGCGCTGGGTCGTTTCCTTGACCAACTCGCCCTCGGCAGCGTGCGACTGTTGTTCGATCTGAGCCTTCTTTTTCTCGAACGTGGACACTTCGCGCTCGTACTTCTTCTGGGCTTTTTCCAGTGTCATGCGCATGCCGGTCTTGCGCTCTTCCTCGCCGATAATCTGCTCCAGACGCAACTCTTTGTCCGCCAGCGAGGCTTGCAGCTTGTCCCGCTCCTCTTTCCATGCCTGCACGTTACTGTTGTCAGAGAAGGCCACGTCGCCATAGGTGTCGTCGCTGTACATGCCACCTTTCTTCACGACTTCGCGGCGCGAAGACATTTTCGGACCGGGTTGTCCGCCCAGGTTATCGTGCATGCGCTCTGCGCGAGACAGCGACTGGCGCGCCATCTCCAGCTGAGCCCCGTTGGCCATGTGCTTCGACAGGTCGCTTTCGATGCTGTCGATCTGTTCATGACGGGCAGCAATTTCCTGCTCCAGGGCCATTGCTTGTTGGTGATGCTCTTCGATCGCACTGAAATCGAGGGTGAATTGGGTGTCGAGCGATGGCATCTGCACATCCATCTTGCTCATTTCGCCTCTGATACGGCCCGCGTGCTTTTCCATCTGCGTGCTGTAATCGACGCTCAGCCCGTCGAGCGCCTTGGCCAGTTCCTGCTTCTGCTGATTCCAGACATCGCCCACCTGAACGGAGATGGAGAGGAACTGCTCGTGCAAATCGTCGGGCAGGGTCACGCTTTTGACCCGCTTTTTGATTTGCCGCTCGACATAACCCGCATTCACCTGGTTTTCGATATCGGCCTTGAGTTCGACCAGCGGGGTAATCAATTCACGCTGGATTTTATCGACCAGTGTGTGAGCCGCGCGCTGATGCTCTTCACGGGAGTCGCGTGCGACAGCATCGGCTTCCTGCTCGAGCAGCGTGGTTTCCAGATCGAATTGGACAAGCTCACGTGCCCGCTCCTCAAGTGTCTTGTCCGATTCCAGTTGTTGCAGCTCGTCTTGCAGCGTCTCCGCCAGCTGGAGCTGGATGTGGGACAGTTGCTGCATTGGCTTGCTGTAGATTTGTTCCAGCGCTTCACCGCTGGAAAACATTTCAGCGATACGCCGCGACAATTGTTCGATGCCCGACTGAGCCTGCTTTTGCGGGTCGCTATCCATGGCCCAGTGGGCGCTGACTGGAATCAGATGGTTCCTGTCGGTCAACAGCTTGTATTCATCGTCATCTTTCAGGTGCCGGCGGAAATTGTGCCGCACAACGTCGAGCTTCTCCTGGATGCGCTGCTCTACGGGCACGCGGCGCTCACGGGCGTCGTCAGGTGCCAGCACCTTGTCCCACCAGCCAATCACCGTGACAAATTTGCGAAAGTTGCTGCGCAACGTTTCGGTCAGGAAATCCCATTCCGTTGCGGCGCCACCGAGCTGCGTGGTGTTCTGAACCCATAAGGCGATATGCGCTTCAGCAATGGCTTTGCGGGTGATGGCCTCGTGGTGCTTGATCACCGTTTCCAGACCGGGCGTGTCCACCAGTACCAGCCCCTTTTCGAGCAAGGGGTGATCCATGAATGCTTCGATGTAATCGAGGGTCTGCCGAACATCGGCATGACTTTCATCCAGTTCTGTGCCCCAGCGTTCAAGTGCCAGATCATCATTCCAGGGTACTTCTTGCACCGGTCTTCCATCCTGGAAGTGGATACGAATGAATCGCTCGGTGCGATCGGCAGGCAGCATGCGTACAAAGGTGTTAATGGCAGTGGTGGCTTCCAGGGCGGTCGGCAGCAGCTCAATCCCGAGCAGTGCGTTCACAAGACTCGACTTGCCCCGTGAAAATTCACCCAGCACGACCAGGCGAATGGCATCGGCATTCAATGCATCCAGCAACTCGGGAAAACGGGCATGCGAGGTTCGCAGTTTGGCGCTTCCGAATTCATCGAACAGGCTCTGGGTACGGCTGAGGAACTCCTTGGCGACGTTGATTTTCTGCTGCCGTTGTTCGAGGCCTTGAGTCAGGATGTTGGTCATTGATGGGTATCTTTCTCTGAGGGTCTGACGGCTGATGCTGGCGCCGATCGGTAATGAGGTTTCAGCGAGTGGGTCGCACTGCACTGTCCGCAGGATTCAGCTTCCCGAATGTCACGTGTGAGAGGTGCTTCCCAGCAGCCAGTGCTGTCATTCGTCTAGAAATGGCTTGGATCCAAGGCCGTCAATTTATGGCCTTTTGATATCGATTGTCTATGGCCATCCTTGCGTCTACGCAGCGAGTGCCCCGATCCTGCGCGATCAGCTAGACGTCCCGCTCATCTGCCTTATATTGGTGGTACGTGTTCCCGCGTCCCGGCGACGGGTTCACCATCGAAAGTGTCTTACGGACAGGGTGCGCGTGATGCTTGATGCCTATGAGGATTGGTCCCGATGGCTGGACACCGCCCGACGGAAACTGTTGCCGGGCGACATGCTGGTGCTGGCCGAAGAAGCACCGACGGTTGCATTGCGGATCGAAGCGAAAAGCGCTGCCGGGGAGGCTCTGCTGAAGTTCGGCCAGTGGGATTTTGCACGCGAGCAATTTGACGCGGTACTGGCGCTCGATCCGGACAACCGGTTTGCCCGCGAGAAGAAAGCCCTGTGTCTTGCTCGCCCGGATCGCAAGGTGGTCGAGCAGGAAACAACCCTCGGCGAGTCAGCCTTTGAACCCCGCCAAGTGTTCCTTTTCAGTGGCCACATGATCGACACAGCCGATCGCGCGGTGCCTCGCTTTCCCGCAGACAAGGAAGCTATTGCCGCCGCGAGTATTGCAGCAGCGCTTGATCGTTTTGGGGGAGGCCCCGGCGACCTCGCGTTGGCTCAAGGTGCCAATGGCGGGGATCTGTTGTTTCTCGAAGCATGCCAACAGCGCGGGATTCGCCTGCAACTCATGCTGCCACTGCCCGAACCCGAGTTTATCGAGCGTTCCCTATTGCCTTCCTGCGGGGGAGAGCAGTGGCGTGATCGCTATTGTGAACTCAAGCGCCACCTGCACACGGCACCGCGCATCATGCCGGACGAACTTGGCTTGCCACCTGAATCCAGCCCCGAAAAAGTAGCAGACCCTTTTGAGCGCTGTAATCTCTGGCTGCTGTTCAGTGCGCTGGCGTGGGGGGGCAGCAAGGTGAGGTTCATTTGCCTGTGGAATGGCAGTGGCGGTGACGGGCCGGGCGGCACCTCCCACATGTACGAGGAAATGAAACGCCGGACGGGGCGAGTGGCCTGGCTGGATACCCGGGATCTCTGGTAGGGGCGCAGGGGCTTGCGACGATTATTTGGGCCGCGTCACTATCGGCTCTAGACCGAACCACAGCTCATAGTGCTCGGGGCGAGTGCCCGGGGCGTGTTCATAAATGCGGCTCAGATCTTCAAGCGTCACAGAAGGGGTTTCCAAACTTTCATTGATGACTTTGACCAAGGCGTATCCGTTCGCGGCGCATTCCCTGGCGCGAAAACAACGCAGTACCGAGCGCGGAGGAAAAATTTCTGAAAGCATGATCTTGGGAACGACTAAGTCATAGTCAAACGCCTGGCTCGCCTCGAGTAAGAAACCGAGCTGTTCAGCGCTTCTGCGCTGGGTTTCATGGGCAATATGCACATAGATGCGCGGCGCCAGGCTGATGGTTTCCAGCTGCCTGGCCTGGACATTGAGCTGGGTATCAAACTTGGTCAATTTTGCGGATAACTCATCGCTGGATGTTTTTTGAGGCGAGGCCAGCTCGGTGGCGATGGCGTCCCGAGCTTCACGTATCACGTTGATGGTCTCCTGTTGTGAAAAGGATATGACCTCCTTCTCCTCGCCAACCTTGTTGCCTTGTACGAAAAGCCACAGTGCCCACGCGCTCAAACCCAGGAGAATCACCACTAAGCTGCCCGCTCTGCGGATCAATTTCATTCTGCGCGTGTGATTACGCGCCTTGATGCTCGCCTTTAATAACGCCTGCACCCGATCCCAGTCACCACCGTAGCGTTTCGCCCATTCGCGGTTGTATTTAAGTATCCATCGCTCCCGGTCAGTCGTTACCGCCGCGCCCAGCACATTGTCGGCGTCCTGCTCGAAACTGTCGGCCTGTACCAGTAATGCGCGCCAGACAAGCCCGCTCCGGAACTCGCGTTTCAGCCAGCCCTGTTGCGGGTCGTCGATCTTTTGCCAGCAGCGAATCAGCGCCTCATGACTGATATCGATCAATGTTCCTGCTTCAAGTGGAACCTGCCCATGAGGCTTGAGAAATGAAACACCGTCGATGCGAAACAGGTCGAGCACCCGGCGTACGTCAGATTCCTCACCCCCCGTTACTGCTATCAAGTCAGCAAAGGTCAGCGGCCGCCGAATGGCTTGGCCCTCGGCATTGATATCGGTCAGCGCCCGAAAAATCGCTTCGACCAGCTGGCTGCCATTGGGCAGGGTCGCTTGCGCCTGTTCGAGAATTTCATCGGCATGGGCCGACAACAAGCCGGCCAGCCCACTGGTGTGCTGATATTGCTCCATGCCCAGGCGCCAGGTCGTATCGGTCTGCGCCTGTTGCCCGGTCTTGGCCACGTGCTGCTCGAACAGCAGCATCAACCCATGCTGAATCAGCGGCAGTTGATCTTGCCCACCGCCGGAATCGACGATCAGACGCTCGGCGAGGGGCAGGCTGATCTCGCCATCGAACAACCTGGCGGGTTCGCAAATCGCCCTCAACAAATCGCTGTGATCCATCCTCGGCAGCAAGTATTGCGTTGCATTGACTGCTTCGGCGAAGCCTTTGTAGTGCGCACAGGACCCGAGAAACTCAGAGCGCATCGTCAGCACCACGTACAACCCGGGGGGCGGGTTTTGCTGCAGCGCGATCAGAAATTGAGTGAGTAACTGGGCTTCCTCGGGACCGTTTTTGCGTGCGTGTTCGAAGAGTTCTTCAAATTGATCGATCAGGATGCACACGTGATCACCGGCGCGCTGGCACATCAGGCGCGCGAGTTCTTTGGGGGCGTCCGCACCGAAATTAAGCACCCGGCGAAGAGTGATCACTCGCTCATCGTCGTCAGCGCGCCCGTCTACGCTTGCCAGCGCCTCGGCGATGTTCAGCAGCGGCCCGCCCCTGGGCATTGCGGTGCAGGTTCGCCAGCGCAATCCCGCTCGGGCGCTTTCCTGTTCCAGGCGTGGCAAAACCGCCGCTCTGATCAGCGAACTCTTGCCGCAGCCAGAATCGCCATGCACCACCAGCAATCTTTTGGAGATCAGTTCGCTGACGATCGCATCGGCCATCCGTTCGCGGCCGAAAAAGATCGGCCATTCGTTTTTTTCGAAGGGACGCAGGCCGGGGTAGGGGCGAGGTGGAAGGATGACAGTGAAGATTTTCTCCAGCGTATCGGCTTGCTCGGTGCTCATGGCTGGCCACCTGTCAGAGGACTCTTGTCCTGCAGCCATTGCGGGATTTGCGACGTCCAGTTGTCCTTGGTCCCGTCGATCCAGTCGGCTTGCACATGACGGGCGGACGCCTGGCGCATCGGCGTGATGATTGCCGTGCCAACAGTGTTGAGCAACGCACACGGAAGCGGGCGACTGGAGCGTGACCGCGCGGATTGTCGATCATGCTTGCCGATCACCACTAGATCGGCATCCAGAGCCCGATCATTGGCAGTGCCCAGCAATAAAAGCGCGTCGCAGTCGCTCAGTATTTCTACCCGTCGTTCACGGGTTTCCTGAATTTTTTGTGGATTGTCCTCAACCTCATCCGGGCTGCCTGGCAATACACAAAAACCCTTGTCCGCCAAGGCGAGGCCTGCCTTTTCCCAAGCCTGAGCCTGGTCAGCGCGGCCATGCAGATAGAGGGTTTGCCCGCCGGGTTGGTGCAAGTGGTCGATGGCTGCCACGGTACGACCACGCTCTTCAAGTCGAACTTTCAGAGCACTGAGTTTCGCTATCAGTTGCGCCACGATGCCAAGTAACGCCTTGCGAAAAGTGGGGTTGGAAGAGAAAGGTTCGTCCGTCCAACCAAGTGGCCGGACGCTTCCACTGATCGAGGTATGGAATTCGAACCCTACTAAGTGTTCACCCCGCGAGTCGGAGAGGGGGGGCGGCCAGGCTGCCGTCGTTGGCCAGATTTTAACTACGGCGATGCGTTCATTGATGGCAAAGCCAAGTTTTTCTTGATGCTGGCACCACCAGTTACGTTCTTCGGTACACCAAGCGGATTCCAGATATTGATCCGACATCAGGATGACTAATAGCGCCGACTCGTTGATGTGTTCACGTAGCTGATCTGTAAGCGGTGACATCGGGTCGACGCCGTGACCAAGCCGCTCATCCTTGTCGAGGAATATCCTGAGCTCTTTGTACAACTGTTTTTCCAGTCGCAGCTCGCGCTCCAATGCCTCGACAAACACTGCGGACCAGGGTTGCAATAAACCCTTGCCCTTGCCGTCATCGCCGCCGTGGCTGTAACTGACAAACAAGTCGTGAGTAAAGGGAAGCCCTACATACGCCATATCAAACCCTCGGCGAGGGATCCGGACAGCGCGAGTATCGGATCGGCTACGGGTGCATTACTTTAATAAAGCACAGTTTCGGACAAGCACAAGTCGTAACTTATTCGTAAGTAAAAAACATCTGGCGCCGGCATCATGTCCCGTGGTTGCTGGGTGTAATTCGGGTCGTATGCGAGCGATGGGCGAATGATTAGTTATTTTATTTGAGGTGATGAAAGTGTTGACCAATTGCGATAAAAACAACGCCATATATAGCGTCTGCGCATTTATGCTGATGCGTAGGAAGCGTTCCCCGATCACTAAAATAATCAAGGCCAAGTTCTAATGTGTACAAGTAATGCAACACTTGACCTCAACCTATTACTACCCTGAAAGAGAGGCCGCTTCAGCGGGATCTCTTTCAAGTGAGGTCACATAGCAAGTCTGCACCGATTGGCCGTTACCGATGTACTCAGCGCGCGTACACGCAAGCCTGTACGAGTACGCTGTCCTGCCCACCCGCGATCAAATGCAGCGGCATGTGCGGTGGCTCATCAACGGTTGAAACTTCAAAACCACCCACCACTAGCGGTTGGCGTTCACCCAATTCAGTCGACTCTCCCGCCAGTTTTTTTGCCATTTTCGCGTGATTCGCTGCGATTTCACTGAGAGTTGACACGTTACGTCTCCGGTGACCGACCCAGCGCATTTGCTGGCGTCCATAAATATTGATGAGTGCTGGCTGCGTCAGAATTACGTCGTTCTCAGCTAGCTATGATCGCGTTTGCAATCCATGGGCCAGTCGCCGTCAATTTTTTGTAGTGCGAGCTTGCAAGCGACGAATGGCGCTCGGTTGCTCGCGTTGAATCGGGCGTAGACTGGCGGAGTCAATTGATCAGATGGAGGTGCATATGATCGCCGACCGAATGACCGCACAGACGTCCGAGGCCAAAGCCGTCTGGGATCAATACTTCTGCGCTGCCCTGATTGCGGAAAGCACCCTGACAGCGCCGGTAGTAGGAGGGGCCACTCATGAGGACAGGCAGAATCTGTTAATCGAACGAGCCAAGGCGCTCGCGGACAAGATGATGGATACCCGCCAGTAAAGGGAAACAAGAACATGTTCAATGCCTCGGCCCAACCTTTTCAGGTTGGGCTTTTTCATGCGCGTTTCAATTTGATGTGAACAACTGCCGTATCAGGTTCGGCGTACTCCCGGTCCAGCGCTTGAACGAGCGCCGAAAATTCGCCGCATCGTTAAAGCTCAAATACTCCGCCACGGCTTCGTTACTGAATCCTTTGATCTGGTACAGGTACAGCGCGACATGCTTGCGCACCAGGTCCACTTGTTGCTGAAAACCGGTGTCGTGTTTTTGCAGCTTGCGCTTGAGCGTGGCCGGACTCATGGCAAAGGCGTGAGCGGCCTGTTCAAGGCTCGGCGCCTGCCGCACATGGGTTTGCAGGTAGCGATACAGGCAATCGACGAAGCTTGAGGCGAAACCCAGTTGTTCGATCTGCGCCTGAGCTTCCTGTCGGGCCACCTGGCCGGCGGTGGCGGAGGCGGTGGGCCACGGCAGCGCGAGGTATTGCCGAGGGATGCGCATCATATCCAATGGACGCTTGAACCGGGTGTGCTCGCCCAGGTGCACCCAGTACTGCTCGACATAGCGCGGTTCGGCGTGGCTGAAACTGCATTCCCACGGCAGCCGCTGGCCGCTCATTGCCCGACTCATGGCCACCAGAGAGGTCATGCTCGCTTCCAGCAGGAAGCGCCATTGCTCGCCCGCACCGCAACTGTCCAGCCAGTAGAACCAGGCGTATTTTTCATCCAGCACCAGCCGCGGCGTCATCAGCGGGCTGAGCAGCGCTTGTTGTTGCACCAGGGTATCGAGCGCCTGATGCAGGTTTTGCGCATGGCGCAAGGCGTGGCTGGCCGGGCCGTAATGCCCCGGCAGCAAGCGCTGGCCGAACAGAAAACTGCTGTCGTCCGCGTCCAGCAAACGGCGGCTGTTGTGGATCAGGCTGAAAAATTGCTGCGGGCTGAGGCGAGTCTGCCCCGCCAGAATGTCTTCAAGGAACAGGCCGGTGCCGCGCAGCAGGCGATGGCTGTCGATGTCTCGGGACAAGGCCAGATCAATCAGGGTGGCCGGCTGGTAATGGCCGGGAATGAAACGGCTGTCGGCTTCGTACCAGGGGGTCTTCAGTGTCATGGGGGCGCCTCAGGCCGTTCTGGCCAAGGGCCGCTTGGCTCGCGCCAACGCCAGGTTAAGGCGTTTAAGCAGGGCATCCGGCGCCTCGTTCACCGCCATCACCACGGCGGTGCTGGCCGACAGGTGCACGCGCTCGCCATGCTGGCGGGTCCTGTGTGCCAGGCCTTGGACCGTCTGTTGCAACTCCAGCGCCAGCAGGCGTGCCTGGCTTTCCCCGGTGTTGGGCAGCAGCACCACAAAACGGTCACCGGCCAGTCGGCAGAGCAGGTCCTGGCGCCGCAGGTTGAGCAGCAGCAAATGACTGAGCGCCTGCAACACCGCGTCGCCCTCGGCATGCCCAAAGGCCTGATTGATCGCCGAGAAGTTATCGATGTCCAGCGCCAGCAATGACAGCGGCTGCTGTTGTCGCAGGCTCTCTTCAAGACTGTCGGTGAGTTGACGCTTGAGGTAGTCGGCACCGCCCAATGGCGTGAGTTTGTCGAACAGCCTGTGCTCGCGAAAGAGCTTCTCGCGCTTCTCCATTTGTGCGCTGATCGCCAGTTGCTCGCGATGCCAGTGATAAATGCCGACGGTCAGCAAGATCATGCCGACCGGCATCGGCCCGGATTCCAGCCAGTGGTCCCAGGTGATGCTGTCCGGCAGGCGGATGAATTCGTCGAGGCTGTCGATCCACCAGGAAAAAAAGATCGCGCTCAAGCCCAGCGCCAGGTAATTGGTCACGCGCCCGGCCGGGCGGCTCTTGAGCACCAGCCCCAGCCAGACCAGCGCCAGCAGCGCGGAACCGCCTTCGCCGAGGATGTCCAGCCAGACCCATTCACTGAGGCTTTTCAACTCGCCGCACGCCAGGTGCAACAGCAATCCGGCGTTCGCCGCTAACAGCAGCAGAGCGAGTTTCCAACGATGGGGTTTGAGCACGGAAAACATGGCCGGGATCCTTGGGCGAGTGGCAGTGGGCGTCAGCACAGCAGATGTTTGTGACAGTCGGGTGACGGGGGCGGGAGGTCGAATCAGCTCACGGCGCTACCGTATTTTTCTTACCTGTGATGCATTGTGGCGAGGGAGCTTGCTCCCGCTGGATTGCGCAGCGATCCCACCTCGGTTATCCAGCCAAGACCATGGCGGCCGCTACGCGACCGAGCGGGAGCAAGCTCCCTCGCCACAGGAGCCCCCGTCGCCACGGGTTAGCGGCCGGCTCAGGTCATTTGAGCTCATTAACCGAACTGAAACCCCGCAAAACCCCGGTTTCAAGCGCTCCCCGCCAACCCCTGTCACAGAACGGTCATCCCCCGACCCTAGCTTGCCCTCCCAGTTGCCGGGCCACTTGCCTGGCGTTTTCGGACTCTTGGGGAGGACCACCATGTATCAGCGCAGCCGCACTGCCGGGCTCGTCAGCTTTACGCTCAGCGCATTGGCCATCGCGATGGCCAGCGAACGTCTGAATGCCGCCGAAGCCACCGAACACGTCGAGGTCGTGGGGCAGGCCGCAAGCATCGACCAAGCGCTGAAGGAGCAACGCAATTCCGACAGCATCAAGAGCGTGGTGCATGCCGATGGCGTTGCTCAACTGCCGGACGAAAACGTCGCCGAAGCGGTGCAGCGCTTACCGGGGGTCAGCGTCGAGCGAGATCAGGGCGAAGGGCGGTTTGTCAGCGTGCGTGGCCTCGGGCCGGACCTCAACAGCGTGACCATCAACGGCACGCTGGTGCCGTCGCCGGAAAGCGAACGTCGCGCCGTCGCCCTCGACGTGTTGCCCTCGGAACTGGTGCAGTCGTTGTCGGTGATCAAGACCCTGACCCCGGACATGGACGCCAACTCCCTGGGCGGCACCGTCGATGTCAAAAGCCTCTCGGCGTTCGATCACAAGGGCCTGTTCTACACCGGCACCAGCGAAGCCAGCTACGACAAGAACACTCACCAGACCAGCCCGAAGTTTTCCGGTGCGGCCAGTAATCGCTTCAGCCTCGGCGACGGCATCGACAACTTCGGTGTCGCCGCCGCGCTCAGCTGGCAGAAGCGCGACTTCGGTTCGGACAACGTCGAAACCGGCGGCGCCTGGGATTTCCAGCAGGGCGCCAGACTTGAGGAGTTCGAGCAACGCGACTACGACATCAGCCGCGAACGCGCCGGCGGTGGTCTGAACTTCGACTATAAACCCGATGACCTCAGCAGCTACTACCTGCGCACCCTCTACAGCCGCTACAAAGACAGCGAAACGCGCAACGCGGCCGCCTTCGAATTCGCCGACCCACAGGCCGCCGGCGAGTTGGGTGACGCCGAAGGCGCGCGCAAACTGAAACGACGCGAAGAGACCCAGGAAATCCAGTCCTACGTGTTCGGCGGCGAGCGCATGATCGGCCTCTGGACCCTCAGCGGTCAGGCCGGTTACAGCCGCTCCAGCGAAGACAGTCCGGGCCATATCGCCAACGCTGCGTTCAACGGCATCGATGACTTCGCCGACAGCGGTTTCTATGACAAAGACAAACCACGGCCGATCGTGGGCCAAGGGTTTTACGACCCGGCCAATTTCAGCCTCGACAAGGTCGAGTGGGAAAAGCAGAACACCACTGATACCGAGAAGAACCTGCGCCTGGACCTGGCCCGGGATTACGACTTCAAAGGCTATGCGTCCCAAGTCAAATTCGGCGGCAAGGTCAGTCGGCGCAACAAGGACAACGACCTCGACGCCTGGGTCTACGAAGATTTCGACGACTTGGGTTTCAGCGATGATCAGCTCAACCTGACGCAATTTCGCAAAGGCAACGTCGACTACCGCCTCGGCGAGTTCGGACCGGGTATCAGTGGCAGCGCGATCAAGCAATTGATCGGCGGCCTGAATCAGGCGGACTTCTATGACGAGACCGAATCCCGGGTCAATGACTTCAAGATCAGCGAAGACATCAACGCCGGCTACCTGATGAACACGATCGATATCGACGATTGGCGCTTCATCGCCGGGATGCGCTACGAAGGCACCGAATTTGAAGCCAAGGGCACCGGCGCGACTGACGGCGCGTTCCAGTCCACCGAGACCAAACGTAAATATCACCACTGGTTGCCAGGGCTGCATGCGCGCTATCAACTGGACAAAAACACCCAGGTGCGAGCGGCCTGGACCAAATCCGTGGTGCGCCCGACCTTCGGCCAACTGGCGCCGGGGTTTGTGATCGACGATGACGAAGCGACCTTCGGCAACCCGGAACTCAAGCCGCTGGAGTCGAGCAACCTCGACCTCGGCATCGAGCACTTCATGGGCCGCGCCGGCACCGTTTCGGCGTTCGTGTTCTACAAGGACATCAAGAACTTCGTCTACAACACCGACCTCGCCGGCACCGGCGCCTGGGTCGATTTCGCCGAGGCGCACACCTTCGCCAACGGCGACAGCGCCAAACTCTACGGCCTCGAACTGGCCTACTCGCAGAAATTCGACTGGCTGCCGGCGCCGTGGAACGGTCTGCTGATTGGCGCCAACACCACGTTCAGTCGTTCGGATGCCGAGATCAAAGGCTTCGACGCTGCCAGTGGCGTCATCCGCAAACGCAGCATCGATTTGCCCAACCAGTCCGACACGGTCGGCAACCTGATGCTCGGTTGGGAGGACGACAAACTGAGCCTGCGCCTGTCGGCCAACTACAAGTCGGATTACCTCTACGAGCTGGCTTCGATCAACGACAAGGCCCATGACCTGCACGTCGATGCCCAGACCTTTGTCGACTTCAGCGCCCGTTACTCGCTGACCAAAAACCTGCAGGTCAGCTTCGAGGCGCAGAACCTCACCGACGAACCGTATTTCGTCTACACCGGCCACCGTTCCTACAACGGCCAGTACGAAGAATACGGCCCGACCTACAAGCTTGGCCTGACCTTCACCCACTTCTAGCCGCGCATCAATTCTGTAGGCGCCGGCTTGCTGGCGAAGGCCAATCGCTCCCGAAGGAGCCGGCTTGCTGGCGAAGGCCGTTACACGATTCCAGGACAAAGGACTTTCATGAGTATTTCGTTTCCATCCAAACGTCACTGGCTAGCCGCAGTGATCAGCCTGACCGCCACCCAGTTAATGGCGGCCACCCCAAGCCTGACCCTGACACCCTGGGCCCCGAATCTGTCGGTCGATGCCGTGGCATTTCTCCCTGCCACCAATGAACGCCTCGCCGCCAGCGCCCGTGACGGCCTCCTGCTGCTCGATGCCCGAGGCCAGGAGCTGGCGCGTCTGAAAGGATCATTCAGCACCCTCGACAGCCGCGCCGCCGGCCAACAGGTGTTGGTTGCCAGCCTCGACAACAGCCGTCAGCAAGCGCTGCTGGTCAGCCTCGATCCAGGCAAACGCAGCTGGGGCCAACCGCTGTATCTGCCAACGCGGGATTACCCGGTCAACGGCCTGTGCCTGTACCGCGACGAAGCCAGCAATCTGTTCCTGTTTCTGGTGGGCGAGGAGGGCAAGGGCGAGCAGTGGCTGGTGGGCAACGGCGCGACGCTTAATCCACAGCCACAACGGGTGCGCGGTCTGCCGCTGCCACCTTCGGCAACGGATTGCCAGGTCGATGACGGCGCCAATCAGTTGGTGGTCAACGAAGAAAACGTCGGATGGTGGGCTTACCCGGCGCATCCCGAAGCCGATGTCACGCGCAGCCCGGTGGCCATGCGCGAACCGTTCGGCCAGATAAAAAAAACCGCTGGCGCCATGGCAGTGTTGCCCGGTGGTCTCGTTGCGCTGGACCCGAAAGCGGCGCAATTGCATCTCTATCAACAGCAGGGCGAACACTGGTCCGCTCAGGCAACTTTAGCGTTGCCGGGAGTGAAGGACGCGGAAAACCTCGCGCTGCGCACGACGGACAAAGGCCTGCAAATCCTGCTGCGCGATGACGACGATGGCCGTTTGTATCAGGGCGAGCTCGACTGGCAACCCACGCCAGTGCCCTTGGCGCCGGTACTGCCGAACGTAAAAGCACTCAGTCAGAGCGATCCGGTCGGTCGTCAGGGTGACGCCGCCGACGACCCGGCGATCTGGATTCACCCGCAGCAACCGGCGCGGAGTCGAGTGCTGGGCACCAATAAAAAGCAGGGCCTGCTGGCGTATGACCTGCACGGCAAGTTGCTGCAGGAACTGCCGGTCGGGCGCCTGAACAACGTCGACGTGCGACCGAATTTCAAACTCGGCCAACAGACCGTCGACCTTGCCGTCGCCAGCAACCGCGATCACAACAGCCTCAGCCTGTTCAGCATCGACCGTCTTAGCGGCGAGCTGCGCGAAGCGGGCGAAATCGCCACACCGCTCAAGGACATCTACGGCATCTGCCTGTTCCAGCCCGCGAGTGGCGAAATCTACGCCATTGCCAACGGCAAGGACGGCACCTTCTTGCAGTACCGCCTGAGCGCGCCGAACGGCGCGGTGCAGGGTGAGTTGGTGCGCCAGTTCAAAGTCGACAGCCAACCCGAAGGTTGCGTGGCCGACGACCAGCGCCAACGCCTGTTTCTCGGAGAAGAAGACGTCGGCGTGTGGGCCGTGGACGCCCGCGCCGAACAGCCGGCGACCTTGACCAGCGTGATCAAGGTCGGGCCGCAGCTGCAGGCTGATGTGGAAGGTCTGGCGCTGTATCAAAGCGCAGCGCACGACTATCTGGTGATCTCCAGCCAAGGCAACGACAGCTACCTGGTGCTGGACGCCGAACCACCGTTCGCCTCACGCGGTGCCTTTCGTGTTGGCTTGAACGCTGAGCTCGGCATTGACGGCGCGTCGGAAACCGATGGCCTGGACGTCACCTCGGTCAACCTCGGCGGGCCTTTGAGCAAAGGGATGCTGGTGGTGCAGGACGGCCGCAAGCGTATGCCCGAACAGACGCAGAATTTCAAATTCGTGCCATGGGCCGAGGTCACCAAGGCCCTGAAGCTGCCCTGATCCGGACCGGTCATCAACCTGTCATCGGACTTTCATCCAATAGCCCAACGGCGCTTAAAACAAGGAGTTTCATCATGCAGGCCACGCTCGAACACATGACCATCTGGGGCTTGATCAGTGACGCCAGCCTGTTGGTCAAAGCGGTCATGCTCACTCTGCTGCTCGCGTCTTTGCTCAGTTGGTATTTGATCATCCAGCGCGGTCGGGTGTTGCGCGAACGCGAGCGGCAGATGAATGCCTTCGTGCAAAGGTTTCGTGGCGCTTCGGACTTACAGCCGCTGTACCGGGAAACCGCTTCTGACGAGAGCGGTGTAGTGCCGATTTTTCAAGCCGGGCTTCTCGAGTTCACTCACCTGCATCAGCGTGGGAGCAATTCCCCCGAGGTCGTGCTCGAGGGCACCGAGCGTGCGCTGTACGTGGCCATCAGTGAACAGGAAGTGCAGCTGGAAAAAGGTTTGCAGGTTCTCGCCACGGTCGGTTCGGTCAGTCCTTACATCGGTCTGTTCGGCACGGTGTGGGGAATCATGAATTCCTTCCTCGGCCTCTCTCAAGTGCAGCAAGCGACGCTGTCGACCGTGGCGCCGGGCATCGCCGAAGCGCTGATCGCCACGGCCATTGGCCTGTTTGCCGCGATCCCGGCGGTGATGGCCTACAACCGCTTTGCCTCGCGCAGCCAGACCCTGCTCACCCGTTACTACGCCTTCGGCAATGAGCTGCAGGTTCGTTTGCATCGCACCTTGCACGGCGCGCCGATGAACCTGGCCGCTGCGGCCTGAGAGGAGCGTGAATATGCTGATCAGACCGCAACGCAAGCACGGGCCCAAGGCCGAAATGAACGTGGTGCCTTACATCGACGTGATGCTGGTGCTGCTGGTGATTTTCATGGTCACCGCGCCAATGCTGACCCAGGGCGTGAAGATCGAACTGCCCAAGATCGCCAGTGAAGCGCTGGTCACCGACACGCGCCAGCAAATCCTCACGCTGTCGGTGAAGGCCGAGGGCGGTTACTACTGGAACCTCGGCGGTGAACTCGACACCGAACATCAGACCGATAGCGCCGTGAGCCTCGACGACATGCGGGCGAAAGTCGCGCACATCGTGGCCGAGCGGCAGGACACTCAGGTCTACATTCGCGCCGACAAGGACGCCGGTTATGGCAGCGTGGTCGCGGCCATGGCGGCGTTGCAACAGGGCGGCGTCAGCAACCTCGGGCTGGTGACCGAGGCCCCGCAATGACGGCGATGATCATGCACGGTCCGGCGATGGCGGTGTCGAGCAGTATTCGCGGCTCGTTCTGGCAGCACGGTGTGGCGGCGAGTCTCGCGGTGGCTTTGCATGCGATCGTTCTGGCGTTGCTGATGCATGGCTGGTCGCCGGAGAAACCATCTGTCGAAACGCCTGCGGTACTGCGCACCCAATTGATGATGTTGCAGCCGGCGCCGCAGCCCGTGGCACCGGAACCGGCGCCCGCAGTGGTCGAACCGGCACCGCCCGAACCCGTTGTCGCAGCGCCCGTCAAACCCGCCGTCGATCCGCAGATTCAGGCGCAAAAACTCGAGCAGGCGGTGTTGGCGCGTAAGCGGGTCGAGGACAAAAAACGCGAGCTCCAGGCCGAGCAACAACGTCAACGTCTGGAATCGGAAAAGCGCACTCGCGACGCTGAACAACAACGCCTCGCCGAGCAGCAATCACAACAAGCCGAGCAGGCTCGATTGAGCGCCGAGCGCGCCCGTCAACAGGCGGCACAAACCGCCGCCAACAGCCGCCAGTATTTGCCTTTGAGCAAGGAAGCGCCGGACTACCCGCAACGGGCGCTGGATAAAAATATCGAAGGTGATTGCACCGTGGAATACACGGTCAACCCGCAGGGCAAGGTTGAGAACCCCAAGGTGATCGATGGCTGTCATCCGTTGTTCATACGCCCATCGCTGGCTGCCGCGAACACCTTTCGCTATCAGCCCAAAGTCGTCGATGGGCAGGTGGTTTCAGTGCCGGCGGTGCGCAATACGTTTCACTACCGGATCAAGTGATTGGGTGAGCGAACACAGGGTCTGTGACTAGGAAAGATGCCTTGAGTTAGTGCCTGTGGCGAGGGAGCTTGCTCCCGCTTGACCGGGCTGGCGCTCCAGTGCGTAGCACGCACAAAAAATCGGCGTTTTTATCCGACTTTTGGGGCCGCTCCGCAGCCCAGCCCAGCGCGAGCAAGCTCGCTCGCCACAGAGGTAGGCGTTTACTCAATCGGGTCGAGCTGATCCAGCGCCCGATTCACGTTGAGTTCAGCCAGCATGATGACTTGCGCGATACCCAACAGGGTATTGCGAGCGGTCCCCTCGGTGTGATCGACCAGATCCATGGTCATCACATGGGCGGAGGCCAGCGATTCGCACGCGTTGCCCAACAAGTCTTCGGTATGGAGGTGCGGATCGATGACGTACCACGTGGTAAGGGTGCGTGGGGTGGCTCGAATGTCGGCGTAGGAGGGGATGCGTTCGGGGTCCTCGTGGCGGTTTTCTGAATTGAGGCTTTCGTGGGTGGAGGCTGGATCTGTTTCGGGCGGATTGGGGGTTGGCTTGGGCATTGATGACACTCCTGGAAAACAAAATTAGGAGCCATCACCCCTCGCTACCAAACGATGGGTGGCAGCCATACGCAGGTTGGTAGACCGGTCCAGGAACCCGGCGCATCCGAAGACGCCCCGCGCATGGCCACCATAAGATGCAGAAACAATTCTGCTGAGGTGGCGCGATGCGCCTGGAGGATCCGGGCTACCAAACCCGATCGCTGTTTTTTTCAGCGACCGGAAAACGATAAGCCCCATGCCCAAGGCGCACAAGCCGGCGGATTCTGGCGTAACGGTAGGGAATTACGCAAGACGCTGTAGCTTTCTTGACGTTACTTAGAGGCGTTTTAAACAAGGGGGTGTTTAACAGATCGAATCGATATCCAGCGTGTACGGTGCGCCAACGGTGTGCCCATAGATCGAAGCCGTCAGCGCGTCCTCATCCGGGTCTTCCGGCGCCATGGCGAACGGGTCTTTCACCTTGTTCTCAGGATGCGCCAGCCAGCGCGCCAGGTTTGCTTCCAGTTGCTCGGGCTGTTCCGACAGCGATCCGTAAAGCGCGTGTGCGCTAATCCTCTCAGGTCGAATCTTTTTTAGTCGGTTGACGGTAGTTTCTATCTTGCTCCGTTCAAGTCTCAGTGCATTGATGAGGTTCTCTCGAGTGCGACCATAAGCGTCCGAACGCCCCGGCAAATTATCTTCTTCATCCCTGAGCTGCTGAGTGATTCGTGCCAGCGACCTAGCGACCGAGTCAAACTCAATATCTGTAACCCGCGACTTTTTCGATTCTTGCGCAGTCTTCCACCGCAGCAACACCGCCCAACATGCCGGAACGTACCCGCCGGTCATCGAATGATTCCCGGCCTGGAAGATCTGCGCCAGCAAGGGCGGCCGATCCGGCAGCCCGTTTTTCTGCTGAATCGCTAAAGAGCACGCCGCATGTTGTGTACGCAACCACGCATCAGGGTCATGCACTTCGGCGAGGTTGGCGTAGGCCTCGACATGCTCGGCCAGCAAATAACGGTGGGCGTTGAGCCGGCGGATTTCCGAGGCTTGGGGTTGGGGCAGGGGAGTGCGCAGCCAGAGGGGGCTGTCCGGCACGGGGTATGTGCCGGGTGCAGGGTTTTGAGCGGTTTTCCAGGCTGTGCCGTCCCAGTAGCACACGCTGATCGCCGGCCCGAGGAAGGCTGGGGACTCTTCGACGGGTAGCTGGTTAAGCGCGCGACTCAACACCCGGTTGTCGTGAAAGCGATACAGCGCCTGATAGGGACGCGTCCCGACAATCAGCCGCTCTTGCCAGTGTTGGACCCATTCGCGCAGTGCACCTTTTTCCACGCTCGCCAGCCAACCCCAGTTGCGGTCGGGATGGTCCAGCAGGTCGTCGAGGCGTCTGTCGCCAGACTGTTCCAGGGTGAACATGTACGGCCCGGCGTCGGCCATGTTCACGAGGGTGGTGCCGTTGTAGACGCTCAGGTACTGGTCATGTCCGCTGGACTTCATCAACAGCTGACGGGTGTCACGCTCGTTCTGCGAGTCCAGCACCAGGCACAGTTCATGGCCCAGGCGGCGCTGTTCGTTCATCCATTGACGGGGGAGTGTGTTGATCATGCGGCGGTTCCTTGCGTTGGGCAGACGCCTTCACGGCAGGCTTCGCAGATCGGGCAGAAGTCCGCTGCCAACGCGTTGCTTGCTGCCATCAGTGCGGGCTGGGACGAGGCGAGCATCGGCGGCAGCTCAGGTGGCACGGACAAGCCATTAACTGACCGAGGCGCAGCGACCGAGGCGGCTGGCACGTGCATCGGCGCGCCACCGATCTGGACGGCGCTGCTGCCGAATATTCCGCCGCCACCTACTTGTAAATGTTCACCACCGGCTTCGATCAAGACCTTGGTCCTGGCCTTCAAAACGATCAGGTCGGCTTCAACGACAAACACCCGGCCAGCGCTGAACGCCAGTGTTTGATCAACGTGGGTGTGGCTATTTCCCGCTACTTGCAGATAGTCGTTGGCCTTGAGCTGTGTGTGCCGGTCACCGCTGGTGGTGCGATGCTCCGTGGCTTGCAGCACGGTAACGCTGTCACCTTTGACGGTGGTGCGTTGCTCGTTGCCGACCTCCAGACGGCTGTCGTTTTCTATCCGCTGTTCCATGTCTCGTTGGGCGCGCAGGTAAATCAACTCCTGACCAACACGGTCTTCAACGTGCACTTCGTTGAACCCGTTGCTGTCGGGCGTACTACGGGAACGGAATACGCTGCGGGTTTTGTGGGCGGGTAATTCGTAGGGCACCGGGTTGGCGCTGTTGGGGACACAGCCGATGATTTCGGGGTAGTCGGGGTCGCCGTTTTGAAAGCTGACTTGTACTTCCATGCCGACTCTTGGCAAGGCAACGCCCCCGAAGGCATTGCCAGCCAGAAGGGCGGAGACTCGCAGCCAGCAACTGCTTTTATCGTCGTTGCGACCTTCGCGATCCCAGAAGAACTGCACCTTGACTCGACCGTAGGCGTCGCAATGGATTTCCTCGCCTTCCGGGCCGGTGACCACGGCGCTTTGAACGCCGGCGATGCGCGGTTTGTCGTGGGTCAGTGGCGAGCGGTAGATCACGTCCCAAGGCGTGGCGACGAACTGGTTGCGATACCCCTGAAAGCCGTTTTCAAGGCCGGCGCCGGTGTAGGCCGCGTACTGTTGCAGGACTTGCGGCTGCTCGCCTTCATGCTCGATTTCGGTCAGCAGCCACAGGTCGTTCCATTCTTCTATGGGATGCTCGGACAGTGGCAGGAAATGCCCGGAGCGCAGCATCGGTTGGTCGCTTTTACCTCGTGCTACACGGTGCGCGGCGCCGTGACGCTCCTGTTCGCGTCGGCTCAAGAGCTTGCCGCGATCGCGCTGGGTGAAACGGCCGGGGTACTGGTAATCCTCGAGGTCGGGCTGAGTTCGGGAAACATCAGGCCGGCTCTCGGCCTCCAGTAAAATACGCGCTTTCTTGAAGTCGTAATCGCGGCGAGTGGTGCGGCTGGTACCGGCTTTCACTTTCACGTCAAAGTGATTGATCGCCGGCGTTTCGGCGACCATGCCCGTATCGTGTTTATAGCGTGTCGGACGGTCGAGTTTGGGAAACACGGTCTGGTCGTCGCCAAACACCAACACATGTTTTTCGCGGCTGTGCCGGAAGTGGTAGTGCAGACCTTCCTCCTGGCAGAGGCGTTCTATGAACTGGCGATCCGACTCCTGATACTGCACGCAGTACTCACGCTCCGGATAAACGCCGCCCAGTTGAAACTGGTGGAAATCCCGATGGATGCCGTGGCCGTCCAGGACTTGCGCAATGATGTGTGGAACGGTCATTTGCTGAAAGATGCGGCAATTGATGCGGTGGTGCAGGTACGCCAATCGAGGCACCAGCGTCACGTTATAGCGGGTCAGGCCGTTGCCGAAACTGCCTTTGCTCACGCTAAAAATTTGCCCGTGAATACCGTCGGCGGCCTCGTTAAAAGCGAGATAGGCCAGTTTGTTCAACAGGTCGTTTTGGTCCAGATCCCATCGGTCGCTGACCAGCTCGATCTCAAAGGCGTACGGCTGGCTGATGAATTCCTTGCCGTCGAATCTGAGTACCTGAAGGTCGTGTTGAAGGTCGTCAATCGTGAGGCTGAAACGGGCGTGAGGATCTGCGTTGAGCATTCAGGGTTCCTTTTCCTGTGGCGTGGCACAGGCTCCGGTAACGCTGATTTAACAAGTGCTAGTGACCTTCCATGGCCATCACCACAAAACGCCCCGGAGCCGGGTTAGTGCAAACCTATCAAGAGCCGGGATGAATTGATGTCAGTCGAGATTCCAATTTAAGCGTTTTCGGACGTTTCCTACTCCGTCCCGCGTAGAACTGTAGGAGCGCTGCTGCTACAGGATGTGCATTATGTGCGGAGTTAATATTCCTGAAAGATATAAATAGAGAATTATATATTCCTATTAATCTTGTTCCTTGGCGTGCACTTTGAACGCCTGGCCATCTACCCGGATGCGTTCGACACCCCACAGGAAGCCGCCTCATGACCATCAAAGCGATCAACGTCCGCAACCAGTTCAAAGGCGTCATCAAGGAAATCGTAGAAGGGGAAGTGGTCTCGGAAATCGACGTGCAAACCGCCTCCGGGATTGTCACTTCAGTGATCACCACCCGTTCGGTGCGCGATCTTGAGTTGAGAGTGGGAAGCGAGGTGATCGCGTTTGTAAAATCCACCGAAGTCTCGATTGCCAAGCTCTGACACGGCGATCCCTGTGGGAGCGAGCCTGCTCGCGATGGCCGACAACGATTACCCGTGCCGTCTGGGTGAACGCGGTGTCTGGAGGTTTTTCGCGAGCAGGCTCGCTCCCACAAGGTGATTGGGTGACGTCAGTGATCGCGTTCGTAAAATCCACCGAAGTCTCGATTGCCAAGCTCTGACACGGCGCTCCCACAATGGGGATTGGGGCACCAGCGATATCAGGTCGGCATCCGAGCAGGAATATTGCGCGTGAAGTTCACTGATCCTTTTCGCAATTGACCATCCACGACACGCCAAACCGGTCGACCAGCATGCCAAAGCGCGCCGCCCAGAAGGTCGTTTCCAGCGGCATCTGCACGCTGCCGTCTTCCGCCAGCGCGTTGAATACCCGCTCGGCCTCGGCGATGCTGTCGACGTTCAAGGAGACTGAACAGCCGGCCATGTCATCGGTGGGGCGATCCGGTGTGGTGTCCGAGCCCATGATCGCCTGATCGCCCACCGACAGGAGGGTGTGGATGATCAGGTTGTGCAGGTCGGCAGGAAAGTGCTCACGCGCGGGGCTTTCGCCGAAGGTCATCATCAGCTCGATCTGGCCTTGCAGGGCCTGGGCATAGAAGGTGAACGCGGCTTTGCAGTCGCCGTTGAAGATGAGGTAGGGATTGATTTTCATGTTTGCGCTCCCGGTCATTGAAGGGCACTCATCGGTCGGCGTTAGATTCGCCCAGTACATTCCGATGGTATTGACTCGGGTAGCAAAGCGCTAAAACGCTGCGGATGCTGGGGTTTTTTTAGATGTTTTTTCTATGGAAGGCGCGAGGCTTATCGCCTCAGGTGCGCGTCGCGGTGCCAGCAATCGCTCAATGGCGCCACCGACAAGGTTTTCCAGCAGTTCCTCTCGCTCGCGTTCATCCAGCGCATGCTGCGCCAGCCAGCACGGCGCGCTGTTCAGCAGATTCGCGATGGCATGTCCGGCGGCGCGTTGTGCCGGTTCGCTCAGGCGCGATTTGCTGCCAAGCATCCGCAGCAAGGTGCGTTCGTACTGCTCGCGCAATTGCCGAACGCGGGCTTGCTGCTCATCGTTCAGACAGCCGCTGTCGCGCTCCACCAGACGAAAATGCCAGGGCATTTCCTGATGCAGATTCAGGTGGGCGCGGATCAGGTTTTGCAGTTTGTCGCGTTTCGCTGAAGCCTTCTGATCGATGCGCCCGAGCGTCGACAGCAGTTCTTCGTAGAACTCTTCAATCAAGTCCAGCAGCAAGTGTTGTTTGCTCGGGTAATGGTGATACAACGAGCCCGGCGCCAGGCCCAGGCAGGCCGCGAGCTCACGCATGCCAACCTGACCGAAACCCTTGTTGGCAAACAGCTCCAGCACCTTGTCCCGGTATTCGGCAAAACGTGAGCAACGCTCAGGCATAGGCATGGAAACCACGCCCCGTTTTGCGTCCGAGGTAGCCGGCGGCGACCATTTCCTTGAGCAATGGCGCGGGGCGGTATTTGCTGTCGTTGAAGCCGTCGTAGAACGCTTCGAGAATCGCCAGCACGGTGTCCAGGCCGATCAGGTCGGCCAGCGCCAGCGGGCCGATGGGTTGGTTGCAACCCAGGCGCATGCCGGCGTCGATGTCTTCGGCGCTGGCCAGGCCTTCCTGAAACACCAGGATCGCTTCGTTGATCATTGGCACCAGAATCCGGTTGACCACAAACCCCGGACGGTTGCCGGCGGTGATTGCGGTTTTGCCGAGGGTGGTGGCCATGTCCAGCGCCAGCGCATGGGTCGCGTCGCTGGTTTGCAGGCCGCGGATCACTTCGATCAGGCCCATCACCGGCACCGGGTTGAAGAAGTGCAGGCCGATGAAACGCTCAGGCTGGCTGACGCTGGCGGCGAGCTGAGTGATGGACAGCGAAGACGTATTGGAGGCAATCACGCACTCGGCACTGACCTGCGCGGCGATTTGTTGCAGCACGCGCAGTTTAAGGTCGAGGTTTTCGGTGGCAGCTTCGATCACCAGTTGCACGGCTTTCAGGCTGCTGTAATCGGTGCTGGTGCGGATCTTGTCGAGGGCGGCGAGCTTCTGTTCCTGGGTCAGGGTTGCCTTTACGACCTGCCGATCAAGATTCTTGCCGACCGTCGCGAGCGCCTTTTGCAGCGCGCTTTCGGAAATATCGATCAAGGTCACGTTGAAGCCGGCCACGGCGCAGACTTGCGCAATGCCGTTGCCCATGGTGCCTGCGCCGATCACGCCGATGTTTTGCAGATTCATCTACCCATCCTTCCGATCAAACCCTGCGATACCTTGGCCGCCGCAACGGCCGAAGGCGTACTATTGGCCGCGAGTCTAGAACCGGCAGGGCGGTTGTCCTATGCCGGAACTGTTCAACGGTGCTGGTGTTTTTTGCCATTCGGGTGATGGGGAGCGAAACGTTCAGATGCGAGAAAAGGACTCGGTAGCCGCCTACTTCGTGCAGGCGATGACCCATGGGCTGGGGGACAACCCGAAGCGGTTGAGGGCCGCGCTGGAACAGGCGGGAATCAATCCCGCGTTGATCGAGGAACCGGTGGCGCGCGTGCCGGCCAATGCATTTGCTGCGTTATGGCTGATCCAGATTCGCGAGCTCAACGACGAGTTCTTCAAACTCGATTCCCACGGTATGCCGCCGGGCAGCTTCGCCCTGATCTGCCGGGCCTTGATACAGGAACCCGACCTGCACAAAGCCATGCGTCAATGCCTGAGCAACTTTGCGCTGTTCCTCCACGACTTTCGCGGCACACTGACGGTGCGTGGCAAGCGTGCCGTCATCAGCCTGGAAACCCGCGCGCAAAACGATGATCTCGCGCGTTTCGGCGAGGAGACGTTTCTAGTGTTGATGATCAGCTTGCTGTGCTGGCTGGGCGGTCGGCGTATCCCCATTGACCGCGCCGATTTTCGCCATGAACGTGTTTCCCTCAGCGATGACCCTTTGCTCTGGGGCCCGAACCTGACCTTCGGCGCCGAGCGCACCGAAATCGAATTCGCCAGTCACTTCCTGCGTTTGCCGGTGGTTCAGGACCTGGCCTCGCTGAAAGTGTTTTTGCGCACCGCACCGCAATGGCTGGTGATCCGCTTCCGCAACCAGCATGGCCTGGCCTCGCAAGTCCACCAGCGCTTGCGCAACAGTTCCTACAGCCAATGGCCGACCTTGCACGCCTTCGCCCTCGAACAACACCTGAGCCCCAGCACCTTCCGCCGCAAACTGGAGCGGGAAGGGTGTTCGTATCAGGAAATCAAGGATGAAGTCCGGCGCGGCGTGGCGTTTGAACAGTTGCGTCAGAGCAAAGCCAGCATTGGCGACATTGCCGAGCAACTGGGCTTTCAGGAGCCGAGCGCGTTTCATCGGGCGTTCAAGAAGTGGACGGGAGAGAGTCCGGGGCGTTATCGGGCACGGTTTCTCGAACGCATGACGTCAGACTTGGACTGAGTTTTCGTCCATTTTTTCTTTGTTGAATGTAGGAGGATTTTTCGCGTGTAGTCCCGTTTGTAGTCCTGAGAATTCTTGTGACGACTGCAGTTCAGCCGTGGATGACACAGACCGTAGAGGTGCTGTATTTATTGGCTCCGGGTCGAACTTTTCAAAGGATTGGAAATGACATGGATGGCTTGGTCAAGGAAGTGATTCCGTTGCTGCAGTATTTACTCCCGGGGTTTTTGGCTGCCTGGATTTTTTACTCGCTGACGGCGTTCAAGCGTCCGGACACTTTTGGGCAGATAGTGCAGGCGCTGATTTTTACATTTGTGATTCAGTCGCTGGTGGTCGGTTTGGAGGGGTTGTTGCTCCTGATGGGAGAGCGGTTTTTTTCGATCGGCGTATGGAGCAGGAAATCGGAGGCTCTGTGGTCAGCGATGATTGCGCTGCTGCTGGGGTTTATTTCGTGCCACGTCGCGAACAGCGACAAGCTGCATGCGTTGCTCAGGAAGCTGAAAGTTACTACCCAAAATTCGTTCCCCTGCGAGTGGTACAGTGCTTTTTTATCGAGACAGGGATTCGTGATACTGCATTTGATTGGAGGGAAGCGCCTGTTTGGCTGGCCAAGCGAATGGCCATCGGAGCCTGCAAACGGACAGTTTGTTCTCGAGTTTCCTAGCTGGATTGATAAGGACGACAATCCCTTACCGGGCAAGGCCGAAGTTATTGTTATTGATGCTTCGAAGGTTCAGTGGGTCGAATTTGCAACAAAAATAGGGTGATCAAATGACATGCAAAATGCCGAATGTAATGCCGCCGGAACTGAGGCGGCTAATGGAGGACTGGCATAACGGTGGTCCTCCTCCCCCCGGATTGGTGATTCCAATCGGCCCTCCACCTTCAAGAAGAGAATACGAGAGACCGCGCGGGCGCAACCGATAAAGATGCCTGCGACCCTTTCCCGTGTCACCTCATTGCTCGACCAGGCCAGACGCGCTTTGCTCTTGGTCTGGGGAACCTCTCGCGGGTTGTTTCTGGGTTTGGTGGTCGCCACCCTCATTGCAGGCGTACTCCCGGCGCTGGCCGCCTGGCTGGGGCAACGCATTGTCGACGCGGTGGTCTTCGCCATGCAGTTGCACGCGCAACAGGGCAGCGCACCGTTGTGGCCCGTGGTGCGTTACGTGCTGTTTGAAGCCGGTGTACTGGCTTTGCTGTCCGCGACTCAGCGGGCGCTGTCGGTCCAGCAGTCGCTGTTGCGGGTGCAGTTGGGGCAGAAGGTCAACACGATGATTCTGGAGAAAGCCCAGACGTTATCGCTGGTGCAGTTCGAGAACTCCGAGTTTTACGACAAGCTGGTGCGCGTCCGGCGCGAGGCGTCGACCCGGCCGCTGGCGCTGGTGATGAAATCGTTGGGGTTGATCCAGAACCTGATCGTGCTGATCAGCTTCGGGGTGTTGTTGGTGCATTTTTCGCCGTGGGCGCTGGTGCTGTTGGTGGTCGGCGCCTTACCGGTGTTTTTTGCCGAGGCGCATTTTTCCGGTGATGCATTCAGGTTGTTCACCCGTCGTGCTCCGGAGAGTCGGCAGCAGAATTACATCGAGACGCTGCTGTCCCACGAAGGCTACATCAAAGAGGTCAAGCTGTTCGGTTTCGCGCCGCTGCTGTTGCAGCGCTATCGCGGGACGTTCGCCCGTCTGTACGCCGAGGACCGGCGACTGACCTTGCGTCGCGATGGTTGGGGTTTTGTGCTCGGCTTGCTCGGCACGGGGGCGTTTTATCTGGCGTATGCGTGGGTGGTGGTCGACGCGGTTCACGGCAGTATTACCCTTGGCCAGATGACCATGTACCTGGTGTTGTTCAAGCAGGGGCAAACGGCGGTCAGCAGCAGTTTGAGCGCCATCAGTGGCCTCTATGAAGACGGGCTGTATCTGTCGAGCCTCTATGAATACCTGGCCGAACCTGTGGTCGCTGATACCGGCAGCCTCACGGTAGGCGCAGTGCCTGGCGATGGCTTGCGCTTCGAGAATGTCGGTTTCCACTATCCGGGCGCCAGTCGCGCGGCGCTGGAGGGTATCGACCTGCACCTCGTGCCGGGGCACAGCGTGGCGCTGGTGGGGGAGAACGGTTCGGGCAAGACTACCCTGATCAAATTGCTGACCCGCCTGTATCGCCCCGATCAGGGCCGTATTTTGCTGGACGGCAGTGATTTGCAGACGTGGGAAGAGGACGCGCTGCGGCGGCGCATTGGCGTGATTTTTCAGGATTACATCCGTTATCAGTTCTCCGTGGGCGAGAACATCGGCGTCGGTGACACCCTGGCCTTCAACGACGAGCAGCGCTGGCAGACCGCTGCCACCGAGGGCATGGCCGCGCCGTTCATCGAGCGTCTGGATCGCGGGTATGCCACGCAATTGGGCCGTTGGTTTGCGGGTGGGCAGGAGTTGTCAGGCGGGCAATGGCAGAAAATTGCCTTGTCCCGCGCTTACATGCGCCGCGACGCCGATATCCTGATTCTCGACGAGCCGACCTCAGCACTCGACCCCGCGGCGGAAGCGGCAGTCTTCGAGCATTTCAGCGAGCACACCGAAGGCCGGATGACGCTACTGATTTCCCACCGGTTCTCCAGCGTGCGCAACGCAGACCACATCATCGTGCTGGATCAGGGCGCGATCCTTGAGCGCGGTGATCACGACAGTCTGGTCGCGGCGGGCGGGCGTTATGCGCAGTTGTTCAATCTGCAGGCGCAAGGATATCGCTAACGGTCAGGAGTCCCGAGCCGTGCGAGTCAGCGTCGGCCCGGCGATCTGTGGTGTTTTCGCCTTCATCAAACTGTCCAGAGCCTGGCGATACTGAGTGCCACCCAGACTCATGCTGTTGTTGTGCGTGCCGCCGGGCACCAGCAACAGTCGCTTGGGCTCGTTGGCGGCGTTGAACAACTGCTGGCTGAACCGCGAGGGCATGAACGGGTCTGCCAGGCCATGCACCACCAGCAGCGGCATGTCGATGTCGACGATCTTGTCGATGGAATCGAATTTCTGCGACAGCAACCAGCGCACCGGCAACCATTTCACCGGCAGTTTGTTTTCGGCGACCTGCGCCACCGCATCGCCCAACGACGTGAAGGTCGACTCGATCACCAAACCGCGCACCGGGACGGCGACGTGGTCCTTTTTCGCTTTAGCGGCCAATTCAGCCGCGAGGTCGATGGCCACCGCGCCGCCGAGGGAATGGCCGTAGATCAGCCGTTTGCTGGCGTCCGGTTGCATCGTGGTGAAGCGATCCCAGGCGGCGCGGGCATCTTCGTAGACACTGGCTTCCGACGGCAGATCACCCTTGCTCTGACCAAAACCGCGATAGTCGATGGCCAACACCGAATAGCCCATGGCGCGCAGTTGTTCGATGCGAAAGGCCTGGCCTGTCAGATTCCAGCGCACACCGTGCAGATACAGAATGGACGGCGCATCCCGACGCGCTGCCGGCCACCACCATGCATGCAGGCTTTGCCCGGCCTTGAAGCTGGCGGGCTGGATGTCGAACTCCTGGACGTCTTTGGGTAAGCCTCGATACCAGCCGGCGGTACCCGGTTCGATACGGAACAACAATTCGCGCTCGGTGTGCTTCAGCACACCACAACTCACGGGCAGGCCGACCATCAGCGCAGCCATGCACAGCAGCGGCAGCCAGCGTCGGCGCAGACGGGTGAGAAGGGTGGCGGGCATCGACTGGTTTACCGATAAAGGACTGAAGTGCGTTTTTTAACAGAAGCGAACCGGACGCGGGAACAAATTCGACAGCCGTTCACAGATTCCAACCTGTGGGAGCGAGCCTGCTCGCGAAAGCGGTGTATCAGTCGGCTTCAATGTTGACCGTCATACTGCTTTCGCGAGCAGGCTCGCTCCCACAGGGGTTTTGTGTCGCTTACTCCACCCGCAACACAATCTTGCCGATGTGATCACCCGCTTCCATCCGCGCATGGGCCTACGCCGCATCCACCAACGGATAGACCTTGTCGATCATCGGCAAACAACGCCCGGCAGCCAGTACCGGCCACACGTATTCACGCAGCTGTTCAGCGATAGAGGCTTTTTCTTCGCGGGTGCGCGAGCGCATCAGCGAGCCGGTGATCGTAGCGCGTTTGCCGAGGATCGCCATCAGGTCGACGTCCTTGGCGTGGGCGCCGCCGAGGAAACCCAGCATTACCAGCCGTCCCTCCATGCCCAGCGCCGCGATGTTCGCGTTCAAGTACGAGCCGCCCATGATGTCGAGTATCACATCGACGCCTTTGCCGGCGGTTTTTTCCGCGATGACCTGGGCGAAGTCCTGATTGCGGTAGTTAATCGCTTCGGCCCCCAGCTTGCGGATCGTCGCGCACTTTTCCTCACTGCCTGCGGTGGCGAAGGCCTTGACCCCGAATTCGCGACACAACATCAAGGCCGTCGTGCCGATGCCGCTGGTGCCGCCGTGAATCAACGCGCGCTGGCCTTTGCTGGCGCCGCCAATATCGAACAGGTTGGCCCACACCGTGAAGAACGTTTCCGGAACCGCCGCCGCCTGAACCCAATCCATACCGTGAGGTATTGGCAATGTCTGGCTGGCCGGGGCGACGCAGTACTGGGCGTAGCCGCCGCCGTTGGTCAATGCGCAGACGTTATCGCCGACGATGAATTCGCTGACGTCTTTACCGACGGCGACCACTTCGCCGGCCACTTCCAGACCGGGGATCGGGCTCATGCCGGGTTTCATCGGGTACTTGCCGGCACGTTGGATCACGTCGGGCCGATTGACCCCGGCAGCGTGCACGCGAATCAGCACTTCGCCCACGCCGGCAGTGGGCACCGGTTCCTGACGCGGCTTCAGCACGTCGGGGCCACCGGGTTCGGTGATTTCAATCAGGGTCATGGTTTGGGGCAGAGTCATGTCGGCGTCCTTTTAGGGCAGTAGAAACTGGGACCGCGATTTTGCGCGGTAGATCAAAAGATCACAGGCTGCGCCAGCTCCTACGGGGGCGCGCGCTCGGCCTGCGATCTGTTGATGTTCATGAGCAACTGATTACCGGTACCGGCCGGTCACGACGGTTCACCCACCGCACGCCCTGTTCCAGCAGCAACGCCACGACAATCGCACCCGCCGCCATAATGAACAACAACCCATGATGCCCGCCGCTGGCATTGAACAACGCCGAATAGGCGAATCCTGCAATTGCCTGGAATGTGGCGAAGGAGACCGTGGCGCGACTCCAGGCGATCTGCTGCAGGTGATGGTTCGGGATCAGCTCGTGAACCCGGGCCAGCGCCAGCGGCACGATGCCCGGCGGGAACGAGCCGAGGATCACCGCCAGCAAGGCCAGTGCGGTGAATGAGCTGGAAATCGATAAGAGCCCGACGGTAATCGCCTGCACCACCAGTACCAGACGAATGCTCAGACGTGCACCGAGTTTATCGGCCAGAAAACCGTAACTCACCGGCCCGATGATCGCGCCGACGCCATACATCACCCATATCAGTGCGCCGACGTGCGACCCGGCCCCCAGCCCGCGAGCGACGTAGTCCACCAGAAACACCATCGCGGGTACGAGCCCGGCGGCCATGAACGCGTATTGAGCGAACAACAGATAAACCTGTGGATCGACGGGGACCTTGGCTTCTTCGACCGACGACGTAGCGGGCGCAGTGTGAGCGGCTGAAGGCCAGGCGAACCAGCTGGCAGCAGTCAGCACCAGTGCCAGCACGCCAAGACCAAACCAGGTGTCCTGTAAGCCCAGGCTCAACAGCGGCGGGACAATCGTCCCCGATCCGGCAATGCCCAAACCAATACCCAGAAAAATCGCACCACTGGCCAGCCCGCGACGGGACGCCGGCACATGCGGCAGCACGGTCGCAGCGACCAGCACCATGATCGCGCCGCCGGCGACGCCCGACAGCAGGCGCCAGCCGAAGAACCAGCTCACCGACAGCGGGAAGCCACAGGCGAAAAACGATAGCGTCACCGCCACCATCATCAGGCGCAGGGCGCTTTTGTTGGAGGTGCGACGGGCCAGCGGATGGCCGATCAGTGCACCGATCAGGTAACCCACCAGATTGGCGGCACCGAGGTAGACCACGTCGCTGGCGGAAAACCACTGGGCCTGGATCAGTGAAGGAATGAGCGGCGTGTAGGCGAATCGTGCGAGGCCGATGCTGACCAGACTGGCGCACAGACCGGCGAAGATCGGCAGCCAGAGGGCGTTGCGGGGCGTGGTTGCTGTCGTGAGCATGGGAGCTCTCCTGTGAAATGTTCTCTGGTGCCCAGCTTATCCACATTGGTCGATGCATTAACGCAGCGAATTTGCGCTATGGTGATGCGCATATGCATCACGGGGGAAATCTATGAATTGGGATGACGCCAAGGTGTTTCTGGCGGTTTGCCGGGAATCAACGCTACGCGGCGCTGCACGGGTTTTGGGCGTCGATCAGGCCACTGTTGGCCGACGCGTGACGGCGCTGGAAAAGTCCTTGAGCGCGACGCTGTTTCTGCGCACCTCGGACGGCTATGCCCTGACTGCCGTCGGCGAAGCGGCGTTGAAGGCCGTAGAGAAAATGGAGCACTCCGCGCTGGAGCTACAGCGTCAGATTCAAGGGCTGGACGATCGACTGACCGGCACCGTTCGGGTCAGCACCACGGATTCCCTGGCCATCGACTTCCTGATTCCAGCCATTGCCCGCCTGCACGAGCAACATCCGGACGTGCGCGTGCAACTCGATGCCTCGACACAGATTCTCAGCCTGGCGAAACGCGAAGCCGACATCGCCGTGCGCAATACCCGACCGGACAATCCGGACCTGATTGCCCGGCGCATTGCACGCTGGCCGGTGGGTTTGTTTGCCTCGCAAGCGTACATCGACGCCCACGGCGTGCCGGAACCGGGTTCGGCCTTTGCGGGGCATGATCTGGTGGTGTATCAGCCGTACTTGCAGGGCAACAAGGAAATCACCCTGGTGGCGGAACCGCTGGGGCGCGGGCGGATCGTGTCGAGCCTGAGCTCGGGCCTGCTGGTGCGCCGTGCGATTGCCGCCGGGATCGGGCTGGGGGAAATTCCGGTGTACATGGGCGAGCGGGACGGGCTGGTCAGGCTGTGGCCGGAGCGCACCCGACCGGTGCCGTACGACGTGTGGCTGGTGACGCATGCGGACTTGCGGCATACCGCGCGGGTGCGGGTGGTGATAGATGAAATTGTTGCGGGGTTTTCGGGGACTGGGGAGTGATGGATAAACAGATCGCAGCCTTGTTTTACTCGACAGCTCCTACAGGTATTCGCGTGTACCCGTAGGAGCTGTCGAGCGAAGCGAGGCTGCGATCTCTTGATCTTCCTATCAAACGTTACGGCATTTCCGGCAGCTCTTGCGGACGCAGGTCAAACACCAGCACCTCGGCATCCACGCCGTTGCTCAAGGTCAGCAGCTGTTCATCCCGAACCCGCACGCCATCGCCTTCCTGCAATTGCACGCCGTTGAGTTCAACGCTACCCCGCGCCACATGCACGTAGGCAAAGCGATGGGCGGCCAGTTCCAGGCTGGCGCTTTCCTTGCCGTCAATCAGGCCGGCATAGACCCGAGCATCCTGACGCACCTTCAGCGAGCCGTTTTTTCCTTCGGGAGAAATGATCAGTTGCAGGCGTCCGCGTTTTTTCTGCGTGCTGAAATGCTCTTGCTGATAGCGCGGTTTCGCGCCGCTGACCTCCGGCACAATCCAGATTTGCAAAAAGTGCACGCCACGGGTTGCCGAGTGGTTGTACTCACTGTGCGCCACGCCGCTGCCGGCGCTCATCAATTGCACGTCGCCGGGGCGGATCACCGAACCGGTGCCCAGGGTGTCCTTGTGTTCCAGGGCACCTTCGAGCACGTAGGAGAAAATTTCCATGTCGCGGTGCGGATGCTGGCCGAAGCCTTTTCCGGCGGCCACGCGGTCGTCGTTGATCACCAGCAGGTCGGAAAAGCCTTGCTCTTTTGGGTTGCGATAGTTGGCGAAGGAAAAGGTATGGAACGACTTCAACCAACCGTGATTGGCCGCACCGCGATCGGAAGCTTTGCGAAGGGTCAGCATGATGAAATCTCCTGTGGGGACGGTGATTCGTCCGAGTGAGGAGAAGGTTAATGGTTACCCTAAAAGACAGTAAGTAGATGGAAATTGAAATACTGTCTCGTACAGGTTGACAGTGGGTGATGCCAGATTCGGGTATTCTTACGCCGCAAGCCTTTGCACTGACCTTGTGGGAGCGAGCCTGCTCGCGAAAGCGTTGTATCAGCCAGCATCTATTTTTCTGACACAGCGCTTTCGCGAGCAGGCTCGCTCCCACAGGGGCCGGCGTTGGGCAGGCTGACCTTATTATGATCTCAGTGATTTTGAACCCATGAAAACCGTGGCAATGGTGCTTTTCCCCGACTTTCTCCTGCTCGACATGGCCGGGCCGATGGAGGTGTTTTCCATCGCCAATCGCTACCTGGCGCCCGCCGACCGTTACCAGCTGTCAACCATCGGCACCGAGCACGGGGCGTTGCGTGCCTCCAATGGCGTCAGCGTTCACGCCGATCTGCACATCGATCAGGCCGATCAACCGTATGACCTGCTGCTGGTGCCCGGTGGGCCCGGCGCCTACGACGACAAACACCCACCGCTGCTCGCCTGGTTGAAGCGCGCCGTCACCCGATCAAGCCGCTACGGCTCAATCTGCACCGGCGCCTTTGTGCTCGGACATGCCTGCCTGCTCGACGGTTACCGCGTGACCACGCACTGGCACTACACCGAACGGCTGATCAAGGGTTTCCCCAAGGCCACGGTGGAGACCGACCAGATTTACGTGCTGGACCGCGACCTTATCACCTCGGGCGGCGTTACCGCCGGCATCGATCTGGCACTGGCGGTGGTTGCCGAGGACCACGGCAAGAAAGTCGCCCAGGACGTGGCCAAGGTATTGTTGGTCGTCATGAAACGTCAGGGCGGGCAGGCGCAATTCAGCCCGTTGATGGCCGCCGTCGCGCCCCATGAAACGCCGGTGACCCGTGTGCAGAACTATGTGCTCGACCATCTGGATGAAGCCTTCAGCATCGAACGCATGGCCGGCCTGGCGACCATGAGTCCGCGTCATTTCGCCCGGGTATTCGCCCGTGAAGTGAACATGACGCCGATGGAGTTTCTGCAAAGTGCACGCATCGATTGCGCGAGAAATCTGCTGGAAACCAGCGACCTGCCGCTGAAGACCGTGGCCTTTAAAAGTGGCTTCGGCAGTGTCCGGCATATGCGTTTTCTGTTCAGTGAAAAGCTCGGTTTGACCCCCACTCAGTACCGCGAACAGTTCAGTTAGAGCCTTCTTGTCCGTTACGCGCACCGCGATGGCCGTGACGCTCCCACCGTGGCGGTTGTTCTGTCACTGAGGCCTGCCAAGATACGCAGAACTCTCTTCAAAGGAGGCGTGCGAGTCTGGCGCGTAATGGATTCCAGGTCCTTTGCGCCGTTGCGGTTTGCACGCATGAATGAGCATGAACAGCTTCACAGACCTGAATAACGAAGCGGTGTTGCAATTCGGCCCGTACGCGTTCCACTGGCAACAACGGCTGATTCTCGACGGTGACCGGCCGCTGCGCATGGGCGGTCGCGCCCTGGATATTTTGCAGGTGCTGGTGCAGTGCGCAGGCGAGGTGGTGAGCAAGGACGAACTGATCAGGCGGGTCTGGCCGACGTCCGTGGTCGAGGAAATCAACCTTCGCGTGCACATCGCCGCGTTGCGTCGCGCCTTGGGCGACGGGCAGAACGGCCAGCGCTACATCGTCAACATTCCCCAGCGTGGATACAGCTTTATCGCTGCGGTGCAGCGGGTGCCCGCAAGCACGCTGGCCTCGATCGATACCGCGCACAAACCTCAACACAACTTGCCCGCGCGGCTCACGCCGGTCACCGGTCGCGACTCGATTGTCGGCAGCCTGGTGCGCCAGTTGCCGGTTCGACGCTTCATGACCCTGGTCGGTCCCGGCGGCATCGGCAAGACCACCGTGGCGTTGCGTGTGGCCGAACTGCTGCTGCAGCACTATCGGGACGGCGTCTGGCTGGTGGATCTGGCCGCCATCGATGATCCGGCGCAAGTGGTCGATCAACTCACCCGAACCCTGGAACTGGAGGTCGGGACAACACTCGATGCGTTGACCCGGCGCCATACGTTGCTGGTGCTGGATAACTGCGAACACTTGCTCGAGCGTTGCCGGACGTTGGTTGAAGCGTTGCTGCACACCGCGCCACGGCTGTCGATCCTGGTCACCAGTCGCGAACCGCTCCAGGCGCTGGGGGAAACGGTCCAGCGCTTGTCGCCGCTGGCGGTGCCTCCGGCTTCGGCGTTGCACAGCGTCGCCGAGGCCATGGGCTATTCGGCCGTGCAGTTGTTCGTCAGCCGAGCCCGTGCCCGCCAGCAAGGGTTCGTCCTGCGCGAACAAGACATCGAGGTGGTGGGGGACATCTGTCGCCGGCTCGATGGTTTGCCGCTGGCGATTGAGCTGGCCGCCGCGCAAATCGACGCGTTGGCACTGGTGGGCTTGCAAGCCCAACTCGATAACTGCCTGCAACTGCTGACCCAGGGCCGGCGCACCGCGGTGGCCCGGCATCAAACCTTGAAAGCGGCGCTGGACTGGAGCTACGAACAGCTCAGCCCGCTGGAACAAACGGTGTTGCAGCGCTTGGCGGTGTTCAAAATGGCGTTCACCCTGGACGCGGCGATTGGCGTGATCTGTTGCGCGGTGCTGCTGCCCGGGCGTCTGATCGAAGGGGTGGAAAGCCTGGCGTTGAAATCGCTGTTGTCCATGGAGCAGGGGGGCGGTCTGACCCTTTACCGTTTCCTCAACACTACCCGCACCTACGCCGAGGAAAAACTCGAACACAGCGGTGAGTTGCGTGACGTAGAACGACGTTACGCCCGTTACATCAGCCGCACCCGTTAATTTAACTGTAGGAGCGAGCTTGCTCGCGATGGACTTGAGAGCGATGCGTGCATTCAGAGAACACGCGTCATCGTTAACGTCCATCGCGAGCAAGCTCGCTCCTACAGAAAAAACAGTGCCTTCAGGTGAGCATCTGGCTCTGCAACGCGTCGAGTAACCGCCGCACTTTCGTCAGGTCCGGGGTGGCGAAACCTTCGGTGAAGCGCTGGTAGATCGGCGCCAGCAGCGCGTGGGCTTGCCGGTATCGACCCTGGCCCTGCCAGACTTCGGCCAGCGCGGTGGCGCTGCGCAATTCCCAGGCGAGGGCACCCTGGTGTTTTGCCACGTTCAATGCGCGGATCAGCACGGCCTCGGCCGCTTCGGTTTGCAGCGGGCAGTCCTCGGCGAGCAGCGCATTGGCCCGGGCGCGCAGAATTTCCGCAGTGCTCCAGCCCGCCGTGCCCATGTCCGCCCTGAGCAATAAATCCTCATCGACGAAAGCGCCGTCCAGCGTGACCATAATGTCTTTGATCAGCCCCACGCCGGGTTGCAGCGGCGAGTGTGTCTCGGTGCGGTCGATCACCTGCGCATAGTGCCGGGCCCACGTGTAGAACAGCAGCACCGAGTGTTTCTGCGCTTGTTCCAGCAGTTGGCGCAAGAGTGCGCGAGCGGTGCGGGTATCGCCGTTGTAATGCGCGATCAGGCAACCGGCCAGCGCCAGGGTGTAGCAGATGGAGGTGCCGTGATCGATCTGCAGCGCTATGTCCAGCGCCTGCCGGGCGGTGCGCCAGGCCTGTTCCGGTTGGCCCTGAACCCAAAGGATGCGCGCCAGAATCGTCAGGGCGGCGACGCTCTGATCGTAGTGCACGCCAAAACCATGGGTGAAGCGATTGAGTTGTCCGCTCTGGGCCATGCGCTGCAGCACCTGCTCGGCATCTGTCCGCGCCTGTTGCTGGTCGCCGGCAAAGTGCAGGGCCAGCACCCGCAAGCGGTGGGAACTCAGAGACAACAGCGCATCGCCGTTCAGCCCCAGCTGGTCAAATTGGCGACTCTGCTCAAGCGCCGTTTGATAGTGGGCGCAACTGAGATTGACCGCCAGGTGCCCGGACACCGCGCGCAACTGACCGGCCAGATCGTTGCACTCCCTTGCGAGGTGGCTGGCGCTGACGAAGGCTTCGATGGTTTCCGTCGACCCGCCCTGAGTGTGATAGCAGGCGCTGCCGAGGGCGAGCTTGAGGGCCATTTTCAGCCGTGGATCCGGTTCGGGCGTGGCGTCCAGCAAGGCCAGTGCCTGGCGCACGTACACGCCATGCTCCTTGAGCAGCGACATTTCCTGCCACAGTGGCGCCGACGCCGCAGTGAGGCGGATCGCCAAGGCTTGCGGCCCCTGTGCGTTCAAGCCCCAGTCGAGCGCCGAGCGAATGTCCTCCAGACCGCGCGCGTAACGCTCGATCCACGTCCCCGTCGGGATCAGTTCCCACTCCTGCTGGGCCTGGCGCATCAAGGCCAGGCAGCGCTCGGCGTGACGTCCACGGGTATCGGGCAGATCGGCGGCCTGATCGAGTTTTTCCAGCGCGTAACTGCGCGTGGTGTCGAGCAAACGGTAAAACACTTCTTCATCGCCGACTTCCACGTTCAGCAGCGACTTGGCCACCAGTTGTGTGATCGAGCCAAACACTTCTGCGGGTTCGATCTGTTCGCCGACGATCACCGCCGCCGCCGATTCGAGGGTGAAGCCCCCCCTGAACACACCCAGTCGGCGCAGGCAGGTTTGCTCGCAAGCACTGAGCAGCTCGAAGCTCCAGTCCAGCGTGGCGCGCAACGTCTGGTGCCGGCCCAGGCTGGCGGGACAACCTTGAGTGAGCAAGCGAAAACTGCCTTGCAGCTGCAGGAGCAATCCGCTCACGCCGAGGACGCCGACTTGCGCCGCCGCCAATTCGATCGCCAGTGGAATGCCGTCCAGACGCCGGCAGATTTCAATCGCCAGCGGCAACTCGTCGTCGCTCAGTTCGAAACTGTCATGGCTGGCCATCGCCCGTTCGACGAACAGCTGTAGCGCCGAAAACGTCAGGGCCTGCGCGCGGTCGAGCACGGCGATCGGGGGAGGGCAGTCCAGCGAGTCCAGACGCTGCACGTATTCACCTTCGGCGCGCAGGCTCTCGCGGCTGGTGGCCAGAATATGGACCCCGGGCGCGGCGCGCAGCAGGCTTTCGCTCAGCAGGGCGATGGCCTCGACCAGGTGTTCGCAGTTATCGATGACGAGCAGTATTTGCCGGTCGCGCAAATAGGCGGCGAGGCCGCTCATGGGTTCGGCGTCGTGCAATGACAGTTCAAGCAAGGTTGCCAGGTGAGCGGTGATCATCGACGGATCATTGATCGGCGCCAGGTCCAGCAGGCGAATGCCGTCCCGGTAGCGCCCGATCAATTGCTCGGCGACGCGCAGGGCCACGGTGGTTTTGCCGATCCCGCCGGGGCCGACCAGGGTAACAAAGCGCTTGCGCGGCAGTTGCAATACCAGGCTGTCGACGATGAACTGGCGCCCGATCATCCGCGTCCGCCGCACGGGCAGGTTGTGGCCGCTCGGCGCGGTGGCTGCGCTGGCCGGTTGTTGCCCGACGTCCTCAAGCGCATACGGCGCCACAAAACTGTAGCCACGCTGGGCTACGGTAACGATGTAGCGCTGGCCGGCCTGGCCATCGCCGAGGGCCTTGCGCAACGCGGCCATGTGCACGCGCAGGTTAATGTCCTCGACGACGCTCTTGGGCCAGACCCCGGCGATGAGTTCCTGTTTGCTGACCACCTTCCCGGCGTGTTTGAGCAGGATCAACAGAATGTCCATGGCCCGCCGCCCCAGGCGCAATGGCTGGTCCGCCTCCATCACCAGACGTTGTCCGGGATAGATCCGGTAAGGGCCGAAACGGATGGCCTGTGAGGGGGAAAGGGTCAACGGGGAACTCCTGCTTGCAGCCGTCTGGTACGCGGTTTCCGAGCATATTCGTCAGGTTTGGCCCCGCCAAGCAAAAATTAACAACGTTTAACTCGTGCAGCCGCATGTCCACAGCCAAGACTCTGCTGATTCAACGCCCGCCGCACGGGGCTTGTGCACAACCTGTGGGAGCGAGCCTGCTCGCGAAAGCACCGGCACATTCAACGCCGTTGTTGCCTGATGCAACCCCTTCGCGAGCAGGCTCGCTCCCACACTTCGGCGCGCCGACTGACATAGGTAGCGCACACCGATTTGATTCATCCCGACACTCGCCAAGGAGACATCGCATGAGCACCTTCACCACCCGAGACGGCACCGAAATTTACTACAAGGACTGGGGCACCGGTCAGCCGATCGTCTTCAGCCATGGCTGGCCGCTGAACGCCGACAGCTGGGAATCGCAGATGATCTTCCTCGCCTCCCAAGGCTACCGGGTGATCGCCCATGACCGCCGTGGCCACGGCCGCTCCAGCCAGCCATGGACCGGCAACGACATGAACACCTACGCCGACGACCTGGCGGAGTTGATCAAACTGCTGGACCTGAAAGACGCCGTGTTGTTCGGCTTTTCCACCGGTGGTGGTGAAGTGGCACGCTACATCGGTCGTCATGGCACCGGCCGCGTGGCGAAGGCCGGGCTGATTTCTTCGGTGCCGCCGCTGATGCTCAAGACCGAAGCCAATCCCGGTGGCCTGCCGATCGAGGTATTCGACGGCATTCGGGAAGCGTCCCTGGCCGACCGTTCGCAGCTGTACATCGACCTCGCCAGCGGTCCGTTCTTCGGCTTCAACAAACCGGACGCCAAACCTTCCCAGGGCATGATCGACTGGTTCTGGATGCAGGGCATGACCTCCGGCCACAAGAATGCTTATGACTGCATCAAGGCGTTCTCCGAAACCGACTTCACCGACGACCTGAAAAAGTTCGACATCCCGACGCTGGTGGTGCACGGCGACGCGGATCAGGTGGTGCCGATCGAGGCCGCCGGCATTGCTTCGGCAAAACTGGTGAAAGGTTCTACGCTGAAGATCTACCCCGGCGCGCCCCATGGCTTGACTGATACCCATAAAGATCAGCTCAACGCCGACCTGCTGGCGTTCCTCAAGGGTTGATGTGCCCGGCGCGGACGTAGAGCCGCGCCGGTTTTTTGCTCCTGATGAGCCGAATCCTTCGAGAACCTGACGATGAAAAAGCTGACCAACGCCACCGGCGCCCCGGTGGCAGACAACCTCAATATTCAGACCGCCGGCCCTCGTGGGCCGGCGTTGTTGCAAGACATCTGGCTGCTGGAAAAGCTTGCCCATTTCGACCGGGAACTGATTCCCGAGCGCCGCATGCATGCCAAAGGTGCCGGGGCTTATGGCACCTTCACCGTCACCCATGACGTCACGCGTTACACCAAAGCCAATATCTTCAGCTCAGTGGGCAAGGAAACCCCGCTGTTCGTGCGTTTTTCGTCCGTGGCCGGCGAGCGTGGCGCGGCGGATGCCGAGCGCGATATCCGTGGCTTCGCGGTGAAGTTCTACACCGACGAAGGCAACTGGGACATCGTCGGCAACAACACGCCGGTGTTTTTCTTTCGCGATCCGCTGCGTTTCTCCGACCTCAACCACGTGGTCAAACGCGACCCGCGCACCGGCCTGCGCAACGCTACCAGCAACTGGGATTTCTGGACCCTGCTGCCGGAGGCGCTGCATCAAGTGACCATCGTCATGAGCGATCGCGGAATTCCCACCAGTTTCCGCCACATGCACGGCTTCGGCAGTCACACCTTCAGCCTGATTGACCGCGACAATCAGCGGGTGTGGGTGAAATTTCACTTTGTCTGCCAGCAGGGCATCGAAAATCTCTCGGACGCCGAAGCTGCAGCGGTGGTCGGCCAGGACCGCGAGAGCAATCTGCGCGATCTGTACGAGGAGATCGAGCAAGGTAACTTTCCGCGCTGGAAACTGTGCATTCAGGTGATGGAAGAGCAGCAGGCGCTGAACTATCGACACAACCCGTTCGACCTGACCAAGGTCTGGCCGCACGGTGAATTCCCGTTGATTGAAGTGGGCGTCATGGAGCTCAACCGCAACGCCGAAAACCACTTCGCCGAAATTGAACAGGCAGCTTTCTCGCCGGCAAACGTGGTGCCAGGTGTGAGCTTCTCGCCAGACCGCATGCTTCAGGCGCGGCTGTTTTCCTATGGCGATGCGCAGCGCTATCGCCTGGGGGTGAACTTCAATCACATTCCGGTCAACGCGCCGCGCTGTCCGCATCACAGTTACCACCGCGACGGCGCCATGCGCACCGACGGCAATCTGGGGGGCACCGCGAGTTATTTTCCGAATAGCGTCGGCGAATGGCAGGATTCGCCGGAACTGGCCGAACCGCCGCTGCCGCTGGAAGGCTTTGCCCAGCACTACGACCATCGGCTGGAAGAGGATCATTACGAACAGCCGGGCAACCTGTTCCGATTACTCGATCCGGTGCGCAAGCAACTGCTGTTCGACAACACCGCGCGGGCCATGAACGGCGTGCCGCAGGCGATCCGCCAGCGCCATATCGACAACTGCACCAAGGCTGATCCGGCGTACGGGTTTGGTGTGGCCGAGGCGCTGGAGCGATTGGTGCCGTTGGGCTGATCGAAAAGATCAAAAGATCGCAGCCTTCGGCAGCTCCTACAGGATTGTGTGTACACCTGTAGGAGCTGCCGAAGGCTGCGATCTTTTGTTTCCAACCCACGCATTACAGCGTTGTGTGTACACCTGTAGGAGCTGCCGAAGGCTGCGATCTTTTGTTTCCAATCCACGCATTACAGCGTTGTGTGTACCCCCGTAGGAGCTGCCGAAGGCTGCGATTTTTTGTTTCCAGCCCACGCATTACAGCGTTGTGTGCACACCCGTAGGAGCTGCCGAAGGCTGCGATCTTTTGTTTCCCACCCACGCATTACAGCGTTGTGTGTACACCCGTAGGAGCTGCCGAAGGCTGCGATCTTTTGTTTCCAACCCACGCATTACAGCGTTGTGTGTACACCCGTAGGAGCTGCCGAAGGCTGCGATCTTTTGTTTCCCACCCACGCATTACAGGATTGTGTGTACACCCGTAGGAGCTGCCGAAGGCTGCGATCTTTTGCTTTGAAGCGCCCGCACTACCCGGCATCGCCACGCAAACGGGTTGATGCCTTCGCTGCGGGTGAAGATGTGGCAAAAATGCGCCTGGTCGCAGAAGCCGCATTCGAGGCTGATTTGCGTGAGGCTCAGTTCGGTGCTCTGGATCAGTTGCTTGGCCCGGGCGATACGTTGGTGACGAATCCAGTCCTGAGGCGAGAGGCCGGTGCTGCACTTGAACGCGCGGGAAAAATGGCTGCGCGAGAGGGCGCAGGCGCTTGCCAGTTCAGTCACCTCGATGGTTTCACCGAGGCGTTCGAGAATCAGTTGCTTGGCCAGGCTTTCGCGCCACGGGGTCAGGCCACCGGTGTTTTTCTTCGGCGTTGGCGTGACCGTTGTGCGGGCGATGTTGTGTTGAGATGTGGCCATGACAAGTGTCCGTGTCGGTGAGCCTCATTCTTGGTCGCAGTGCGCTGGGCGGCGAGTTAAACGTTGTTAATTCCATCAGCGCAACCGCGCTAACTCAGCACATTGCTGCAATTTCCACGGCCGGGAGGCGCGCACAATCGACCTCACCTGGCGGCGTTGTGCATGGCCGCTTTCTGATTCGATCAAGGGTGAAGGCATGAAACATTCTCTGGTTCGCGCGGTGGGCCTTACGGTGGCGCTGACGTCCGGCATTTCCATGGCCCAGGCGCCGGCGCAGGTCGGTACCCAGGTGCCCGGCTACTTCCGCCTGGCGGTGGGCGACTTTGAAGTGACGGCGCTGTTCGACGGCTACAACGACCTGTCGCCCAAACTGCTCAACGGCCTGAGCCAAAGCCAGATCCGCGCCTTGCTGGCGCGTCGTTCGATTGAAACACCGGGCGTGCAGACCGCGTTCAATGCGTTTTTGATCAACACCGGCAAGCAATTGATCCTGGTCGACACCGGGGCCGGCCAGTGTATCGGCGCAACGGCGGGCATGCTCTCGGCGAACATGAAAGCGGCCGGTTATGAGCCTTCGCAAGTCGACACGATTCTATTGACGCACTTGCACCTGGACCATATCTGCGGACTGGTCGACGGCGAGAAGCAGCCAGTTTTTGCCAATGCCACCGTCTACGCGGCGAAGGCCGAAGCCGATTACTGGCTCGACCCACAGGCGCTGGCCAAAGCCCCCGAAGGCGCGAAACCGTATTTCAAGATTGCCCAGGACTCCACGGCGGCCTATGTCGCGGCCGGACGTTTCAAGACCTTCGACGCCGGTCAGTCGCCGGTGCCGGGTGTCGAAGCGACGCTCGAAGCCGGGCATACGCCGGGCAGCACCACCTACCGTTTTTCCTCTCAAGGCCAGAGCATTCTGTTCATGGGCGATCTGGTGCATAACCTCGCGGTGCAGTTTTTGCACCCTGAAGTCTCGATCGGCTTTGACGTCAACAGTCAGCAGGCGATCAAGAGCCGCGCCCAAGTGTTCAGCGCCGCAGCCGCGAGCAAGACCTGGGTCACCGCTGCGCACTTGCCGTTCCCGGGCATCGGCCATATCGCCGCCGAGGGCAAGCACTTCCAGTGGGTGCCGGTGGAATACGGTCCTTACAAACGTGCGGCCAACGTGCCGCTGATCGAGTAAAGTCCGTCGCCTACACAAGGGAGCCGTGCCTATGAACCGTAACGATTTGCGCCGCGTCGACATGAATCTGCTGGTGATTTTCGAAGCGTTGATGTTCGAGAAGAACCTGACCCGTGTCGCTGAAAAACTGTTCATGGGCCAACCGGCGGTGAGTGCGGCGTTGGGGCGGCTGCGGGATCTGTTCGACGATCCGTTGCTGTTGCGCAATGGTCGCGGCATGGAGCCGACGGGGCGGGCGCTGGCGATTCTCAAAGAGTTGCAGCCAGCGATGGATGTGATTTCCGGGGCGGTGAGTCGGGCCAAGGAATTCGACCCGATGACCAGCTGCGATGTGTTTCGCATCGGCCTGTCGGACGATGCCGAGTTCGGGTTGTTCCCGCCGCTGCTGCGGCAACTGCAAGAAGAGGCACCGGGCATCGTGGTGGTGGTGCGCCGCGCCAACTATCTGTTGATGCCGGCGTTGTTGGCCTCGGGGGAAATTTCCGTGGGGGTGAGCTACACCACGGATTTGCCGGCGAATGCCAAGTGCAAAAAGTTGCGCGACATCCCCTGCAAAGTGCTGCGCGGGGACAAACGGCCGGGTCTGCTGACGCTCGAAGAATACTGCGAACGGCCCCATGCGATGGTGTCGTTTTCCGGGGACCTGAGCGGCAATATTGATCTGGATCTGGCCAAGGTCGGGCGCAGTCGTCGCGTGGTATTGGGTGTGCCGCAGTTCAGCGGGTTGCGCGCTTTACTCGCGGGCACGGAGATGATCGCCACCGTGCCGGATTATGCGGCGTGTGCGCTGGTTGAGGGATGTGCGTTGCGGGCGGAGGATCCACCGTTTCCCATCGACGCCGCGCAGCTGTCGATGGCGTGGAGCGGGGTGCATGACAATGACCCGGCGGAGCGCTGGTTGCGGTCGCGGATCAGTGAGTTCATGTCGAGACCTTTGCCGGTTTCGGCTTGACCGTGACGGCCCACCCATCCTCCCGGATGTACCCGAAACCCTGTGGGAGCGAGCCTGCTCGCGAAGACGGCCTGACGGCCCACTCATTCTCCCGGATGTACCCGAAACCCGGTGGGAGCGGGCTTGCCCGCGAAGAGGCCAGTACAGTCAGTATCAGCATTGCCTGACCCACCGCTATCGTCGGAACGCCGCCCGCCTACAGCTCCCATAGGGAATCTTCGTTGTCCGGCAGATCCGGTTGTTGCACAAACAGAGCACGTACATCCAATTTCCCGCACCCCCGCGCAGGCACTATCGCATGAAGTCCCGGCGCATCGACGCCGGTGGTTTTTCTTTGGTGCAGGTTACCCATGAATACTTCGCGGCGGGATCAACGAGCCGAGGATTTCGGGCTGTTTTTTTTGCGTGTCAGCGCCGGTTTGTTTCTGCTGTGGGTGCACGGTCTGCCAAAGCTGCTTGACTACAGTGCTCAACTGCAGGCCATCGAAGACCCGTTTCACCTAGGCGCAAACGTCACGCTAATGCTGGCGATTTTTGCCGAAGTGCTGTGCCCGCTGCTGATCATCACCGGGGTGTTGGTGCGTTTGGCGTGCCTGCCGGTTTTGGCGGTGCTGTTGATTGCGCTGCTGGTTGTGCATCCGCAATGGAGCCTCGAAGAAGGGCAATTCGGTTGGCTGTTGTTACTGCTGTTCACCAGCATTTTTATCGCCGGGCCTGGACGGCTGGCGCTCAATGTCCGATTCGCCGGAGCTTTGCGTTATGTCTGAATCCAACCGTTTCGAGGAAGTCGTGACCCTGGTCATCAAGCACCGGGTCAAGGCCGGTTTTGAAGTGCCATACGAAGCCTGGCTGCGCAACATTGTGAGCATCGCCGGGCGCCAGGACGGGCATTTGGGCGTGGACGTGATGCGCGGTAAAAACGCCGGCCTCGACATGTACACCTGCGTGCTGCGCTTTTGCACCACCGACGCCATGCAACGCTGGCTCGATTCGCCGCAACGACTGGCGCTGGTCAACGAAGCCGCGCCGATGCTCGCCGACGGCGACCAGACCGAGGTCAACCCGGTCAATGAATTCTGGTTCGCCCCGCAGGCAGAAACCGCCTCGCCGCCGCCGCGCTGGAAACAGGCCGTGGTGACGTTGCTGGTGATTCTGCCGCACACCTTATTGGTGCCGCTGATCTGGGGGCCGTTGCTGCAACTCAATGCCGTGCTCTCCAATTATGTGGTTGCCACGTTCCTGATCACGCTGACCATCGTCGTTTCGGTGGTGTACCTGTTCATGCCGATGGCGACGCGCTTGTTCGCGCCCTGGCTGTCCTCTTCCACTCAGCCCAAGGAAACGCGATGAGCGCCGATCTGATTTTATTCAATGGCCAGTTTCATACCGTTGACCGTGAAAACCCACGCGCCAGTGCCGTCGCGATCAGCGACGGACGCTTCGTCGCGGTCGGCACCGATGCCCAAGCCATGGCCCTGCGCGGTACGGGTACGCAGGTGATCGACCTCAAGGGACGCTGCGTCATCCCCGGTCTCAACGACTCGCACTTGCACCTGATCCGTGGCGGTTTGAACTACAACCTCGAACTGCGTTGGGAAGGCGTGCCGTCGGTGGCCGATGCCCTGCGCATGCTCAAGGAGCAGGCCGACCGCACACCGACGCCGCAATGGGTGCGCGTGGTCGGTGGCTGGAACGAATTCCAGTTCGCCGAAAAACGCATGCCGACCCTGGAAGAGCTCAATCAGGCGGCGCCGGATACGCCGGTGTTTGTGCTGCACCTGTACGACCGCGCCTTGCTCAACCGCGCCGCGCTGCGTGTCGCCGGTTACACCCGCAACACGCCGAACCCGCCGGGTGGCGAGATTGTGCGCGATGCCAACGGTGACCCGACCGGCATGCTGGTGGCGCGTCCCAATGCGATGATTCTGTACTCGACGCTGGCCAAGGGGCCGAAGCTGCCGCTGGAGTATCAGGTCAACTCGACGCGCCAGTTCATGCGCGAACTCAACCGGCTCGGCCTGACCAGTGCGATCGATGCCGGCGGTGGTTTCCAGAATTATCCGGACGATTACCAAGTGATCGAGCAGTTGGCCAAGGACCAGCAACTGACGATTCGCATCGCCTACAACCTGTTCACCCAGAAGCCCAAGGAAGAGCTGACCGACTTCAAGAACTGGACCAGCAGCGTGACCCTGCATCAGGGCGACGATTTCCTGCGGCACAACGGCGCCGGGGAAATGCTGGTGTTCTCGGCGGCGGATTTCGAGGATTTTCTCGAGCCGCGTCCGGACCTGCCGCAGACCATGGAAGATGAATTGGAACCGGTGGTTCGCCACCTCGTCGAGCAGCGCTGGCCGTTCCGTTTGCACGCCACTTACAACGAATCCATCAGCCGCATGCTCGACGTGTTCGAGAAGGTCAACCGCGACATTCCGTTCAACGGTTTGCCGTGGTTTTTCGACCACGCCGAAACCATCACCCCGCAGAACATCGAGCGGGTGCGGGCGCTGGGCGGCGGCATTGCGATTCAGGACCGGATGGCGTTTCAGGGCGAATACTTCGTCGAGCGCTACGGCGCCAAAGCCGCTGAAGCGACGCCGCCGATAAAGCGCATGCTCGCCGAAGGCGTACCGGTCGGCGCGGGCACCGATGCCACGCGGGTGTCCAGTTACAACCCGTGGACTTCGCTGTACTGGATGGTCAGCGGTCGCACGGTTGGCGGTCTTGAGTTGCACGCCGAGGGGCTGTCGCGCCAGACCGCGCTGGAACTGTTCACTCACGGCAGTGCCTGGTTCTCTTCCGAGCAGGGCAAGAAAGGCATGATCAAGGTCGGCCAACTGGCAGACGTCGCCGCCCTGAGCGCGGATTTTTTCAGTGTCGACGAAGAAGCGATCAAGTGGATCGAATCGGTGCTGACCGTGGTTGGCGGCAAGGTGGTATACGCCGCCGGCGATTTCGAAAAACTCGGGCCGGCCAGTGTGCCGGTGCTGCCGGACTGGTCGCCGGTGGTCAAGGTGCCGGGTCACTGGCGTCCGACCTCGCCGATGCAGGCGCAGGTTCACCATTGCAGCGGGCCTTGCGGTGTGCATTCCCACAGCCACGAAAAGGCGCGTTTGTCGAACGCGCCGGTCAGCGATTTTGCCGGTTTCTGGGGCGCCTTCGGCTGCTCGTGTTTCGCATTCTGACGATCACAAATAAAGCGCCGATGCACTGTGTCGGCGCCCAACGTAATACCCGTCCATCGAGGAGTTTCACATGAGCAACGTACCCTACAAACGCCTGAACAAAGACGATGCCGTTGTCCTGTTGGTCGACCACCAGACCGGTCTGATTTCGCTGGTTCAGGATTTCTCGCCGAACGAATTCAAGAACAACGTGCTGGCTTTGGGCGACGTGGCCAAGTTCTTCAAACTGCCAACCATCCTCACCACCAGCTTCGAAAACGGCCCGAACGGCCCGATGGTTCCGGAGTTGAAAGAGCAGTTTCCGGACGCGCCGTACATCCCGCGTCCAGGTCAGATCAACGCTTGGGACAACGAAGATTTCGTCAAAGCCGTCAAAGCCACGGGCCGCAAGCAACTGATCATCGCCGGTGTGGTGACCGACGTGTGCGTGACCTTCCCGACGCTGTCGGCGCTGGCGGAAGGGTTTGAAGTGTTTGTGGTGACCGACGCCTCGGGCACCTTCAACGAAACCGTGCAACAAGCCGCCTGGGCGCGCATGGCTGCGGCCGGTGCGCAACTGGTCAACTGGTTCTCCGTGGCCTGCGAGCTGCAAGGCGACTGGCGCAACGACATGGAAGGCCTGGCGAACCTGCTGTCGCCGCGCATTCCGAACTACCGCAACCTGATGAACAGCTATTCGGTGCTGGCTGCGAAGTAATCCTTCGCCCTGTAGGAGCTGCCGAAGGTTCGGGCCGCGTTCGGACGATCTTTTGATCTTTCTTTTGATCTTCAAGATCACGAAGATCACGAAGATCACGAAGATCAAAAGATCGCAGCCTTCGGCAGCTCCTACAGGGATTTATCCGCGACTCTGCAACCACCCCAGAAAACCTCCTTTCTTGATCGGCACTGGCTTGGCCATCAACGCCAGCCGACTGTTCTGCTGCCGCACCGCCTGCAATTTGTTCAACGCCCGACCCACCTCCACCCGTTGCTCCATGCACTCACGGGTCAGGGACTTGTCGATTCGGTAGATGATGCACGAAGTCAGGGTTGTGAACGTCGCCTGCGACGGTGTATCGGTGAGGATGCTCTGTTCACCCATCACCTCGCTCGGGCCCATGCGGCCGGCTTCGGTTTGCCCGGCACCGTCCGGCACTGTCGCGCTGACCACACCGGTGGCGATGACCATCAGGCTGTCCGGCACGTCACCCAATTCCAGTACCACCTGGCCCGCCGCGTACTGCTGCGCAACCATCGACTGCGCCAACCGGTCACGCTCGTCCTCGCTCAGGGAGCGGAAGATTTTCACCTCGTCGAGCAATGCACGCGCTCGGGTGGTGGGCTCAATCACGCCATCCAGCTGCCGGGAAATACCCGCCGCTTCGAGGTGCCGGTGGGCAAGGTCGAACAGTTGATTGCGGACTTCGCTTTTCTTCCCGAGTTCGGCGATAAAGCCGCTGGCCACGTATTCGGACATGGTTTCGCCGGCCTCTTTCAACAGCGCTTTCGGTGCCGGGTTGAGCAACAATTGACTGCTGCCTTGAAGCGTACGGTCCAGTGCGTCGAGCACGCGGCGTGGACGAATGTGGTTCGGCACGCGAATGCTGATCGACACGCCGTGCATGTTGTGCGGCCGGCTCAGGTTGACGATCTTCGCCTTGGCCGCCACCGAATTCGGCACCACCGCGGTACTGCCGGCGCTGGTCAGCAGGTGGGTCGCGCGCCAGTCGATGTCGAGCACTTTGCCCTCGACGCCGTCGATCATTATCCAGTCATCCACCTGATACGGCTTGGTGGTGTTGAGCACGATCCCGGAAAACACATCGCTCAAAGTGCTTTGCAACGCCAGGCCGACGACGATCGCCACCACCCCGGAGGTCGCCAGCAAACCTTTCACCGGCAGCTCCAGCACATAACCGGCCGCCGCGACGATGGCGATCAGAAACACCAGTGCGCCGATGACGTCCTGCAACAACCGACCGCTGTGGCCGATGCGCCGCATCAGTACCAGACCGATGACTTCCGTGAGCACCCGCGCGGCGTACAGCCACCAGAGAATCCCCAGCGCCGTCGCGCCCAGTTGTGCCACGCGGTCATCGGCCAACAGCGGCGCCTGCAAGGGGCTGACGCCGGCGTTGATGATCACCGCGCTGAACATCACGAACAGCGCCAGGCGCACACCGACCCGCATGACGCGATGGGTGAACGGCGCGAGGTGCCAGAGCACGGCGTCGATCACCAGCAGCAGGGCACTCAAGGACAGCAGGTGGGCGAGGACAAAGGACATGGCGGAACTCCGGCGAAAGGGTTACAGGGCAAAAGAATCGCAGCCTTCGGCAGCTCCTACAGGGCACGTCGTACACCCGTAGGAGCTGTCGAAGGCTGCGATCCTTTTGCTTTCAGGTCAGTTCAAATGCGTCTTCAGTTCCAGCGCCGCCTGACGCACCGCCGCTTTCACCTCCGGAATCTGGCTCAGCGGATTGAGCAAACCGAAGTCGTGGATCATGCCGTTGTAACGCACTGCCGTGACCGGCACACCGGCCGCATCGAGGTGGCGGGCATAGGCTTCGCCTTCATCGCGCAACACGTCGAACTCGGCGGTCTGCACCAGTGCGGCGGGCAAGCCTTTGAGCTGTTCGGCGCTGGCCTGCAACGGCGAGGCATGGACCTGCGCACGCTCCGTGGGGTTGGTGGTGTAGTTGTCCCAGAACCAATTCATCATGCCTTTGGTCAGGAAATGCCCCTCGGCAAATTGCTGGTACGAACCGCTGTCGAATTGTGCGTTGGTTACCGGCCACATCAACAGCTGGAAGCGCAGCGCCGGGGTTTTCTGTTCCTTGGCCATCAGCGCCACGACCGCTGCCATATTGCCGCCGACGCTGTTGCCGGCCACCGCGAGGCGCTTGCCATCGACGCCGATGTCTTTGCCATGCTCGGCGACCCAGCGGGTCGCGGCGTAGGCCTGGTTGATCGCGGTCGGGTAACGCGCTTCCGGCGACGGCGTGTAATCGACATACACCGCGACGGCGCCGGAGCCGACCACCAGGTCGTGAATCAAACGCTGGTGAGTCGGGTAATCGCCCAACACCCAACCGCCACCGTGGAAAAACATGAACACCGGCAACTCACCTTTGACCTTGGCCGGCCGCACGATTTTCAGGTTGATGGTCTGGCCATCGATCTTGATCGCACGGTCGCTGACGTCCACACCCGACAGGTCCACCTTCACCGAATTTTGCGCCCCGGTCAGCACCGCACGGGCGTCTTTCGGGCTCAGTTGCTCAAGCGGCTTGCCACCACCGGCGGCGAGGGCTTCGAGGAAAGCCTGAGTAGTGTGTTCGACACCCGGGCTGCCCGCGGCGAACACGTTGCCGACAGCAAGGGCGAGGAGGGAAGCGGCGAGATTTTTTTTGACGATGTTCATAAGCAAATCCTTTTAAATTTATGTAGGCGTTCCCCGTAGGAGCTGCCGAAGGCTGCGATCTTTTGATCTTTCTTTTGATCTTCAACGATCACCAAGATCAAAGATCAAAAGATCGCAGCCTTCGGCAGCTCCTACCGGAGTAGGTCAGCGCTTCATCAGCACCATGGACACAGATTAATAGGGTGCTGAAAGGAGAAAAAGCCGCTATAAAGCGTTTAACTGTCAACCAAGGCGTGACAATGAACCCGTTCGAAGACATGCGTATTTTTTGCCAGGTGATGGAGTCCGGCAGCTTCACCGCGGCCGCCGATCAGTTGGGGCTGTCCAAGCAATTCGTCAGCCGACGCTTGATGCAACTCGAAGAACGCCTGGGCGTGCGGCTGCTCAACCGGTCCACTCGACGGCTGGATGTCACGCCGTTGGGCCAGAGCTATTACGAATCGGCCCTGCGCCTGCTCGGTGAAGTCGAGCAAGTGGAGCAGGGCATCGCCGGCCAGACCACCGAGCCGCGCGGGACGATTCGTGTGAGTGCGCCGTTGTCGTTCGCGGTGGCCCATTTGGGGTGTCTGCTGCCGTTATTCTTGCAGCGCTATCGCGATGTCACGGTGGAAGTGGACTTGAGTGATCGCCCGGTGGATTTGCTCAGTGAAGGCTACGACCTGGCGCTGCGCATCGGCGTCCTCGAGGACTCGACGCTGATCGCCCGACGCATTGCCGAGATCCAGCGCGTGTATTGCGCCAGCCCGGCGTACCTGGCCGAGCGCGGCACGCCGCGCAAACCTGAAGACCTGCACAACCACGATTGCCTGCCGTACGGCCATGGTCGTCAGGTGCAATGGCGTTTTGAAGGGCCGGGCAAGCCTCTGGCGGTCAGCGTCACCGGACGGATGCGGGTCAACAACGGTGAGTTGCTCAGGGACGCGGCGGTGGCCGGGATGGGGATCACGTACTTGCCGACGTTCATCGTCGGCGCGGCACTGAAGGATGGACGGCTGGTGCCGGTGCTGGATGAGTTTCGCCCGGTGCCCCTGACGTTATCGGCGGTGTATCCGCAACATCGCCAGAGCTCGCGACCGGTGCAGGCGTTGATCGGGTTTTTGCGTGAGCGGCTGGATCAGGCGCAAGGCGCGTTATGATGGGCATGTTCGCGATGGATGCTTAACATCGCCCTCCACGGAGTCAGCCACTGCAATGCCCCAGATCACCCACTTCAAAACCCCGTGCCCCGAGCACCTCACCAGCCAGATCCTGCAGATGGTCGTCGACAACCTGACCGACATCAGCATGGTCGCGATCCCGCCCAGCAACCTGTTGTACAACGTGTACCAGTATGCGATCGGCTATGAGGTTCACCTGTACCTGGAGGCACTGAGCGGGGCAAAAGGGATTGCGGTGGAACTGATTGTCGCGACGGACGTGGATGATCCGCAACAGGTCATCGGTTTCCTGTTGTACCTGCCGATCAAGGACGATCCCGACGCGTGCGGTGTGGCGTACATGGCGGTGCACGCCGGCCATCGACGTCAGGGCGTGGCGCGCAAGATGCTGCGGGAAATGGTCGGGCGCTACCCGCATGCCGAACTGACGTGCGCGGTGGCCAAGGTGCCGTGGTTTGAGGCGATGGGCTTTCAGGTGGTGGGTGTTCGCGGCACGCAGGTGTTGATGAGCACCCGCGATCATCGTTCTGCCGGGCTGATGGGGCTGCTGGATGTGGCGCCGATCTACAGTTCGCTGGAAGTGCGGCAAATTCATACGTACCTGCTGCAAAAGCACGGCAAGCGGGCGATGGTTGATGCGGAGAAACAGCGGGATCGGCATCTGGATCAACTGACGTACAAGGCTAATGAATGTGTGCGTGAGCGGTTGGGGTAACTCGTTTCGACCTATGCATCCTCTGTAGGAGCGAGCTTGCTCCGGGCGGCGTTCCGACGATGGACGTCAACGATAACGCGTGCGTCCTGAATGAACGCGTTGTTTACACGTTTTTCGCGAGCAAGCTCGCTCCTACAATTACCCGAATTACCCGAATTACCCGAATTACCCGAATTACCCGAATTACCCGAATTACCCGAATTACCCGAATTATCCAAGTTACCGTTCACCGTTTCTACTTTAAACAGCCGAATCCGCCGACCATCCGGCCCGACGCAACGCTTCAAGCAACGTTTGCGCATCGAGCCCCGGCACCGCATGGCCATTCCCTTCAGCCGAATCAGAAGCCAGCAAGGCATTGATGATCGCTTCCTCCACCGCTTCGGTCGCAGCCAGGAACAATTCGCTGATGTGATCATTGTTGACCATGCTCAGGCCGTCGCACGTCGGCGCGCGTTTGCTTTCATAAGCGGCCGGCGGCACAGAGTTGCCGGTGGCGAAGGCGATAAAGATGTCGCCGCTGTGGTCCTCGTTCCCGCCACCCGTGCGCGCCAGCCCTAAGCTCGCGCGCTGGGCGAGGCGGGTGCATTGGTGCGGCAGCAACGGCGCATCGGTGGCCAGGCAAATGACAATCGAACCCATGCCCGGACAGGGCAATGAGGCCTTGAGAAACGGCGAGTCGGCCTTCTCCATGTAGCGGCCCACGGGGTAACCGTCCACGCGTAATTCGTTACGTATGCCATGGTTGGCCTGAACGATCGCGCCGACGGTCCAGCCACCCTGGGCGCTGCTCAAACGTCGCGAAGCGGTGCCGATGCCACCCTTGAATTCGTGACAGATCATCCCGCTGCCACCGCCCACCGCGCCCTCAGTCACCTGCCCGCTTGTTGCTGTGCGCACGGCTTCGGCGACATGTTCGGGCTTCACGTGGAAGCCGTTGATGTCGTTGAGCAAGCCGTCGAAGGTTTCAAGCACCACCGGCATGTTCCAGTACAGTCTCCCGTCGTCGGGTTGTTGCTCACGGTCCAGCACAATCAACGCATCGCGCACCACCCCGAGGCTATGGGTATTGGTGAAGGCAATCGGGCTGGTCAACAGCCCAGCTTCGCGAATCCACTCCAGGCCGGTGGCGTCGCCGTTGCCGTTGAGCACATGCACGCCGGCGAAGCACGGCTGCTGACTGGTAGAGCCGGCACGCGGCTCGATTACGGTGACCCCGGTCAGAATGTCGCGACCGTTCGCGGTGCGGCCGCGCACATTGCTGTGACCGACGCGAACGCCGGGCACATCGGTGATGGCATTGAGCGGACCGGGTTGCAGTTGGCCGAAGTGGATATTCAGGTCGCGGGCACGTGGTTTCATCATTGTTCTCATCTCGATTCGTGGTTATTAAAGGTGGTAAGGCTGGACGCAAACCCTGTGGGAGCGGGCTTGCCCGCGATGGCGGAGTGTCAGGCAACATCTGTGTTGACCAGGCTGTCCTCATCGCGGGCAAGCCCGCTCCCACAGGTTTTTGTGGTGCCGTTACTGGCCGTTTTTGACTTTGCTCCAGATCCGCGTCCGCACTCGTTCGGTCGCGGGCGGCAGCGGCTGGAGGGTGAACAACGTGGCCAGCGCTTCAGCGGACGGGTACACCGCCGGGTTGTTGCGAGTCGCCTCGGCCACCATCGCCGTGGCGCTGCGGTTGCCGTTGGGGTAGGACAGGTGATCGGTGACCGGGGCGATGACGTCGGGGCGCATCAGATATTCGATGAACGCCAACCCTTGCTCCGGGTGCGGCGCGTCCTTGAGCAGCACAAGGGTGTCGAACCATACCGGCGCCCCTTCTTTGGGCAGGCTGTAGGCGATCTTCACGCCGTTGTTGGCTTGCTCGGCGGTGGTCTTGGCTTCCAGCATCGCGCCAGACCAGCCCACCGCCACGCAGATGTTGCCGTTGGCCAGGTCGCTGATGAATTTCGACGAGTTGAAGTAGGCAATGTGCGGACGCAGTTTGAGCAGCAGTGCTTCGGCCTTTTTGTAGTCTGCGGGGTTGGTGCTGTTGGGCGGCAGGCCGAGGTAGTGCAGGGCGACCGGCAGCATTTCGGCCGGCGAGTCGAGCATCGCCACGCCGCACTGGCCGAGTTTGGCCAGGTTGGCTTCGTTGAACACCAGGTCCCAGGAATCCACCGGGGCCTTGTCGCCCAGCGCGGCGCGGACTTTGTCGATGTTATAGCCGATGCCATTGGTGCCCCACAGGTACGGCACGGCGTACTGATTGCCCGGGTCGTTGTTGGCCAGTTTGGCCAATAGGCCGGCGTCCATGTTTTTGAAATCAGGCATCTGCGCATGCGGCAGCGGGGCGAGGGCACCGGCCTTGATCAGGGTCGGCAAGCTGAAGTTGCTGGCCACCACCACGTCATACCCGCTGCGGCTGGTGAGCAGTTTTCCTTCCAGCACTTCGGCGCTGTCGAACGTGTCGTAAACCGGTTCGATCCCGGTGTCGCGCTTGAAGTCGTGCAACGTGGTGGGGCCGATGTAGTCGTACCAGTTGTAGACATGAACCGTCGGCCCCTCGGCGGCGATCGCCGACAGCGAGACGCACAGACAGGCGCTCAGCCCGAGATTGATCTGTTGACGGGGACGACTCATGATGCGGCACTCCTGGCCTGCTGCAGGCCGGTGATGAACAGGTGCTTGCAGCGTATCGCCAGGCCGGGGATCGACCCATTCCCATCATGGGTTACTCGAAAGGGGTAGAGCGTGGACGCGTTGCTGAGGGAATTACCGGTGCATCAAGGTCTGGCGCGGGTATTTGGCGCGTTGGGCCAGGACGGTTTCTGGCGCGCGCTGGTCGATACGCTGCGGTTGCTGGTGCCGCTGGATAACGCCTTGGTCGCGGTGATGCGGCCGGGGCGAGTGCCGCGCCTGCTGATCGATTTTGACACTCGGGGCAGCGGCGACGAGGCTGAAGAACTGGCCGACTACAGCGCCGGCATGTACCTGCTCGATCCGTTTTATCAGGCGGCCTGTGCCGGTATCGCCGACGGTTTGCACAGCCTCGATGCGCTGGCGCCGGACCAGTTTCAGCAGAGCGAGTATTACCTGAGCTACTTCCGTTCCGTGGTCGGTGGCGACGAGTTGCAATTCATGATCAACCTCGACGGTGCCGTGCTCGGTTTATCACTCGGGCGCGCGGCGCGGTTCACCCTGGAAGAGCAGGGCCGCCTGCTCTGTGTACGTGACTGGGTACTGGCCGCGATGCGCCACCACCTGCAATTGACGCCGACCGAAGGTCCGGTCGCCGAAGCAGTGGCGGGGGATTTGGCGACTTTGCTGGATCGCTTCGATGCACGCCTGACGGTGCGGGAAATCGAAACGGCGCGCCTGATTCTTCAGGGTTTCTCCAGCAAGGCGATTGCCCAGCAACTGGGGATTTCGCCGGAAACGGTCAAGGTGCATCGACGCAATGTCTATCACAAGCTCAATGTGAACGGGCATGGCGAGTTGTTTGCGCTGGTGTTGCGGCCGCGTTGAGATATTAGAAGACTGGGGGAGCAGAGTTTTGTGGTGAGGGGATTTATCCCCGTCGGGGCGCGAAGGGGCCCAATACCAATGAATGCAATGTCTCAGACACACTGCATTGACCGAGATTGCGACTGCTACGCAGCCGAACGGGGATAAATCCCCTCGCCACACAGGCCGCTCCCGGCGTGATGAAACGCGGTTCTATTGCCGAAAAACCAACGCCTTCAACCCACACTCAACATCGGCATCCGCAAACTCCGGCGGGTTCTCCAGCCGTTGCTCAAACCGCAGGCTCGGGGCCTCGCGCATGACGCCATCAATCAGGAAATCCGCACCGAACGCCGGGTCGTTCATGCAGGCCAGCACCGTGCCCTGCGGACTGAGCAATTCCGGCAACCGACGCAGCACGCGTTGATAGTCCTTGGTCAGCAAAAAACTGCCTTTCTGAAACGACGGCGGGTCGATGATCACCAAATCATACGGCCCCTTGCCGATCACCTTGCCCCAGGACTTGAACAGGTCATGGCCGAGGAAACTCACCTTGCTCATGTCGTGGCCGTTGAGCCGGTGATTGTCGCGCCCGCGGTTCAGGGCCGGGCTGGACATGTCGAGGTTGACCACATGCTCCGCGCCACCCTCGATGGCCGCCACTGAGAAACCGCAGGTGTAGGCAAACAGGTTCAACACGCGTTTTCCTTCAGCATTGGCGCGCACCCAATCGCGGCCATAGCGCATGTCGAGGAACAACCCGGTGTTCTGCTTGCGGCCCAGATCCACGCGATAACGCAGACCGCCCTCGGTGATGGTCATGTCCTCGATCACTTCCCCGACCAGCCATTCAGTGGTGCTTTGCAGCAGGTAACGATGCTGCAACGCCAGGGTGTGCGCGCCAGCCTGCGTCCATTGCGCTGACCGGGTGATTGCCATCAGCCGCTGTTTCAGCTCATCGAGTTGCGCGGCTTCGGGTTCCTTGAACAGCGACACCAGCACCACGCCTTGCAACCAGTCGACGGTCAACTGCTCCAGCCCCGGCCAGCATCGACCGCGCCCGTGAAACAGCCGGCGGGTTTCCGCAGGGGCCGTTGCCAGGGCGGTCAGCAGATGATCGTGGAGGGTGGTCAGCGCTTCTGAGTTCATCGGGTCGGATCGGTTATTTGAGGGGGCGGCATTTTAACCACAAATGCGCAAACACTGTGGGAGCGAGCCTGCTCGCGAAAGCGCAGTGTCAGTCGACATCCATACCAACTGATACCCAGCTTTCGCGAGCAGGCTCGCTCCCACAGGTTATTAGGAAGAGTTATCACATTTAATTTAACTTTACGTGAGGATTTGGCGATCACTCGGCTCCCATACTCGGCCCCAACGAACAACCAATGCCGAGAGCCATCATGTCGCGCTCACCTGCTTCGCCAACGGTCAGCACTCACCCGCGCTGGCTGCGCCTGACCCATTGGCTGAACGCCCTCGCGGTGCTGGTCATGGTCACCAGCGGCTGGCGCATCTACAACGCCTCCCCGCTGTACGACTTCAGCTTTCCCAAGGGCATCACCCTGGGCGGCTGGCTCGGCGGCGCGTTGCAGTGGCACTTCGCTGCGATGTGGTTTCTAGCCCTAAATGGCCTTGTCTACCTGATCATCAACCTCGTCAGTGGCCGCTTGTCGCGACGCTTTTTCCCGGTATCGCCCAAAGGGTTTCTGCATGACGTGTGGGCCGCATTGCGCGGGCGGCTGGGGCATGCCGACCTGAGTCATTACAACCAGGTGCAACGGTTCGCCTATCTGTTCGTGATGCTCGACATTGCGCTGCTGGTGGTCTCCGGGCTGGTGTTGTGGAAGTCCGTCCAGTTTCCGCTGCTGCGTGAATTGATGGGTGGCTACGACGCCGCGCGGCATGTGCACTTTATTGCGATGGCATTGTTGATGGCCTTTGTGGCGGTGCACCTGGTGATGGTCGCGCTGGTGCCCAAAACGCTGTTGGCCATGATCGTCGGTCACAAGGAGCCCGTATGAAAAAGCCTGTCGAAGGTCTGGACGAGGCAACGATTCTGTCCGACGCCCGAAAAATAATTGCCCCGCAGATAGCCGACCGCTCGCGCCGTTCGTTCCTGATGCGCAGCCTGACGCTCGGCGGCGTGGCCCTGTTGTCCGGCTGCAACATCACCGATAACGACAGCGTCGAGACCGCGTTGTCGTCGATGTCACGGTTCAACGATCGGGTGCAGGGCTGGCTGTTCAACCCCGACGCATTGGCACCGACTTATCCGGCGTCGATGATCACCCGGCCATTTCCCTTCAACGCTTTTTACGGCATCGACGAGGCACCCACCGTCGAAGAAGACAGTTATCGACTGGAGGTCACCGGGTTGGTCGCCGACAAGCGCAGCTGGCGCCTCGAAGAGTTGCGTGCGATGGCGCAGAACGAACAGATCACCCGGCATATTTGTGTTGAAGGCTGGAGCGCGATCGGCCGCTGGGGCGGCGTACGGTTCAGCGACTTCCTGAAACGGATCGGCGCCGACACCGATGCGAAATACGTCGGCTTCAAATGTGCCGACGACTATTACACCAGCATCGACATGGCCACCGCATTGCACTCGCAGACCTTGCTGGCGCTGACCTACGACGGCGCGGTGCTGCCCCGCGAATACGGCTTCCCGATGAAGCTGCGCATGCCGACCAAGCTCGGCTACAAGAACCCCAAACACATTCAGGCGATTTTCGTCAGCAACACGTTCAGCGGCGGCTACTGGGAAGACCAGGGCTACAACTGGTTCGGTGGCAGCTGACGGCGCCGGCAACCTTCACCGCGCAGCTCACGCTGCGTTCAATCGCAACCTGCGTTTCAAGGAGTTTCAACATGAAAACATTAACTACCGTCGTACTGTCCATGTGCCTCGCGGTCGGCGCCGCCAGTGTGTTTGCTGCCGATACGTCCACCGGTAACGGCATGAGCAACGACAGCATGAGCAAGGATTCGATGTCGAAGGACGGCATGAAGAACGACGCGATGAAAAAGGACGGCATGCACAAGGACTCCATGAGCAAGGACTCGATGAAGAAAGACACGATGTCCAAAGACTCGATGAAGAAGGATGAAATGAAGAAGGACGAGATGAAAAAGGACGCCATGTCCCAGTGATTTGAACGCTGGCGTGCGCCGTGATGATCTGACTTTCACATCTGGTTGTATCAAAAATGAATTTCCGCCGAGCCCGCTGCTCATACCTGTAAGCCGCGGATTTAAGCCCGCGAAATCATTAGGCAATCAGGGAGTGGCAAAGTCATGTGTCCAGTATCGACGGCGGGCGAGCATCTTCCTGGCGGGTTGATTCTTGTAGTTGAGGATGACCCGCTGATCCTGGAGTTTCTCTGTGAAATTCTGCAGGAAGAAGGTTTTGTAGTGGAACCGCAGATCAGTGCGGATGCTGCAGTGGGTTATCTCGAGCAGCACGCAGACAAAGTCGCGCTGCTGCTCACAGACATCACCATGCCCGGCAAATTTAATGGCGCAGACCTCGCCAATCAGTTTGGCGACCGCTGGCCGGACAAACCGATCATGATCATGTCCGGCTTCGAAACCCCGGAAACGTCAGGGGTTCGGCATGAGGTGACCTTCATCAAGAAACCCTGGGCGTTGGGGCATTTGCTCGATTGTGTGGAAGGCGCGCTAAAGGCCAATCGCGCAACCTGACCGTAATCCGTAGGAGCTGCCGGAGGCTGCGATCTTTTGACGTTGCTTAAAAAGAGGATCAAAAGATCGCAGCCTTCGGCAGCTCCTACCCGGAACCGGGGTCGTGTACATTGCTGACAAACTTTTGCGAAAGGAATCTTATCCTTGTCAGCTGAAAAAAACGTTTTCAACACGCCTTACCGTGCATTTCTATTTGATATGGACGGCACCGTCCTCAACTCCATCGCTGCGGCCGAGCGCATCTGGACGACCTGGGCATTGCGCCACGGGGTGGACGTCGAGTCTTTCCTGCCGACTATTCATGGCGCCCGGGCCGTCGATACCGTTAACCGCCAGGCATTGCCCGGTGTCGATGCCGAGGCTGAAGCCGCGTGGATTACCCAAGCGGAAATCGAAGACGTCGAGGGGATTGTCGAGGTGGCCGGTGCGGCGGTTTTTCTGAAGTCGTTGCCGGCGCATCAGTGGGCCATCGTGACATCTGCACCCAGAGCATTGGCGCTGCGCAGGATGGCGGCGGCGGGTATTCCGGCACCAGAAGTGATGGTGACGGCGGAAGATGTGAGTGCCGGAAAACCGGATCCAGCGGGCTATCGACTGGCGGCTCAGCGCTTGGGCGTCGAGGTCACCGACTGCCTGATTTTCGAAGATGCCACGGTTGGAATTCAAGCCGCGGAGGCGGCGAAGGCGGATCTTCTGATCATCACCTCGACCCACGCCCATCCGCTCGAAACGGCACATGCGACGCTGGCCAGTTATGAGTCGGTAAGCGCAGCCGTAGACCCCAGCGGCCATTTGCTTCTCAACACAATCTAATGTGGGAGCGAGCCTGCTCGCGAAAGCGGTGTATCAGCTAACAATGATGTCGACTGATACGCCGCGTTCGCGAGCAGGCTCGCTCCCACATTAATCGGAACGGGCGCTACGCCGGATCACCTGCGGCGGCTGGCCGAAGGCCCTGAGAAAAGCTTCACGCATACGCCGACGATCACTGAACCCGGTCTCGCCGGCGATCTGATCCAGCGTCAGTCGTCCGCGTTCGAGCATGTGTCGGGCGGCTTCCAGGCGCAGGTTTTCGATAGCCTTGGCCGGCGACTGGCCGGTTTCGGCGCGGAACGCACGGCTGAATTGCCGGGGGCTGAGGCTCGCGACCTGCGCCAGTTGCTCCACCGACAAGGTTTCGGCGAGGTGTTCCCGGGCGTAGCCGAGCACGGTCTGGATGCGGTCGGATTTGGGCGCCAGGTCCAGCAACGCCGAATGCTGGGACTGGCCGCCCGCACGTCGGTGGTACATCACCAGTTTCTGCGCCACGGATCGGGCGAGTTCGGCGCCGTGATCCTTTTCGACCATGGCCAACGCCAGGTCGATGCCGGCGGTCATGCCGGCCGACGTCCAGATCGAACCGTCGATGACGTAAATGCGGTCTTCTTCCACCTTGATCGCCGGAAAGCGCACCTGCAGTTCTCGGGCGTATGCCCAATGCGTGGTGGCGCGCCGCCCTTCGAGCAAACCGGCCTGGGCCAGCACAAACGCCCCGGAACAGATCGACGCCGTACGCCGCGCGGTTTTAACGCTGGCGCGCAGGTAATCCAATACACCTTCGGGCGCCTGCTCGAGAATGGCATCGCCGCCGACCACAATCACTGTATCGAACACCCGCTGATCAAATGCCTCGGTGCCGACTGTCAGTCCTCCGGAGGCGCGCAAGGTGTCGCCGTTTTCGGACAGCACGCACACCTCGTACAGCGGCTCGCCGGCACTGAAGTTGGCGTACTCGAACACCGGCATGGCCGCGAGCGCCATGGACTGGAAACCCTCAAACACTACAAACGCGACAGAAGTCATCGATCAGCCCTCGATAGAGTGCGTCCTAAAAACGTACTTTAAACGTCATTTGAGACGAGCGTCAGTCTCTTTATAAATGATCACACCCGGCGAACCTCTCGCCTCACTGTGAAGGACATCGAACATGGCTCTCTCTACCAAAGGCACCGCCCTGATCACGGGCGCCTCTTCCGGCATCGGCGCAGTCTACGCCGACCGTCTCGCCCGTCAGGGCTACGACCTGATTCTGGTCGCCCGCAGTCAGGCAAAATTGAACGCGCTGGCCAACCACCTGAGCAACGAAACCGGACGCACGGTGGAAGTGGTCGCGGCAGACCTCAAAGACAAGGTCGATCTGCGCCGGGTCGAGAACGTCTTGCGCACAGACGCCAGCATCACCTTGCTGGTCAACAACGCCGGGGTCGGCGCTGTCATGCCGTTGCTGGGCAGCCCGGTGGATGAGATGGAGGACATGATCACGCTGAACGTCACCGCGCTGATGCGCCTGGCGTACGCAGTGACGCCGGGGTTCGTGGCGCGCGGTAACGGGACCGTGATCAACATTTCTTCAATCGTCGCGATTGCGCCGGAAATTCTCAACGGCGTGTACGGCGGCACCAAGGCCTTTGTGCTGGGCCTGAGTCAATCCATGCACCATGAACTGGCGGATAAAGGCATTCGCATCCAGGCGGTGTTGCCCGGCGCGACGGCCACCGATTTCTGGAGCGAAGCCGGCAACCCGGTGGAAAACCTGCCGCAGGAAATCGTCATGTCCGCCGAAGACATGGTCGATGCGGCGCTGGTCGGGCTTGCGAGCGGAGAAGTGGTGACAATTCCGGGCCTGCACGATGGCGAGCAGTGGGAACGGCATGAGGCGCAACGACAAACGTTGTCGGGTTTGTTCGGGAACTCGCGAGCGGCACCGCGTTATCGCAAATGAAAAGATCGCAGCCTCGCTGCGCTCGACAGCTCCTACACAGGTTCGCGTTCAACCGTAGGAGCTGACGAGCGCAGCGAGGCCGCGATCTTTTGATCTTCCAACCGCTTCATTCGCCGTTATTGCCCGGCCGCAACGCCATCCTGGATGAGAATAGCCCTGGCCAACTCTTCATCGCTGGCATTCAGCCCGGGGTTGTCCTGACGAATCCGCTGCATGACCGATTCCAGATACACGCCGCGGATCGCACCGTCACTGGCGACGAAACTGGAGGCGTCATCCCGGGCAGGGATCATGAGTTTGTCGTCTTTAAAGGTTGAGTACAGCGAAGCAGAAACCCCGGCCGAGGTCGCCACATCGCCGGCATCCACTTTCGCGAAAGCCGAGCCAAAGGGTAAGCACAACACAAGGGAAGAGATGATGATCAGACGGCGCATGACGGTGTCCTCCGGAGCGTGAAGCGTAAAGGAAGTACCACATAACTTAGGATGCGCGACGCCTGTCAGGAGTTCCTCGTTCCCCAAACATTTGCTTGAAGAGCACGCGTTACCTGTCATTTGTGTCAGTAGTCACGTGGTGGGGGATATGGTATTCCAACCCCATGAATAACCTCGCCCTGGAAACCTATACCCCTGATCTGTTCATCCACTGTCCCGACCGATGATCAGCCCCAACTCCACCACGCCCCACGCGGACTATGCTTGCCAATGCGCCCATCACAATGGGAGACCTCTGATGATCAACGTACGCACGGCCCGCATGCTGGCCGATTACAAACGCTGGGCCGATCAGCGCCTCTTTGACAGCCTGGCGGCGTTACCGCCGGGCGAGGTCAATAAAGAACGGGTCTCGGTGTTCAAGAACATGATCGGCACCCTGAATCACATCTACGTTGTGGACTGCATCTGGCAAGCCCACCTTGAGGGCCGGGGGCACGGCTTCAAGACTTCGCATGATCTGCTGCATCCCGATCTCGCTGAACTGCAATTGGCGCAGAAGACTATCAATCACTGGTATTGCACCTGGAGCGAACGGCAGACCGAGGCGTCGCTGGATAAACCGGTCGAGTTCACCTTTGTCTCGGGCGAAAGCGGCACCATGAGCGCTGGCGCGATGCTGATGCACGTGGTCAATCACGCCAGTTATCACCGGGGTTGGGTGATCCAGATGTATTTCGACATTCCGGCCATGCCGCCGATGACCGACATGCCGATCTACCTGCGCGAGACCGATCCGTCCTTCAATGCGATCACCCCACCGGCAGTGACGCCGACATGTGTTGGGCTATTCGCGAGCGCAACCAACGTTCTGCCGGATCGTTATCGTTGACGCCGTTCCAGACCATCGACAGCTCGGACAGGTTGATGTCGAATGGCGGGTCGTCGGCCCGCAGCTGACTGCTGCCTTCGATCAGCGCACACGCGGCGTAATCCGGGACGGTGGCGAGCATGTCGGTGCCGGCCAGCAGCGCGCGCAGCCCGGCGAATTGCGGCACCGCGAGCACCACGCGCCGAGAGCGGCCGATGCGTGCCAGATCATTGTCGATGGCGCCGGTCAGGTCCCCGGAAAACGACACCAGCGCGTGGGGACGGTCGCAGTAGTCATCCAGCGTCAGCGCTCCGGGACGGTTGTCGCCGCGCAGGATCTTCACACTCAAGTCGCGCAGTTTCTTGCGCTTGGCGTTGGCTGGCAGTTCGGTGGTGTAGCTGATGCCGACGGAAATCTCGCCGCTGGCGAGCATTGATGACATCAGCAGGAAATTCACCCGGCGCACGACGACTACGACGTTCTGCGCCTCTTCGCGGATCTGCTTGAGCAGCGGCGGAAACAGACCGAACTCGGCGTCATCGGACAGGCCGATGCGAAACACATCGCGGCTGGTGGCCGGGTCGAAATCCTTGGCCCGGCTGACCGCGCCGGAAATGGTGTCCATCGCCGGTTGCAACTCTTTGAGAATCATCAAGGCCCGCTGAGTGGGTTCCAGCACACGACCGTTGCGCACCAGCAGCGGGTCGTCGAACAGATCGCGCAACTTCGCCAGCGAGGCACTGACGGCGGGCTGGCCGAGAAACAGTTTCTCCCCGGCCCGGGTCAGGTTTTTTTCGAACATCAGGGTTTCGAAAATCACCAACAGGTTCATGTCCACGCGGCGCAGGTCGTTGCGGTTCATACGGGGCTACTCGCAAGGGCTTTTGGGGTTTGTTCAGTAAAGCAGCAAACCCTTGGAGTGGGAGCCGAAGCCCCATGCGGTGGTGTTTTACGGTGATTATAGAATTCACTGTGGCGAGGGAGCTTGCTCCCGCTCGGCTGCGCAGCAGTCGCAAAACCCCGGCACGCGGTTTGTCAGAATCATCACCGGCAGCCATTTTGGGGTCGCTGCGCGACCCAGCGGGAGCAAGCTCCCTCGCCACAGGATTCAGTGGCTATGCGATCGGGTCGAGTTGATCCAGCGCCCGGTTGACGTTCAGTTCACTCAGCATAATGACTTGCGCGATGCCCAGCAGGGTGTTGCGACTCGGGCCATGGGTGCGGTCTGCCAGATCGAGGGTCATGACGTGGGCCGAGGCCAGTGATTCGCAGGCATCGCCCAACAGGGTTTCGGTATCGACCTGCGGATTGAGGACGTACATCGTGGACGGGGTGCGTGGGGTGGCCTGGATATCGGCGGCGGAGGGGGTGGTTGAGTTGGATTGTTCGGAATGTGATGTCGGATCATTTTCCGGCGGGTTGGGGGTTACTTTTGGCATTAGGTAGAACTCCAATACTGACTAAATGGAGCCATCACTTTTTCGCTACCAAACGAAGGGTGGTGGCCATGCACAGGTTGGTAGACCGGAGTACTGGAACCGGCGCCTCCGAAAAGGCCCTGCGCACGACCACCATAAAAGCTACGACCTGAACGGGCGTCAGCTTAATGAGGCTTAGTGCGCAGTACTCCGGGCTACCAAACCCGATCACTGATTTTCAGCGACCGGAAAACGATAAAGCCCAGGCCCAAGGCGCACAAGCCGGCGGATTCTGGAGTAACCGTAGGCCGTTACGCAAGACGCTGTAGCTTTCATCAAGTTACTTGCAGCGCTTTTAAACATACCCCCTCAAGCACTGTTTAACCCCAATCTAACTGTGGGAGCGAGCCTGCTCGCGAAAGCGGTGTGTCAGTCAACATCACAGTTCACTGAACCACCGCTTTCGCGAGCAGGCTCGCTCCCACAGGTACTGCGTTTCGCCGCTGATGATTCTCTAAACGGCCGAACCGGGCTCTGTCAGCACCTTCCTGAACGTCTCCACCAACGGCCGCAAATTGACCCGATGCCACGCCGCCCACAGCGGTGTGGTGAAGGAGATCCACGGCACTTCCCGCAGCACCACGCCCGGCGGCGCATTGCGGCTCAGGCCTTTCTGAACCATCGCAATCCCCAGCCCCGACGCCACCAGCCCCAAAGCGGTGAAGGGTTCGGTGGCTTCCATGCGAATGTCCGGGGTGAAACCGGCGCGGATGCAGGCGCTGATGAAGTCGTCGCGGCTTGCGCAATTCTGACGGTGTTGCACGCCGATCCATTCCTGATCGGCGAGGTCTGCCGGGCTCAGTGTCGCTTGGTCGGCGAGGCGATGGTGCTCGGGCAGGGCTAGCAGCATCGGGTCGTCCAGCACCTGAAAACCCAGCAGATCCGGATCGTCGGCGACGGGCGGTTCACTGACCAGGGCGATATCGAGACTACGCTGACGCAGGCCTTCGAGTTGTTCGGCGGAGCTCAGGTTGTACAGCGCGACGTGCACATTCGGCCGGTCGACTCGCAGCACGCGAAGGGCATTGGGCAGCACGCCGGCATGCATCGCGTTCTCGATGTAGCCAATGCACAAGCCGCCTTCTTCGCCGCGACCGAGGCGTTTGCCGAGGGATTCGAGGCGGTTGGCGTGGGTCAGCAGGGCGCGGGTTTCAGCGAGAAACGTCTGGCCGTCGCGGGTCAGGCGAATCCGTTGCTGGCTGCGCTCGAACAGGGTCAGGCCCAGGCGTTCTTCGAGCTGTGCAATCTGCCGGCTCAGCGGTGATTGAGAAATGTGCAGGCGCTCGGCAGCGCGACCGACGTGTTCTTCTTCGGCGACGGCCACGAAGTAGCGCAATTGGCGGATGTCGATCATGTCAGACCTATAGGGACTCAAGTGCTGCTGATTATGTCTTGGACGGTCCGATCCCGGCAACCTAGGATGGGCTCATCGGTCAGTTGAGCTGACCACTGACGCCAAGAGGATTTATTCATGAGCTTGAAAGACAAACTGCCCGGCGCGCTGGGTTTCGGTACCGCGCCGTTGGGCAACATGTTCCGCGCCATTCCGGAAGAAGAGGCGCTGGCCACCGTTCACGCCGCGTGGGAGGCGGGCGTTCGTTATTTCGACACCGCGCCGTTTTACGGCTCAGGCCTGTCGGAAATCCGCCTCGGCGCCGCGCTGGCCGATTACAAGCGTGACGACTATGTGCTGAGCAGCAAGGTCGGCCGGGTGATTCTCGATGAAGTCGAAGACGCGGCGGCCCGTGATCTGGGCGAGAAGAGCGGGGTGTTCGAACACGGCCGCCCGAACAAGATCGTCAACGACTACAGCGCCGATGCAACGATGCGCTCGATCGAAGACAGCCTCAAGCGCCTGCAAACCGATCGTCTGGACATCGTTTGGGTGCATGACATCGCGCAGGATTTCTACGGCGATCAGTGGCTGGAGTACTTCAATCAGGCCCGCACTGGCGCCTTCAAAGTGCTGACCCGTCTACGCGAAGAAGGCGTGATCAAGGGCTGGGGTTTGGGTGTGAACAAGGTCGAGCCGTGCGAGTTGACGCTGGATCTGACCGAAGCCCAGCCCGACGGTTTTCTGTTGGCGGGGCGCTACACGTTGCTCGATCACGACCGTGCCTTGCAGCGTTTGATGGACGCCGCGCTGGCTCAGAACGTCGAAATCGTGGTTGGCGGTCCCTACAGCTCGGGGATTCTGGCGGGTGGTGCGCACTTTGAATATCAGAAGGCGAGCCCGGCGATCATTCATAAAGTCGAGCAGATCAAGCGCATTGCTGCGGCTCACGGTGTTGACATTAAAGCGGCTGCATTGCAGTTCTCCCTGGCTAACCCTGCTGTCGCGGCGGTGATTCCCGGGTCCAGCCGTCCGGATCGGATCGCTGAGGATGTGGCTGCGTTGTCGGCGGTTATTCCAGGAGATTTTTGGCGTGCGCTGCGTGAGGCTGATTTAATTTCTGAGCGGGCGCCGTTGCCAGGTCAAAAGATCGCAGCCTTCGGCAGCTCCTACAAAGGTGGTGAAAATGAAGATTGATCTGACTGGAAACCTCGCCATCGTCAGCGGCAGCACCGCCGGCATTGGTTTGGGCATCAGCAAGGCACTGGCCGAGTCCGGCGCCACCGTGGTGGTGATCGGCCGCGAAGCCGCCAAGGTCGAACAAGCGCTGGCGAGCATTCGCCAGAGCGTTCCGGGCGCGCAGTTGCGCGGTTTGACTGCGGACCTGGGCACTGCCGAAGGCGCGGAGCAGTTGTTCGCCGCCGAGCCGCGCGCCGACATCCTGGTCAACAACCTAGGCATCTTCAGCGAGGTGGATTTTTTCGACACGCCGGACAGCGAATGGACGCGGTTCTACGAAGTCAACGTGATCTCCGGTGTGCGCCTTTCGCGGCATTACGTGCCGGACATGGTCAAGCAAGGCTGGGGGCGGGTGATCTTCCTGTCTTCGGAATCCGGCATCGCCATTCCTGCCGACATGCTCAACTATGGCGTCACCAAAAGCGCTAACCTCGCGGTGTCTCATGGCCTGGCCAAACGGCTGGCGGGCACCGGCGTGACGGTGAATGCGATTTTGCCCGGCCCGACCCTGACCGATGGCCTGGAACACATGCTCAAGGACGCCACGGCCGAATCGGGACGCAGCGTCCGTGAAGAAGCTGACGCGTTCGTGCGCAAGGCGAGGCCGACGTCGATCATCCAGCGCGTGGCGGATGTCGAGGAGGTGGCGAATCTGGTGGCCTACATCGCCTCGCCGCTGTCGTCGGCCACCACGGGCGCGGCGCTGCGGGTTGACGGCGGTGTTGTCGACAGCATGGCGATCTGAACATTTCTGATTGAGAGAGAGCATTACATGGCAACTGCATCAGCGTTTATTGATATTCCGGCGTCCACCGAAGAAGTATGGCAATTGATTGGCGGCTTTAACTCGCTGCCGAACTGGCTGCCGATTATCACCCACAGCGAGCTGAGCGAAGGCGGGCGCGTACGCAGTCTGCAGACGGCGGACGGCGCGGCAGTGGTTGAGCGGCTTCAGACGTTTGATGACGCGGCGAAGACGTACAGCTACACGATAGTGCAGGCGCCGTTTCCGGCGACCGATTACCTGGCGATGATTCGCGTGGAGGCGCAGGGCGACGGTGCCCGGGTAACGTGGTCGGGAGAGTTCGCGCCGGTCGGGGTGAGTGAGGAAGAAGTGGTGGCGTTGTTTGGCGGGATTTATCAGGGCGGCCTCGAAGCGCTGCGGGCCAACTACCCAACCTAAACACACCACGAACCCACTGTGGGAGCGAGCTTGCTCGCGATAGCGGTCTTACAGGCAAAAAGTTGTTGTCTGACACTCCGCCATCGCGAGCAAGCTCGCTCCCACAGGGTTAGTCTGTGTTTTGGAGATCGGGCATTACGCTCTGCCGACAATCGAGCACCAACTGCGCACCACCCAACTCGCTATCAGCGACTTCAAGGGTGAACCCGTGCAAACCGGCAATCGCCGCAACGATCGATAGCCCCAGCCCGAACCCGCTTTGCTGATTCCCACCCTCCGCACGATAGAAGCGCTGAAACACCGCCTCGCGTTCCGCCAGCGCAATGCCGGGGCCGGAGTCGAGTACTTCGATCCGCGTATGCCCACCTTCATTGATCCCGCGCAAAATCACCTGCCCACCGGGCGGTGTGAATTTGATCGAGTTGCTCAACAGGTTTGCCACTGCCTCAAACAATAGGGCCCGATCGCCATTCAGCGGCGGCAGGGTTTCAGGCAGTTGCAGCTCAAACGTCAACTCGCCTTCCTCGGCCAGCGGCAGATAGAAGTCGTGCAATTCCTGCAACAGCGGCACCGGATCGAGCAGTACAAAACCGGAACGCCGCTGCCGGTCTTCCAGCTCGCTAATGCGCAGCAACCCGCGAAAGCGCGCCATCAAGGTGTCGGCTTCGGCGAGCACTGAATCCAGTTGCGAGGCTTCCTGGGACCCTTCGCCCGCCTGTTGCTGCATGCGGTACAACTGCGCGCGCAAGCGGGTCAGCGGGGTGCGCAAGTCATGGGCAATGTTGTCGCACACGCCCTTGACCTCGTTCATCAAGCGTTCGATGCGTTCGAGCATGGCGTTGACGATGGCGGCGAGCATGTCCAGTTCGTCACGGCGATTGGACAGTGGCAAACGCCGAGTGAGGTCGCCGGCGACAATGGCTTCGGCACTGGCCTGAATCCCGCGAATGCGCCGCAGCGGGCGGCGCCGCAACAGATGCCAGCCAATGATGCCGGGCAAAATGGTCAGGCTCATGCCCCAGAGCAGCGCGTGGAGAATGATCCGCGTCACGGCGAACAGCGAACCGTTGTCGCGGAGCAATATCAGCCAGCGCCCATCATCGGTCTGGGTCGCCACGGCGTCGCAACTGTCGCTGGGCAAGGTCGGATCGTCGGTGTCGGCGCAATCGCTGAGCATGTGAATCTTGCCGTCCAGCGGCAGGCCAGCGGGTATGTGCCGCAGAGCGCCGCTGAGGTAGCGCTGCTCGGCATCGAACAGGCCGTAGGCGTCGAGACCGCGAATGTCGAAGGTCATGCTGACGGCGAGGGCGTCCACCAGTTGTTCGCCGGAAAACCGCGAGAACAAATGCTGACGTTGCATCAGCGAATGCTTGGCCAGGTTGTCGAGGTAAGCGGACACCTCGTAGTACATGACCCCCATGAGAATCCCGCTCCAGAGCACGAACAACGAACTGTAGAGCGCCAGCAACCGGCTACTGGAAGAACGCCAGCCTTTAGAGGGGTTCGGCAATGACATAGCCCGAGCCTCGCACGGTGCGGATCAACGGGACATTACCGGGCGGGTCGATTTTCTTGCGCAGGCGGCCGATGTGCACGTCGATCAGGTTGGTGCCGGGGTCGAAGTGGTAACCCCAGACCTCCTCGAAAATCATCATCCGCGACAGGATCTGCCCGGTGTTGCGCATGAGGAATTCCAGCAGCTTGTATTCGGTGGGCAACAGCGTCAGCAACTTGCCGTCGCGGCTCGCTTCATGGCTGATCAGGTTCAGCTCCAGGTCCGCCACCCGCAGCGTGGTGGCCTGGGCGGTCACGGTGTTCTGCCGGCGCAGCAGCACTTCGACGCGCGCGGCCATTTCATCGGTGGCGAAGGGTTTGGTCAGGTAGTCGTCACCGCCGGCACGCAAACCGCGCACGCGTTCATCGACATCGGAGAGGGCGCTGATCATCAGAATCGGCGTCGCCACGCCCATGGTCCGCAGGGTGGTGACGATCGCCAGACCATCGAGCTCGGGCAGCATGCGGTCGAGGGTGATCAGGTCGTAGTTGCCACTGACTGCGCGCTCCAGTCCTTCGCGGCCGTTGTCGACCCAGTCCACGTCGAGGCCGTGGCTGCTCAATTCCGCGACGATTTCCCGGGCGGTCACGGCGTCGTCTTCGATGGTCAAAATGCGGGGCATAGGAGGCCTGGTCAGTTGTTCGCAATGGTGCGCTGCATTTTGCCAATAAATGGCCGCGGGCTTTTTAAATAAAACTTCATTTTCAGCACCAGATCTGTGCCTGCGTAGGAGCTGCCGAAGGCTGCGATCTTTTTACCTCCAACGCATGCATAAAACCCGCTGATATTGGCTGCTTGTTGCAATTTGCATGATTTTCGGAAGTTCAAAATTTATAAGCTGTTGAAATTTAACGACTTATCTAAAAGCAGCGACTGGCACGCTGACTGCAATTGTTCATCTGACGAGTTGTAACATTATCTTTCCTGCCTGGAGCGACACAATAATGAATAGATCCCCTGATGGTTTCTATCCTGTCTCAGAGGAGTCAAGCGCGCAGTCGGGCGTTTCCTGGGGCGCGATATTCGCCGGGGCCGCTGCTGCGGCGGCGTTGTCGCTGATCCTGGTATTGCTCGGTTTCGGGTTGGGCTTTTCGGCAGTATCCCCTTGGGCCAATGAGGGCGTCAGCGCCAAGGGCCTGGGCATTTCAACCATTATCTGGCTGGCCGCGACGCAAATTGTTGCTTCCGGACTGGGCGGATACATCGCCGGTCGTCTGCGGGTCAAATGGGCCAACATGCATGGCGATGAAGTCTACTTCCGCGATACCGCCCACGGCTTCCTCGCCTGGTGCGTCGCGACACTGGTGACTGCGACGCTGGTCGTCGGCTCGGTCAGCAGTATTGTCAGCGGCGGTGTTCAGGCCGGTGCAAACGTGGTCGGCGGCGCTGCAAGTGCTGCGACTCAAGCGGCTGGCACTGCAGCCGGTAATACCGACGGCGACCAGTACGGCTATTTCGTCGACAGTCTGTTCCGCGCTGATAGTCCGGCCGCTGTCAGTGATGACGCTGCCCGCAGCACCGTCACCCGCATCTTCGTGCGCTCGCTGAGCAACGAAGGTCAACTGGCTGCAGAAGACCGCACCTACCTCGCGCAAATGGTTGCCCAACGGACCAACCTGAGTCAGGCGGACGCCGAACGTCGTGTCGATGAAGTCTACGCCCGCACCCAGAAAGCCGTTGCCGACGCCAAACTGGCCGCTAAACAGGCTGCCGATACCGCCGCCAAAGTTGCTGCCTGGACCGCGTTGTGGATGTTTATCGCGCTGTTGATCGGTGCGTTCTTCGCCAGCCTTGCCGCAACCTTCGGCGGTCGTCGTCGGGATGCCGTGGAGTATCTGGAAACCGACACCTACGTGACCCAAACACAAACACCTGTCCGCTAATTCAGGAGAATCCTCATGCGCTCATTACTGCTGTTATTTCTCGGCATCCCTATCCCGATCATTATCCTGATCGCCCTATTCACGTGAGGCTAATGCCTCTGCCGCTTCTGCCTCTGGTAGAAGCGGTTTTTTTTTGAAGGGGCATTTAATCGGATGTTTTATTCGATCGGTGTACTTACAAACGCTGCAAGCCCCTCGGCATACGCCGTGAACGCGCTGATCTGCGGAAACCGCTCGGTATCAACCTGCTCAGGTACTACCAGTTTGCTAAAACTCCAGGCCACCGCCAGCGTGATCCCGTCCTGAGCGATCGAGCCGTCAGTCTTCAGCGGTTGCAGTTCCAATTCCCGCTCCAGCGCCGAATAAGCCGCCGCCAGTTGCCCCTCGACCCGTTCCACCCAAGGCTCGTATTGAATCTCCGCCGGACGCAGGTTGCGTTCGTAATAGAGCTGCACGGACTTCTCACACGCTGCCAGTGCCAGGCCGATCAGGCGTAGCGAGCGCAGGCGTTGATCCAGCTCGCCGGGCATCAGGCTTTTACCCGGTCCGGCCAATGCTTCCAGGTAGTCGATGATCAGCGTTGAGTCGATCAACACCTCACCGTCCTCGAGCACCAGCGTCGGCGCCTTGACCACCGAGTTGATCTGCTGGAACTGCTCGAAGTGGCGAAACACGGAAACCGATTGGTGATCGAGGTCGATGCCCAGGCATTTGGCAGAAATGGCGACGCGTCGCACGTAGGGTGAATCCAGCATGCCGATCAGCTTCATTGAACCGCTCCTTCAGATAGCCCGTTGAGGACAGACAACCTTAGCTGAGGCTCACCTTCCTGCAAATGCAGTCGATAACTCCGGTGCCGAGGCCGTTTGTCTTCTATATACAGCCGCTCAGTTGAATTTCTTGCTATAAACGCACTCCGATAAACACCACAAAGACTGACATAGAGCACTTTCGGTGCTTTGTCGGACGAATTCGCTGACTTTTCAGTTGCTGGGGCCTCAAGTCGGCCTTAGACTGCCGCCCCTCGTAAATTGAGTGCCGGGTGGCGCTTGGAATAAACGGCGCCGTTCCGATGGCCCTGCGAGGTCCGCCGGAACGCTCCCTAATTCGCCTTAATGCACGTTTTTTTATAGAGATATCAATGACAAAGGACAAGTTGCTGGCCATGCCGGCGGATGACTACATGAATGCCGAGCAACATGCTTTTTTCTCTGAGCTGTTGCAGAACATGAAAGTCGAAACCCACGAGCGCATCGAACAGAATCGCATCGCCATCGAGAGCCTGGACACCCCGGCCGATCCGGCTGACGCGGCTTCCGTCGAGGAAGAGCGCACTTGGTTGGTGAATGCAATCGACCGCGATCAGCGCATGCTGCCTCAGTTGGAACAGGCACTGGAACGCATCAAAGAAGACAGCTTTGGCTGGTGCGACGACAGCGGCGAGGCCATTGGCCTGAAACGCCTGCTGATCAGCCCGACCACCAAATACTGCATCGAAGCGCAAGAGCGTCACGAACAGATCGACAAGCACCAGCGTCAGGCCTGATTCTGCGAGGCAACCCCATTTGATGTGGGTTGCCTGAAAAGATCGCAGCCTTCGGCAGCTCCTACAAAGGTTCGCGTAACCTGTAGGAGCTGCCGAAGGCTGCGATCTTTGCTTTCGGCCGTCCGCAAAAAATCCTGCAAGCTTCTATTGATCCACTGCACACCCACTACTAATGGACCATGGATAATGGCCATGTAGTGGCGTTTAATGCCGGGACAACAATTAGAAGTGCGTGGGGTGACGAAATGACGCGAGATGGATCGCTGGTCGGAGCAGTGCCTGCTCCCGTGCTTTTACCGAAAAACCTTTGGCTGACGCCCACGCTGCAAAGCATCGCGCTGACGCTTGTGTTGTGCGGCATGACGCTCGGCGGCTGGTCGCTTTATGTCGGCCTGCCATTGGCCGTCTGCATCATCTGGCTGCCTCGCCTGCGTACCCGCGCCATTCCTGAAGCCGCCATCGTCGACAGCGCCGCCGCGATTGCCGAGCTGACTCGCGATCTTTCCTACACCACCAGTCACAATGCACTGTCCGCCGCCGGCGTGGCTTTTTCGGTCAAGCAACTGGCCGATAAACTGCAATCGCAACTCGGCGCTGCGGCGCAAATTGTCAGCAACGCCGAAGTGATGATTGCCACCGAGCAGGCCACGTCGACCCTCAGTCGCGCCGCCCTCGGTGCCGCCAGCGAAGCGCATCAGAGCAGCGCGGCAGGGCGCACGGAGTTGAGCGAGTCGATCAGCCGCATGCATCAGCTCAGCCTGCGCGCGAGCAACAGCCGTGAATTGATTGAGGCCCTGAGCCTGCGCAGCGACGATATCCAGCGAGTCACGTTGGTGATTCAGTCGATTGCCAGCCAGACCAATTTGCTGGCGTTGAACGCGGCGATCGAAGCGGCCCGGGCCGGTGAGCACGGCCGTGGTTTTGCGGTGGTCGCGGATGAGGTTCGCGGGCTGGCCGCGCGAACGGCGACGGCCACCGGTGAAGTCGGCGAGATGGTCGCCGACATCCAGCACCGCACCGCGCAAGTGGTGGAACAAATACGCCAGTTGTCCAGCGACCTTGACGTGGGTGTCACGCAGGTCGAACACACCGGTCAGCACCTGGAAAACATTGCACGCCTGGCGGCCAGCGTCGAGAGCCAGGTCGGCGAAATCGCCAGGGGCGCCGATACCAATCGCGAGCAACTCGACAGCCTGTTCCACGCCATCGAGCAAATGCGCAGCGATTTGGCGATCAGCGATCAACAGACCCAGCGTCTGGCCCAGGCGGCTGTGCAAATGGAAGGTCAGGCGGAAACCATCAGTGAACGTCTCGCAGAGGTCGGGCTGGATGATTATCACCAGCGGATCTACGACCTGGCCCGTGAAGGTGCGAGTCAGATTTCTGCGCGTTTCGAGGCGGATATTGCCGAGGGGCGTGTCAGCCTCGATGACTTGTTTGATCGCAATTACCAGGCGATTCCGGACACCAGCCCGGCCAGGTTTCAGACGCGTTTTGATCGCTACACCGATCAGGTATTGCCGGCGATTCAGGAACCGTTGTTGCCACGCCATGAAGGGTTGGTGTTTGCCATCGCTTGTACTCAGCAGGGGTATGTGCCGACTCATAACAAGGTGTTCAGCCAGCCACTGACGGGGGATGCGCAGGTTGATACGCTGCAGAACCGCACCAAACGCAAGTTTGCCGACCGGACCGGGATTCGTTGTGGGAGCCATCAGCAGGCGGTGCTGTTGCAGACTTACACGCGCGATACTGGGGAATTGATGCATGACCTTTCGGTGCCGATCATAGTCAAGGGGCGGCATTGGGGTGGTTTGCGGTTGGGGTATAAGCCTGAGGATCCTCGCTGATTGGTTTGGGGGTTGGGGGTTGGGGGTTGCGTGAATATCCGTTATTGGGTGATGGCGGATATTGGTTTCGCCCTTACGGCGAGTCACTTGGAAGAGCCCCAAGTAACCAAGGGCTCTTGCCCCACCACTCGGCACCTCGCTCTGGCTCGGTGTGCCCTCACTCCGGCATTGCTCCGCGGGTCGCCGCGAAGGGCCGTCCCTGGCCCAGCGCGGCTAAACCGGCATCCTTGCCGGTTTCCCCGCTGCGCAATACCTGCGTTCGGCCAGCGTGGTTTTATGGGGCGCTCAGGATCAAAATCAAAATCTAAACCGAGGCGGCCTGATAGCCGACCTGGCGGTGAGTTCGATCAGCACCATCGGCGCTCACACCAATGCCATGGCCGACAACAATCCCCTGTGGGAGCGAGCTTGCTCGCGATGGCTATTTATCACCCAACATCAATGTCGGCTGACACACCGCTATCGCGAGCAAGCTCGCTCCCACAGGGAATTTGCTCAGCCCAGAGGTTGTGCACGGTCAGATCAGCGAAACGCGCCCGCTTGATGTCCATGTAGGCTCGCAGGTCGCGGCGGATGCTGTTGCGGCGAGCAACAACGGGTATGCACCTAAACCCAACCCAAAGGCTTCACCATTATTGCGTTTCCAGCAATTAATCTGTGCACCACAGTCGCTGTTTCCTCGCCGCTGATCTCATTACCATACCTACATAGTTAGCAGGCTAATGAAATCAAGAGGTCAGCATGCAGAGCAAAGTCGATGTCGCGGTGATGATCGGCACCGGAGTACCCGCCAATTTGCGCGCGCTGGGGCGCAGTGTGTGCTGGGTGGTGTTACTGAACGGAGAACGCCGGGGGACGGCATTCTCCAGTCGCGATGAAGCGGAGGAGTGCAGGGCTGCCTGGTTGGCGCAATTAAGTGCCGAAGCACCCGACAGCCTGCATTGATCAATGAACCTGGTGCATACGCAAATTGAGGTCGTCAACCACCCGCGCCCAATCAGCGTCTTCACGCAATTGCTCTTTCAGGAAGCCGGCTTGCTGCGGCGTCCAGAACTCGGCGTCGATGAGTTTTTTATCGTCGGGAAGCGGGGAATGGCTGGCGATGAAATCGTCGATGGCTTTTTCGCTGGAGTCCAGGCCAAGCTGGTCGAACAAGCCTTTCAAGTCGTGCGTAGGTGAATCCATCTTCATCTCCTTGCTGGTCGCGCGGGTGCGAGATCTGAGGTGCGGCTGCATAGCATCTGAGGGAGCCGCGCTTCAGGAGTTCGATAGCGATGTTCGAAAGCAGGAATGAGCATAGACTGCGAACCGGCTGATCAGGCTTTCAATGCACCTTGATCGACGGCAAGCTTCAAGGCCTGGGCTGCTTCACGTGCGGCGACGGCGGCGACGTCCGAGGTTTTGAACCAGCGGTCTTTCTCGACCTGGTGATAGGTCACCGTGGTCAGCGGCGGTTTGGCGCGCATGATGATGACCGCCTGGAATTCGCCTTCGACTTCTCTGGCTTCGCCCCGGATAAAAAATTCACCGATATCAAATTCCGTCACGTAGCAGCCTTCCCTTGGAAATATTTGTTGTGATGAGCGCCGTCCGGCCTGGGATCGGGTTTCATGGGTTCGGCAGTATGGCAGTAGTTGCATGCCGACGGCTGAGTTAAGTCGTCGGCATGACGAAACGTCTATGGGAAGGTGCAAACCGGATCGTTCAGGCGCGTGATTCAAGCGCACGGGCGAGCGCGCAGGCTTCGTTATGGTTGCTGCGGAAACCTCTTACATGGCCCGTCGAAATTTCTTTGATATGAAAGAAGCAATTGCCGGCCAGTAACACCTGAAAACGCGGCGGGGCTGGCTCTGCGGGTTCGAAATCGGTGGGCCGGAACATCGTCGGCAGCAGTGGCGACGGCTGGCGTGTGTGAGGTGCGAAGTGTGTCAGGGTGCACATATGAAGTCCTTTTCATGGATTTGCCGACGTGTGTACGTCGTTTTGGGTAGTCTCGGTGAGCATCGCTGCTCTAGAATCACCAAGGCCGTTGGGTGATAGATGTTCATCTAAAGCAATTTCTTGCGGGCGATATGTCGGAAAAGTGCTTTTTTTTGAGAGTTTTTTCCCTAAGGTAGGTAGTCCGCTTTTTTCTGGCCGTCAGGAGGGCGTTTTCCTTCAAGCCCTGACGAATACCAGGCAAGACGACGCGTCAGACTTTCCATTAGTCTTCCTGCGCCTCGCGATGAATGAGCCCCTCTGCTTGTTCAGGATTACCACCCGGGTCATTTGGCGACACCTTTGGCATTGCCGCTTATTTCTGCTGTGCGCGGGTTGTCCGCGTGCAGCATCATTTTCAGATGTGGGGATGTTTCCTTGGCAGTAAGTAATCTCGATATGCATGCTTTGTTCGTGCTGGGTGATTTGCGCGCAAAGCTGGTCAAGCAGTTCCAGTCACGTTTTGTTTATGTCACCGAACAGAACGCTGAAGGCATTTACATTGCCGAACTCGACACCGAATCAGCGCTGGTGGTGGACGACAAGCCGGGCCTGAAACTCAAGGTCGGCGATCATTTCAGCGCTTCTGTTTTGCCCAGCCGCGAAGGCGGAAAACTGGAAATCAAGTTTCGCGACATCAAACTCACGGTGTACGGCCTTGGCGATTACGCGTTTGTGACAACGGCCGACGGTCACGCGATTGTGTTCAAGGAAGGGCATAGCGTGGTGATGGTGTTTGCCGCCCACCAACAATTGCAGGAAGGCCTGACCAAAACCCTGAAGGCCGTGACGGCCAAGGCAGCCAAGTGGCGCAAGGGTGAACTGGTGACCTTCAAGGCCAGTGAGTAATGGCCTCGGGCTTGCAGGACTTTTCCGAAATTTAATCCCCGCCCCTCGAAAGCAGGAACCTCTACTACAGTCAGTGGACTGAGTATTTTGAGGCTTGCGGTCTTCTGCCAGGCCATCCTGCTATTGCTGTGAACAGCACGAGGTGCAAAAGCATGAACGGATTTCGACGGTTGCTGACCGCTGTCCTGGTCACCTGCGGACTGGCTTTGCCTATCCCGGTATTTGCCGCTCAGGCACCGATCCACTTCGCTGACCTGAACTGGGAAAGCGGCAGTTTGATCACTGACATCCTGCGGATCATCGTCGAGAAGGGCTATGGGCTGCCCACCGATACGCTGCCGGGCACGACCATCACCCTGGAGACTGCGCTGGCGAACAATGACATCCAGGTCATTGGCGAAGAATGGGCCGGTCGCAGCCCGGTCTGGGTCAAGGCCGAAGCCGAGGGCAAGGTCGTCAGCCTTGGCGATACGGTCAAGGGCGCCACTGAAGGCTGGTGGGTGCCCGAGTACGTGATCAAGGGCGACCCGGCGAAAGGCATCAAGCCACTGGCCCCCGGCTTGCGCAGTGTCACTGACCTGCCCAGATACAAGGACGTGTTCAGTGATCCTGAATCGCCAGGCAAGGGGCGCTTTCTCAACAGTCCGATTGGCTGGACCTCTGAGGTGGTGAACAAGCAGAAGCTCACCGCTTATGGACTGAATGACAGCTATGTGAATTTCCGCAGCGGCTCGGGTGCGGCGCTTGACGCGGAAATCAGTTCATCGATTCGTCGCGGCAAGCCGGTCCTGTTCTATTACTGGTCGCCAACACCCTTGCTGGGTCGCTTCAAACTGATTCAGCTGGAAGAGCCGCCGTTCGACGCCGAAGCGTGGAAAACCCTGACCGACGCTGATAACCCCAATCCGAAACCCACCCGTTCGCTGGCTTCGAAGCTGTCGATCGGGGTGTCCACGCCGTTTCAAAAACAATACCCGCAGATTGCCGACTTTTTCAGCAAGGTGGATTTCCCGATTGATCCGCTGAACAAGGCACTGGCCGAAATGAGCGAAAAACACACCCCGCCGCGTCAGGCTGCAGAGGCGTTCATGAAGGCGCACCCTGATGTGTGGCAGGCGTGGGTGCCGAAGGATGTGGCGGATAAAGTCACCGCCGACTTGAAATAAACACATCCCCGTAGGAGCTGCCGAAGGCTGCGATCTTTTGATCTTGGGAGAAATCATCAAACTAAAGATCGCAGCCTTCGGCAGCTCCAACGCAAAGCGTGCCATTTTGAAAATGCCGACTAGGATGATTCTGTTCAAATCCCTTTCAAGGATTCTCGACCATGACATTCGTGTTGGCTCAAGGGCTGGTGACGATCTTCTCGGTGATTGCCCTGGTGCATGTCTATTGGGGGCTGGGAGGCCGTTGGGCGGCCGTGGTGGCGGTGCCGCAGTTGCCAGAGGAGGGTAGCGGGACATTGCGGCCCGCGTTCAAGCCTTCGGGGCGGCTGACGTTGCTCGTGGCGTTCGGGCTGCTGCTGATTGCTGCGCTGGTATGTTTGCGCGTTGGCTGGTGGGTGCCAGCGGTGCCGCATCAGTCACTGCAATGGGTGATCAGTGCCATCGCAATGCTGATGTTCGCCCGGGCGATTGGCGATTCGAACCTGGTGGGGTTTTTCAAGCAGGTCAAGGGATCGAGGTTTGCGCGGCTGGACACCTGGGTGTATTCGCCGTTGTGTGTGGTGTTGGGGGCGGGACTACTGGCAGTTGCCTGGATTTGAGGTTAACCGAGCTTTCATGTTGGCCGATCTATTGCTATCGCGGGCAAGCCCGCTCCCACAGGGTTCGTGTAAACACTGAAGATCCTGTGGGAGCGGGCTTGCCCGCGAAGAGGGCCGGTCAATCAACACACCCTTACGATCCTAACTCCCGCTTTCAGTGCGCCGACTGCTCACCTCAGCCGGCACATCATCCCCGGCCATACGCTTGCGAAACAACGCCGCCCGCGCCAGTAGCAAGGTGGTGACCGGCACCGTGATCGCCAGCAGAATCGGAATCAGCCAGGCATGCAGCACCGGCCCTGACTTGAGCGCCGAAAAATAGATGATCGAACCCAGCGCCACACACCACGCACCCAGTGTCGAGGCCAGCGCCGGCGGGTGCATGCGCTGAAAATAATCCTTCATGCGCACCAGACCGATCGCACCGATCAGGGCGAAAATGCTGCTAAGCACCAGCAGCGTCGCCACAGGAATCTCCACCCACAGAGACAGTTCAGCGTTCATTCGATCACCTCGCCACGCAACAGGAATTTCGCCAGGGCAAACGAGCCGACAAAGCCAAAGAGCGCGATCAGCAACGCCGCTTCGAAGTAGGTGTCACTGGCATAACGAATACCCAGGGTCAGCATCATCAGCATGGCGATGATGTACAGGTAGTCCAGCGCCAGAACCCGGTCCTGCGCCGACGGTCCTTTGAACAGACGGATCAATGTCAATGTCATCGCCAGGGAAAAAATGAACAGGCTCAGCAAAATCGCATTCGACAGCAACGGGCTCATTCAAAGATCTCCATCAACGGGCGCTCGTAGGTCACCTTGAAATGCTCGATGAACAGCGCTTCGTCATCCAGATCGAACACGTGCAGCAACAGAATGCTGCGGTCCAGCGCCAGTTCCGACCAGACTGTACCGGGGACCACTGTGCAGATCATCGCCAGCGCCGCCAGGCCGTTGGCGTCGCGCAGATCCAGTGGCACCTTGATGAACCGCGAGCGTGGCGGGCGACGGCCGGCGTTGAGCACGCCCCAGGCCACGGCGAGGTTGGACGCCAAGACGTCGCGACCGACGATGAAGAACAGGCGCAGGATCACCCCGGGGCGGCGAATGCGGATCGGCAAGGGTCGCAATTTGCGCATCATCAGCGGCGCGCAGAATCCGAGTACCGCGCCCAGCAGCAGATTGCCCGGGCTCATCGACAGGTTCAGCACCAGCCACAATAACCACAGCGCCAGAGACAGCCACGGTGCGGGAAACAGACGTTTCATGGCTGCACCTCTGCGACGGCGGCCTGGGCGTCCGGACCGGGAACGGCGCGCGTGCCGAGCACGGCCATCACGTATTGTTCCGGATTGTTCAAGGCTTGAGCCGCGGCCTGGGTATAGCGCAACAGCGGTTCAGCCTTGAACGTCAGCACAATGCTCAGGCCGAGCAGAGCAATGATTGGCACGCATTCAAAGCGGCGCAGCAAGGGCGAAGGCCGCTCTTCAGGGGTCCAGAAGCGCTGGACGCCCAGCCGGGAAAAAGCAATCAGCGACGTCAGCCCGGAAAGAATCAGCAACGCCAGCAGTCCCCATGCGGCGTTCGACACCGGTTCATCGGCGCCATTGCCCAGGCCCAGCGGGTTAAGCAGCGCGCTGAGCAAGCCCAGTTTGCCGATGAACCCGGACAGCGGCGGCATGCCGATGATCAGCAATGCGCAGGCAATGAAGCTCAAACCGAGGAACGCCATGGTCCAGGGGATCACCTGACCGACGACGGCTTTCTGCTCGTCATCGAGGTTGATGCCTTTGGGCGGTTGCAAGGATTCGAGGGGCCGCGCGATCAGATCGCCGTCGTCGTACAGCGGCATTTCATTGGCCGAACGCGAACGCTCGATCAACTCGGACAGCAGGAACAGCGCGCTCAACGCCAGGGTCGAGCTGACCAGGTAAAACAACGCCGCCCCGATCAGGTTGGGTTGGGCGAACCCGATGGCCGACAGCAGAATCCCCGCCGACACCAGAATGCTCAGACTGGCCATGCGCTCCAGCCGTTGCGCGGAGAGCATCGCTACGGCCGCGCAAACGATGGTCGCCATGCCGCCGTAAATCAACCAGTCGCCACCGAAGTACGCCGAGGCGCCGGCCTGACCGGAAAACAGCAACGTCCACAGACGCAGCAAGGTGTAGACGCCGACCTTGGTCATGATCGCAAACATCGCCGCCACCGGTGCACTGGCTGCGGAATAGGCCGGCACCAGCCAGAAGTTCAGCGGCCACATCCCGGCCTTGGCCAAAAACGCCACGGCCAGAATCGCCGCGCCAGCATGCAACAGGCCGCGATCGGCCTCCGGCACCAGCGGGATTTTCAGCGCCAGGTCAGCCATGTTCAGGGTGCCGGTGACCCCGTAGATCAACGCAGCGCCAATCAGGAACAGCGACGACGCCAGCAGGTTGATCGAGATGTAATGCAACCCCGACGACACCCGCGCCCGGCCCGAACCGTGCAGCATCAGGCCGTAGGATGCGGCCAGCAGCACCTCGAAAAACACGAACAGGTTAAACAGGTCCGCCGTCAGGAACGCGCCATACAAACCCATCAGCTGAATCTGGAACAGCGCGTGGAAACTTGAACCGGCGCCGTCCCAGCGGGCCATGGCGAACAGCAGGGCGCTGACGCCGATGATTCCGGTCAGCACCAGCATCAATGCCGACAGGCGATCGACCACCAGGACGATGCCGAACGGCACTTGCCAATTGCCCGGCAGGTACACGCCGATGGAGCCGGGCACATCGGTGCTCTGGGTCCATTGCAGCAACAACACCGAAACTCCCAGGCCCAGCAGACTGGAGAGCAGATTGATTTTGGCTTTCAGCGGGCGGTGTTTCTCGCCCAGCATCAGCATCACGGCGGCCGTCAGCAGCGGCAGCAGAATCGGCGCGGCGATCAGGTGCGTCATTGCATTCATTCTTTAGGCTCCCGGCCATCCACATGGTCGGTACCGGTCAAGCCGCGTGATGCCAGCAGCACCACGAGAAACAGCGCGGTCATGGCAAAGCTGATCACGATGGCGGTCAGCACCAGCGCTTGTGGCAGCGGGTCGGTGTAATGCAGCAGGTCTTGCGGCACGCCGTCCTTGATGATCGGTTCCTTGCCGATGAACAGGCTGCCCATGCTGAAGATGAACAGGTTGACGCCATAGGACAGCAGGCACAGCCCCATGACCACCTGAAACGTCCGTGGCCGCAGCACCAGCCAGACGCCGGATGCCGCCAGCACGCCGATGGCGATTGCGATGACTTCTTCCATCAGACGGCTCCTTTCATGGCGACGGACTTGGGCAGGGCCGCCGTTTTGTGCCCGCGTACCGATTGGTGGGCGAGGGCGGTGAGGATCAATAAAGTCGAGCCGACGACCACCGCGTACACGCCGATGTCAAAGAACAGCGCGCTGGCGATGTGAATGTCGCCGAACACCGGCAGGGAGAAATGCCAGGTGTGGGTGGTCAGGAACGGATAACCGACCGCCATTGCACCGAGCCCGGTGACGGTGGCAAACAGTAAACCGGTGCCCATCCAGCGCAGCGGCCGCAGGCTCATTTGTGCCTCGACCCACTGCGTGCCCGCAACCATGTATTGCAGGATAAACGCCACCGACATCACCAGCCCCGCGACGAAGCCGCCGCCGGGCTGATTGTGCCCGCGCATGAACAGATAGATCGACACTACAAAGGCAATCGGCAACAACAGACGCACCAGCACCGCCGGCACCATCATGAAGCCCAGCGCGGTGTCGCTGGCCGAACGCGGGTTGACCAGGTCGGTGACCACGTCGGGCGCGAGTAAACGCTGTTGAGCGGGTAATTGCAGGCTTTCTTTGGGCGGACGGAAGCGGCGCAACAGCGCGAACACGGTTAGCGCCACCGCCGCCAGGACGGTGATTTCGCCGAGGGTGTCGAAGCCACGGAAGTCCACCAGCATCACGTTGACCACATTGCTGCCACCGCCTTCGGGCAAGGCGCGACTGAGGTAGAACGAGGAAATGTCGTTGGGCGTCTGCCGCGTCAGCATCGCGTACGACAGCAGCGCCATGCCGCCACCCACCGCGACCGACAGCAGCAAGTCGCGCAGGCGGCGGATGCGTGCCTTGCGCAGGGTGCTCGGCAACGGCGAGACCTCTTCGATCCGTCGCGGCAACCAGCGCAGGCCCAGCAGGATGAGCACCGTGGTCACCACTTCGACCACCAGTTGCGTCAACGCCAGGTCCGGCGCGGAGAACCAGACGAAGGTGATGCACGTCATCAGGCCGCAGACGCTGACCATGGTCAGGGCGGCGAGCCGGTGATACTTGGCTTGCCACGCGGCACCGAGCGCGCAGGCAATCGCCAGCAGCCACAAGGTCACGAACACGATCGAGCCGGGGATTTTCGGCCGGTCGCCCCAGCTCAGGCTGCTGTGAAGCATCGGGGTCAGCCCGGCCAGCACGGCGGCGAGCACCATCAGGAACAATTGGGTTTGCAGGCGTTTGGTGCTGGTCCGCCGTTCCAGGCGACGGGCCAGGCGCATCATGATCACCAGGCTTCGCTCGAACATTCGCTTGCCGTTGAAGTGGCCGACCACTGGCGGATATTTGAAGCGTCCGCGCTTGAGCTGATTGCGCAGCAACAGGTAAAGCACGATGCCGCCGGTCATGGCGATCAGGCTCATGATCATCGGCGCGTTCCAGCCGTGCCAGATCGCCAGGCTGTACTCCGGCAGCGTGCCGCCGACCACGGGCAGGGCCGCCGCCGCGAGCAACGGGCCGACGACCTGCGCCGGGAATATCCCCACGATCAGGCACGCGAACACCAGCAATTCCACCGGCGCACGCATCCAGCGTGGCGGTTCGTGCGGGATGTGCGGCAGGTCAGTGGCGGTAGGACCGAAGAACACGTCAACGGTGAAGCGCAGCGAATAAGCGACGCTGAATGTCCCGGCGATGGTCGCGACGATCGGCAGCGTCATCTCGATCCAGGCGGTCGCGTTGATGAACACGGTTTCGGCGAAGAACATTTCTTTTGAAAGGAAGCCGTTGAGCAACGGCACGCCCGCCATAGAGGCGCTGGCGACCATCGCCAGGGTGGCGGTGAAGGGGATCAGTTTGATCAGGCCGCTGAGCTTGCGAATGTCACGGGTGCCGCTTTCGTGGTCGATGATTCCCGCGGCCATGAACAGCGAGGCCTTGAAAGTTGCGTGGTTGAGAATGTGAAACACCGCGGCGACGGCAGCCAGCGGGCTGTTCAGGCCCAGCAGCAGGGTGATCAGGCCGAGGTGACTGATGGTCGAATAGGCGAGCAGGCCTTTCAGGTCGTTCTGGAACATCGCGCAGTACGCGCCGAGCAACAGCGTGCAGGCGCCGGCGCCGCTGACGATGTAGAACCATTCTTCACTGCCGGACAACGACGGCCACAGGCGCGCCAGCAGAAAAACCCCGGCCTTGACCATGGTCGCCGAGTGCAGATAGGCCGAGACCGGTGTCGGCGCCGCCATTGCGTGGGGCAGCCAGAAATGGAAGGGGAATTGCGCGCTTTTGCTCAGGGCGCCGATCAGAATCAGGGGCAGCAGAACAGGGTAAAGGGCATGTGCGCGAATCAGATCGCCGGCGGCCAGGACCTTGTCCAGGTCATAGCTGCCGACCACATGGCCGAGAATCATGACCCCCGCCAGCAAACACAAACCACCCGCGCCTGTGACCATCAACGCCATGTAGGCGCCGCGCCGCGCATCGGCGCGGTGGTGCCAGTAGCCGATCAGCAGGAAGGAGAAAAGACTGGTCAGCTCCCAGAAAAACACGATCTGGATCAAGTTGCCGGAGATCACCAACCCGAGCATGGCGCCCATGAACGCCAGGAAAAATGCGAAAAACCGTGGCACCGGATCATCCGGCGACATGTAATAGCGGGCGTACAACGACACCAGCGTGCCGATGCCCAGCACCAACATCGAAAACAGCCAGGCAAACCCGTCCATGCGCAGGACGAAGTTCAGGCCCAGGCTGGGCAACCAGAAAAACTCTTCGCGAATGACGCCACCATGGGCTATCTGCGGGTACAGGAGGGCGACCTGGATAGTGCCGATCAAGGCAACCACACCAGCCAGCAAGGATTCGGTGTTACGCGCGTTATGCGGCAGCAAGGCCGCGACACAGCTGCCGACGAAGGGCAGAAGCAGTAGAACTATCAGGGACATAGGCTTCTAATCTGCGGAAGTTTGTGAAGCATCATACGTGCCAGTCCCCAGATCGCCAAACGGCAAGCTGTGGCAGAATCCTACAAGGTAGACGGAAAAAGCCTGATTCACATTGTTACAGGAACAGTGATTTCTCCTATGCCGGCCCTTCGCCTTAATACCGCCGTGGGCATGCCCGCTCCCAAGGATTGCGCTAACCCTGTGGGAGCGGGCTTGCCCGCGATAGCTGTTTAGCAAACACCGTTGTAATCGCGGTTCAACCCTGAGTTTCCCGCTCCAACCTGTCCACCGCTGCCACAGCCTTACCCTTAGTCTTCAACTCACTCACAATCACCGCCGCCACAATCAACCCCGCGCCCACCAGGGCAATCGCCGGCAAGCGTTCCCCGGCGATCCGCCCGACAATCCCGGCCCACACCGGCTCACCGGCATAAATTAGCGTCGCCCGGGTCGGTGAAACGCTTTTCTGCGCCCAGTTCATCGCCACTTGAATCGCTGCGCTTGCCGCACCGAGCCCCAGCGCGCTCGCCAACAAGAACCATGAGAAGCCGGGAATCACTTCCCGGGTCGGCACCACCATCAGAAACGCCAGCACCGAGGTGGTTGCCAATTGCACCACCGTCACCCGCCGCACATCGACCTGGCCGGCGTAGGTGCTGATCAGAATGATCTCGGCGGCAATCGCGATGGCGCTGATCAGCGTGGCAATTTCACCGGGGCTGAAATTGAACGAGGCGCCGGCGGGCCCCGACAGCAACATCAAACCGGTGAACGCCAGCATGATGCCAATGCTCGGCATCAACCCCGGACGCCGCCCCAGCACCAGCCATTGCAACAACGGCACGAAGGGCACGTACAGCGCGGTGATAAACGCCGACTGGCTGCTGGGAATCGTCTGCAAGCCGACGGTCTGCAAGCCGTAGCCCAGCATGATCGCCACGCCGATAAAAGCCCCGGCCTTGAGTTCGAACAGGGTCATTTGCCGCAGGTGGCGCCAGGAAAACAGCGAGACAATAATTGCTGCCGCCGCGAAGCGCAGGCCGACGAAGAACATCGGGCCGCTGACGGTCATCGCGTGTTGCACCAGCAAGAAGGTGCCGCCCCAGACCATGGTGATCACTACCAGCACGCACTCGGCCTTGCTGAACCGGGAGAAACGGGAAGAAGCCGGGGAGGTGTTTAACGACGTCATGACCTTGCGCGCTACCTGAGGGCGACGCACAATGCGTCGAAAGTTGCGCAGTATACTGCCCAACCCCACCAAGTGAGCAATATAGTGCACAAAGATTCTCCCCCACGGGCTTCGGTCCTCCAGCACGTCAGTTTGAACGTTCGACGTTTGCGCCACGCCGCCGACATGAGCCAGACCGCGCTGGCGGAAAAGTCCGGAGTCAGCCGCCGGATGTTGGTGGCGATCGAGGCCGGCGAGAAGAACGTCAGCCTGACCACCCTCGACCGCGTCGCCGAAGCGCTGGACGTGGCCTTCAGTGACTTGATCCAGGCGCCGGATGCCCGCGACCCGAGCCGCATCAATGAGCTGGCCTGGGCCGGATTGATTCCGGGCAGCAAGGCCGTTCTGCTGTCCAAGGCGACCGCCACTCGCGAAGTGGAGCAGTGGGAATGGTGCCTGCAACCGGGGGAAATTTACCCGTCGCAACCGGACGCCGAAGGCTGGAGCGAACAGATCTTTGTATTCGAAGGCTGCCTGACCCTGACCCTCGGCGACACGCCCCACGAGATTGCCGCCGGCGAGTTCTACATGTTTGCGAGCAACCAGCCCCATTCCTATCGCAATGACGGAACGGTAGCCGCTCGATTCGTCAGAAACGTAGTGATCTGACTGTGGCCGTCCTACTTTGGTATTGCTTGATGAACCTTCGGTGGGTTTGGCGCCTATTATCGTCCAGGAGATTTTTCGAGAACGTCGCCCAGCTCAATCGCGGCGATGCGGGGCAATCTGCATGACTTCCATTCAGGCAAACACTGATCATTGAGAGCGCCATGACTCAAACCCCAAGCGCACAGGAGACCGACGTCATCCGCCACGCAGACATCCTGATCATCGGTGGTGGCCTCAGCGGCGCCATGCTGGCGGCGCAGTTGTTGCGTCTTCCCGGCAAACGTTCACTGCTGGTGATCGAACCCCGCGCCGAGCTTGGCCGGGGCGAGGCGTACAGCGCGGTCGAGTTGGGCCACACGCTGAACGGCAACGCCGCGCGCATGAGCGTCGACCCGGACAACGCCGACGACCTGACCCAATGGCTGACCGCGTACATCGCGGCCGGCGGCTGGCCCGAGTCCGATGAGCAGCATGTGCCGGTCAGCGAATTGTTTCCGCCTCGGGGGATTTTCGGCCTGTACGTGCAGCAGCGTCTGGCCGAGGCGCAAGCGCTGGGCGCGTTGAATGGCTCGACGGTCGAGCATGTGCGGGCCGAAGCGGTGGACCTGGAAACGCTCAACGATTCGGTGCGCTTGAGCTTGAGTGACGGGCAGCGCTTGCAGGGGGCTTATGCGGTATTGGCGACGGGCATGTTCCCGGCGGCGCGCACGCCGCAGACCGAATCCAGTGGTTTGAACGCCGCAGCGCTCGATCCTTGGGACGTCGCGGCCATGCGTCAACTCGATGCGCAATCGACGGTGCTGATCATCGGTTCCGGTTTGACCATGGTTGATGCGGTGGTCTCGCTGGAACAGGCCGGGCATCGCGGGCCGATCGAGGTATTTTCGCGCCACGGGCTGTTGCCGCATGTGCGCCGACAACCACCGGAATGGGTGGATTTTCTTGCCAACGATCAGAGCATTCGTACCCCGCGACAGTTGGTGCGGGCACTGCGGCGGCAGTGTCGGGACGCGGTCGCGCAGGGTATCGACTGGCAGGCGCCGCTCGACACCGTCCGGGCGCACATCGGGCGCTTGTGGCATCAGGCAACGGACGTGCAGCGGCGACAGTTTGTGCGGCATGTGCGGCCGTGGTGGGAGAGCCATCACCACCGCTCGCCGCCGTTGAGTGCGCAGTTGGTGGCGCGTCTGCACGAAGAAGGGCGGTTGCGGATTCAGGCGGCATCGTTCAAGGGGCTGGAGCCTGCGGCGAGCGGGGTCAGTATTCGCATTCGTCGTCGTGGTGAAACGGCAACGGTGGTGGTCAGTGGTGCAGCGTTGATCAATTCCAGCGGGATTGAATATGACTGGCGTCGGGTGGCGCGACCGTTGCCGCAACAGTTGCTGGCGCGCGGGTTGGTGCGGCCGGGGCCGTTGGCGTTGGGGATTGCGGCGGCGGTGGAAGGCGCTGTACTGGCGGGCGATGGACAGGTGGCCACGCGACTGTTTGCGATGGGGCCGCCGTTGCGGGGGATGTGGTGGGAGAGTACGGCGGTGACGGATGTGGCGAGTCAGGCCAAGGCTTTGGCTGCTCGTTTGGCTTCGGAATCGAGTACATAGCCGTAACCGCGGAAACGGATGGCTGTCCAGACAAGAAAAATCCCCGGAAAGACCGAATCTTCCCGGGGATTTCCTGTGTTGAGCAACACGAACGCATCAATCAATAACGCTGATACTTCGAACCAAACTCAGGGCGGTTGTCAGCGACGTAAAGCTTGCTCGCCTGGACGTCTTTCTGATCAACACCCACCGTATTCACATTCAACGTAGCCGGCTGGCTGACCTTCGCCGCAGCAACAACCTGCGAAGTCGCGTGGGGCGCCGCGATAGCCGATGTAGCACCAAGAACCGACAGGGCGAAACCAAGACCGATAATGTTTTTCATGATGTAGCTCCAGAAGTGGGGAGAAGATGGGTCCACTGTAGAGCTGAAGCCTCACGATGAAAAAACACCCTGACGCATAGTCGATATCAAGAACGTTGATCCATCACACAGCAGAAAGCCCGGGCCATCCGTAATGCTGTTCACATAAGCGCAACGCTGACTCTGTGGCGAGGGAGCTTGCTCCCGCTGGGCCGCGAAGCGGCCCCAAAAAAGGGACTGCTGCGCAGTCCAGCGGGAGCAAGCTCCCTCGCCACAGGTATCTCGCTCGGCTCAAGATGTCTTAAGTGAACAGCATTGCGGGCAATCCGGGCTTTTGGGTGTTTCAGGTTCTGCGCAATCAATACCGCTGATATTTCGAACCGAATTCGGCACGGTTGTCCGCCACCACCACACCGCCGCGCACGGCGTTGCCTGGGCTGATCAGGGCGACACGCTCACGCAGTTCCTGCAGACGATCCGCACCGCCTTCAGCGACGCGGTTTTCGATCAGGCGATCGGAGCCGCCCTCAGCCACACGCTCGCGCAGCTCTTGCAGACGATCGGCACCGCCCTCAGCCACGCGATTCTGTTGCAGACGGTCCGAACCCCCTTCCACCAGCAACGGCTGGATCTGGCTGTGGGATGGCGCGCTTGCGGTGCTGGCCGAAGCCAGGTTCGACAGACCGAGACCGCCGACCAGTGCCAGACCGAGTGCCAGGGACGAGACTTTCGAGAAATTGAACATGGTTGAATCTCCGTGCGTTTAGTTTGAGTGGTCGGTAGCCGCTGCTATCCGGTGATCACAGTTAAACGCCCGGGTGTATCGCTGATGTGTGTGTGAACGGCCTGAAATCGCTGTCTGCGTATCTGTCGCGGGTTCTTATACAAACAGATACAAACCCCCGGTCAACAATCAACTCAGGGGCAAGACTTCACGACTCCGCGCCGAGCATTTCCACCGGATAAGAGAACACATAGCCTTCGCTGCGCACGGTTTTGATGTAAGTCGACTCGCGCGAATCATCCATCAAGCGCTGGCGCAAACGGCTCACCAGCAAATCGATGGAACGGTCGAACAGGTCGGCGTCGCGACCCTGGGTCAGGTTGAGCAACTGGTCACGGCTCAGGACGCGTTGCGGGTGATCGAGAAACACTCGCAGCAGGCGGTATTCAGCACCACTGAGGGCGACCATGGTGCCGTCCTCGTCGAGCAAATGACGGGCCGTCGTGTCCAGGCGCCAGCGGCCGAACCCCAGCAACCGGCCGCTTTCGCTGATCAGCAGGTTAGGCGGCAGCATCCGCGTGCGGCGCATGATGGCGTTGATCCGCGCCAGCAGTTCGCGGGCGGCGAAGGGTTTGGTCAGGTAATCGTCGGCACCCATTTCCAGGCCGAGGATGCGATCGGTTTCGTCGTTGCGTGCGGTGAGCATCAGGATCGGTGTGGCTTTATGTTTGCCTGAGCGCAATTCGCGGCACAGCAGCAGGCCATCGTCGCCGGGCATCATGATGTCGAGCACGATCAGGTCCACGGTGTTGCCATCGAGAAAGCTGCGCATCTGCCGGCCATCGGCAACCACCGTGGTGCGCAGGCCATTCTTCTTCAGGTAATTGCCCACCAGCTCGCGAATCTCGCGATCGTCGTCGACGATCAGGATGTGGTTCACATGTTCCATCACTCAAGCCTCTTGTTATACGGACAGTGCTTTTTCAGCCGCGGTTGTATCGAAGTGTATCTAAAGTCCGCTGTGACACGTTACGCCTGAAAACCACTGTTTTACGACACAACGCAGATACCTCGGGACGATTGAATGGCTTCCATCGAGACAAGCGCACTTGTCTCTCACCGAAGACCCATTCAAACCTTGAGGAAATCATCATGAAACTGAACACAATCATCGCCGCCAGCGTCTTTGCCCTCCTGAACGTCGCTGCGTTTTCCGCCCACGCCGATGTACAGAGCCCGCCGCAGACCCACGCCGCTGGCACTCATCTGGACATCAAGAAAGTCATTTCCACGGTAGAAACCGGCGGCAGCGCTTGTGGGATCGTCAATGCACGGATGACTTACCTGGACTCCAGCGGCGTGCAAAAGGTGCTCGATTACAGCAAGTTTGCCGACTGTGGCAACCAGGGCAGCTGATCGGTTGAACCCTGATGGCACGGCAGCGCAAACAATCGAAACTTCGAGGTCGCCCGGCAGTCCAGACGTTACACCTGCCAGATAAACACTCAGGTGCGAAACGACGGACGCCGAGGCGACCTTGATGAATCCACTGCTCAATTTCGGGATTGAAGAGGAATACTTCCTCACCGACCTGAACACCCGTCGCCTGTCGGAACAACCTCCCGGCGCGGCGATTGACGCGTGCGCGGGTGCATTGGCGCCGTGTTTTGCCTATGAAATGTTCCAGGGGCAAATCGAAGTGGCTTCCCCGGTTTTCAACTGCCTCACGGACGCGGCCGAGTACCTGGATCATGCTCGCGGAACGTTGCGAAAAATCCTTGAACCTCATGGCCTCGGACTGCTGAGTGTCGGCAGTCATCCGTTGGCTGACTGGCGCCGACAACGGCCCACCGAGCAAGCGCACTTTCTGCAATTGTTTGAAGACCACCAGCGTGTCGCCCGGCGCAGCGTGCTGTGCGGGCTGCACGTGCATGTTGAAGTGCCGGGGCACCTCGACCGGATTCAGGTCATGAATGAGGTACTGCCGTGGTTGCCCCCGTTATTGGCGCTGAGCGCGTCATCACCGTTCTGGGACGGCGCCGACAGCGGCTTCATGAGTTACCGGCAAACAGCGTGTGATGAATGGCCGCGCATGGGCGTTCCGGAGTTCCTCGAAAATCAGGCCGCTTATGATGCTTACCTGGCGATGCTGATTCGCACCGGCACGGTGCGCCAAGCCGGCGATATCTGGTGGGGTTTGCGACCCGCCGCGAAGTATCCGACGCTGGAGCTGCGCATGACCGATGCCTGCCCGCGTCTGGACGATGCGTTATGCCTGGCTTCTTTCTTTCGATTGGTGGTGGCGCATGCCATCGATCAACCGCAACCCGGTGCTGCGTATTCGCAAACCTCGCAATGGATTCTCAAGGAAAACCGCTGGCGGGCGAAACGTCACGGGGTTCACGCCTCGTTTATTATTGAGGGCTACGACCGGCCGTTTTCGATGGATCAGTGGCTGTTCAGGGCGGAGCAAATGCTCGGCGGCACGGCACGGGCATTGGGCGTCGAGTCGGTTTTTTCCGATGTTCGCCGGATGCTTCGTGACGGCACCAGTGCGCAGCGGCAACGGACGGTGTATCAGCGCGCCTTGCGCAACGGCGAAGAGGTCGATGCCGCGCTCGCGCAGGTGGTGGATCAGTTGCTGCTGGAAACCGCACAGGCGCCGTGTTTCCACGGTGGTATTCAGCAAACTTCCTCCGCGGCGGGTATGGCGTAGGCCTGGCGGATGCCCAGCAGTGGCAGTCCGAGCAGGATCAATCCGACGCCCGCCATGGCTTTCAGGGTCAACGGATCGCCAAACTGCAACCATGCCCACATCATCGTCACCGGGGGCGTCAGAAACAGCGCGCCACTGATGCGCTGAATGCTGAATCGCTGCAGGCACAGCCAGTAAAAACCGTAACCCCCCAGCGTCGAAAACATCACCAGCCAAACCACTCCGCCTGCAAAACCAGTGCTGAAGATCGGGCGTATGCCGCCTTCCAGAAACGCCAGCCCGGCAAAAACCGGGATCACCGCGCAGACTTGAATGAACAGCGCGGCTGGGGCCGGCATCGGCGCACCGGGCGCGGCTTTTTCGTAGAGCGTGGCCGCCGCGAGAGAGAGCACTGCCAGGAGTGGCAAGCTGTAAACCAGAATGTCGGTGGCCGCCCATTCGACACTGGCATCGCTGGCGACCAGCATGCCGGTCAGACACACCGCCAGGCCCAGCCATTGCCAGCCGCGGGTGCGCTGGCCGGGCACGGCGGCGGCCATCACGACAATCGTCAGTGGCAACAGATTGGCAATCAGCGAGGCCGTGCCGGGCGTCATGCCCAACTGAATGGCGCCGGCAATCGGTCCGATGTAACCGGCGATGGCGAACAATCCCAGCAACCCTTGATGCAGCGCATCGCGGCGCCGCACTTGCCGCAAGCCCGCCCAGGCGAAGGGCAGCAATACGGCCGCGGCGAGGATGAAGCGCCACAATGAGGCGAGGTAGACGCTGCCCTGGTCGGCGACATAGCGGTAGCCGATGAAACCGGAGCTCCAGCTGAGGACCATGGCGAACAGCAGAAAAGCGCTGGCCAACAGGGATAAACGGGTTTTGTGTGCGTTCATCGAATGTCACCTGACAAGGGGCTGACTTCGATGGTATGGATGGAGCGATGATGCAATCAAACGATACGATCAGCACAACTGATGCAGGATTCGTGAACCATGACTGACACCCTCGATATAGAACTGCTGCGGACCTTTCACGCGGTCGTGCGCTTTGGTCAATTCCTTGCCGCCTCGAGTTTTCTGCACAAAAGTCCATCGGCGGTCAGCCTGCATGTTCGCCGTCTTGAAGTGTTGGCCGGCGGGCGCTTGCTGGAGCGGGATAACCAGACCGTCAACCTGACACCGCTGGGCCGGCGCTTTGCGCTGCAAAGTGCCGAGTTGCTGCAGCTGCATGACCGCTTGCTTGCCGGTTTCACTGCGCCGGTGGTGAGTGGCCGGGTCAGATTGGGGATTTCCGAGGAGTACGCCGGGGCGCTGCTGGGGTGTACGTTGCCGCGCCTGACGGCGGATTTTCCGCACATCGAACTGGAGGTCGAGACGGGCTCCAGTGGACGCCTTGAAATGCGCCTGCAACGTGGGCAACTGGACTTGGCGCTGCTGGTGGAACCGGTGGACGGCATGCCGGCGGACTCACGCTGTGTCAAAACCTTCGGCCTGACCCAGCCGGTCTGGGTGGCTGCTCACGACTTCACGCCGGACCTCGCCAAACCGGTGCCGCTGGCGTTGCACGGCAAGGGCTGCCCTTATCGAAGCGTGGCAGTCGATGCGCTGACAGGCCAGGGTCGACGCTGGCGAGCGGTGATCATGAGCGCCGGTGTCACGGCGCTGGAAACTGCCATCGAAGCCGGCCTGGCCATCGGCATTGTCGACCGCGCTCAAGTGCGTCAAGGCATGCGCATCCTGAGTGCAGCCGATGGATTTCCGCAACTGCCGCCGCACCAATTGCGACTGGTCCGCGCGCCGGGTGAGTTAAGTGAAGCGGGGGAGGTGTTGGTGGGGTTGATTGGCGATGGCTTTCAGCTGGGAGCCCTTCAGGAGAATCGCTGATCCGTATTTTTCTGCGCAATCTGACGCTGTATTGCACCGCGCTGGCGCTGGACAATGACGCCACATTCGTAAGACAGGAGGCCTCATGGCCAGGATGAGCATTTTCCTCGGTGGTTTTTTGCTGCTGACCCTTTTGATTGGTGCGTTGGCGACGATCTCGCCGGTTTAGCCTTCAATGGGTGTACATATTCAAGTGAAAACCCTCTGCCATGCCCGACAAAAACCTGTGGGAGCGAGCCTGCTCGCGAAGGCGGACTCACATTCGGCATTGATGTGGACTGAAACAACGCCTTCGCGAGCAGGCTCGCTCCCACAGGTACTCATTGCAAGTCGGATGTGTGTGCACGATTAAACCAGCCAAGCGGGCCCGCTTGATGCAAAAAACACAACGCCTCCACGAAGGAGGCGTTGCAGTCCACTGTCACCCCAGATCAAACCGATCCAGGTTCATCACTTTGGTCCACGCCGCCACAAAGTCCTTCACAAACTTGTCCTTCCCGTCGCTGCTGGCATAGACCTCCGCCAGCGCACGCAGCTGCGCATGCGAGCCGAAGACCAGGTCAACCCGGGTGCCGGTCCATTTCACTTCACCGGTTTTGCGATCGCGTGCTTCAAACGCTTCGTTGGCCTCCGAGACCGGTTTCCATTCCACGCCCATGTCCAGCAAGTTTTTGAAGAAGTCGTTGGTCAATGCCTCCGTCTGCTGAGTGAAGACGCCATGCCGGGTTTGTCCGACATTGGTGTTCAACACCCGCAGGCCGCCAATCAACGCGGTCATTTCCGGCGCGCTGAGGGTCAGCTGTTGCGCCTTGTCGATCAACAGATGCTCGGCGGGTACGCGGTAGTGGGTTTTGCTGTAGTTGCGGAAACCGTCGGCAATCGGTTCGAGGAAGCCGAAGGATTCCACGTCGGTTTGTTCCTGCGAGGCGTCCATCCGCCCCGGGGTGAACGGCACCGTCACGCTGTGCCCGGCGTTTTTCGCGGCTTGCTCGACCCCGGCACTGCCGGCCAGTACGATCAGGTCCGCCAGCGAGATTCGCTTGCCGCTGTTGCTGACCTCGTTCTGGATGCTTTCGAGTTTCGCCAGCACATTGGCCAGTTGCTCAGGCTGGTTGGCTTGCCAGAATCTCTGCGGGGCCAGGCGCAGGCGCCCGCCATTGGCGCCGCCGCGTTTGTCCGAGCCCCGGAAGGTGGAAGCCGCCGCCCAGGCGGTGGAAACCAGCTGCGAGACGCTCAGGCCCGAGGCAAGGATTTTGCTCTTGAGTTCGGCAATGTCGCTGTCGTTGATCAGTGCATGGTCGACAGCGGGAATCGGGTCTTGCCAGAGCAGTTCTTCGCTGGGCATTTCCGGGCCGAGGTAGCGTGAAAGGGGCCCCATGTCGCGGTGGATCAACTTGAACCAGGCGCGGGCGAAGGCGTCGGCGAGCTGATCAGGATTCTCCAGGAAGCGCCGCGCAATCGGTTCGTAGATCGGATCGAAGCGCAGCGCCAGGTCCGAGGTCAGCATCGTTGGGTTGCGCCGTTTAGCCGGGTCGTGGGCATCCGGAATGGTCCCGGCACCGGCACCGTTTTTGGCCACCCACTGGTTGGCGCCGGCGGGGCTTTTGCTCAATTCCCACTCGAAGCCGAACAGGTTTTCCAGGTAGTTGTTGCTCCACCTTGTCGGCGTAGTGGTCCAGGTGACTTCCAGGCCGCTGGTGATGGTGTCCGGGCCTTTGCCGGTGCCAAAGCTGTTTTTCCAGCCGAAGCCTTGGGCTTCGAGGCCGGCCGCTTCGGGCTCGGCACCGACGTTGTCGGCGGGTCCGGCGCCATGGGTTTTACCGAAGGCGTGGCCGCCGGCGATCAAGGCCACGGTTTCTTCATCGTTCATCGCCATGCGCCCGAACGTTTCGCGAATGTCCTTGGCGGAAGCGACCGGATCGGGATTGCCTTCAGGGCCTTCCGGGTTGACGTAGATCAGGCCCATTTGCACGGCGGCGAGCGGGTTTTCCAGGTTGCGTCCCTGTTCGGTCCGGCTCTCTTCGTTTTCTCCCGGCTCGGCCACCAGCGGCCCTTCACCGGGCTCCTGCATGGGCTCGTTGTCCTTGCCGTAACGGGTATCACCCCCCAGCCATTTGTTTTCCGAACCCCAATACACATCTTCGTCCGGTTCCCAAACGTCGGCACGACCGCCGGAAAAGCCAAAGGTCTTGAAGCCCATGGATTCCAGCGCGACGTTGCCGGTCAGGACGATCAGGTCAGCCCAGGAGATATTGCGCCCATATTTTTGCTTGATCGGCCACAGCAGCCGGCGCGCCTTGTCGAGGCTGACGTTGTCCGGCCAGCTGTTGAGCGGAGCGAAGCGCTGTTGACCGGAGCCCGCGCCGCCACGCCCGTCGCCGGTGCGATAGGTGCCTGCTGCGTGCCAGGCCATGCGAATGAACAGTGGCCCATAGTGACCAAAATCCGCCGGCCACCAGTCCTGCGAGTCGGTCATCAGCGCCGTCAGGTCTTGCTTGACCGCTGCAAAGTCCAGCGTTTTGAACGCCTGGGCATAGTTGAAGCCCTCGTCCATGGGGTCAGACAGGGACGAGTGCTGGTGCAGGATATTCAGATTCAGTTGGTCAGGCCACCAGTCGCGGTTGGTCGTGCCACCGCCAGCGGCGTGATTGAACGGGCATTTCGATTCATTGGCCATGTGCGAGCTACCTTCGGTCGTGTTCATCCGGCTATCAGGCCCGATGCGGGCAAAAAATAGCGACGAGCGGAATCAATGACATCGGCAGAGCGAGCACTGGATCAACTGAGAAGGGCGACCACACGGGCATTGAGGACAACAACAGACGAGTGGCCTGCTCGGTGGTCTACGGGCTTAGTCAAGCTCCGGGCTCATTCCTGACTCCTGTTCAGCGCTAATCCGGCCGGCTTGTGACGCCAGCGCAGACTAAGGTTAGACCCGAGTGTCGGAGTCAGCTAATAGGGGCAGTGTTAGGGCCTGATAGGCAAAATCTCTCGCTGAAGCCATCGACATGCAGCGAGCCCGCGATCTATCAAACGCTGCGTGTCGATCCTTCCGGCGTTTCAGCGCGCACGGGCGCAGCCTTGCGATAAGTCAGCAACACAATGCCAGTCACGACGATGGCGCCGCCGATCACCTGGCCGGCGCTGAGCATCTGGTCCAGCACGATCCAGCCCATCAACAACGTGGCCAGTGGTTCGATGTTCATCACCGGAGCATTACGCGGCATGTCCAGCCGCGGCACTGAAATGAACAGCACGATGAACCCGGTTCCATAGAGCACCACCAAAGTCGCCAGGGCCCACCAGCCGGTATCGGTAGCGGGCAGGTTCAGGCCGCCGGGAAGGGCGCCGGTCAGACCGGCGAGGTTGACGCTGCTGAAGACGATGAAAATGGTCAGCAGGCTGCGCACTGAACCCCGCACCGGCGACAACTTGTGATCGGTGATCCACAGCGCACCGGCAAACACGCTCGCTGCGCAGAACGCCAGCGCGACACCCAGCAACCATTCCGGGCCGACGCTGCTATTGGCGGCAAGGCGCCCCGGTACGTCCAGCACAAACACCAGCCCCAGCAGAATCAGACCCATCAGCGTTGCGGTGCGCGCGGTAGGACGCGGTCCGCCCAGCGCCCAGGTGAGCAGCGCCAGCAGGATCGGGAAAACGTTCGCCACCAGCAGCGCCAGCGCCACCGGCACCCGAGCCACAGCGGAATACAGGCACAGGCTTTGCGCCGTGATCAACAGCCCGAGCAGCAACTGCCAACGCCAGGCACCTGGCGGCAGGCGCAGGCTCTGGCGTTGCCACACGACTAATCCTGCGAGCACCAGCAACGTCCCGCCCGAGCGCATCAGAATCGCCAGCAGCACCCCGGCGCCGTCATCGAACGCCACGCGAGCCGCGACATGGTTGCCGGCAAACGCACAGCCCATGCACAGCAAAATCAGCACGGCGATGTGGCGGGGGAAGGGGGGTGGAGCGGACAGGCGAGTCATGGCAGGTTCTCAAGCGGTCTTGGGATTTTTATTATGTTGTCGTACAACTTGAGGGGTTTGTACCGTATTTGCAATCGCCGGACAAGGGCGTTTGATTGTTCAGGCGCGACTCTGAAGCCTCTATGAGCAAAATGTTGATGGGTGATACTAGGCGAGGTCGTACGATGACATGTTCTACACAGGCTTACAAAATCCGAGGGTGCGGACACATTGCAGATACATGAGTGCGGTTTCATGGCAGCGTCCAAACCCGAAAGAGGCTTTCGCCATGTTCCGCAAATTGCAGCACGCCGTCCGGTTTCTCAGCCAGAGCGCGCGCCTGATGGTGGGTGTGCCGGATTATGATAATTACGTCGCGCAAATGGCGCTGAATCACCCGGACCAACCGGTCATGAGTCATTCAGCGTTTTTTCGCGAACGTCAGGAAGCCCGCTACGGCAGCCGCAGCTGCACAACGCGTTGCTGCTGAAAAAAGCTAGAAAGAACAGGCCGCGCTCTGTAACACGACCCGCCCGAACCGGGCGTTGTCGTCCAGCGGTGTCACCGCCAACAGATGATCCAGACGGATCTCCTGTTGGCCGTCGACGGTTTCCACGCAGAGGAATTCTTCCTTGTCGCTGGACGTCCGCGTGGTCAGCGCTTTTGCGACCAGACGCCCGCCGTCGATCAACTCGACGTCCAGTCGATAACCCTGCATGCAGGCAATTTCGAGATAGTCGTGCAGATCACAGTTCAAAGGCTGATACGCATTCATCTCATGACTCCTGGCAACCTTGCAGTTTGATGATGAAGTGACCTTGCTGGCTGATGGCCTCGGTCACCACCGGATTGGTCGGTTCAACGTGGCAGAAGCGGCATTCATTCTGGGAAATATCTTCTTCCTGCACGCCTTGTTCATCAAGGAATCGACGGGCGTAGGCCTTCGCCAGCTCGGGGTCATTGCTATCGATCAATACATCGAAATGCAGGTAGCGGCCGTCTTTGGTGCGCACGTGGGTATCGAACACTTTAACGTTGTTCATCATTTGCTCTCCTTCAGTTTCCAGGTGCCGGGCAGGGACAGGTCACCCGAGGCGATGTCGTACACGCTGCTGACGCACAGCAACGGGTTGTGCAGGTCGGCGTTGACTTTGAGGGCCGCGGTGACGCCGTCGTAGTTGAAGCTTTCAGGGAAACCCACGGCGGCCAGCGGTACACGAATCTGTGCGGAATCTTTCGCGACGCTCAGGTCGTAACCGGGGGAGTCGATGTAGATCGGTGCGCCGGGCCAGGTCGCCGGTAACTTGGGTTTGGCGTCCTTGGGAATGTCGCGCACTTTCAGGCCACCGGGCCCGCAGCTTTCATCCTTGGTCAGAACCACCCAGTGGGAATGCCACAGGCCGCCGTCGTTGTCTTTTTTGCCGTCCTTGTTTTCATCCAGTTGCGGGGTGTCGTCAAAGTCGGGGTGCGAGGTCAACGCCAGGGCGAGAATGCCCGACTTCGGATCAAACCCGACCACCGAACTGTCCAGGCTGGTCGGCCAGACATAGCTGTAAACCTCGGCGCCCGCGAAAGAGCCCTTGGCCTCGGGCACCCGGCTGCCGGCCTTGCCATCCACTAATTGCTCGAACACCAGGTTATTGCCTTCTTTGAAAACACGCGTGTGCACGAGATCGAACGCCGCGTCTGCCTTGCTGCTTTTTTCGCTGTGAATACCTTGCGGACCGTGTGCCCAAGCCTGTGAAGCGAGAAGGGCGGTGACGGTCAGAGCCAGTGCGGTTTTCATGGATGTCTCCCAGTCAAAGTGAGTTGATATCTAGTTTCGAATCGACACGTAAAATCCTACTGTAATGACGACCTTTGTCAATATGGTTTTTATTCGATACTATTAATCAACGTTCTTGATCAGGTAATACCCGTGTTATTCGATCTGTTAGAGAGGCTGTCGAGCCTCACGCGTGTCTGGTTCCGCGAACACCCGAAGCTGACGGATTTGCAGCCGATTCAGTTGAGCGCGCTGATGTACCTCGGGCGCTGTAATCGCTACTCCAATACGCCATTGGCGGTCACCGAATACCTCGGGCTGACCAAGGGCACCGTGTCGCAATCGCTCAAGGCCCTGGAAGCCAAAGGCCTGCTGATCAAAACCCCGGACACCCGGGATAAACGCAGCGTGCACCTGGCACTGACGGCACCGGCCCGGGCACTTCTGGACGCCGTGACGCCACCAGATTTCCTGGTGGCCGCCGCCCAGCGCATGGGTGCGCGGGCAGAGGATCTGGAGGTTTTGCTGCTGGAGCTGTTACGCACCATTCAGCGAGGGGAAAACGTGCCGGGTTTCGGCTTGTGCCGAACGTGCCGCTTTCACCAGACGGTGGACGGGGCGGCCTTTTGTGGGTTGACGCAAGAGCCACTGGAATCGGTCGAAATCGAGTTGATCTGTCGGGAGTATGGGGTGCCGGACATCACAGAGGTTTAAGTCTTGCGGTGTTTGTAGGGCCTCTTCGCGAGCAGGCTCGCTCCCACAGGGGATTGGTGCTGGATCACATTTTGCACAAATCCTGTGGGAGCGAGCCTGCTCGCGAAGAGGCCCTTACAAACGCAAACAATCGCGCCCCGTCCCCACTCGGTCCCGTGACTAGACTCACCAAGGTTACCCAGCGGCAGGAGCAACGACAGTGGCGCCACTCTTATGGACTCGTTGATTACGGCAGCGGCGCGCGCGCTGGTGGCCGGTGACCCGTTGGGGGCACTGGATCGGGTGGCGTTGCGTGACGACGCGCCGGCGCTCGCGCTACGCGGCATTGCGATGGCGCAGCTCGGCGATCTGGTGCGGGCGCGGGCGCTGGTGAAACGTGCGGCGCGGGCGTTCGGGCCAAAAGAAGTCGTGGCACGGGCGCGCTGTGCGGTCGCCGAAGCCGAGATCGCGTTGGCTTCCCGGGAGCTGGGCTGGCCGCCGAAAACCCTCGAAGCGGCGCGGGTCACGCTTGAGGCGCACGGCGATCGGGTCAACGCCGCGCATGCGCGGTATCTGCAGATCCGGCGGCTGTTGCTGATCGGCCACCTCGACGAGGCCGACGTGATGCTGGCCGGGCTGGATCCCGCACCGTTGCCGCCAGTGTTGCGCGCCGCCCATGAATTGGTGGTGGCGGGCATTGCCATTCGCCGCCTGCAATCGCAAACGGCCCAGCGTGCACTCGACCGGGCCGCACATGCTGCGACTGAGGCCGGCATCCCGGCGCTCAGTGCGGAAGTCGAAAGCGCATCGCGGCTCCTGAATTCACCGGCCGCGCGGCTGATTGCCTATGGCGAACAGAGGCCGGTGTTGCTGGAAGAAGTGGAAACCTTGCTCGGGTCAACCTCGCTGGTGGTGGACGCATGTCGATACGCGGTGCGCGGCGCCGGCATGTCGGTTTCCCTCGCCACCCGTCCGGTGTTGTTCCGCCTGGCTCGGGTGTTAGCCGAAGCCTGGCCGGGTGACGTGTCGAGGGAAATGCTGATCGCTCAGGCGTTCCGTTTGAAACTGTCGGATGAGTCCCATCGGGCGCGGCTGCGTGTCGAAATCGGGCGCTTGCGCGCGGCGCTGAAACCCTTGGCCGGGGTCGTCGCCACCCAGCGCGGGTTTGCTTTGGTGGCGTTGGTTTCATCCGACGTGGTGGTGCTGGCGCAACCGGTCGAAGAAAAGCACGCGATGCTGTTTGCCTTTCTCGCGGACGGTGAAGCATGGGCGAGTTCGGCGTTGGCGCTGGCGCTCGGCAGCAGTCAGCGCACGGTGCAACGGGCACTCGACACGTTGGCGGCGGCAGGCAAGGTGCAGTCGTTCGGTCACGGCCGGGCGCGGCGCTGGATGACCCCGCCAGTGCCGGGTTTCGCGACGACCTTGTTACTCCCGGCGCCACTGCCAAGTGACTAGGATGAGCGCCACGTACCCCAGAGAAGGAACACCGAGATGAAACATTCAAGCGCAGAGATTCTTCGTGAATATGGCCCGTTCGCCGGTGTCGACAGCGTGCATGGCGTGACCTGGGACGGTGAGCGCGTCTGGTTTGCCAGTGGCGAACGACTGATCGCCCTTGACCCGGCCAGTGGCAAGGCCTTGCGTTCAATCGATGTCACGGCCGATGCGGGCACGGCGTTCGATGGCCAGCACCTGTACCAGATCGCCGCTGATCGCATCCAGAAAATCGACCCGCCGACCGGCAAGGTGCTCAACACCATCCCGGCACCGGGCGGCGGCAATGATTCCGGGCTGACGTGGGCCGAAGGTTCACTGTGGGTCGGGCGTTATCGCGACCGAAAAATTCACCAGATCGATCCGCAGACCGGAGCGATTTTGCGCACGATTGAATCCAACCGCTTTGTCACCGGCGTGACCTGGGTCGAGGGGCAGCTGTGGCACGGGACGTGGGAGGGCGATGAAAGCGAGTTGCGCCGTGTCGATGCGCAAACCGGAGAGGTGTTGCACAGCATCACGATGCCGGCCGGAGTGGGCGTGTCCGGGCTGGAATCCGACGGCGGCGATCAATTCTTTTGCGGCGGGGGCGGCAGCGGGACGGTGAGGGTGGTGCGCCGGCCTGAATGATCAATAATAGCCAGGCTTGCTGGCGATGGTGACAGCACGATTGTCATCGCGGGCAAGCCACGCTCCCACAGGACCGGGTTGAAACAGCAGTTGATGAACGCCGCCAACCCTGTGGGAGCGTGGCTTGCCCGCGAAGGCGGCAGTCCAGACACCCACAAAATCAAATCAGTCCCCAACCCTCCCGCACCGCCCGGCGAATCCCCTCCAGCAGCATCGCAAACGCCGGGTTGTCATTGTTCTCCCGCCAGATCAAATGCAACTCGCTCTGCACCCCTTCGCCCAGGTCGATATCCCTGAACACCACGTTTTTGAACACCACGCTGGTCGCGCAGCGCGGCACCAGCGCCAGGCCCATGCCGGCGTTGACCATGGCCAGAATGGTCAGCGACGAGCCCAGCCACTGCACATACTCCGGGGCCACTCGCGCAGAGCGCAGCATACCGGTCAGCAGTTCGTTGAACGGCGGGTAAGCCGCGTGGGAGTACATTAGAAACGGCTGCGCATCGAGGTCGTTGACCGACACGGTGGGCGCGCTGGCCAGCGGATGATTACCCGGCACCGCCAGCACAAAGGGTTCGCGCACCAGGCACTCGGTGGCGTAGCCCGGTTCCAGCAACGGCGCACGGACGATGCCCAGGTCGATCCGTCGCGCGCGCAGGGCTTCATGTTGCTGATAGGTGTTCATTTCCGACAAATCAATTTTGACGTGAGGCTGTTTCAGCCGCGCTTCGGCGATGACCTTGGGCAGAAATTCATACACCGCGCTGCCGACAAAACTGATGTTCACCGAGCCGATATCGCCTTCGGCAAAGCGCCGTGCGGTGGCCGCTGCTTGCTGGGCGCGCTCCAGCAGGTTCTGCGCTTCGATGAAAAAAGCCCGCCCAGCGGCGGTCAGGGCGACGCTGCGCGTGGTGCGGGTGAACAGCTCGACGCCCAGGTGATGCTCCAACAATTGAATCTGTCGGCTGAGCGGTGGTTGCGTCATGTTCAGGCGTTCGGCGGCGCGGCGGAAATTCAGTTCGGTCGCCACCGTCGTGAAACAGCGCAATTGCGTCAGTTCAAACATTGATCTAATCCAGGTATCAATCGAATACCAAGTTAGATTAGACGGGATCAATGTCGGCGTCCATGATCGGCCCGTCCCTAAAAAAACAATGAACGGGAGTTGCCCCTTGAATACCCTCCAGAGTCCGCCGGACCCGACTGTGCTCGCCCGCGCAGCGTCCAAGGTCAAACGCCACGTGTTGCCGCTGTTTGTGGTGATGTTCATCGTCAACTACATCGACCGGGTCAACATCGGCTTCGTGCGCAGTCACCTGGAAACCGATCTGGGTATCGGCGCGGCCGCTTACGGTCTCGGTGCCGGGTTGTTCTTCATCGGTTACGCGATCTTCGAAGTGCCCTCCAACCTGCTGCTGCAACGCTACGGCGCACGCGCCTGGCTGACACGCATCATGTTCACTTGGGGCGCAGCGGCCATGGCGATGGCGTTCGTGCAGGGTGAAACCAGCTTCTATGTCCTGCGTTTCATCCTGGGCGCCGCCGAAGCCGGCTTCTTTCCCGGCATCATTTATTACTTCACCCAATGGCTGCCGTCGACCGACCGCGGCAAGGCCATGGCGATATTCCTCAGTGGCTCGGCGATTGCCTCGGTGATTTCCGGACCGGTGTCCGGTGCCTTGCTCAACGTCAGCGGTCTGAGCCTGCATGGTTGGCAGTGGATGTTCCTGATCGAAGGCTTTGCCTCGATCGTGCTCTGCGGGTTTGTCTGGTTCTGGTTGCAGTCCCATCCGCGCCAGGCGACCTGGCTCAGCGCCGAAGAAAAGGACGCATTGATCGGCGCCATTGCCCTGGAACAACAGGCCCGCGAGGCCACGCAGACGGTCAAGCCGTCGATGTTCAAACTGCTGGCGGACAAGCAGATCGCGTTGTTCTGCTTCATCTACTTTTCCATCGCCCTGACCATTTACGGTGCCACGTTCTGGCTGCCGAGCATGATCAAGAAAATGGGCAACCTCGGCGATTTTCAGGTGGGGCTGTTCAACTCCATTCCCTGGCTGATTTCCATTGTCGCGATGTATGGCTTTGCGGCCATGGCCGGCAAATGGAAACACCAGCAAGCCTGGGTGGCGTTGACGCTGGTGATTGCCGCGTTCGGCATGTTCATGTCCACCACCGGCGGACCGATTTTCGCCTTCGTCGCCATCTGTTTTGCCGCGATCGGTTTCAAGGCGGCCTCGGCATTGTTCTGGCCAATTCCACAAGGCTATCTCGACGCTCGTATCGCCGCTGCGGTGATCGCCTTGATCAACTCCATCGGCAACCTCGGCGGTTTCGTGGCCCCGACGGCCTTCGGTTTCCTCGAACAGAAAACCGGCTCCATCGAAGGCGGCCTCTATGGTCTGGCGGCCACTTCACTGGTGGCGGCAGTGGTGATTTTCTTCGCCCGCACCGCACCTCGAGGCGATCCCATTCCCGCGCTGAGCGGCACACCTGCCGACGTCGCGGCGCCACAACCAACAGTCAGTCATCACGCCTTGAGCTCAGGTCCAAAGGGAGCAGCCTCTTGAAAATCATACGCGTCACCGTCACCCCCATCGCGTTTCGCGATCCGCCGCTGCTGAACGCCAGCGGCATCCACGAACCCTTCGCGCTGCGCTCGATCATCGAGATCGAAAGCGACAACGGCTACCTCGGCCTCGGTGAAAGTTACGGCGACGCTCCGGCCTTGTTGATCCAGCAACAGCTGCAAGCGCAACTGATCGGCCTCGACCCGTTCAACCTCAATGAGCTGCGCCGGATCGTCCAGGCCACTGTGGCGGCGAACAAACCCGCGAGCATTGCCGGCGCGGAACTGGCCCCCGGCTCCCATGCGAGCAAAGCGGTGAGCAATGCGTATTCGGCGTTCGAAGTGGCGTTCCTGGATTTGCAGGCCCACGCGTTGAATGTGCCGTTGGTAGACCTGCTGGGCGGGGCGATTCGCGACGAGATTCCGTTCAGCGCCTACCTGTTTTTCAAATACGCACAGCATGTCGATTCGCCCTACAAACCGGACAACTGGGGCGAGGCGCTGAACGAAGAACAGATCGTCGCCCAAGCGCGGCGGATGATCGAGGCCTATGGCTTCAAGAGCATCAAACTCAAGGCCGGCACGCTGCCGCCGGAGCACGAAGTGTCGTGCATCAAGGCCTTGAAAAAAGCCTTCCCCGGTTACCCGCTGCGCATCGACCCGAATGGCAACTGGTCACTGGAAACTTCGATTCGCATGGCCGAATTGCTCGGTGATGACCTGCAGTATTACGAAGACCCGACCCCGGGCCTCGACGGCATGGCCGAGCTGCACAAACGCACCGGGCTGCCGCTGGCGACCAACATGGTGGTCACCGATTTCGACGAGTTCCGGCGCAGCGTGGCATTGAATAGCGTGCAAATCGTCCTCGCCGATCACCACTACTGGGGCGGTCTGCGCGACACTCAGGCGCTGGCGAAAATGTGCGACACCTTCGGCCTCGGCGTATCGATGCATTCCAACTCGCACCTGGGCATCAGCTTGATGGCGATGGCCCACGTGGCCGCTGCGGTGCCCAATCTCGATTACGCCTGCGACACCCATTACCCGTGGCAGGAACCGGACGAAGAAGTGATCAAGGGTGGCAAGCTGCCGATCATCGATGGCTGCGTGAAAATCACCCGTGCGCCGGGGTTGGGCCTGGAGCTGGATCACGATCAACTGGGCAAGCTGCACGATCAATACCTGACGTGCGGTATCCGTCAGCGTGATGACGTGAAACAGATGCAGCGCTACAAACCTGACTGGAAGGCGGTCAAACCGCGCTTTTGAAGGCGCTCAGCAAACGCTCGAGCTGAGCCAGTTCCCACGTGCTGAGCAGACTCACCGAGGGGGGCGATTTGGGGCGCAGTTGGGGTGTATATCCGTTTCTTCGGTAACGGCGGCTATTGGTTTCGCCCTTACGGCGAGTCACTTGGAAAAACGGAACGCCGCCCGACCCCAAGTAACCAAGGGCTCTTGCCCCTGTCGTTCGGTGCCTCGCTAATGCTCGGCATACCCTCGCTCCGGTCCTGCTCCGTGGGCCCGCCGCCATCGGCCATCCATGGCCGAGGGCGGCTAACCCGGCATCCTTGCCGGGTTACCCACTGCGCAGAACCTGCGCTCGGCCTCTCGATGGGGCAAGAAGATCAACAGCCAAATCAAAAGCCCGCGAGGCGGCCTTAAAGCCGACCTGGCTCTTTGATCGTACGCGCACCACTGTAGGAGCGAGCTTGCTCCGGGCGGCGTTCCGACGATGGACGTTAACGATGACGCGGGCTGTCTGAATCAACGCGGCGTGTGGGCGTTTTTCGCGAGCAGGCTCGCTCCCACAGGGGCTTATTGCAAATCGAGAGTGGTGCACGGCAAAAACCAGCGAAGCGCGCCCGCTTGACGCCCCGGTCGGCCCGAAGGCCGCCGAGGTTTTGATGTTGATGTTGATCTAAGGCGCCCCGTTAAACCACGCTGGCCGAACGCAGGCATTACGCAGCGGGTAAACCGGCAAGGATGCCGGTTTAGCCGCGCTGGGCCAGGGATGGCCCATCGCGGCGACCCGCGGAGCAATGCCTGCGTTCGGGCACACCGAGCCCAAGCGAGGTGCCGAGTGGTGGGGCAAGAGCGTTGGGTTACTTTGCGCTTTTCAAAGTGACTCGCCGTAAGGGCGAAACCAATAGCCGCCGTTACCGCAGAAATGGATATGTACCCAACCCAACCCAACCAAACCCCAACTCACCACCCCTGTACAACAAATTCGCTTCTGTAAAGGAGGGGGATAGCCCTTTGCCACGCGTCTGGTTATGCTCGCAATGTTTTGCATTTGCCAATCATTAACAACCACAGTGATGTCATGAGCCCAATAGAGACGCGTGCGACTGCCCTGGCGCTGTACCCGGAAGACTCCCGCGAGGCCGCGGCTCTGCTCAAACAAGCCATCCCGCTGATGGTACGTCACAACATTGCACCCAACCCGGTGCACTACGCGCTCTGGTACACCTACAGCAAAGGCCAGGATCCCGAGCTCAATCGTCATCTGGACCGGGTGATCAGAGACTTCGACGGGTTTCCCCCGGAGTCCGCCACGCGCCTGTTTCGCGACTACATCATTCGCGATGAGCTGGCCGAGGCACGCGCCGGGCAGCAACAGGCGATCAACCTGGTGGACGACATGCAGCGCGACGTCACGCGCAGCGTCGAAGGCAGTCTCGATTTTCAGAACAGCCTGGGCCGCTGCATGGAAATGCTCGAGACGCCGACCCACGACCACCTGCCGGGTATTTTGAGCGAACTGAAACACAGCACCCAGCAGATGCAGAACCAGCAGGAGCGCTTCCTCACTCAGTTGCACTCGGCCCAGGACGAGATCAAAACCCTGCGCAGCAAGCTCGAACGCGCCCAGATGGCGGCGACACTCGATGGCCTGACCGAGCTGCTCAATCGCACCGCGTTCACCCGTTTGCTGGCGCAGGCGCTGCGCAAGCCTGCCGAAGGTGTGGCGCTGGTCATGCTCGATATCGACCACTTCAAGCTGTTCAATGATCAATACGGCCATCCGCTGGGTGACCGGGTGCTGCAACATGTCGGGCAGGTGCTGCGCAGTTCGCTGCCACCTCACGCGACGGCGGCACGCTACGGCGGTGAGGAGTTCTGCGTGATTCTGGAACACTGCGCCGACCTGGAGAGCGCCGCGGCGTTCGCCGAGTTACTGCGAGTGAAGGTCCAGGCCTTGCGGATCAAGGCGCGGATCGACGGCAAGGTGCTCGACACCATCACCGCGTCCTTCGGTGTCGCCTTCGCGCAAGCCGGTGAGCAGCAGGACAGCCTGCTGACCCGTGCCGACGACGCGCTCTATCAAGCCAAGCGAACCGGGCGCAACCGGGTGCATCGCTAACCGCTGAAACGGCGTGTCAGGCTGCCGGGCCGATCCACTTGCCCACGGTCGGCGCTTGCCACTGTTCCAGCGCGTCGATCAGTGCCGCCGGGTCGGCGTTAAACACCAGCATCTCGCTGTGCGCGGTTTTCATGAAGCCCTCTTTCACGGCATGATCGAGCAGGTTGCGCACCGGGTTGAAAAAATCGCCGATGTTCAGGCAGGCGACGCCTTTGTGATGCTCACCCAGTTGCGTCAGGGTCGCCGCCTCAAACAACTCTTCAAAAGTACCCAGCCCGCCGGGCAGTGCGATGAACGCGTCTGCGCGCTCGCTCATGCGCGTTTTGCGGCTGCGCATGTCTGGCGTCACTTCGTGTTCGGTCAGGCCGGGGTGCAAATGCCCGAGGTCGGCCAGCAGGCGAGTGATGATGCCGACCACTTCACCGCCCTCGGCGAGCACGGTATCGGCCATGACGCCCATCAGACCCTTGTCGGTGCCGCCGTAGATCAGGCGAATGCCGCGTCTGGCGATTTCGCGGCCAAGGGCCTGGGCGCCGGCGATGTAGTCGGGGTTGAAGCCGAAGTTGGAGCCGGAGAAAACGGCAATGCTGCGCAGTGGCGAGGAGGTGGGCATCGGATGATTCCGCGTAGTGGAAAATGCCCATGATGCGGAGCTGCGCAGAGGCTAGACAGAGCCAAGAGTCAGGTGTTTGAGTGGGCCATGATGGGTCTATTGTGTGGGGCTTCCAGCTGCCACCGCCAGCAAGCCGGCTCCTACAAATTCGGGTGCGCGTCAGTACATCCTGTGGGAGCGAGCCTGCTCGCGAAGATGACCTCACAGCCGACACATCTCCCGCAGATGTACCCAGACCCTGTAGCGGCGGTGCGACGATTCGACTTGCCCGCGAAGACGGTGTGTCAGGCTACAAGTTTTTTGATGGTGTACATATCCATTCCTGCGGTCACGGCGGCTATTGGTTTCGCCCTTACGGCGAGTCACTTTTGAAAAGCGCAAAAGTAACCCAAACGCTCTTGCCCCACCACTCGGCACCTCGCTCTGGCTCGGTGTGCCCTCACTCCGGCATTGCTCCGCGGGTCGCCGCGAAGGGCCATCCCTGGCCCAGCGCGGCTAAACCGGCATCCTTGCCGGTTTCCCCGCTGCGCAATGCCTGCGTTCGGCCAGCGTGGTTTTATGGGGCGCTCAGATCAAAATCAAAATCAAAACCGCGGCGGCCTTCGGGCCGACCGAGGCATCAAGCGGGCGCGCTGCGCTGATCTGACCGTGCACAACCTCTGGCCTGATGCAAACCCCCTGTGGGAGCGAGCTTGCTCGCGATGGCGGTGTGTCAGGCGACAAGTTTTTTGAGGGTGTACATATCCATTTTCTGCGGCCACGGCGGCTAATGGTTTCGCCCTTACGGCGAGTCACTTTGAACAGCACAAAGTAACCAAACGCTCTTGCCCCACCACTCGGCACCTCGCTCTGGCTCAGTGTGCCCTCACTCCGGCATTGCTCCGCGGGTCGCCGCGAAGGGCCATCCCTGGCCCAGCGCGGCTAAACCGGCATCCTTGCCGGTTTCCCCGCTGCGCAATGCCTGCGTTCGGCCAGCGTGGTTTAACGGGGCGCCTCAGATCAAAATCAAAGTCAAAATCAAAATCACAACCGCGGCGGCCTGCGGGCCGACCGGGGTATCAAGCGGGCGCGCTGCGCTGATCTGACCGTGTACAACCTCTGCGCCGAGCAGATTCCCTGTGGGAGCCGGCTTGCTGGCGAAGAGGCCCTCGAATCTGGCCGCTACATCAACGCCAGAATCCGCTTGCCCAACTGCTCCGCGCTGTCCTCCGATTCGACATTGGCAAACCCCAGCAGCAGCGCCGAATCGGTCTCTCCACGAACCCCCCAATCGCTCAGCGCTTCGGCGTAGATACCCGCTGCCAGCAAACGCTCGACCAGCGCACGGTCGGACTGTGGCGGCGTCAGACGCAGGATCAGGTGCATGCCGCCGGGCAGGGGGTCGATGTGAATTCGCTCGCCGAGGGCTTTCTTCAATCCGCGCGCCGTCGCTTCCCGGCGTTCGCCGTAGAGCTTGCGCATGCGCTGGATGTGGCGCGCGAAATGGCCTTCGGTGAGGAACGTCGCGACGATGGCCTGGGTCAGTTCCGGGCAGCCGCCGAGGAACGTCTCGCTGACGTGTTCGAAGCGTTCGACCTGCGCCGGCGGCACGACCAGATACGACAGGCGGATGCCCGGAAACAGCACCTTGCTGAACGTCCCGGCGTAGAGCACCCGGCCATCGCGATCCAGGCTTTTCAGCGCCGGCAGCGGACGGCTGATGTAACGGTACTCGCCGTCGTAATCGTCCTCGACAATCCAGGCCTGCTGCCGGGTCGCCCACTCCAGCAACGCCAACCGTCGCGGCAACGACAGCGACACGCACAGGGGGCTTTGGTGCGCCGGCGTGACCACGGCCGCTCTCGCCTCCACGGCACTGTTGACGCCTTGCGCGACTTGCATGCCGTCCTGATCCACCGGCACCGGGACTGCCTCGATTTGCAGGTGCGCGAGTAACTGGCGGGTCGGCAGGTAGCCGGGGTCTTCAACGAGCACGCGGTCCCCGGGTTGCAGCAGTGAGTGGGCGATCAGCGCCAGCGTGTTGCGGTAACCCGCCGTGATGAACACTTGCGCCGGCGAACAGTTGATGCCCCGTGCCACTTGCAGGTAAGTGGCAATCGCGGTGCGCAACGATGCCAGGCCCAGCACCGAAGGATTGGCCATGTCCGGGATGCGCGTGGCACGCACGCAGCGGGCGCCGATCTGTGCCCAGATTTTTCGCGGAAAGGCGTCCAGCGCCGGCAAGGCCATTTGAAAGGGCAGGACCGGCGCCTTGTGCCTGATCGAACCGCTCGCGGCAGTATTGAAAGGTTGATCCGCGTGAGCGGGGGCCTTTTTGACGCTGACCCCCGGCGCGACCACCGTGCCCGCCTGGCCCCGCGACACCAGATAGCCTTCCGCCGTCAGCAGTGAATACGCGGTGTCGATAGTGCCCCGCGCCAGGCCAAGCTCTTTCGCCAGCGCCCGGGCGGCGGGAATTCGCTCTCCGGGGGCGAGCAATCCATCGCTGATCGCCCCCCGAAACCGCCAGTAGATTTGCCGGTAAATCGGTTCCGGGGAGGCCGGATCAAGGGGTGAAAAGTGTTTGATGTGCAGAGTCATCGGCCTCACCGGTGCAGGTCGCAGAAAAATGCGCTTGAAGCGCCTGGTCTGTCTTGTGCCGGGCGGCGGCGACGGCTTCCGGGCCCATGGCCGTGCCTTCGACAGAGAAAAAATTCACGTCGTGCAGCCCGATCATACCCAGCACCGCTTTCAAGTAGGGCGTCAGAAAATCCGGCTGACGCGGGGTCACTCCGGAAAACCGCCCACCCGAGGACACGGCAACATACACCGGGCGATCGCGCAACAGGCTGGTTTTGCCTTGGGCGCCGACATTGAACGTGCGCCGTACCCGAGCGACATGGTCAATCCATAGTTTGAGTGTCGAGGGAATCGTGAAGTTATGCATCGGCGTGCCAATCACCAGCACGTCGGCACTGTGCAGTTCATCGATCAATGCGTCGGATCGGGCGATCGAGCCGGTGCTGCTGACGTCGGCGGACGCTTGCTGGGAAATCGCGTAGGGCGCGTCGATCGGGGATAGCGCGTCGCCACCGACCACCCGGCTGATCACGCTGGCTTGCGGATCGGCCTCCCGCAGTAAACCGACAATGATGCTCGACAGTCGATAGCTTTCAGAGGCTTCGCCGCGAGGGCTGCAAGTGACGTGGAGGATTTTCATGATGCACCCGATGGAATGTGAGAGGGGATCATTCTATGAAGCCCATGACCCAGGCCAAAGAGCCATGAATTGCATTATTCACTGGGCCATGATGGGTGTTTTATGGCCCAGTGCTAAAGGCTAATCATGGACCTTATCAGCTAGACCAAAACAACTGACGATGACGTTCCTCAATCAACAAACACAGGAACTCATCATGAGTAATCGTCTCGACTACGCCAAGGCTTCACCGGAAGGTTACAAGGCATTCGGCGGGGTTTACGTCTACCTGCAAAACAGTGGCCTGTCCCACGAATTGATCGATCTGGTCTACCTGCGGGTGTCGCAAATCAATGGCTGCGCCTTTTGCATCGACATGCATTCCCGCGATCTGGGCAAGCTCGGTGTCAGCGTAGAAAAACTGGTGTTGGTGCCGGTGTGGCGCGATGCCGGCGAAGTCTTCAGCCGCCGCGAACGTGTCGCGCTGAGCTGGGCGGAGACTGTCACCCGCGTGGCAGAGACCGGCGTTCCGGATGCGGACTATGCCGACGCGGCTGCCGAGTTCGGCGACAAGGAACTCGCGGACCTGACCTATGCAATCGGCCTGATGAACGCCTTCAACCGCTTCGGCGTGGCGTTCCGGGCGAAACCGGCGGCGGCCAGCAAGGCCTGAATCTCCCCTTGATCACCTACGCTCGCCGGGCTGTCAGGCTCGGCGGGTCAACCAAAGGAGTCATTACCATGGCATGGTCACTGCTCGGCCTCGCAGGCATTCTCGAAATTGCCTTCGCCTTCTTCATGAAGGGCTCAGACGGATTTACCCGATTAACCCCCGGACTGCTGGCGGCCGCGACGGGCTTGTCGAGCGTCTTCCTGCTGTCACTGTCGCTGCGAACCCTGCCGGTGGGCACGGCTTATGCGGTGTGGACCGGGATTGGTGCGGCGGGCACTGCCATTCTGGGGATGGCGGTGCTGGGCGACGCCACCACGCTGCTGCGGATCTTGTGCATCGCAGTAATCCTCGGCGGAGTCATCGGGCTCAAACTGGTCTCGGGTAACTGAGGCGGTGCGAGAAGGCATTTTGCTGGCCCCCAAGCCTCAAACTTACCGCCAGAATCGCTTAAATTTCAGGCGGTTAGGGCTGGCTTTAAATGCGCATTGTATGGATCACCCTGGTTTCGCTGGGCCTGGCAGGTATTGCCGCCCCAGCCTTGGCCAAAGAGCTGCAAACCAACGACCGGTATATGTGCAGCTGGGGCGCAGGTACCGCAGCAAGAGCCCAGGAACTCAAGCTGGCGGGCGTTTCGCTGTACGCCGCCCGCCAGAAATTGCAGACCTACAAGTTCACCAAGCCGTGGATGCGCATGACGGCGATGGGCATCACCGAGCAGACGTACGACAGTCCGTCACGGATTAAACCGGCGGCCTTGCGCCAGAGTTTTTACGACGATTGCGTGCGGTTCAAATTGGCGCGCAAATGAACACGTGACTTACAACCCTGCTTCCATCAGCTTCAGGTACTCGGGGCTGGCGGAAATCGAATTGTGCCCCACGCCGGGGATCACCTTGAGCGACGCGACGCCTTTGGCGAAATGCCCGAAGAGTGCTTCCGTGCTCGAACGCGGGATCACTTCGTCGTCTTCAGCCGCCAGCAGCAAGGTCGGGATCGAGATATGTTCGGCGTACTTCCACGATTCGAACCGGTCCTTGAGTAACCATTTCACCGGGAACACCGGGTACTGGCGCACCGCGAGGTCTTCCAGGCTGTTGTAGGGCGTAATCAGGATCAGCCGCGCGGCCGGGCGCTGACTGGCGAGGCGCACGGCGACACCCGACCCCAGGCTGCGACCGACCACGGCCACCTGCGGATGCGTGTCGTAGACCTTGTCGAACAACGTCAGCGCATCCTGAGCAATCGCCTCTTCGGAGGGCGAGCCACTGCTGCCACCGAAACCCCGGTAGTGCAGCAAGTACAGCGCGTGGTCGGGAAACGCCTCTGAAAACTCCGGCAAATTGCGCGAAACATCCTCGGCATTCCCCCCAAAATAAATCAACGCATTCGGCCCGGCGTGGGGCCGCACACTGACCTGTACCCGTGCATCGGCCACCGCCAGCGTGAGCATCGTCTGTGGCGTCGCGAGCGCGGCGGGTTGCGGGAAGTAGATCAGCGCGCGCTGAAACACGAACAGCGCGACACACAGCGCCAGGTACAGCGCAACGACGATGACGACGATAACCATCAGGGTGCGCGACATTCGGCTAACGTTAGTGGGGGCCATTGACTGCTCGGGGCCTGAAAGCGGCGAGTGCTGGAACGCTTTCAGAGTGTAGTCGAGCGACAGCGACGCGCGTGGCTTGCGACAATTCCTGGTACGCCTGTGGGAGCGAGCCTGCTCGCGAAAAACGTCTGGACGACACGTTCATTCAGACAGCACGCGTTATCGTTGTCGTCCTTCGCGAGCGGGCTCGCTCCCACATTTGGGTCGGCGTACAGCCATGATCCGGGCTTGCGCAGATTACTGGTACGCCTGTGGGAGCGAGCCTGCTCGCGAAAAACGACTGGACGACGCGTTCATTCAGGCAGCACGCGTTATCGTTGTCGTCCTTCGCGAGCGGGCTCGCTCCCACATTTGGGTCGGCGTACAGGCATGATCCGGGCTTGCGCAGATTACTGGTACGCCTGTGGGAGCGAGCCTGCTCGCGAAAAACGTCTGGACGACGCGTTCATTCAGACAGCACGCGTTATCGTTGTCGTCCTTCGCGAGCGGGCTCGCTCCCACATTGGGGTCGGCGTACAGGCATGATCCGGGCTGACTCGGCTGATGTTAAAGAAGTGGAAGGGCAACACCATGAGCCACACTGATGGATACACGCGTCGACAAATACTCACGCTGGCTGCCGGTGCTTCGGCGGTGCTCACTTTCGATCCGGCCTTCGCTGCCACCGCGCCGACGAAGGACACAGGAGGCAAGAACATGCTGACCCGCGCCATTCCTTCCAGCAACGAGCCATTGCCCATCGTCGGCCTGGGCACCTATCGCGGTTTTGATGTTGCACCGTCCGATCCGGCCTACAAAAATCTGCCCGCCGTCCTTGATGCATTGTTCGAAAAGGGCGGCACGGTGATCGACAGCTCGCCCATGTACGGTCGCGCCGAGCAGAGCACTGGCGAACTGCTGTCGATCCACCGGCCGCGCTCACCGGCCTTTCTCGCCACCAAAGTCTGGACCCGGGGTCGTGAGGAAGGCATCGCGCAGATGGAGCAGTCGTTCAAACTGCTGCAAACCGACCGCATCGACCTGATGCAGATTCACAACCTGCTGGACTGGAAAACCCATTTGCCCACCCTGCGCCAATGGAAGGAAGAAGGGCGCATTCGCTACATCGGCATCACCCATTACACCGCGTCGGCGTACGAAGAAGTCGAAGCCGTACTAAAGGCCGAGCCGCTGGATTTCTTGCAGATCAACTATGCGATGGATGATCGCGGCGTGGAGAAACGCATTCTGCCGCTGTGTCGCGAGCGGGGCGTGGCAGTGATCTGTAACCGGCCGTTCGGCGGCGGCGATTTACTCGCCCGGTTGAAGGGCAAACCGCTGCCGGGTTGGGCGTCGCAAGTGGGCGTCAACAGCTGGCCGCAACTGGCGCTCAAGTTCTTGCTCGCGCATTCGGCGGTAACCTGCGTGATTCCCGGCACCGGCAACCCGCGCTACATGGCGGACAATGCCGGCGCAGGTTTCGGCCCGACGCTGACGGGGGCGCAGCGCGAGCAGTTGATTGACGTGGTCGGCTAGCCCGCTAAACCAGGTAACGGCGGAACCAGCCCAGCGTCCGGTCCCAGGCCAGTCTGGCGGCGTCATCGTCGTATCGAGGCGTGGAATCGTTGTGGAAGCCGTGGTTGGCGCCGGGATAAACGTAGGCCTCATAGGTCTTGCCTGCGGCCTTCAACGCCTGCTCGTAGACGGGCCATCCTTCATTGATCCGTGTGTCCAGTTCGCCGTAGTGCAGCATCAGCGGTGCCTTGATGCTGGGGACATCCTTGGCCTCAGCCTGGCGACCATAAAAGGACACGGCAGCGCCCAGTTCCGGATACGCCACGGCGGCCGCGTTGGTCACGCCACCGCCGTAGCAGAACCCGGTGATGCCGACTTTTCCGCTGGTCGCGTCGTGTTTCATCAACCACTCGATGGCGGCGAAAAAGTCGTTCATGAGCTTCTCGGGGTCCACGGTGGCTTGCAGTTCCCGCCCTTTGTCATCGTTACCGGGGTAACCGCCCACCGAGGTCAACCCGTCGGGAGCGAGGGCGATGAAGCCGGCCTTGGCCAGACGCCGCGCGACGTCCTCGATGTACGGGTTGAGCCCACGGTTTTCATGCACGACCACCACCGCCGCGACTTTGCCTGTGGTTTTCGCCGGCCGCACCCGATAACCGCGCACCGTTCCGTTGCCCTTGGGCGAAGGGTAGGTGATGTACTCGGCGACGATCTCCGGGTCGGTGAATTCCACCTGCTCGGCCAACGCATAGTTCGGGCTCAGCGCCGCGAGCAATGCGCCGGCCGTCAAACCGCCCAGGGTGAACAACGCCGCACGGTCGAGAAACTCGCGCCGGTCGATCTTGCCGTGGGCGTAGTAGTCGTAGAGCTCAAGCAGCTCCGGGGCAAAGTCCTTCGCAGTGAGACGGGGCATCGGTGCGTTTCCTGTCGGGCGTTGGTCGGTCCCTGTCAGTTAAGCGCATGAACGGGGTTTTGGCAGGTGCCCGGTTGGCCGATGATCGATCAGCCCAAACACTGCGCCCCCGCCCGCGCCACTTGCGCATCCTGCTCGGCCTGGACCCCGGACACGCCGACCGCGCCGATCACCTGACCGTCGACGATGATCGGCACACCACCTTCCAGCGACGTCAGTAACGGCGCCGACAAAAACGCATAACGCCCACCGTTGACCATCTCTTCATAGCCCTTGGACTCGCGCCGGCCGAGTGCCGAGGTACGTGCTTTTTCGGTGGCGATGTAGGCGCCGATGGGCGCGCAGCCGTCGAGACGCTCGAGGGCGAGGGGGTGGCCGCCGTCGTCGACCACCACGATGGTCACGGCCCACTGGTTGGTCTGTGCTTCGGCGCGTGCGGCCGCGAGGATCTGGCTGACTTCGGTCTGGCTCAGGACGGCTTTGCTTTTCATCGGGACTCTCCGGTTACGGGTGAGGGCAGCGCGGCTTCGACCAGTTCGATCCAGTGCCGGACCGGGGTTCGACCCGCACCGTCGAGGTGGGACTGACAGCCGATATTGGCCGTGACAATGACGTCGGGATGGCCGCTTTCCAGCGCGTTGAGCTTGTTGTCGCGCAATTGCCGGGACAGCACGGGTTGAGTGATCGAGTAGGTGCCCGCCGAACCGCAACACAGGTGGCTGTCGGGCACGGCCGTGAGGTTGAAACCGAGGCGAGTCAGGATCGCTTCCACGGCGCCGCCGAGTTTTTGTGCGTGCTGCAAGGTGCAGGGGCAATGGAAGGCCAGACGCTGGTCGCTGTGCACGCCGAGCTTTTCCAGCGGTTCGACCCCGAGCACTTCCACCAGGTCTCTGGCCAGCGCACTGACGGCTTTCGCCTTGTCCGCATAGGCCGGATCATGTTCCAGTAAATGACCATAGTCCTTGATGAAGGCGCCGCAACCACTGGCGGTTTGCACGATGGCTTCAGCCCCGCGCTCGATGCCCGGCCACCAGGCATCGATGTTGCGGCGGGCGCGGTCGAGGCCGGCGGCCTGCGCGTCGAGGTGATAATCCACGGCCCCGCAGCACCCGGCCTCGCGGGTCGCGGCGACGCTGATGCCCAACCGATCCAGGACCCGCGCGGCGGCGGCATTGGTATTGGGCGACAGGCTCGGCTGCACGCAGCCTTCGAGCATCAACACCTGCCGGGCGTGGCGCGTGACCGGACGGACGCCGGCCGGTGAAACGTGACGCGGTAACTTGGCCTGCAGGGTGTTGGGCAGCAACGCCCGGAACACCCGGCCGCTGCTGACCAGCGCTTTGAACAGGCCCGGATTGGGGACGACGCTGCGCAATCCCTCGCGCAGCATTCGTTGTTCCAGTGAGCGCGGAACGGCCGCATCGACCACCGCACGTCCGATGTCGAGCAAGTTGTGATAGTCGACGCCGGAAGGGCAGGTGGTTTCGCAGTTACGGCACGACAGGCAGCGGTCCAGATGCTCCTGGGTCTTGCGGGTGACTTCGTTGCCTTCCAGCACCTGTTTGATCAGGTAGATGCGGCCCCTCGGTCCATCCAGTTCGTCACCGAGCAATTGATACGTCGGGCACGTGGCGTTGCAAAAACCACAGTGCACACAGCTGCGCAGAATGCTTTCGGCTTCTTCGGCGCGGGGCAGCTGGCGGGCGGTTTCGCTCAGGGTCGTCTGCATGGTTCAAAGCTCCGCGTACAGGCGTGCGGGGTTGAAGATGCCCCGGGGATCGAGCTGTTGCTTCAAGCTGCGGTGGTAGCGCAACAGGGCGGCGGGCAACGGCTGGAACGGGCTGTCGATCAGGCCATGGCTGTAGCAGGTGACGTGGCCGCCGACCTCTTCGACGATGTTGCGGATAAACCCGGCTTCGGCGTCTGACTTGAGCCAGCGCTGGGCACCGCCCCAGTCGATCAGTTGCCGGCCGGGCAGGGAAAGCCGCGGCGTGTTGTGCGGCACGGACAGGCGCCACAGTGGCTGGTCCTCGTCGAAAAAACTCAGGCGATGTTCGTTGAGGTCCGCCCAGTAGACACTGTCGAGCGGTTCGCCACCCAGGCGGTCATGGGCCGCCGTCACCGAGCCATCGCCACCCTCAAGCCGCAGGTGCAGATTCTCTCCGTCGTGGCACGCGGCGCTGATCGGCAGCGGTTGCTGGCCCCATTCCGCGAGGCGCAGCAAGGCGCGTTCAGTGTCCATTTCCAGGCTGATGCTCAGGCATTGCCGGGGTTTGGGCAGGACCTTGAGCGAGACCTCGGTGATTACGCCCAGCGCGCCAAAACTGCCGGCCATCAGGCGCGACAAGTCGTAGCCGGCGACGTTTTTCATCACTTCGCCACCGAAACGAAGATGCTTGCCGTGGCCGGTGATGACCCGTGTGCCAAGCACGAAGTCGCGCACCGAGCCTGACCACGGGCGGCGTGGCCCCGACAGGCCACTGGCGATCATGCCGCCGACGGTGGCGTCGTCACCGAAGGAGGGCGGTTCGCAGGGCAGCATTTGCTGGGCCGCCTCCAGCGCTTCGTTCAACTCGGACAACGGCGTGCCGCAACGGGCGGTGATCACCAGTTCGGTCGGGTCGTAACTGACGATGCCGCGGTGGGCGCGGGTGTCGAGCACTTCGCCCGGCACAATGCGCCCCAGAAACGCCTTGCTGTTGGCGCCCTGAATGCGCAGTGGCGTGGCGTTCTCCAATGCCCGGTTGACCTGCTCGAGCAGGGCGTGGCTGTCATCGAAATCCGGTTCGCCGCCCATCAAAAACGCTCCAGCTCAGGGAAGGGCAGTGCGCCCATGTGTACATGCATGGCGCCAAATTCGGCGCAGCGGTGCAGGGTCGGAATGTTCTTGCCGGGGTTGAGCAAACCGCTCGGGTCAAACGCGGCTTTGACCGCATGGAACAGCGTCAACTCATCGCTGTTGAACTGCGCGCACATCTGATTGATTTTCTCTCGGCCCACACCGTGTTCACCGGTAATGCTGCCGCCGACCTTTACGCACAATTCGAGGATTTTTCCGCCCAATGCTTCGGCGCGATCCAGCTCGCCCGGTTGATTGGCGTCGAACAGAATCAGCGGGTGCATGTTGCCGTCGCCGGCGTGGAATACGTTGGCCACGCGCAAGTCGTATTCGGCCGACAGCGCCGCAATCGCCTGCAGCACACCGGGCAATTCACGGCGCGGGATCGTGCCGTCCATGCAGTAGTAATCCGGCGACAGGCGTCCCACCGCCGGGAACGCGTTTTTGCGCCCGGCCCAGAAACGCACACGCTCGGCCTCATCGCGGGCCTGGCGCACTTCGGTGGCGCCGGCCTGCTCCAGCACCTGGCGCACACGGTTGCAGTCGTCGTGGACATCGGCTTCGACGCCATCGAGTTCGCACAGCAGAATGGCTTCGGCGTCCACCGGGTAGCCGGCGTGGATGAAGTCTTCGGCGGCACGGATCGCCAGGTTGTCCATCATTTCCAGACCGCCCGGAATAATCCCGGCGGCAATGATGTCGCCGACGGCGCGGCCGGCTTTTTCGACGGAATCGAATGCCGCCAGCAGCACCTTGGCGGTCTGCGGTTTGGGCAGCAGTTTTACCGTGACTTCGGTGATCACCCCGAGCATGCCTTCGGAGCCGGTGAACAGTGCCAGCAGATCGAAACCGGGCGAATCGAGGGCGTTTGCGCCCAGTGACAGGTGCTCGCCATCGACGGTCAGAATGTCGACCTTGAGCAGGTTGTGCACGGTCAGGCCGTACTTCAGGCAATGCACGCCGCCGGCGTTTTCCGCGACGTTTCCGCCGATCGAACAGGCGATTTGCGAAGACGGGTCCGGCGCGTAGTACAGCCCGAACGGCGCGGCCGCCTGGGAAATCGCCAAATTGCGCACACCGGGCTGGACCCGCGCGGTGCGGGCGGCAGGGTCAATGTGAAGAATGTTGTTAAAGCGCGCCATCACCAGCAACACGCCTTTTTCCAGCGGCAGTGCGCCGCCGGACAAACCGGTGCCGGCGCCGCGGGCAACCACCGGGACCTGCATTTCATGACAGAGCTTGAGCACGCCTTGCACTTCATCGAGATGGCGCGGCAGCACCACCAGCAGCGGCGTGGTGCGATAGGCCGAGAGGCCATCGCATTCGTAGGGCTTGAGCTCTTCCTGCTGATGCAGCACTTGCAGATCCGGCAAACGGGTTTGCAGGGCTTGGAGGAGTGCGGCCTTGTCGACGTTGGGTAGCGCACCGTCGACGCGTTCATCGTAGAGGATGTTCATAGTCGTTTTACGATACTCCGTTCGGGGAACGCCGGGCGGCGCCTGAGAGCCGACCTGACGGTTAGTCTAGTCAGTTACTCGGCGGCGAACGGTGAATACCCATGCGATGGCCAACAAAGAAACCTGTGGGAGCGAGCTTGCTCGCGATGGCGGACTCACACTCAATATTGATGTCGACTGACACTCCGCTATCGCGAGCAAGCTCGCTCCCACAGGGAATCCTCCTCAGTCCGGAATATGTGCACGACAAAACCAGCGAAGCGCGCCGGCTTGATGCTTCACTTAATGCCCACCCACCACCATCTGCGTAAACGGCGACACATACGCCTGCAACGTCACCAACCCACCCACCAGAATCGCCAGGATGATGGAGTGGAAGAACACATAACGCAGGATTTCCCCTTCATGCCCATACCAGCGCGTCGCCGTCGAGGCCACCACGATTGACTGGGCGTCGACCATCTTGCCCATGACCCCGCCAGAGCTGTTGGCCGCGGCCATCAATACCGGGCTGAGCCCCAATTGTTCGGCGGTCACTTTTTGCAAACCCCCAAACAGCACGTTGGACGCCGTGTCCGAACCTGTCAGCGCCACGCCAAGCCAGCCCAGCAACGTGCCGAACATGGGATAGAAAATCCCTGTCGCCGCAAAGGCCAGACCCATCGTGGCGTCGAGTCCCGAATACCGCGTGAGGAAACCGAGGGCGAGCATCGCCACGATGGTAATCAGCGAGTAGCGCACCACCCAGATGGTTCGCAGGTACTGTTTGATCAACTGCGGAATCGAATAACCCATCAGCAACCCGCCCAGAATCGCTGCCAGCAAGATGCCGCTGCCGGTGCTGGTGAGCCAGGTGAACTTGTAGACCGCTTCCTCGGTTTTAGGCGCAGGCACCACCGGCGGAACCTTCTCGATTTGCTGGTGGATGGTGCCGAACGTGATCACCGGGGCAAAGATCGGGTTGGCTTCGCGCAGTGGTTTGCCCTGCGGGTCGAGCTTCACCGAGTGCGTGACCGGATCCATCGCCGGGCGGGTATCGAACATGTTTTTGAAACCCTGGGTGCCCCAGGCGAACACGAACACCGTGAGGATGATCCACGGCATCCATGCGCGCATTACCGCGGGTTGGGCGTCGCTGGCGAACGTCGCGCTGGCGACGGGTTTTTCGTCATGCTCTTCGGCAATCTTGGAGTTGTCGACACGCCCGGACAGCGCGGCCGAGGTGTGCACGGTCGCGGGTTTCCACACTTTGAGGAAACCGGTGAGGCAGGCCATGGAAATCAGCGCGGCGATCACGTCCACCAGCATCGGCCCGTGGTAGTTGGAAACGACGAATTGCGGCACCGCAAAACTGACGCCGGCGACCAGGATGGCGGGCCAGATTTCCAGCATCTTGCGCCAGCCGGCAAACGCCCAGATCAGCCAGAATGGCACGATCACCGAGAAAAACGGCAGTTGCCGACCGACCATCATCGACAACTCCATTTCATCCAGGCCAGTGACTTTTGCCAGAGTAATGATCGGCGTGCCCAGCGCACCAAAAGCCACCGGCGCGGTGTTGGCGATCAACGCCAGGCCGGAGGCGGCGAGCGGCGAGAAGCCCAGGCCGATCAGGATTGCTCCCGTCACCGCCACTGGCGTACCGAAACCGGCCGCGCCTTCGAAAAAGGCGCCGAAACAGAAGGCGATCAACAGCAATTGCAGGCGCCGGTCGTCAGTGATGCGCGCCAGGGAATCCTGAAGTACCTTGAACGAGCCGTTCTCGGTGGTCAGTCGGTGCAGAAAAATGATGTTGAGCACGATCCAGCCAATTGGCAGCAAGCCATTGGCGGCGCCATACAGAGCGGCCGAACCGGCCATGTTCGCCGGCATGCCGAAGGCGAAGATGGCGATGACCAGTGCAGAGGCGAGGGCGAGCAGCGCCGCCAAATGCGCCTTGATGTGGAAAAACGCCAGGGCTGCCAGCATGACCACGACCGGCACTGCTGCCATGATGGTTGAAAAGACCGGGTTGCCGAACGGATCGTAGATTTGCTGCCAGACCATGCTCCACCTCTGCTTTTTATTGTTGGGAGTGCAGACCCCGAGGGGGCGGTGGCTAGTAGTATAGGTGGCATTGCGCCGCTGTCTTGTCGCCGTTGAAACAGGCCTTTGGGCGGGGTTGGCCTTAACAATAAGGGCTGCGGGACGCGTTGACCGATTTCAATACCTGGAGGAACGCAACCATGACTGAACGCCATTTGCTCCATACGGAAACGCTGTCGAACGGATGCACCATCAAGGTCAAGGCCGAGATCCTGCGGGACGGTTCGTTGGGAATGTTCATAGGTGTCTACCTGCCTGATGACACGGCCATAGAAGAGAACGACCATCCAGCGCTGCATTTTCTCGACATGGAGGCGGCGATGGAATGGGGGATTGAGGAAGCCCGGAAGATCGGCAACGGGCAGCGGACGTTGTAGGACATAAAAGATCGCAGCCTGCGGCAGCTCCTACACAGGAACGGCGTACATCCCGTAGGAGCTGCCGAAGGCTGCGATCTTTTCGCTTTTTAATGCTTGAACATCACATGCCGCACCACGGTGTAGTCCTCCAGCCCATACATCGACATGTCCTTGCCGTAGCCGGACAATTTCTGACCGCCATGGGGCATTTCACTGACGAGCATGAAGTGGGTGTTCACCCAGGTGCAGCCATACTGCAAGCGCGCCGACAGGCGATGCGCGCGGCCGACATCGGCGGTCCACACCGACGAGGCCAGGCCGTAGTCCGAATCGTTGGCCCAACCCAGCACCTGCGCCTCATCGCTGAATTTCGTCACCGAGACCACCGGCCCGAATACTTCGCGACGGACGATCTCGTCATCCTGCTGCGCATCGGCCAGCACCGTCGGCTCGAAGAAGAAACCGTTGCCTTCCACCGCCTTGCCGCCGGTAATCAAGCGGATGTGCGATTGCGCCACGGCGCGTTCGACAAACCCGGCCACGCGGTCACGATGCTGCGCGGTGATCAGCGGGCCGAGCTCGGTCGCCGGATCATCCTGCAAGCCGTACTTGATGCTGCTGACCGCCTCACCGAGTTTCTCGACGAATTTTTCGTAGATGCCGGCCTGCGCGTAGATGCGGCAGGCGGCGGTGCAGTCTTGGCCGGCGTTGTAGAAACCGAAGGTGCGGATGCCTTCCACGGCGGCATCGATGTCGGCGTCGTCGAAGATGATCACCGGGGCCTTGCCGCCCAGTTCCATGTGCATGCGTTTGACGCTGTCGGCGGTGCTGGAAATGATGTTCGAGCCGGTGGCAATGGAGCCGGTCAGCGAGACCATGCGCACTTTCGGGTGGGTGACCAGCGGGCTGCCAACCGTAGGACCACGACCAAAGACCAGGTTGAGCACGCCGGCCGGGAAGATTTCCGACGCCAGTTCGGCCAGGCGCAACGCGGTCAGCGGGGTTTGTTCCGACGGCTTGAGCACCACGGTATTACCGGCGGCGAGGGCCGGGGCGATTTTCCAGGCGACCATCATCAACGGGTAGTTCCATGGCGCGATGGAGGCGATCACGCCCACCGGGTCGCGGCGGATCATCGAGGTGTGGCCCGGCAGATACTCACCGCCGGCAGAACCGCTCATGCAACGGCTGGCGCCGGCGAAGAAGCGGAACACGTCGGCAATCGCCGGGATCTCGTCGTTCAGCGCGGCGCTGTAGGGTTTGCCGCAGTTGTCCGATTCGAGTTTCGCCAGCTCTTCGCCGTGGGCTTCAATGGCGTCGGCGAGTTTGAGCAGCAGCAACGAGCGGTCTTTCGGCGGGGTTTGCGACCAGCCGTTGAATGCGGCATCGGCGGCACGCACGGCGGCGTCAACCTGGGCTTCGCTGGCTTCGTTGATTTCCACCAGCACACGACCGAGGGCCGGGTTGAATACTGGTTGGGCGGGGCCATCGCCAGTGATGAGTTGGCCGTTGATCAAGAGTTGGGTCTGCATGTTCATCTCCTCTTCGAAGCTATTATTTTTCTATCGAAACCGAATCCCCGTAGGAGCTGCCGAAGGCTGCGATCTTTTGATCTTGATCTGCAAAAGCAAAGTCAAAAGATCGCAGCCTTCGGCAGCTCCTACAGGGTTCGGTTTCGACAGGGATGATCGTGATCAGATTGTCGGTCTGTTTACCGCTGTGCCGGAGACATCAACGGCCTTAGCCAACGGTTTTGAAAACTTCCACGCATCCCCCGCCGGCGCCGTGCCTTTGTCGTATGGCTTGCCGAGCAGCATGTAGACCAGCCCGGCGCCCATCACCACCAGCGTGGTCAAAATCATCGAGTAGTTGATGTACCAAGGCGCATCCGGCGCGCGTGGCCAAACCATGTTGACGATGGCGCACACGCCGTAGATCAGCGCGGCGAGGTTCACCCAGATACCCCAGGCGCCGAGCGTGAACTGCCCGTTCGGGCGCCAGCCCTTGGCGCGGGCGATCAGGGCCGCGACGACGATCAACTGGAACGCCACGTAGATGCCGATCGCGGCAAAGCCGACGATGGTCGCCACGGCGTCTGCCATGAACATGCCCAGGCAGACAATCGCCGCTGGCACCAGGCCGCTGATCAGCAACGCAAAGGACGGCACGTGGTTGCCCGAAAGGCGTTTGAGCAGCGAGCTGCCGATGATCATTTCGTCACGGGCATAGGCGAACAACAGACGGCTGGCGGCCGCTTGCAAGCTCAGCACGCACGAGATGAACGACACCATCACCACCGCCATCACCAGTCGCGAGCCCACCGGGCCGAAGGCGTTGGCGAGGATGGTCGCCACCGGATCGGTGTCTTCGCCGGCCAGTACCTTGGCCATGTCCGGCACCGACAGGATCAGCGCCAGGCAGGCGAACATCGCCGCCGCGCCACCGATGTAGATGGTCATGCGCATCGCTTTCGGAATCCGCTTGCCCGGGTTCGGGGTTTCTTCAGCGACATCGCCGCAGGCTTCGAAACCGTAGTATTGGAACAGGCCGGCCAGCGAGGCCGCGAGGAACGCCGGCAAGTACGAGCCGTTGACCTCAAGGTTGAAGGTGTCGAACAGCACGCTGAACGGCTGATGACGCTCGAAGATCAGCAGATAGCCGCCGACCAGAATCGCACCGACCAGTTCGCACAGGAAACCGAACATCGCCACCCGCGCCAGGAGCTTGGTGCCCACCAGATTGAGTGCGGTCGAAAGCAGGATGATTGTCAGGGCAATGTAGATGTTGGCTTCGGGTCCGGGACTGAAGCCCAGCATGATCGCCAGATACGGCCCCGCGCCCACCGCAACCCCGGCAATCGTGGCGCACAAGGCCCAGGCATACACCCAGCCGACCATCCACGCCCAGCGCTTGCCCACCAGGCGACGGGCCCACGGGTAGACGCCACCGGAAATCGGGAACTGCGAGACGATTTCACCGAAGATCAGGCACACCAGCAATTGGCCGGCGCCGATCAGCAGGTATGACCAGAACATCGGCGGGCCGCCTGCGGCGAGGCATAAGCCAAACAAGGTGTAGACGCCGACGACCGGCGACAGGTAGGTAAAGCCCAGGGAGAAGTTCTCCCACAGGCTCATGCTGCGGTTGAAATCCGAACTGTAGCCGAGGGCGCGGAGCTGTTCCGCATCCTGATCGGCGCTGACGCTTGCACGCGCGTTGGGTGAGCCACTCATTTTATTTCCTCATTATCAATGGCAGTGGGGGGTGATGCTGGCGGGTTGCCCCGCCGTTGCTCGTTTGAGCTTGTTGTTTTCAGTTCCTTGCAGGTTTGCCCTGGCCCAATGTGGGAGTGAGCTTGCTCGCGATAGCGGCGTATCAGCCAACATTAATGTTGAAGGTAATGGCCTCTTCGCGAGCAAGCTCGCTCCCACAGGGGTTGTGGGTTCACGCCTGTTTTTTGGTGTCGCTATCGCGCCCATCGTCGTACTGCGACAGCCACTCGACCGCCGCATCGCGATAGCGACTGAAGCCTTTGTAATCGACCAGTTGCTGATTCAAATCCCGCAGCACGCGGTGCATGCGTCGGGCCCATGCCGGGTTGGTGGCGATGTCTTCGAGGCTGAGCAGGTAAGTGCGGATCGGAAAAACAATCGCGTTGCTGCGCGGCAGGCGATGCAGCGGTTGCAACTCAATGCGCAGGTAAACCAGCTTGCCGGCGTTTTCTGCAGTCACGATGGTCCGGTCCGGCGCCCATTCCGGCAGGCTTTCGGCCGACACTTCGAGGCGCGGGTTGACGGTCAGCGACCAGTTCAGGCGCCGCACCGGATGGCCGGTGCGCAGGCGCAGGAGGAACTTCAGGGCGCGGTCGAGCATGCCGATTTCCTTGACCAGCGGCACCGGCCCGTGAAACTCCTCCCAGCTCATGCCGAGGTTGAAACGCAGGGAATAATCGGCGCGCTGGGTGGCGATCCCCGCACCCCAATACAACGTGCCGTCACGTTCTTCCTGCAACACCCAGTCGCCCTGGGCCTGGCGCGTCACGTACTCCATCGGTTCGTAGGGCAGGGTCGCCGGATCGCCGAAGGTGAAATGGTCGTCGATGTCCAGCAGCCGGTTGGTCCAGTGCCACTGCCGGCCTTCACGCGCCAGGCTGAAGTACTGCGGATAGTCCCGGGCATAGGATTCCATGATCAGCTCGAGCAAATCCCATTGCGCCTCCATCATGTGCGGCGCCGAGACGTAGTGCATGCCCGGATCTTTCTCCAGGGTGATCGCGCGGTCGCGGCATTCGCTGATGTAATGCTCGTCGATATCGAACGCGGCGCGAAACGCACCGTCGCCCACCGACACATGCGGTTCGAGGTTCATCGAATACATGTAATCGTCATCGGGGAACGGGAAGGGCGCGCGGGCGATGGTTTCCGGGCTGTTGGCGAAGGTGTAGTCGTCGCGATAGGTTTCGTCGGGATTGAATTTGATATTCATGGTTTTTTCTCCGTCGATCAGAGGTCGATGACCAGGCGATTGCACTTGGCGCGGGATACGCAGGGCATGATTTTCTTGCCGCCGACCTTGTCGTCGTCGGACAGCCAGTCATCGCTGTGCAGCAACTCGCCATCGAGTTCCAGCACTTGGGTTTCGCAATGCCCGCAAGCGCCGCCGCGGCACAGGTACGGCATGCTGTAGCCGGCAGCTTCGACCGCTTCGAGCATGGTCTGGTCGGGTGAGACTTCAATCGTCGCGCCGCTGCGGCCAAGGGTGAAACTGAAGGCTTCGCCGCCACTGCTTTGCTCGAGGAAACGCTCGAAGTGCACGTGGCTGTCGGTCCAGCCGAGGTCGCGGGCGCAGGCCAGCGTGGCGTCGATCATGCTGTCGGGGCCGCAGACATAGACGTGGCTGCCCAATGGGCGGTCGGCCAGCACCTGGCCGATCTCCATGCGCGATTCAATGCCCTTGCGGTACAGGTGAACCTGCTCGCCGTAGGTGGCCTGCAACTCTTTGCCGAGCTGCGCATGCGCTTCGCCGCGCACCGCGTAATGCAGCTCGAACGGCACCTTGCTCAGCGACAATTCTTCAAGCTGGGAAATCACCGGCGTGATGCCGACACCACCGGCGATGAACAGGTGCAGGCGCGCCTGTTTGATCAGCGGGAACAGATTGACCGGTGGCGTAACTTCGATCAGATCGCCTTCAGCGACGGTGTCGTGCAGCGAAACCGAGCCACCGCGACCGCTGTCCACGCGACGCACGGCAATCTGATAACTGCTGGTGTCGTAGGGCGAACTCAGCAGCGAATACGGGTTGCGCAAGGTGTTCTGCTGATTGCCAATCAGCACCACGACGTGGCTGCCGCCGGAGAAAGCCGGCAGGTGCGCGCCGGTCGGCGACACCAGGGTGAAGCGCTTGATTTCCGGGGTGACCGTTTCGATCCGCGCCACCCGCAGATTCAACGTGCCGTTGTTCTGGCTCATGTGTCGAGTTCCTCGGCTTCGGGCAATTCACCCGGGACTTCGGCATCGGCCTTGACCGCCTGAAAAGCTGCCAGACGCCGGGAATAATGATCGCGCACCACCAGCGTCACGCCGCAACCGGGGCAGTCATAAACGCGTTGAGTGACGTTTTCGGTGTAGGTGTCGCAGTGCACGCACCAGACCCGGCGTACCAGGGTGCCGGAGTGCTCGCGCAGGACTTCGTCGCGGTTCAGGTCGAAATGGGTGGCCACTTGCATGGCGCTGCCGAGGAAACTTTCCGATCCAGCGAGGTAAAGGCGGGTGCCCATGCGCGCCTCGCCGAGCAGATTTTTCAGCGCTTCGATCAGTGATTGATTGGTCGCATGCACATGCAGCGGGTGCTGGGGGTGCTGCTGCAACTGCGTCAGAAAATCCTGGCCGGAGAAGGATTCCAGTGAGTAGAGCAAGGTGATCGGCCGATCCACTTCGGCCATGTCCTCCAGCAAGCGCAGCATGGCGCGACCGCCGCTGCCTTGCCCGGCAATGATGTGCCGGATACCGCCTGGCAGCGGTTGCAACTGGTCATAAACCGGTCGGCTTTTGATCCCGGTGATCAACATTTTTATTATTCCTCCTGGCTACCGGCACGGCTGATAAAAGCCGGCCCTGTGCAATGCCCATCGATAGTGGGTTGCAGATAGCAGGAGCACAGGTCGTGCCAGTTGTTTAACTTGTTGAAATTAAACGGATTATTTATTCGTCGGCGGAGAGGGACAGGCAAAAGTAACCTGGTGTGTATGCGTTTTTGCAGCGCCTGTTCGCAGCAAGCAGGAGCTATGGAGGAGCTGTCGAGTGCAACGAGGCTGCGATCTTTTGATCTTGAAATTATCGAGCTGCAAAAAGATCGCAGCCTCGTTGCACTCGACAGCTCCTACGCAGCTCCTACGCAGCTCCTACGCAGCTCCTGGGGTCAGTCGCGCTGGAGTTTGCGGATGAGGGTGCCGATGTCGATGCCCAAATGCACCGCCGCCTTGCGTTTGCTGCCGCACAGGTGCACGGCCCGGAGGATCACCTGGCGCTCGAAATGCTGAACCTGCAGCTTGAGGTTTTGCTGCGAATCATCGTCGTCGGCCACCACCGGTCTCACCGGTTCCTGATGCCGCACCGGTTCGAGCAGTTCCGCTGGCAGATGATGTTCCTGCGCTTCATCGTCAGCGAGCACCGCCAGCCGTTCGAAGATGTTCACCAGTTCGCGGATGTTGCCGGGGTAGTCGTAACCCAACAGCCGCTTGCGACAACCGGCCGACAGGCTCAGCGATGGCTCGCGATCGGCATTGATGCGGCTCAGCAGGATGTCGATGAGAAACGGCAGGTCGTCGCGGTGCTGGCGCAGCGGCGGAATCTCCACCGGCAAAACCGCCAGGCGATAGTAGAGGTCGGCGCGGAACTCACCGATGCTCACCAGATGGCGCAGGTCCTTGTTGGTGGCGGCAATGACTTGCACCTGCACCGTTTTGCTCAGCGGTGAACCGACCGACTGGATGGTGCTGTCTTCGAGAAACTTCAGCAGTTTGGCTTGCACGTGCAGGGGAATCTCGCCGATCTCATCGAGGAACAGTGTCCCCCCCGAAGCCGCCTCGATGTAGCCCTGCTTGCCGCCCTGCAACGCGCCGGTAAACGCACCGCGCTCGTAGCCGAACATCTCCGACTCGAACAGGCTCTCCGGGATGCTCCCGCAGTTGACGTGAATGAACGGGCGATCACCCCAACCGGCGGCGCGATGGATATGCCGGGCGATGGCGGTCTTGCCCACCCCCGGCTCTCCCAGCAATAACAAACGCGCCCGGCGCCGGAAGGCGCGCACGCCTGTGTCAGCGATACTCGAGAGCTGCGGTGACATGTGCAGCGCATTGTCCTGCGGATCGCGCAGGCCCTGGGGTTCCACCGGCCGGTTGCCCAGCGAAGCTCGACGTTGCGGCTGGCTGCCGTCGAAGTCTTTCTGGGTGAGCATCCTGAACGGTTTTTCATAGGCGCCGGTGGGAATGGCGTGGGTGCTGCTGAGCAATACCCGGCCTTCCCGGGAACGGGTCAACGCACTATTGCCGCCACGATTCAGCGCCGCTTGAAAGTCTTCATAATTGAGTGCCGAGCGCTGAAAAAACTCACCGTCAGAGAGTCCGACGGCTTGCTGCCTGGGCAGGCGATTGACGCGTTCGGCGGCCAGGTTGAGCAGGCGCACCCGACCTTCGCCGTCGGTCACGATCAGCGCCTCGCTGAAGCTGTCGAGCAACGCATGCAGCGCAGGAGTTTCCAGCAGTGCGCCGAGCACTTCGCTGCTGACGTTGACCGAAGAGCGCATGCCCATCTGCAAGGTCGGTGGCAGGTTTTTGTCTTTCATGGGTGCAGCTCTTCGGCGCGGCGCACGCCCTGACTTTCACGAAACACCGCGACCCGCCAGGCCACGCCTTCACGAATCAAAATACGCGAGCAATGCACCTTGAAATGCACGTCGCGCCCGCTCAGGTCGGGCAGCGGCAGGCTGTGCCAGGTGCGCTCGGGCAGGGCGTTGTCCAGCAACAGCCGAGCGATGCCGTCGCCCTGAGTGATGCCAAAAGTCTCTTCGAAGGCAGCGTTGCGCCATTGCGGTTGCAACTGTTCATCGATCACCAACACGGCGTCGGGCACCGCATCGAAGACCCGGCGCAAGGCATCGATCCGTTGCTCGGCGTCATGCTGCATACGCAGTTCCTGGCTGACATCGCGAATGCTCCCCCACATGCGCAACAGGTGCCCGTTGACGATGGTCGCGCGCACGTCGTTCTCGACGTAGGCCGGCGAGCCGTCGTGCCGGCGGTCTACCGACAGCGCGCAGTCGACGCTGAACCCGGCCTCGATCAGGCGCCGCACAAACTCTTCGTTGGCCGGGCTGCGCGGCCAGTACAGGCGCACCGGTTGCTGGTTGAAATCGACATCCGAGGGCATCTCGTACACATCCGCCATGGCGCGGTTGCACAGCCGCCAGTGGGAGTCGTTTTCGAACACCTGGCGCACGATTTCATCCGGTGATGTGTTGATGTCCACCGCTTCGGCGAATTCAATGCACCAGTAGGCAACCTTGGCGCTCTGCAACATCTGGCTCATCACTTCATTGGCGTTGTGCATTTCCCGCAGTCGATAGCCCAATGCGCCAAGGGGGATTTTCAGCAGGTGCAGGCGCGGCGCTTGTACCGAGCGCCATTCCAGCAGTCCGCAGGCAACCACGTGCAACAGGCCGCCGTTCCGGCGAATCAGGCTCAGCTCCAGGCTGGGGACTTGCTCGTCAGCGGGCGGATTGGCAAACAGCGATCGCAAGGCGCGCACCGACTCGACGCTGTAGAGGCGCTCGATCGGCTGATTTAGCAGCGTCTCGGGGGCGTAGCCCAGTTGATCGCTCAGGCTCGCAGACAGACTGACCAGTTGCCCGTCGGCGCTGAGGGTGCTGGACAGCGGCTGCGCTTTATTGCCCAGTAAGTTCAGGATATCCATCGGTGGATCGGCTCGATTTGGCTAGTGGGACCTGGCTGAAATCGCTCAGGCAGACAATGCGGGGCATATCGCATGCCAACTGGAATGTGTGGCGGACAGGGACACGGGCGAACAGGCGGCCCCGGTGGGCGCTGCAATAATGCAAAGAAATGTGCATTTTTGCAGCGCTTACCCTGAGCGTAGTCCGCTGGTGGGAGAGGTTGAAGTTAATCGATCAATGACCGGATCACGATCAGGTTTTACTGGCCGCCAGATAGGCACCGAGCCTTTTGCCCATCTCTTCGCCCAACGCCTGCAACCCACTCATCGGCCGCACCATGACTTCGAATTCGACGATCTTTCCTCGCTCGTCGAAGCGCATCATGTCGATGCCCTTGAGCTCTTTTCCGCCGACCTTGGCGCTGAATTCGAGAACCACATTCAGCCCGTCGCCGGTCGCCAGTTCGCGGTGGTACTTGAAGTCCTCAAACACGTTGAACACCGTGCCGAGAATCATGGTGACCACCGCAGCGCCGGAGTAGGGCATATGCGCCATCGGCGAGCGGAACACGGCTTTCGGGTCGAGCAAAGCAGGCAAGTCTTGAAATTCACCGCTGTGAATCATCTTGTGCCATTGCTCCAGAGAGGCGGCAGCATTGGGGTGCAGGTTCAGTTGCGACATGGTCAACTCCTGTTTTTTTGTGGTTCTGCAAGTGTTGCCAGCGACTGTATCCCAACAGGTGCGGGTGGCTGCTTATGACGATGCATTCAAATGGTCAATGGCTGACACATTGGTGCCGGATTTTCAGGTATGCGCGTGCCGTTAGCGTGTTTGCTTTCTGTGAATTCCGGTTGGGGGAAAAATCGATCTAAAAACGCCGGGCCGAGGTGTGTGCGCTGTACTACGCTTGAACTTGTAGGTGAAGACGCAGACTGATGCGCAAGCGGATGGCAAGGACACGTGGGGCGCGTTCCGAAGGGTACACGGTTAGAAAGATCTCCGCGCTGAGATCCAGCCCTTATGCCGTGTGAAGCAGAAGAGCACAAAACTGTTCTGTGAGAGTCCTGATAAACCTTGTAAGCCGGAGACCAGCACCGGCCACCTACTCAAACCCACAAAGCCCGCCTTATGGCGGGCTTTTTTTGTGGGAGTACACCGGGTGATTCATCCGCCAACAACCGGATCAACAGGGACACCGATATTGGCCATTTAGATCCCCTTTTGGCCGACCTCACTCTATGAACCACCCAGTGCCTCAGCAAGAATCAGAACAGCATGGCCAATCCAGTCACGCCCGGCAAAACCACAACTAGAATCTTCTCAGCATCACCTTTGGCAATTTCGTAAGGCCTGCCGTGTACAAAACATAAAAACCAGAGCGGTACACACTTGGGGAAGTCATTCATGGTCACGATGAAAAGCATACTGGGCGCCACCGTTTGCGGGTTGACGCTGCTGGCCAGCGCCGTTCACGCCGAACAGCGGGAATTGCGCGTGTATAACTGGGCGGATTACATCCTGCCGTCCGTGCCCAAGGACTTCGCCGACAAGACCGGCATCAAACTGACCTGGGACACCTTCGACACTAATGAATCGCTGGAAGCCAAGTTGCTCACCGGCAACTCCGGATACGACCTGGTGGTGCCGTCCAATCAGTTCATCGAAACCCAGATCAAGGCCGGCGTGTTCCAGAAACTGGACAAGTCCAAGTTGCCCAACTGGTCGCACCAAGACCCGGCACTGCTCAAGTTGCTGGACAAGAACGACCCCGGCAACCAGTACGGCGTGCCTTACATGTACGGCACCGTGCTGATCGGCTTCAACCCGGCGAAGGTGGAAGCGGCGCTGGGCAAGAATGCGCCGGTGGACAGTTGGGACCTGGTGTTCAAACCCGAGTACATGGAAAAGCTGAAATCCTGCGGCGTGGCGATGCTTGATTCACCGTCGGAAATCCTGCCGATTGCGCTGCACTACCTTGGGCTGGACCCCAACAGCCAGAACCCGGATGACTATGAAAAAGCCAAGGCGCTGATGATGAAGGTTCGCCCTTACGTGACCTACTTCAACTCCGCCAAGTACATGACCGACATCGCCAACGGCGATATTTGCGTCGCCATCGGCTACTCCGGCAGCTTCTACCAGTTCGGCAATCGCGCCAAGGAAGCGGGCAACGGCGTGGTGGTCGATTGGCGCTTGCCGAAAGAGGGCGCGCCGATCTGGTTCGACACCTTCGCCATCCCGAAAAGCGCGAAAAACGTTGAAGAGGCCCACGAATTTCTGAATAGCGTTTTGCTGGAGCCGACAGTCATCGCCCCGATCAGTGACTTCCTCGGCTACCCGAACGCCAACAAAGACTCGATTGCGCTGATCAACAAGGAAATCACCGGCAACCCGAACCTGACGCCGACCAGCGAAGCGTTGAAAACCCTCTACGTGGTGCAACCGTTGCCGCAGAAACTTGAGCGGGTTCGTACGCGGGTGTGGACCAGCATCAAGTCCGACAAGTAACCCTCGCGCATGAAATGTCTTTCCTGTGGTGAGGGGATTTATCCCCGTTCGGCTGCGAAGCAGTCGTCAGCCGGTTTTGCCGGATGCTGGGGCCGCTTCGCGACCCAACGGGGATAAATCCCCTCACCACAATGTGCGTTTACATTCGTGCCAGCGCCTGAGCCAGGTCGGCGCGCAGGTCCTCGACATCCTCGACGCCCACGGACAATCGCACCAAGCCATCGCCGATACCCAACTGAGCACGAGTGTCAGGAGGGATGGTGGCGTGGGTCATGATCGCCGGGTGCTCGATCAGGCTTTCCACGCCGCCCAGGCTCTCGGCGAGCGCAAAGATCTGCACGCTCTCAAGGAAGCGTTTGGCGCCCGCCAGATCGCTTTTCAGATCAACCGAAATCATTCCGCCGAAACCGCGCATCTGCCGTTTCGCCAGCTCATGCTGCGGGTGCGACGCCAGGCCCGGATAGTAGACGCGAGCCACCTGCGGCTGACGTTCCAGCCATTGCGCCAGTTCCAGCGCATTGCTGCAGTGACGTTCCATGCGCAGCGCCAGCGTCTTCACCCCGCGCAGGGTCAGGAACGCGTCGAACGGTCCGGCGATTGCGCCAATCGAGTTCTGTAGAAAGCCCAGTCGCTCCGCCAGTTCCGGGTTCTGCCCGACCACGGCGATGCCGCCGATCACGTCGGAGTGGCCGTTGAGGTATTTGGTGGTCGAGTGCAGCACGATGTCGAAACCCAGCTCCAGCGGCCGCTGGATGCACGGGCTGGCAAACGTATTGTCAGCCACGCAGATGATGCCGCGCGCACGGCAGATGCGTGCCACGGCGGCGAGGTCGGTGAGGCTCAGCAAAGGATTGCTCGGGGTCTCGACCCAGACCATCCGCGTGTCGTCCTGCAACGACGCTTCGAACGCCGACAGGTCCGTCAGGTCGACGAAGCTGAAGCGATGCCCGGCGCTGCGTTTGCGCACCTTGTCGAACAGGCGAAACGTACCGCCGTACAAATCATTGCCGGAGACGATGTGCGAACCGGCGTCGAGCAGTTCCAGCACGGTGGAAATCGCCGCCAGCCCGGAGGCGAAGGCGAAGGCCTGAGTGCCGCTTTCAAGGTCGGCGACGCAACGCTCCAAGGCAAAGCGCGTCGGGTTATGCGAGCGTCCGTAATCGAAGCCTTTGTGCACGCCGGGGCTTTGTTGCAAGTAGGTCGAGTTGGCATAGATCGGTGGCATCAACGCCCCGGTGGTCGGGTCCGGCGCTTGCCCGGCGTGAATCACGCGGGTGGCAAAGCCGTGTGGCGCGGCGTTTTCATAGTGTTGACTCATGCAAGGGATCTCCGCAAATGATTAAGCAGGTCGACGCGGGTAATCAGGCCATGAAAGCCCGAGTCGTCGGCAATGATCGCCACCAGCCCGCGGTCGAGTTCTTCCTGGAGCTTGGCCATGCTCGCGCTGGCTGGCAGGGTTTCCACTTTGTCGGTCATGGCGCTGGCCACGGTCAAGCGAAAGTGTGAAGGGTCTTCCTGCATGCCCAGCAAAATGTCGGATTCGTCGATCACGCCGACCAGTTGCTGGCCGTCCACCAGCACCGGCAATTGCGAGACATCCGCCAGGCGCATGCGCTGGAACGCCGTCAGCAGGGTGTCGTCGGGGCCGACGCTGATCACCCGGCCATCCTCGAACCGCCGTGCGATCACATCGCGCAGATCGCCATAGGGTTTGCGCGCCAGCAAGCCTTGATCGTTCATCCATTGATCGTTGTAGACCTTCGACAGATAACGCGTGCCGGTGTCGCAGACGAAGCTGACCACGCGCTTGGGCTCGGTTTGCTCGCGGCAATAGCGCAGGGCCGCCGCCAACAAGGTGCCGGTCGACGAGCCGCCGAGAATGCCTTCGGCGCGCAGCAGTTGGCGGGCGTGGTCGAAGCTCTCTTCGTCGCTGATCGAATAGGCGTGGCGCACGCTGGACAGGTCGGCAATCGAGGGAATGAAGTCTTCGCCGATGCCTTCCACTGCCCACGAACCGGGGGTTTGCATGGTGCCGCTGCGGCTGTATTCGGCCATCACTGAACCGACAGGATCGGCCAGGATCATTTCCAGATCGGGCTGCACGCGCTTGAAAAAACGGGTCAACCCGGTCAGCGTGCCCGCCGAGCCGACACCGACGACGATGGCATCCACATCATGCTGGGTCTGCGCCCAGATCTCCGGCGCGGTGCTGCACTCGTGGGCGAGCGGGTTGGCCGGGTTGTTGAACTGGTCGGCGAAAAACGCATCGGGAATCTCCAGCGCCAGCCGCGCGGCAACGTCCTGGTAATAATCGGGATGGCCCTTGCCGACATCGGAGCGGGTGATGTGCACTTCGGCGCCCATGGCCTTGAGGTGCAGGACTTTTTCGGTGGACATCTTGTCCGGCACCACCAGCACCACCCGATAGCCCTTGGCGCGACCGACCAGCGCCAGGCCCAGGCCGGTATTGCCAGCGGTGGCCTCGACGATGGTGCCGCCGGGCTTGAGCGAACCGTCGCGCTCGGCGGCGTCAATCATTGCCAGGCCAATGCGGTCCTTGATCGAACCGCCCGGGTTCTGCGATTCGAGCTTGAGAAACAGCGTGCAGGGCCCGGTGTCAAAACGGCTGACGCGAACCAGTGGGGTATTGCCGATCAGTTCAAGTACGGCAGGGCGGGAATCGTTCGGCATGTGTCACCTCTTTGGGAAACTTCGCACGGGTGAGCAGCAATCGGCGGCGATCCATTCGCGCCAGTCGCCAGCAAGGCATCGCTTGGACCATAGGCCGCGATTGCGTCTCTCGCAACCTTGTGCGGCCAGCCGGTCAGGTTCAGTCAGGCGAAAACGGGCCTGTTTGTATCCCTACGTATCCCCGGTGGCCCTGGCCAAGTTCGCATACAAAACCATGGCCTGCGCGACACGTGCGAGATACACGAGGGCGCTCTAATGGTGACACCCCCAACGGTCCACACCGGAGAAATGCCATGTTCCGTATCAACGCTCGTCACACTGCAAAAATGTTCGGCGTCGCCGTGGCAACCGCCGCCGCGCTCAGCGCTTTCTCTGGCGTGTCCCAGGCCGAGGAAGTGAAAACTCCTGCGAAAAACTGGCAGGCCGGGCTGCACCGCACCGATCTGCTGCGCAAGGACCTCGACGTCGAAGGGCGCGAGGTGATTCAGGTGCTGGTCGGTTTCGAACCGGGTGTCGCTTCCCCTAACCACTCGCACCCCGGCGTCGAAGTGGCTCACGTGATCGACGGCACGTTCGAGTACCAGCTCGAAGGTCAGCCGCCCATCACCCTCAAGGCCGGCGACTCGTTGTACATCCCGGCCGGCGTCGCGCATATCGCGAAAAACGTCGGGACCAAAAGCGCTTCCGAGCTGGCGACGTACATCGTGAAAAAAGGCGAGCCGCTGGTGGTGATCAAGCAGTAACGCCGACACACACCACATATTTCCCGGTAGGAGCTGCCGAAGGCTGCGATCCCTTGACCTTGATTCTGGGCGGGTTCGAAGCCGCCGAAGATCGAGATCAAGGGATCGCAGCCTGCGGCAGCTCCTACGCGGGGTTCTGGGCGTCGGGGCCCGGCGCTACGTAAAGTGCAACCACGATCAAACCCAGCGCTACCGCGAAGGTCACGTGCATTGCGTGAGCAACGGTTTCGGGTTGCGCAGCGCTGATGTCGGCCGCTTGCGAAGCCAACGCAAACACTGCGCCCATTGCCGTGGCGCCGGTGATGAGACCGAGGTTGCGCGACAGATTGAGCATGCCCGAGATAACGCCACGTTGATCGGGCTGCACATCGCTCATGACTGTGGTGTTGTTGGCCGTCTGGAATAGCGCATAGCCGAGGGTGAGCACGACCATCGGCGCGGCATAACCGGCGATGCCCAACGATTGCGGCAACAGCGCCAGTGAGAGACAACCGACGGCCATCGCGATCAGCCCGGCGACGGTCATGCGTTGCGCGCCGAAACGATCAGCGATTTTGCCAGCGGGGACGCCAGTCAATGCCGCTACACAGGGGCCGACCGCCAATACCAGTCCGACCCTGAGCGCATCCAGCCCCAGTGCCTGGGCAAGATAAAACGGCCCGACCACCAGCGTCGCCATCATCACCGTTGCGACTAGCGTGCTCATGGCCAGGCTGGCGCTCAGCAGTGGGTTGCGCAGCATCGCCAAACGTATCAGCGGGGCGTCGACTTTCGATTCGACGAACACGAAAAGCCCCGCGCCGAACCCTGCCGCCAGCAGCAAACCGATATTGATTGGCCCGAAATGCCCGCGCCCGAGGGTCATGGCCAGTGCATACGCTGCGAGCGTCAACGCCAGCAGCAGCGTGCCGATCGAGTCGAACCCGGCGCGCCCGGTCGTGGCGGGTTGCCGGTCGGACGGCAAGTAACGATAGGCGAGCAGCAACGTCAACAGCCCCAGCGGCACACTGATCAAAAAAATCGCGCGCCAGCCGAATCCATCAATCAGCAACCCACCCAGCGATGGGCCCAGCGCCGTGCCAATCGCCGACATCGTCCCGAGCAACCCCATGGCGCTGCCGGTTCTGGCCTTCGCCACCGTGTCGCCGACGAACGCCATGGTCAGCGCCATCATGATCGCCGCGCCCAGGCCTTGCAGCGCCCGTGCGCCAATCAACAGCCACAGCGTTGGCGCCAGACCGCAGAGGATCGAGGCCAGCGTGAATACGCCGATGCCGCCGGCCAGCAACCGTCGACGACCGACGATGTCACCGAGGCGGCCGACGCTGACGATCAGCGTGGTGATGGCCAGCAAATAGGCGATGACAACCCATTGCACCTGCTGAAAGGTTGCCTCGAACGCCTGGGCCAACGTCGGCAATCCCACATTGGCGATGCTGGTGCCGAGCGAAGACAGCAACATCGACAGCGCAAGGCTGGCCAGCGCCCATCGCACGGCGGGTGTCTGCGGGGTGCTGGTCGCAACGGTCATTGACGACTTCATTCGGTCCTTCCTGATCAGGCCACTCCGGAAGTGGAGCTGTCAGAAATCTACGCCGGCGCCTAACATGGCGGAAGGCGCACGGGTTGCACTGTATTCATGCGTTTAACGCCATCCCACGTTACTTCGAGGCACGCCAATGTCTACGCCCGATCTCAATCTGCTCGTCACCCTCGACGTATTGCTCGCCGAAGGCAGCGTGGCGCACGCCGCTAAACGCCTGGGCCTGAGCCCCTCGGCGATGAGTCGGGCGTTGGCGCGATTGCGCGAAACCACCGGCGATCCGCTGCTGGTCCGCGCCGGACGCGGGCTCGTCGCCACGCCCCGGGCGCTGGAATTGCGCGAGCGAGTCAGCCAGCTGGTGCAGGAGGCGGAGGCAGTGCTGCGTCCGGCCGAACAGCCTGATCTGACACGGCTGATCCGCACTTTCACGTTGCGCACCAGCGAGGGTTTCGTGGAGAACTTCGGTGCGCCGCTGATCGCCCGCATTGCCGGACAAGCCCCCGGCGTGCGCCTGCGTTTCATGCACAAGCCTGACAAGGACAGCGCCGCACTTCGCGACGGCACCGTTGATCTTGAAACCGGTGTGGTGGGCAAGGCTGCAAGCCCGGAATTGCGCACCCAGGGTTTATTTCGCGACCGCTTTATCGGGGTGGTGCGAAATCAACACCCACTGAGCCGAGGCGAAATCACCCCTGCGCGTTATGCGGCGGGCGGGCATATCAGCGTGTCCCGGCGCGGGCTCGATAAAGGGCCTGTCGATGACGCATTGGCGACGTCGGAACTGGAACGTCAGGTGGTGACTATCGTCGCCGGTTTCTCGACCGCGCTGGCACTCGCCCGGGCCACCGACCTGATAGCCACCGTGCCGGAACGCCACACCGAAAACCTGCGCACGGACCTGCACAGCTTTGCGTTGCCGTTCGAATTGCCGGCGTTCACCGTCGCGATGCTCTGGCACCCGCGACTGGACGCCGATCCCGTGCATCGCTGGTTGCGCAGTTGTTTGCGCGAGGTTTGTAGTGGCGGCATTTAGTAATCATATTGATATCAATTAAGCCGCTCTAAAAAGTGTTACGCGTACGTAGCTATATGTCTGGAGGTTGTAGGGTGGGAGCGGTAACTGGTTATTTGGTATAAACACTTTCTGAACTTATTTCTTATCATTTTGTATCTCCTTCCAAGTAGTGGATCCAATTAACCTTATTGCAAGTCAGGCGTTGGAGTGTGGCGCAATGCTACTCCTGGTGGCAATTAACCAGTATTTATATAATTGTAAAAGCTTCGTGTTTAGTTACATAAGTGAATGAAATAAAACGATTAATTATCTGTTTCAAGGCTGTTTGGAATGATCGTCAACCAGCAGATTGTATGTTCGGCCTGTCGCGTTCGTCGCGTATGTAATTATAAGGCGCCAAAAGAAAGTGCGTTTCCTCAATGCAGTGCTAGTGTTGCATGTCTTCGAGCAACTCCACGCTAACTGCCTGCAGGTCGAGCGTCATGCCTATTCCAAATCCAAGAATTGCGGTGCTAGGTAATAGAGTGACAGGTTTGAATCTTCGAGAGCTGGAGCATTTTTCTGATCTGGGCAGCTTAGTGGCCGCCAAGGCCATTGATGTCGTGTTGCTCGACATGCCGGCTGCTTATGCCGGGCGCGCACTTCGAAAGCTGCGCACGGTGCCTGCCTATCGCTACTCCCTGATTTTTTGTTGCCGTGATCAGAATGACTGGTGTGAAGCCTTGGGTGACGGGGCGTGCCCTGTGGAATCCAGCGAGATCAAAAGTCTGTGGGGAATGTGGAAGGAGCGTTTCCGCACGTTCAGTCAGGGATCGGTTCCCGAGCGATTCGAAAGTCGGGTACTTTCCTGGTTGTGGTTACGCGACAAGGCCCGGCTTTTTGCCCTGCGCGATCCGCAAGTGCCTCAGCATTATCGATATCCGTTGCTGGACGCCATGGCGGATGACGAACCGGTCAATCCGTTTGTCTGGCTCAGCCTGATGGTTCAACAGAACTGGCTGGAAGAGGGCGTTCTGGTCGATCGCGTCCGCCTCTGTTCGGACTGCGGGTCGGGCCGGCTCAACTACATCGATGTCTGCACCGAATGTCACGCTCTGGACATTTCACGGCAGCCTTCGTTGCACTGTTTCACCTGCGGCCATGTGGGGGCGCAGGAAACATTTCTCAAAGACAGCGTGTTGTTGTGCCCCAACTGCCTGAACCGTTTGCGCCACATCGGCACCGATTATGATCGACCGATGGAGAACTATCGGTGTCGGTCCTGTCAGGCGTTTTTTGTCGATGCCGAGGTGCAGGCGCGTTGCCTGGATTGCGGTCTGACACACGCGCCCGACAAATTGCGGGTGCGCGAGGTCAGGGATTTCCGCCTGTCCGAGGCCGGGCGTTTCCGCTGCCGCCAGGAATTCGATGATCGATCGGTGCAGCACTTTGGTCGCCTCAGTCTGTTGGGCGGCAAGGATTTTTATGAGCTTCTGAGCTGGCAAATCCAGGTCGTGCGGCGCTACCCGCAACCGGCGTTCTCCTTGATCGGCCTGCGCTTTGTCAACCTGGCCGCTACCTTGGCTCGCCTGGGTGAGCATCGAGGCCATGCGTTGATCGATAGCCTGACGGAACGCTTGAAAGAATCGGTTCGGGATACGGATCGCTGTTCTCGCAGCACCGAAGAATTCTTTTGGATCATGCTTCCCCACACCGAAGGCAAGGGGCTGGAATGCGTAAAGCAGCGTTTGGGTCAGGTCGCCGAGCTGTTTTCCGCGCCGGAGATCAGCGACGTTTCCCTACGGGTTATCAGCATCACGGCGCCCGACGATTTGCTCGAGAAGGAAGACGGCGAATTGCTTTTGGCGCGTCTGGCCAGTGAACTGGTGTAACCCATGGGCCCATTAATCGAACAACTCTATTACGTACTCGGCGTCCTCACGGGCCCCGACGGTCTGAGCCGGCTGTTTTACATGCTGTTCCCGATATTCCTGATTTTTGAACTGCCCATGATGATCATGGTGCTGCTGGGCGTATTGCGCTGGTTTGTCCGTCGGCGCACAGCGGTGCCCAAGACCAGTACTTATCGGCCGAGGGTCTCTTGCATCATTACCTGCTACAGCGAGGGAATGGATGTACAGACCACGCTGTTAAGCCTGTGCGAGCAGACGTACCCCGGCCACATCGAGATGATTCCAGTGGTGGATGGGGCGACGGCGAATCATCCGACCCTCAGTGCCGTGCGCAGCTTTAACGTCGACCCGCAGTTGTACCCCAGACGGCATCTGCGTCCCATCGCCAAGTGGCAGCGGGGTGGGCGGGTGTCGTCGTTGAATGCCGGCCTGTCGCTGGCCAGCGGTGAAATCGTGATGGCGCTCGATGGTGACACTTCGTTTGATAACAACATGGTCAGCGCCATCGTGCGCAATTTCGAGGACCCCTCGGTGCCTGCGGTGGCGGGTAGCCTGCGGGTGCGCAATGTCTGGGGCTCGTGGGTCACTGCCATGCAGGCGCTGGAGTACCTGCTGTCGATTCACATGTCGAAAATCGGTCTTGCCGAGTGGAACCTGGTCAATAACGTCTCGGGCGCCTTCGGGGCTTTTCGCCGCAGTTTTCTGGTCAAGATTGGTGGCTGGAACACTCATACCGCTGAGGATCTGGACCTGACGTTGCGCATCAAAAGCTATTTCAAACGTCACGACTTGCGGATTCCCTTCGAGCCGGAAGCCATCGGCCACACCGACGCACCGGCGACGCTCAGCCAGTTTCTGATGCAGCGTCTACGCTGGGATGGCGACCTGTTTTTTCTTTATATGAGAAAGCACAGCCGCAACATCAGCCCCACGCTGCTGGGCTGGAAGACGTTTCTGATGATCCTGCTCAGCGGCTTCTTTTTTCAGTTGGTGCTGCCTTTCCTCATCTTCTTCTACACCTTGATCGCGATTTTTGTGTTGCCGCTCAACACGCTGCTGTTTTTGTCAGTCTTGATCTATTTGCTGTACCTGATGATCACCGCGTTGATGTTCGGCGCCCTGTTGCTGATGGTGTCCGATCGGCCTCGACAGGACATGACGCTTGGCCTGCTCGTGCCTGTGTTCCCTATTTTCATGCTGTTCCTGCGCTGCTGGAGCGCAGTGGCCATGCTCAACGAAATGTTCCGTCGGGGTCATGAGGAAACATCGATGGCGCCGTGGTGGGTACTCAAACGAGCCACGAGGTTTTGATATGCGCCCGATTCCAAGGTGGCTGACAATGACGGTATTACCGCTGCTGATGGCTCCGGCATTGCAGGGGCAAACCCGTGACTGGTCTCAGGCCAGTTATGTCTGGGACAGCGAGGCGCTGCTGAGCCCCGAGCATCGGGCGAGCGAACTGGCGGCGTTGCACACAGCGGGGATGGACAAGATCTACCTGGGCCTCAAGTCCGCGCAGTTGAAGGACCTCGGCAAAACGCGAGAACAGCTTGAGCAACTGTTGCAGGCTGCAGCGGGCGAGGGGTTGCAGGTGAGCCTGTTACTCGGCGATCCGGCCTGGATCGAGCCCGGGGAGCGCCATCAGCTCACCGATTTACTGGCGAAGCTGAAGGGACTTTCCTTCACCAGCCTGCACCTGGATCTTGAGGTCGAGCAGTTGGGCGTACCGGTTCCGGATCAGCGTTTGCGGGACTTCCTCGACTCCTTGAAAGCGGCCTCCACCGCGAGCCCGTGGCCGGTGGAAATCTCCAGCCATCATCGTTGGTTCGCTGACGCCAAACCCGGCCAAACCTGTGTGCCGTGCGCGCTTCCCGACGCGGGTGTGCGCCAGGTCAGTCTGATGATTTACACCCGCAACCCGAAAAACAGCGCCCGCATGGCCGAGCAGATCGCCAGGCGCTGGCCCAAGCTGCAATTTCGTCTGGCGCAAAGCACGGAGCCCCAATTGGACGCCACGGAGTCCTGGGCTGGCGCCTCCACTGAACAGTTGCGGCACCAGAACAGCGTTTGGCGCGAGCAACTGCAACCACTGGGAATTGCCGGTATTGACTGGCAAGCCTGGCGAGACTTTCCAAAACGGTGAGCCGTCATGAAGATTCGTTTCGACAGTCGTAAAGAACTCAACCCCACTCAGGAACAAGGTTTGACGGTGCTCTACGCGCCGGGAAAGCGCATGGCGTTTCGCGTGCGCTGGTATTTGATCCTGCTACTGGTGGCAAGCCCTTTGATCTGGCTGGGCGGAAAACTGGCTTACGGCATGTTGATGATCGACGCGCCGGCACAATTGCGCTTGCCGATTCTTGAGGTGCGCGCGCGGGATGCCGGTCGGGTGGAGCAGCTATTTGTCATGGCCGGTGATCAGATCCAGGTCGATCAGCCGTTGGTCAATCTGGACAACCCGGAATGGCGCGCCCGGCTCTCGCAAATCGCCGCGATGCCGGCGAGCAAGGCGCCCGTTGGCACCCCCAAACTGGATGGGCGCGAGCGTCAGTTGCTCCGGACCCGAATCGGCAGGGCGGAGCAACGGGTGCAAACACTCGAAGAGCTGGTTGTTCGAGGCGCCGTCTCTCGGGGGGAAGTGCTGGCAGCCGAGTCCGAACTTGATGCGTTTCGTGCGGACCTGCTGGCCTATGAGCGTCGCGAGCAACAGGCGCGTCTATCACCGGTGAGCGCCGAGCGAGAGATTGCTCAACTGGGCGCCGAGCAACAGTGGTTGAAAACGCGTCTCGCCGCGTTGTCGGTCAAGGCCGCGCAAAGCGGCCGGGTGGCGGAGGTTCTGGTCACGCCCGGCGAAAACGTCGGTGCCGGCACGGTGCTGATGCGTGTTGAGCGGCTCGATGATCCCCTGCTGTGGATCTATCTGGAACCGATGAACATCAGTTATGCCGCGATTGGTCAGCAGATTCGCGTACGCATGCCGGATGGCGAGTGGCTGGCTGCCCACGTGGTCCAGGCAGTGGACAGCGCCGGTCGTACGCCAACGGTATTGCGCGGGCCTTTTGCGGCAAGCGAAATGGGATTGCAGGTCGCGGCCCGGTTTGACCAACCCTTGCCGCCGCGCTGGCGCATCGACCAACTGCCGCTGAGCGTGCGCTTCCCCACTGACTGGCAAGCAATGTTCAGGGGCACCCGCGAATGGGTCGAGCAAGTCGTTGACTATATCGCGGTGGATCGAATGACTGCGATTGCCCAAGAGAGCCGCTAATCATGACTGCTGATCGAATGCTGGTGACGGGCGGAGCCTGAATCGTCTGCTCAGAAGTATTGATTGCGAGGAGCATTAGCGGCGAGTTCGGTCACCAGCAAATGTTGCGTCAGCACATCGTTGAGGAACCGGAACTGGTCATTGAGCCCGACCACTTCGTTGCTGAAGTGATTGGCGGCGGCCGGCATCAGCAGCGCTTCGAAGGATTTGTCGAACACCAGCGACAGCACTTTGCGCGAGACGACCTGCTGCGAATAGTAGTTGTTGCCGAACACCGGGAAACTCACGGCGAGGGTGACGGAGTGGATCATGATGGGCATTCCTCAGTCAGGACATACCACGAAAAAACGCTCAGGGTGACGGCTGTCAGGGTCAGGCAGGTCAGCAGATGGATCAACATGATATTCCCCTCCGGTTCGAGGTTTCGTGGTGGATTGAGGTTGATCCTACCCGTACGGTGGTTCAGCGGAAGGCATTCGCGGCGATGGTGAATATCGATAAAAGTGATGGTCGGGTTTTGTGGTGTTCCGCAGGGCCCCTTCGCGGGCAAGCCCGCTCCCACAGTGATCAGTGGTGGAGCACAATTCACTTTAAGACATAAAACCCTGTGGGAGCGGGCTTGCCCGCGAAGAGGCCTTCAGCCACACCTTCGACATCCGAATAGCCCTCCACGACCGCCTATACTCAAATCAGAATGCTTTTAACCCCCGAATATCCGGTCCGGGGAAGACTGTAGGACACCACGATCTTGAACCTGCGTTCGCTGATCGTCGCCGTGCTGATCCTGTTGGCGGGATGCGTCACGCCCACGCGCGCCCCTGCGCCGGCGCCGCCGGTAATTATTGCCCAGAGCACCTGGCAGCAGGTGGACCGGGACATCGTTGCCGCGTCCCAATCCGCCACCGAGCAGGCAAAAATCTATTCGCGCGGGGCCATGGATTACTGGCGCACGCGGGTCTATCAACTGACCGAAGAAAATTTCATCCCCTGGTTCAGCAGCTACTGGACCCAGGAATGGCTGTCGATGAAGGTCAGCTGGTACAGCCTCAGCGCCCAGGGCGAACAGGATGCCTCGGCCAAGCGCCTGGCGGCCTATCTGCTGGAGCAATACCAGAAACGCGTGCTGGCGCCGGTCGCGGTCGAGATTGATCCCGACCAGATTCTGGGCCTGGCCACCGCGTTCTACGTGGACATTCTTCAGGAGGAACTGCAAAAGATTTCCCAGCGCTACGGCGTGCCCATGGCCCAGCTCAACGGCCGGATCCAGAAAATTCCCGCCATCGCCCTGGGACCGCCGTCGGCCCGGGACGCTTCGTTGTATCAGGTCGTGCACACCCAACCGCTGAACACGCTGCCGGCCTACGCGGCGCTGATCGACAAGATTCACAAGGCTGGCGGCGACAAGGGGGTTGATTCGACCGACACCGCCATGGCCCCCGTGGCCAAGCGCGCCAGCCAGCGAATGGAGGCCGAAATGGCCCCGCGCGGTGCCGCCAGTGCTGTGGCCGCCGCCGCGGGCAAGCTTGCCGGGGGCTTGATTACCGTGGGCGTGGCCGGGATTCGCGCATTGATTCAGGCCAGCGACCGGCCGGACAGCGAGGCGCTGATTCGCAGCAGCCTGGGCAACACGTTCGACAAGGCCTGGATAAAAATGGTGCAGAACCCGACGACCGGTGTGATGGCAGGAACGTTGTACATGGCGGGGCAAATCGAGGGCAATTTGGGCGGGAGCGCCGAGATACCGTCGGTCAGTTCGGGCAGTGGGGCGGTCGATTGGAGTCCGCCGCAAGCGACTAACCAGCAGACCGTCCCGTAATCCCAAGGAGAAAAAACCATGTCCTACGTAGATGGCTTCGTCGCGGCCGTGCCCACTGCCAACCGCGAAAAATTCAAGAAGCACGCCGAAACCGCCGCCGTGATTTTCAAGGAAAGCGGCGCGCTCAGCGTCGCGGAATGCTGGGGCGACGATGTGCCTGACGGCAAGCTCACCTCGTTTCCCATGGCGGTGAAACTCAAGGCCGATGAAACCGTGGTATTCAGCTGGATCATTTGGCCAGACAAAGCCACCCGTGATGCGGGCATGGACAAACTGATGAACGATCCGCGGATGCAGCCGGACGTCAACCCGATGCCCTTCGATGGACAACGCATCATCTTTGGTGGTTTCGAGATGATCGTGAAAGCCTGACCCCACCGCCAGGATCACTCCGACGCCGGGGTGATCCTGCAACTTTTGCGATGGTGGATCTCACTGTCCGTCGGTCGCTCCCGGACGAATTCGAAACGCGGCTCACCTTCGCTATAGTGAACCAGCCAGCCCCATTCCAGCTCTGACTCATCCTGCCCCGGTTGCGGTGGCATCGCCCACCATGGCTCTTTGCTGATGATCTGTCGCATGGCCCCCTCCCGTGGATTCGGTGGGTTCAACTATAACGTGCCAGTCAGGAGGTGCCAGGCGTGAGCGACGAAACCCGGGAGCCGGTCAAGCGGCTGTTTTTTGCCTTGGGCTGCCCACCGGAGCAACGCAAGGCCATCGGTCAGTGGCGCAGCGCGCTGGAACTGCGCAGTGGCCGCCCGGTGCCGGTGGAAAACTTTCACCTGACCTTGCTGTTTCTGGGCGCGGTGAACGTGGCGCAGATTGCACAAATTTGCGCGGCGGCGGCCGAGGTTCGCGTGCCGGGTGTGGCGTTGAGCGTTTTGCTGGACCGCCTGGATGTATGGCGCAGGGCAGGGGCGCTGGTGCTCGCGGCGGAGCAAGCGCCGGCGCAATTGCTGCGGCTGGTGTATGCGCTGGAGCAGGCGATGCTGCCGTTCGGGTCTGAGGACGCGCCGAAGGAGTTTCGCCCGCACTTGACGTTGATGCGTGATTATCGGGAGCCGGTGCCAGAGTCCGCGACACCGCCCGAGTTTTATCTGCGGGCGGATCGGTTTGTATTGTTTGAATCGCACAAGGGCCGCTATCGGGCGCTGGCCGAATGGCCCCTCGTTCCCGCTCAGGAGGAGAGGCGCTGAGCCAGCAGCGGTAACAGCTGTTCGCACGAAGCCTCGATTTTCAGATCTAGAATGTCATCCGCCCGGGTCTTGCCCAGATTGATCGCGATCAGCGGTTTGCCCTGATCCGCCACCGCCCGGCACAAGCGAAATGCCGAATACGCCATCAACGATGACCCGACCACCAACAAGCCCGCCGCTTTTTCCACGGCTGCCATTGCCCTGGCCGCGGTCTGCTGAGCGACGTTCTCGCCAAAAAACACCACGTCCGGCTTCATCCGCTCCCCTGCGCAATGCGGGCAATGCGGCACCTGGAACCGCGCTTCGAACGCCGGATCGAGCAGCGTGTCACCGTCCGGCGCCTGCACCGCATCAACACCGGCCAGGTAAGGGTTTTGCGCTTCCATCAGGTGCTGGATCGCATCGCGCTCACTGCGCTGTCCGCAGTCCAGGCACAGCACTCGGTGGAGGCTGCCATGCAGTTCGATGACGTCATGGCTGCCGGCCTGATCATGCAGGGTGTCGACGTTCTGGGTGATTAACGCGCTGATCTGCTGCGTACTTTGCAGACTGGCCAGCGCTTCGTGCGCTTCATTCGGTTGGGCCTGGCGCACCCGTGGCCAGCCGAGCATCGCCCGCGCCCAATAGCGCCGCCGGGATTGCGGGGCGCTGAGAAATTCCTGATACATCATCGGCTGCCGGCCACGGCGCACGCCCTCACTGTCCCGGTAATCCGGAATGCCCGACGGGGTGCTGATGCCGGCGCCAGTCAGGACCACGAACGGCTGGTCGGCCATTAACTGCTGGAGGCGATCGAGTTGTTCGCGGAAACGACGGTCAAGCATATTCAACCCCCCATTGGGCCCGGGTAGGAGCTGCCGAAGGCTGCGATCTTTTGATCTTCAGCAGGTTCAGCATCGCCAAATCAAGATCAAAAGATCGTCCGAACGCGGCCCGAGCCTTCGGCAGCTCCTACGGTAATCGATTTTCGATTATCGGTGATTATTTACGCGCCTCCAGAATCAGGTTGAACGGCGTCTCGGTGGCTCGACGGAAAGTCTTGAACCCCGCTTCGGTAAACACCTTGCGCAACCGCGCTTCACCCGCCTGCGCGCCCAGCCCCAGACCGACCTCCTGCGACAGTGAATTGGGTGTGCAAATAAACGTCGAAGCCGCATAGAACAGCCGTCCGACGGGCGTGACGTTGTCGTCGAGGCTGTCGTTGGCGAACGGCTCCACCAGCAACACGGTGCCGTCCGGTTTCAGCGACTCATAGGCGTGCCGCGCCGCGCCCACCGGGTCGCCCATGTCGTGCAGGCAGTCGAAGTAGCAGATCAGGTCATAGTCGTCGCCGGGGTAGCTTTTCGCCGTGCCCTGGAAGAACCGCGCCCGACCCGACACACCACCTGCTTCAGCCCGCTGGGTAGCGACGGTGACCGACGGTGCGTGGTAGTCGAAGCCGACGAACCGCGAGTCCGGAAATGCCTGGGCCATGATCACGGTTGACGCGCCATGCCCGCAGCCAACGTCCGCCACCTTGGCGCCGGCCTCCAGCTTGGCCACCACGCCTTCCAGCGCCGGCAGCCATTCGGCCACCAGGTGCGCCTTGTAGCCGGGGCGGAAGAAGCGTTCCGTGCCATTGAACATGCACGGATGGTGATCGCCCCAGGGCAGGGCGCCATTGCCGCGCATGGCTTTGACCAGTTTGTCCTTGTCATGGAAAAACGACGCGACCACCCCGACTCCGCCCGCTATATAGACCGGCGAGTCTTCGTTCGCCAGCGCCATGGCCTGCTCTTCGGGCAGGCGGAATTGGCCGTCGCGGTGTTCCATGTAGCCGGAAGCGGCGTGGGCGCTGAGCCATTCGCGCAGCAGGCGGGGGTTGCAGCCGGTTTTGTCGGCGAGTGTTTCCGGGGTGATCAACCGAGAGTCGGCCATTGCCCGATACAGCCCGAGCTCTTCGCCGAGGATGACGTTGGCGAGCATCGCCGCGCCGCCCATGTCGTTCACCAGTTTGCCCATGAAATCGTTGAGTCTGGCCTCGTCCATCACGTGTGCTCCTTGTGCAGGATCACGGTCCAGAGGCTTTGGTTTTAAAGGTGTTCAGCTCTGGGCGGTGGTCGTGGGAATGAACAGGACGATGAGTGCGTCCTGGGTGCATTAAGTTTAGTTGGCGGGCTGTGTGCCGCAGCCTTTAGCGACGAAAGCCCATTTTTCAAAATGACCACAACCCCTGTGGGAGCGGGCTTGCCCGCGATGAGGCCGGTACATCCAACGACCTTGTTGCCTGATACACCGCCATCGCGGGCAAGCCCGCTCCCACAGGGATTGGCGTGTATCGCACTGTATCTGGACGCCATCGCGACACATTCCACTGCATTCCCGACCTGCGCCGAACACAGCCCAGATACAAACCTGCGATGAACTGCGAAGGCCGTCTGGCACGCTATTCATCGTTAAGGGGACACCAATGACCACGTCTGAATCCGACCTCCAGCCCACGCCCGTCCATTACCTGCGCGTCGATCAATACACCAACGGTCTCATCGGCCCGAGCCAGCCGATGCTAGGCCCGCTGGCCGACGGCGGCACTCTGATCACCGGCACGCCACCGGGTTGCTGGGGGCCGATGATCACCCCGGCCTTCGAGGGCGGCCATGAAGTCACGCAACCGGTGGCCATCGCCGGCGCCGACATCGGTGATGCCGTGGCCATCAAGATCAAACGCATGCGCGTCACCTCCCTGGCCACGTCGTCCGGGGTGATGAGTTTTGTCGAAGGCCGATACAACGGCGACCCGTTCGTGGCGAAATTCTGCAGCAAGTGCGGCACCGAACACCCGGCCAGCCACGTTGAAGGTATCGGCGAGGATTCGATTCGGTGCAACCACTGCGGCGCCGAGGTCAGCGCGTTCCGCTTCAGTCATGGTTACGTGATTGTCTTCGACGCGCAGAATCAGGTCAGCCTGACGGTCAATCAGGACGTGGCTAACCGGCTGGCCGGGAACGCCAGTGAGATGTCGGCGCTGCCGGAATTCGCCGCCCAGCATTCGATCCTGTCCCTGGCCCGCGCCGACATCCCCGGCGTCGCCGCGCACATGCGGCCGTTCCTCGGCAACATCGGCACCACGCCGTCCCGGGATTTGCCGGACTCGCACAACTGCGCCGATTTCGGCCAGTACCTGATCGGCGCGCCGCACCGTTTTGGCATGACCCGCGAAGAACTGCATGCGGCCAAGACCGACGGCCACATGGACACCAACTCGATCCGCGAAGGTTGCGTGCTGATCTGCCCGGTAAAAGTGCCGGGCGCCGGCGTGTACATGGGCGACATGCATGCCCAGCAGGGCAACGGCGAAATCGCCGGGCATGCCACCGATTGTTCCGGGGAAACCGAAGTGCAGGTGCAGGTGATCAAAAACCTCACGCTGGAGGGGCCGATCCTCCTGCAAAACCTCGACGATCTGCCGCCCATGGCGCGGCCGATGAACGCCGGGCAGCGGCAGAAGGTCCGGGAACTGGGCGAGCGCTGGGGCCAGACCGAGATCGAGCAGAGCGGGCCGATCACCTTCATCGGCAGCGGCGAGAACCTCAACGTTGCCGTGGAGAACGGCCTGCAACGCGCCGCTGCGGTCACTGGCCTGCCATATGACGAAGTGCTCAACCGCGCGACCATCACCGGCTCCATCGACATCAGCCGCTTGCCGGGCACCGTGCGCGTGACGTTCCTGTGCCCGATGCACGTGCTTGATCGCATCGGCATTGGCCAGCTGGTACGCGAAAAGTACGACCTCGCGTAACGCCGTCAGGCGGGTCTGTACCGCAGTGTGTACAGACCCGCCGACGATACAACCGCTGCGAATTTCGGCCACAGCGCAACACAGAGCCGATACACCGCTTCGGTTAACTGTGATTCCGAACCGGCCACCTTGAGATCGACACCATGCAGACTCCCACCCCCTCAGCCAAAGCCACCGTCGGGCTCGGCCTGCGTCGCGGTTTAATCAAAGACCTGCAGGCGGCCCGGACCGGTGATTTTGATTTTCTGGAAGTCGCGCCGGAAAACTGGATCGGCATCGGCGGCGCCCATGGCGCGGCGTTGCGCGGCCTGGCCGAACGCTATCCGCTGTCCTGTCATGGCTTGTCCCTGTCACTGGGCGGGCCGGCACCGCTGGACAGCGGTTTCCTGCACGAGGTGCGGGTTTTTCTCGATCACTACAACGTGCCGCTGTACAGCGAGCACCTGAGCTATTGCAGCGATGACGGTCACCTTTATGACCTGTTGCCGCTGCCCTTTACCGAGGAAGCGGTGCACCACGTTGCCGCCCGCATTCGTCAGGCCCAGGACATTCTCGGTCGGCGTCTGGCCGTGGAAAACGTTTCCTACTATGCCGCGCCCCGGCAGGACATGGACGAGCTGACCTTTACCAACGCGGTACTGCGTGAAGCCGACTGCGACCTGCTGCTGGACGTCAACAATGTCTACGTCAATTCGATCAACCACGGCTTCGATCCGCATGCGTTCCTCGCCGGCATCGATTCGGGGCGGGTGGTGGCGATGCACATCGCCGGGCATTTCGATGAGTCCGACACGCTGAAAATCGACACCCACGGCGCTTCGGTGAAACCGGCGGTGTGGTCGCTGCTGGCCGAGGCTTACGCCCGGTTCGGCGCGCAACCGACGCTGCTGGAGCGGGATTTCAATTTCCCCGCGTTCGCTGAATTGGTCGGCGAATTGCAAACCATCCGCCGCTTGCAAGCCGAGGGGGTCAACCGTGGATAAATCAGCGCTGTTCGAGCAGCAAAACACGCTCGGTCTCTACCTGCGCGACCCGGATAATTGCGCGCCGCCGGCCGGCATGGACGTGGCCCGGGCCCAGGTGTACCGCGACTTGATTTTCGCCAACCTGTCGACGTTGCTCAGCGGCACTTTTCCGGTGTTGATCAAGATTCTCGGCGATGAACCCTGGCGTGCGCTGGTACGGATTTTCCTGCGGGACTACCGCGCGCGCACGCCGAAATTCGGTGAGATTGCCGAGGAGTTTGTCGCGTTTCTCGCCGCAGAACCGCCGGCTCTGAATGATCGAGCGTGGCCCACATTCATGGTGGAGCTGGCGCATTACGAGTGGGTCGAGATGGCGTTGCAGCAGTCCGACGCCGAGCCTTTGCCGGCGAGTGATGCCGGGTCTCTGCTGGATCAGCCGTTGCAGGTTTCACCGCTGGCCTGGCCACTGGCGTATGCCTGGCCGGTGCAGTTGGTGGGCCCCGACTATCAGCCTGACACGCCACCGGCCCAACCGACGTTGCTGCTGGTGCGTCGGGCGGACGACTGGAGCGTGAAGTTTTCCGAGCTGAGCCCCTTGGCGTGGCGGTTGTTGCAGCGCATTGGCGAGTTTCCCGAGCTGAACGGGCGCGAGCAATTGGAAGGATTAGCGGTAGAGGCGGGAGCGGCCGGGTCGCAGGATTTCATGGATAGCGGGACGGCGTTGTTGCGGCAGATGCAGGGGGAAGGGGTGGTGGGCGTAGTCGCATAATTGCGATATCTCCCTGACACTCCAGGTCCACTGTGGGAGCGAGCTTGCTCGCGAAGAGGGACTTACATTCAACATTGATGTTGTCTGAAGGTCCGCCTTCGCGAGCAAGCTCGCTCCCACAGTAGCTTTGGGGTGACTTGGCTTACTGGGCGGAGAAGAAGTACCGCGTCAGGTGAAAAAAGATCGGTGCCGCGAAGCAGATTGAGTCCATCCGGTCGAGCATGCCGCCGTGGCCCTTGATCATGGTGCCCCAGTCCTTGGCGCTGAGGCTGCGTTTGATCGCCGACATCACCAGGCCCCCCAGGAAACCCATCACCACAATCACCAACGACATCAGCAGCGACTGCCAGAAAGTGAAGGGCGTCATCCAGAACATGCAGCCGCCGATCAGCGTCGCCGACAAGCCGCCACCGACCAGGCCTTCCACGGTTTTCGACGGACTCACCAGCGGTGCAACCTTGTGCTTGCCGAAGAGTTTTCCGAACACGTACTGCAACACGTCACTCAGCTGCACGACGAACACCAGATAGAACAGCAGCAGCGCGTTCTGGCCCTGAAACCCTTCAAGATCCAGGAGTAACAGCGCCGGCGCGTGGCTGATGCAATAGATGCAAATCATCACCCCCCACTGGATCTTCGCCGTGCGCTCCAGAAAACCCTCGGTGTCCTGGCTCAGCACCGCGATCGCCGGCAGCAACAGGAACGCGTACACCGGAATCAGCAGGGTGAACATCGAGTACCAATGGGTGCCAATCAGCAGGTATTGCAGCGGGATCAGAACGAAAAACGCCGAGAACAGCGCGTTGTGATCGCCTCGGGTGGTCGGCGTCAGGGTGATGAACTCCCTGAGTGCGAACAGTGAAATGAAGGCAAACAGCACAACGGTCGCGGTCCCGCCCAACAGGTAGGACACGAAGAAGATGATCACCATCCCCCACCAGGCGTTCACGCGCTGGTTGAGATTGTCGATGGTCGAGATCGAACTTTCGCTTTTGGCGCGCCGGGCCAGCAGGCGGCCGGTCAGCGACGCCAACGCCAACAGGCAGGCGATGGCAAAAAAGAACCACAGGAACTTTGCTTCAAGACTCATTTCGACAGCCTCACAATGGCGTCACGCGCGCGCTCCAGGAATACCTGTTTTTCCTCGCCGGCCACTCGCTCCAGCGGGTTACCGATGCGGATCGTGCAGATAATCGGCAGCGGCACGTGTTTGCCCTTGGGCATGGAACGGTGCAGGTTTTCCAGGTAGATCGGCACCAGGTCGACGTCGGGAAAGGCCTCGCTCAGCCGATAAAGCCCCGATTTGAATTCGCCGGGCAAGGCCTGGCTGGAGCGCGTGCCTTCCGGGAAAATGATGATCGAATGGCCGGCGCGCACCACATCGAAGATCGGCTCCAGCACATTGACGCCGGGCGCCGGGTTGCGGTCGATCAGCACGGCATTCAGGCCCTTCTGGGAGATGTACGACAGAAAGCGGTTCTTTCCCCAGTAATCGGCGGCGGCCACCGGTTTTACATTTATCCGGGCTTCGGGGGGCAGGGCGGCAATGATTGCCAGGGTGTCCATGTGGCTGGTGTGATTGGCGAAATAGATCCGTTGGCGTGACAGATCCGGTGGGCTCTCCCACCTCGCGGTGACACCGATGAGGAAGCGAAGAACCGAAATCAGTGCATTACTGATCCACATGGACGGCACCTTTGAGCTGTTTCGAGATGTTCAGCGTTCGCGTGACGCAGGTCGCGACGGAGCCGACGGCAATGATGATCAGCACCGTCAACAGCACGTAATGACTGCCGTAAAAACCGGCTTCAACAGCGTTCAGCAGAAGTCCTGCGGTCATCAGCGCCATCCGGTGCTGCTTGGCCATCGGGCCGATGAAGCTCTGCTGAAGGCCGATGGAACCACCAAACACCCTGACATAGGCGGTCAGTGCCGCTGCGAGCGCCGCCAACCAGCCGAGGTCCGAATAGCCGATGGCATACCCGAGCCCGACCAGCAGCAGGCTGTCGGCGATCCGGTCCGGGAATTCGTTGTAGAGGCTGCCGATGGCGGATTTCTTGCCGCCTTCAATCGCGACCATGCCGTCGAAGAGGTTGCACAGCAGGCGCAATTGAATGCCGATCGCGCAGAGGATTGATCCGATGACGCCATTATCGATATTCAGCGCCACGATGCCCGCCAGCGCAAACGCGATGCTGGCGACGGAGATCTGATTGGGGGAGATATCTCTTTTCACCAGCCTGTCGGTGACGTGTCTGGCCCATCCCGCAGAACGCGACTTGATGGGTCTTCGGTTTTCATCCATTCGCTAATATCCCTATAAATGATGCGGTGTGCTCCTGTAGGAGCGAGCTTGCTCGCGATGGACGTAAACGATAACGCGTTCATCCAGGCTACACGCGTCATCGTTGACGTCCATCGCGAGCAATCGAGCGTCGACCGGCTGCTCCTACAAAGAGCGGGTTGGTAATCTTAGCTCCGCGCATAAACCACCGCCATCACGGTTGCTCAGGGTCAATGAGCCGCCAAGGGCCAGCGCCAGTTGCTGGGCAATCGCCAGGCCCAGGCCGGTGCCGCCGGTGCTGCGGTTACGCGAATTCTCCACGCGGTAGAACGGCTCCATCACATGGGCCAGTTCCTCTTCGGCGATCCCGGGGCCACGGTCCATCACTTTCACCGACAAATGACCGCCGGTTTTTGATTCCACCAGCAATTCTGCTGCGCCGGCGAATTTGAGCGCGTTGTCGGTCAGGTTGACCAATACCCGCCGCAAGGCATGCGGCCGGGTGTCGATCACGCTGTCGCTTTTGCCGCTGAGCTGCACCTCTTTGCCCATGTCCTGATAGTCGAATACCAGGCTGTCGAGGAACGAATCCAGGTCAGTGCGGCGGCTTTCTTCGGTGGCGCCATGAACGCTGCGCGCATACGCCACACCTTCACGTACCAGGTGCTCCATCTCGCTGAGGTCATTCCACAGTTTGTCTTTTTCGCTGCAGTCGTCCATCAGTTCGGCGCGCAGTTTCATCCGGGTGATCGGGGTTTGCAGGTCATGGGAAATCGCCGCCAGCAGTTGCATGCGCTCTTTGAGATAGGCCGCGATGCGCGCCTGCATGGCGTTGAAGGCCATGGCGGCATGGGCCACTTCGGTCGGGCCTTTTTCATCCAACAGCACCGCGTGGGTGTTCGGGTCGAGGGTTTCCACGGCCTCCGCGAGGCGGGTGAGGGGGCGGATAGCGATCCTCACGGCCAGCCAGGTGCAGAGAATCATCAGCAACAGTTGCCCGAGCAACACGACGGGTAACCAGGGCGACAACGGCACCATCGACGGGCGCACGTCGATGGTCACCGGGCTGCCATCGGCGAGTTTCAAATGGACCTGGAAGTGTTTGATCGGGCCGGGAATGTCGGTCACCGTCATCGGGTAATCCTTGCCGATGGCGTCCTTGATCGACGTCACCGCAATCGGCGTGTCGTTCATGGCTGTACCGGGCGAACCTTCATCCAGCAAGTAGCGGTAGTTGCGCCGATCCAGCTGTTTCAGCCAGCTCATACGTTCTTCGGCCGGCAAACGGTCGAGGATCGCGATGGAGGTCGAGACGTCGGTTTCAAGGTTGCCGAGCATGGTGTTTTTCGCGGTTTCGTAACGCTCGTAATACTGCGCGCCGAAGGACAGCGCCTGCGCCAGGATCAGGCCGATCAGGAAGATCAGCGACAGCCGCGAGGCGAGGGTGCGAGGCCAGTGCAGTGAGCGTGTCATGACGCCGCACCGAGGACTTCGACCGGCAGGGAAAACACGTAGCCTTCGCTGCGCACGGTCTTGATGTAGGCCGGTTCCCGGGCGTCGTCGAGCAAGCGCTGGCGCAAGCGGCTGACCAGCAAATCGATGGAGCGGTCGAACAGGTCGGCGTCGCGGCCCTGGGTCAGGTTCAGCAACTGGTCGCGATTGAGTACGCGCTGCGGATGATCGAGGAACACCCGCAGCAGCCGGTATTCCGCACCGCTCAAGGCGACCATGGTGCCGTCGTCGTCGAGCAGGTGACGGGCCGAGGTGTCGAGGCGCCAGCGACCGAACGCCAGCAGGCGACCGCTTTCGGTGACCACCAGGTTCGGCGGCAGCATCCGCGTGCGCCGCAGCACCGCGTTGATCCGCGCCAGCAATTCGCGGGCGGCGAACGGTTTGACCAGGTAATCGTCGGCGCCCATTTCCAGGCCGATGATGCGGTCGGTTTCATCGTTGCGCGCGGTGAGCATCAGCACCGGCGTGGCCTTGTGTTTGCCGGCGCGGATCTCGCGGCACAGCATCAGGCCATCGTCGCCGGGCATCATGATGTCGAGCACGATCAGGTCCACTGGCGTGGTCTCCAGGAACGCGCGCATCTGCCGGCCGTCCGCGACGACGGTGGTGCGCAGGCCGTTCTTCTTCAGGTAGTTGCCTACCAGCTCTCGAATCTCGCGGTCATCGTCCACGATGAGAATGTGATCGACGTGTTCCATGGGGCCAGGCCTCTGTGAATGGGGAATGACGCACAGTCTATCGAGCCTTTGCCCGCTCGCCCGCCCCCCTTTGTATTGCAGTGTATCTGCTGTGTCGAGGGATACACATGAACGCAAAAACATCGAATTTCGCTGGTTTTGTATCGCTGTGTATCCACAGGCCGCTTTGATACGTACCGATTTACACGCGCCTGTTTTCGACACAGACGGGATACCTCGCGGCCTTCTAATAGGTTCCATCGAGGCAAACCCAACCGCCTCGGCTCAATAGAACGATTGACCCATTGAAGCCTTGAGGAAACCGCCATGAACACTAAAGCCATCTACGCCGCCTGCCTGTTTGCCGCGCTGAACATCTGCACCCTGTCGGCCCGTGCCGAAGCAGACGTCACCCCGAAAACCTACACCTACGGCTCGCACCTGGATATCCGCAAAGTGGTGTCGCTGAAACAGGACGCTACGCCGGCCTGCGGGATTGTTGATGCCCAGCTGACTTACCTGGATTCCCAGGGCAAGACCCAGGTCCTGGACTATCGCAAATTTGCTGACTGCAACTCAGACAACTGAGTCCTTCGCTGACCGATTGCCAATCCCATTTGATACAGGAACACCCTCATGAAAAACATCACCCGCTACTTGACCGCCGCTGCCTTCGCCCTGGCCGGCGCTGCCGCTCACGCCAATGCCGCCGTTGAGAAAAGCAGCTGTGGCAGCACCAACTGCTTCCAGCTGACGCCCGTGAACGGGCAGGGCACCCATGACCTCCTGGTGCAGGACGGTTCCGGCCGCACGCCGCAAGGACAGTTGCAGGATAACCAAACGGCCTGAGGCCGGACACGGGTTCTGAATACACCACACATCCCTGTGGGAGCGGGCTTGCCCGCGATGACGGACTGTCAGTCGACATCCATGTTGAATGTACCGGCCTCATCGCGGGCAAGCCCGCTCCCACAGGTTCTGTGTGATGCGTCGCCCTTCACACTATTCAAGGTGATCCCCATGTTACTCATCGCTTTCCTCGGCGGCATCCTGACCGTCCTCAGTCCCTGTATCCTCCCGGTCATGCCGTTTCTGTTCGCCGGCGTCGACCGCACTCGTTCCTCGATCCTGCTCACCCTCGGCGGCATGGTCCTGACCTTCGCCCTGATCTCCAGCCTGGCGGTGGTCAGCAGCGAGTGGGTGATACAAGCCAACAACACCGGCCGTCATGTGGCCCTGATCGTGATGGCGCTGTTCGCCCTGTCGCTGATTTCTGCGCGGATCGGTGGCTGGCTGGCGCGTCCATTCGTGCTGTTGGGCAATCGCCTCGACCCCGAGACCCGCAAAATGTCCGGCCCGTTGGGTTCGTTGATGATCGGCGTCGCCACCGGCCTGCTCTGGGCGCCGTGCGCCGGGCCGATCCTCGGCGTGATCCTCACAGGCGCCATGCTGCAAGGCGCCAACGCACAGACGAGTCTGTTGCTGGTGGCGTACGGTTTGGGCAGCGCGTTGTCCCTGGGTACTTTGATCTTCGCCGGGCGCGGCCTGGTCAATCGCTTGAAAGCGTCGATCCCGGTCACCGGTTGGTTGCGCCGCGGTGCAGGCTTTGCGGTGCTGGCCGCCGCGGTCGGGATTTCCACCGGTGCCGACAAAACCCTACTCGCCAGTACGTCCTCCGAAGGCGTCAGCAGCCTGGAGAAAGGCGTGTTGGCAACCGTTCCGAAAGTCGTGGATTACCTGGTCAGCAAGGTCAAGGCCGACACAATGCTGGAGAACGCCCAAGGCGCCATGCCGTCGCTGTCGGGGGCGGTCGAATGGATCAACTCGCCGCCACTGACCAATGATTCGCTCAAGGGCAAAGTGGTCTTGGTGGACTTCTGGACCTACGACTGCATCAACTGCCAGCGCACCCTGCCTTACGTAAAGGACTGGGCGAAAAAATACGAGAAGGACGGCCTCGTCGTGATCGGTGTCCACACCCCGGAATACGGCTTTGAACGCATCATCGGCAACGTCAAGGATCAAGTGAAGAAACTCGGCATCACCTACCCGGTGGCGATCGACAACAACTACACGATCTGGCGCAACTTCGAAAACCAGTACTGGCCCGCTCACTACCTGATCGACGCCAAGGGGCAGGTGCGCTACACCCACTTTGGTGAAGGCGCTTACGACACTCAAGAGCAGGTGATTCAGCAGTTGCTGAAAGAGGCGAAAGCTCCAGCCCCAGCGGCGTAAAGTCGAAAATCAATGGCTCACAGGTTTCGCACCATGAGCCATTGTTCCTTGTCCCAGGCGTGAAAACGCTCCAGCACCGTCCAGCCACGTTTGGCGTAGTAATCACTCTGATCCTGAGTGTGCAGATAAATCCTCGCCACGCCGCCGGACTTGGCTTTCTCGCAGATCCCCTCGATCAAACGTTCCGCCAGCCCCTTTCCCCGGGCTTCGGGGGCGATGAATACGCAGGCGAGCCACGGACCCAGATCCGCACGCCGCGCAAGATCCGCCCTGGCCAACGCTGCGCCACCTTTCAGCTCATCTGCGTCCAACGCAATCAGGCACGTCCAGTCGCCGTTCGCCTGGCCTTCGGCGAATTCCCGTTGCCAGTCTGCCAGGGGCTGTTCGGCGTACTCGTACTGAAATTGATGGTGAATCCAGGCGGCAAAGGTGTCGCTGTACTGGGGGTGATCGGCAAGCCAGTCCAGGCGAGGCGTCATGGTGGAATCCTTTCGAGGGGCGGTGGCACATCAAAGCCGATTCACGGCGTACCGGCAATCCCGAGGTTGTCCCGTGACGCCGCTTGACCGCGCCGCCAAGCCGCGGGCGGCGACCCGAATTCACGACGAAATGCCCGGCTGAACGCAGTATCCGTCTGATAACCGACCTCTTCAGCAATTCGCATCAGCGAGCTGTTACTGCTGCGTAACAGGTTGGCCGCCAGCAGCATTCGCCATTGCGTCAGGTACTGCATCGGCGAGATCCCCACCAGTTGTTGAAAGCGTTCGGCCAACACCGATCTTGAGGTGCCGGCGGTGCGCGCCAGTTCATCCAGCGTCCAGGCATGGCAGGGTTTTTTGTGCAGCGCGTTAAGGGCGGCGCCGACGATCCGGTCGCCCACACCCGCCAGCCAACCGGTACGCCCTTCGCCCTGCTGGTGCATATAAAGGCGCAGCACTTCGATGAACAGCACCTCGGCGAGTTTGGCCAGAACGCCTTCGCCGCCAGGCCTTGGGGATCGGGCTTCGGCCAGCGCGTAACGCACCGATGACTCCAGCCAGATGCCGGCGTCCGAGCCGCGCACATTGACCCGCACGATGGACGGCAAACCGGTCAGCAACATGCCGGCCAACCGCGTATCGCACGCCAGATAGCCGCACACCAGACGGGTGACCGCGCCGCCTCCGCCATAGCTCAACTGGCGCGGACGGCGCGCCAGCACGGCGTCCAGCCGCGCTCCCGTGGCCGGGTTCAGCCCGGGTTCCGAGGCCATGCGGTGGGCATCGCCCTGAGGGAACACCACGACATCGCCGGCGTTCAAGAGCAGCGGCGGGTCATCACCGAGTTCGACGTAACACTCGCCTTCGGTGACCAGGTGGAAGATCACCACGCGCTCGGCGCCGGGCTCCAGGAACGGTGCTGCCGTGTCGGCGCTCGGCGACTGGTAACACCAGGGCGCGGTGAACCTGGCGTTGATGAAAATCGCGCCGATCAGGCGGACGACGCGCAGGGTCTGGGACAGGGCGTCCATGGAAGTTTTCCCTGCAAGCGGGCAGCTTTTGATTGTGAGCCTGTCACGGCGCAACGCAAAACCTCCGGACGATCGGGCAGGGTTGCCCGACGATCGGGCAGGACGCCCCCGGCCAGCGGCGCGATAGTGGACGCACAGGGTCTGCCGGCCCTGTCATCCATAACAAGAATGAGAGGTTGCCATGCCGAAGTTCGTCATTGAACGCGAGATACCGGGCGCTGGAACACTGTCAGAAAGGGATTTGAAAGCGGCTTCGCAAAAGTCCTGCAGGGCCTTGCGAGATTTGCCGCAGGTGCAGTGGCAGCAGAGTTATGTCACCGCGGACAAGCTCTACTGCGTGTACATCTCGCCCAGCGAAGAGTTGATCAGGGAGCACGCCGCGCTGAGCGGTTTCCCGGCCAACAGCATTTCCCGGGTCACCACCATCATCGATCCCACCACGGCAGAATAAGCCGGGGATGTTCCACCGTAACGGAGCAGATTTAATGAGTACACCCATTGATCTTACTGCCTTGAAAAACCGTCAGATGGCCTCTTGGGCCAGTGGCGACTATGCCGTGATCGGCACCACCTTGCAGATTGTCGGCGAGCAGCTCGCCGAGGCCTGCGACCTGTTTTGCGATGAGCGCGTGCTCGACGTCGCCGCCGGCAACGGCAATGCGACGCTGGCGGCAGCGCGTCGCGGCACGCACGTCACGTCTACCGACTACGTGGCCGCACTGCTGGAGCGCGGCGAAGACCGGGCCCGCGCGGAACGCCTGGAGGTGACCTTCCAGGTGGCGGACGCCGAGGCGCTGCCTTTCGAGGACGGCAGTTTCGATGCCGTGCTGTCGACGTTCGGCGTGATGTTTACGCCTGATCAGGCCAAGGCGGCTGCGGAACTGGCGCGGGTGTGTCGCCCCGGTGGCCGGATCGGCCTGGCCAACTGGACGCCCGAAGGTTTTGTCGGCCAGATGTTCAAGACCCTCGGCCGTCACCTGCCGCCTCCGCCGGGGGCGCAACCGCCTTCGAACTGGGGCACCGAGGCGTGGTTGCACACTCACTTCGATGAGCGCGATTTTCTGCTTCAGGTGACACGGCGGTTTTTCAACTTCCGGTATCGGTCGGCGGCGCATTTCATCGACACGTTTCGCACTTGGTATGGGCCGGTGCACAAGGCATTTGCGGCGCTGCCACCGGAGGGAGGCGAGGCGCTGGAAAAAGACCTGACGGAGCTGATCAACCGCTTGAACCGGGCGGGTGATGCGTCGCTGGTGGTGCCGAGTGAGTATCTTGAAGTGGTGATCACCCGGCGTTGATCTGGTGATGCTGGTTGGGGCGGTGGGTGAATATCCGTTTCTTTGGTTATGGCTGATATTGGTTTCGCCCTTACGGCGAGTCACTTTCGAAAAGCGCGAAAGTAACCAAAGCGCTCTTGCCCCACCACTCGGCACCTCGCTCTGGCTCGGTGTGCCCTCACTCCGGCATTGCTCCGCGGGTCGCCGCGAAGGGCCATCCCTGGCCCAGCGCGGCTAAACCGGCATCCTTGCCGGTTTCCCCGCTGCGCAATGCCTGCGTTCGGCCAGCGTGGTTTTACGGGGCGCCTAGATCAAAATCAAAAACGAGGCGGCCTTCGGGCCGACCTGACGGTTAGTTCGACCAAGTCATCGCAGTTGAACACCAATGCCAAGCCCAACAAATTCCCCCCTTTGGGAGCGAGCTTGCTCGCGATAGCGGTTTATCATCCAACATCAATGTCGGCTGACACACCGCTATCGCGAGCAAGCTCGCTCCCACAGGGAAATTGCTCGGTCCAGAGGTTGTGCAAGATCAAGGCAGCGAAGCGCGCCCGCTTGAAGCCACGGTCGGCCCGCAGGCCGCCGCGGTTTTGATGTTGATGTTGATCTTGATCCTGAGCGCCCCATAAAACCACGCTGGCCGAACGCAGGTATTGCGCAGCGGGGAAACCGGCAAGGATGCCGGTTTAGCCGCGCTGGGCCAGGGATGGCCCTTCGCGGCGACCCGCGGAGCAATGCCGGAGTGAGGGCACACCGAGCCAAAGCGAGGTGCCGAGTGGTGGGGCAAGAGCGTTTGGTTACTTGCCGCTTTTGCAAGTGACTCGCCGTAAGGGCGAAACCAATAGCCGCCATCACCCCAGAAACGGATATGTACCCTCACCCCTCACCCCTCACCGATGCCGCGACCCATCAAACCACTCCATCGCAGTCCGCCAAATGCAAATACCCAGGAAGTAAGCCGACATCAGCAGCCACAACCCCATGACCATCGGGTTGATCACCGGGTGATTGATCACCAGCGACAAACTGCACAGCAGCCAGATAGCCGTCACCGCAATGTTGATCGGCATGAACTTGCGCACGCGAAACGGGTGCAGGAACTTCATCCGGGTCACGGTCAGCAGCGCGAGGCCGATGACGGTGAGCAGGGTGATCCATGGCGACGGCGCAATGATGTAGAGGCACAGCGCGACCACGTTCCACGCCGCAGGAAAGCCCTGGAAGTAGTTGTCCTTGCTTTTCATGTTGACGTTGCAGAAGCAAAACAGCGATGACACCAGAATCAGCGACACGGTCAGCAGCAGCGTGTAGTCCGGCAGCGGGATGTAGCGATAGATGAACAGCGCCGGGATGAACACATACGTCAGGTAATCGATGACCAGGTCGAGGATCGAGCCGTCGAAACTCGGCAGCACCGACTGCACATTGACCTTGCGCGCCAGCGCGCCGTCCAGGCCGTCGACGATCAGCGCCACGCCCAGCCACAGCAAGCAATTGGTGGGCTGGTTTTCCAGCAGTGCCAGGGTGGCCAGAAAGGCGGTGACCACGCCGGTGGCGGTAAAACCATGGGCGCCCCATGCTTTGAGCCTGGCGATGTGTAGAGTTGAAATCACGGGGGCGTTCTCCAAAAAGTGAAGCAAGCCAGTCATCACCCTCGTTGATCGAGGGCGGCGGCGAACCGGGTCGGGTTGCAGGTATCGACCGGAAATCCGCGAATAAGGTTCACCGTCTGTAAATCTTAGCTGGGCCGGCAAAAAATACTGCGGATTAATCCGCCGTATTAAAGGAAGGGTGGCAGGCGGGTTCACGCAGCGACGTCAGCCAAACGGTGGTGGCGTATTTGCCGGCGAGGACTATCGTTGCCTGACTGGATAACTCCACCCGATGAGGACGTCGTCATGAACACCAGCGATTTGCTCGAACAACTTCTGCGAGCCGGTCAGGGCGCGGGGTCACAACAAGGCGGCGCACCGGCTCAAGGAGGCCTCGGCGGCGGTCTTGGCGGATTGCTCGGTGGCCTGTTAGGTGGCGGGGCCGGTTCCGGCATGGGCGGTTTGCTCGGGGGATTGCTCGGCGGCGGCTCAGCCTTGGGCGGTTCGACGCAGCGACGTTCCGGTGGCGGCACTAACTATGCGGCACTGGCTTCACTGGGCATGATGGCTTTTCAGGCTTATCAAGCCTGGCAACGTAGTCAGGCGGCAGCGCCGCAACAGGCGCCGCGCACCGTGGACCTGTTGTCCGGCCCTGAAGTCGAGAGCCACAGTCACGCCGTCCTGCGCGCCTTGATCGCGGCGGCCAAGGCCGATGGCCGGATAGATGACGCCGAGAAACAGATGATCAGCACCGAACTGGGTCGTCACACCGATGACCCGGAACTGCAGCAATGGCTCGATGACGAAGTCGCCCGGCCGCTGGATGCTGCGGACGTGGCGCAGTCGGCGACGGACCCGGCGATGGCGGCGGAAATGTACCTGGCCAGCGTCATGCTGGTGGACGATCAGCAGGACGCTGAGCGCAGCTACCTGGACGAACTGGCGGCGGCCCTGCAGATCGATCCCGAATTGCAGGTGCACCTGGAGCAGCAGGCCAAGGGCGGCGCAGCCTGATTGATCGTCACTGATCGTTCCCGCGAGGGGGGAACGATCAGTTTGCGTGCTGCGTGCCAAGGTCCAAGCCGTCTGTCCGGGCAATTCCAACGCCGATTGAATTTTTCTCCAGGCAAATCGCTCTGCTGATGTAGAGACGTGTTGATTAGCGTCCTGCCACTGGCCATAGACCGAGAGATGCGCCCATGACTGCCCTGACACGACTTGCCACCCAGCCTGCCCACGAGCACGCCATCCCGACTGCCGGCAGCCTGAAGCATTGTTACGAACAGCTGCTGCTGAGCGACGATGCCGATTATCGCTGCGCACTCGGCACCACCTTCCTGCGCGCGCAGCTGCAACAGGCTGCCGACGTGCCCGAGGCGATGCCCGAGGATTTGTCGGCACTGCAATCCTTCGTCGAACAGCACAGCCTCGACGTCGCGCGCCAATACGCCGACTACCTGAGCGCCCGCAAGTCAGGCGGGCCACGGCAGTTTTTCAGCAACAAGGCCCACGCGCTATTTTTTTTGCAAGCGGTCGGCCCGACCAAACTGGTCGACGGCGCCTGGTTGTTCGGCCTGCTGAAGCATTGGCGCGATCCGCGCTTTGAGGGGCTGATCTGCACCTATCTGGAAGAGTTGGGTGACGGCAATCCGGCGCAAAACCACGTGGTGATCTACCGCAAGCTGCTCGCCGACCTCGGTCTGCAGGACACCGGCGTCATCGCCGACGAGCACTACCTGCAGGGCGCGATTCAACTGGCGCTGGGCGAATGCGCCGATGAATTTTTGCCCGAGGTGATCGGCTACAACCTCGGCTACGAACAATTGCCGCTGCATTTGTTGATCAGCGCCTATGAACTCAGCGAGCTGGGCATCGATCCGTATTACTTCACCTTGCACGTCACCATCGACAACGCCAGCACCGGCCACGCGCACAAAGCCGTGCAGTCGGTGTTGCAGCTGTTGCCGATCGAAGGCGATCGCGAGGATTTCTTACGCCGGGTTGCACTGGGCTACCGGCTCAATGACCTGGGGCAGGGCAGTCGGGCGATCATTGAATCCTTTGACCTCGACGCTGAAGTGTTGAGCATGCTGGAACGCAAACGTCCGTTCGGTCAGCACATGCATTCCGATTACTGCAAATTTGAAGGCAAGACGGTCAATCAATGGCTCTCGGCACCCGAGCAGTTGCCTGGCTTTCTCGCCGCCCTGCAAAACAAAGGCTGGATCAAACGTCACCAGGACCCGCAGGACAGTCGATTCTGGCAGTTGATCGAAGGCGATGGCGCGGCGATGTTCGGGGTGTTCAGCCCTTACGAAAAACAATTGCTGCACGACTGGATCGCCGGCGACTGGATGCCCGAGCGTTCGGAGCCAGCGTTCCGTCACAGCACGGCGGGCGCGGTGGAAACCGACGTGCCGGGCAATGATCCGGATATCCAGACCCTGCAATCCGCGCTGGAAGGGCTGGCCGCAGCCGAGCAGATGCAGGTGCTGATTCCGTGGTTGTCCGCCCATCGACACGCGCATCCTGCCGGGCTGCTCGCCACGCGGCGATTCATCGAGCTCAAATCCAGCCTTCGATAAGGAGCAACGCATGAATCAGGAAGAGCAACTGGCCCCGGCCGATCTGGCGTTGCTGCAATTGGGCCGGCGCTTGCAGGCGGACGGCTACCGCTTCATCACCCCGACACCGCTCACCCATCAGCGGGTCAATGACCGTGCATTCGGGCAAAGCGCCCGGACCCTGCGCGAGGTGTTTGGCTGGTCGCGATCCTTTGAGCCGGGTCTGCTGTCCGTGGACGAGCAGCGGCAGTTGCAACAGGCGGGCGTGCTCGAAGAGAGTAACGGCCGCCTCAGAAGTCATATTCGCTGGTCCAGTCTTGATGATTTGTTATTCGTCCATTCCGGATTCCCCACAGACGCCGCCGACGCGGTGTTCTTCGGCCCGGACACCTACCGTTTTGCGCAATTGATTCACAGCCATCTGCAACAGAGTTTCGCGCCGGTCCGACGTGCCGTGGACATCGGTTGCGGTGCGGGTGTCGGTGCCATTGTGATCGCCCGTGCACGACGTGAGGCCGAGGTGCTGGCCGTTGATATCAACCCGGCCGCCTTGCGCCTGACCGCCGTGAATGCTGCGCTTGCCGAAGTGGCGAATGTCAGCATCGAGGCCAGCGATGTGCTGCAGGACGTCGATGGCTCATTTGACTTGATCGTCGCTAATCCGCCCTACATGGCCGACCCGGCCGAGCGCGCTTACCGGCATGGCGGTGGAGCGTTCGGTGCCCAATTGTCATTGCGCATTGTCGAGCAGTCGCTGAATCGACTGACCCCCGGCGGCTCGCTGGTGCTGTACACCGGCGTGGCGATGATTGATGGCTGTGACCCGTTCCTCGCTGCGCTGGCGCCTTATCTGGATTCGGCGCGGTTCGGCTGGACCTATCGCGAGATTGATCCTGACGTGTTCGGCGAGGAACTGTTGACGCCCGGCTATCAGCGGGTGGAGCGGATTGCGGTGGTCGCGCTGATCGTCACACGGATCGGCGCGGGTATCGGGGGCAGTGTTGAACCAGCCGTAGGTGAGTGAGCGCCATGAGCAAGAATCTGGAAGACTACAACCGCATGCGCGACTTCTCGGCGACCTCGGAACCGGCCGCCAAGCCAGCGGGCAAGAAGCGTGCAAAAGACCATGCCTTGCAGTTTTGCATCCAGAAACATGACGCCTCGCGCCTGCATTACGACTTTCGCCTGGAACTCGATGGCGCGCTGAAAAGCTGGGCGGTGCCCAAAGGCCCTTCGCTGGACCCCAAGGTCAAACGCCTGGCCGTGCATGTCGAAGATCATCCAATTGATTACGCCACGTTCGAGGGCAGCATTCCCGAGGGGCACTACGGCGCCGGTGACGTGATCGTCTGGGACCGTGGCGTGTGGATTCCCCAGGAAGATCCGGCCAAGGCCTACGCCAAGGGCAAACTCAAATTCGAGCTGCAAGGCGAGAAGCTCGGCGGCCTGTGGAACCTGGTGCGCACGCACATGCCGGGCAAGCAGGAGCAATGGTTTCTGATCAAGCATCAGGACAGCGCGGCCAAGCCGGAAAGCGACTACGACGTGGTCGTTGCCGAACCGGACAGCGTGCTCAGCGACCGCACGATCGTCGCGAAAAAATCGAAGGCAGCGGACAAACCCAAGCCGATCAAAAAACCTGCGCGCAAAGTGGCGACCAAAGCCCGGACGGCGCAACTGACCGGGGCGCACAAGGCGAAACTGCCGGACGTGATCAAACCCGAACTGGCGACGCTGGTGGAAAAGGCTCCTGAGGGCGAGTGGAGCTATGAGATCAAATTCGACGGCTACCGGATCATGGCGCGCATCGACCACGGCGAGGTCAAACTGTTTACCCGCAACGGTCACGACTGGACGCACAAGCTGCCCAAACAGGCAGAAGCCCTGGCTTCGCTGCAACTGGAATCGGCCTGGCTCGACGGCGAGATGGTGGTCGCCAACGAGCAGGGCGTTCCGGATTTCCAGGCGCTGCAAAACGCCTTCGACTCGGGCCGCAGCGGCAATATCATTTACTACCTGTTCGACATGCCGTACCTCAATGGTGTGGACCTGCGCGAAGTCCCGGTCGAAGAGCGGCGAGTGGCGCTGGCCACAGTGCTCAAACCGAGTGAAGACCCGCTGCTGCGGTTCTCGGACGCATTCGCCGAAGAACCCGACGCGTTGCTCAACAGTGCTTGCCAGATGCAGATGGAGGGGCTGATCGGCAAACGTCTCGGTTCGCCCTATGTGTCCCGGCGCAGCAGTGACTGGATCAAGCTCAAGTGCAAGCATCGGCAAGAGTTTGTGGTGGTCGGCTACACCGATCCAAAAGGCGCGCGCAATGCCTTCGGCGCATTGTTGCTGGGGCTGCATGACCGCGACAGCGGCAAATTGAAATATGCCGGCAAGGTCGGCACCGGGTTCAACGAAAAGACCCTCAAGAGCATTTATGAGCAACTCAAACCGCTGCTGACGAAGAAGCCATCGGTGGTCAATCCCCCCAGCGGTTTTGACGCCAAGGGTGTGCATTGGCTCAAGCCTGTTCTGCTGGCTGAAATTGCCTTTGCTGAAATGACCAAGGAAGGGTCGGTGCGCCACGCAGTGTTTCATGGCCTGCGTGATGACAAACCCGCGCAAGACATCACCGAGGAGCGTCCCAAAGTGGTGAAGAAAAGCCCAGAGGAAAAACCTGCTGCCAGCAAAAAGGCTTCCAGCGAGAAGGCTCCGAGCAAAAAGGCCGCCAGTAAAACCAGCAGCGCGGAAAAGGTTGCACCGGCGCCGTCGCAATTGGGCCTCGGTGCGGGCAAGGTCCGGATAACCCATCCTGAGCGGGTCATCGACGCCAGCAGCGGCACCACCAAAGTGCAGCTGGCGGAGTATTACGCCAGCGTTGCCGAATGGATTCTGCCGGAGTTGAAAGACCGCCCCGTGGCGCTGGTACGCGCGCCGGACGGAATTGCCGGTGAACTGTTTTTCCAGAAAAACGCCGAGCGCCTGGCCATTCCAGGGATCACTACCCTGGACAAGGAACTCACCGGCCAGCCGATCATGATCATCAACAGCGCCGAGGCGTTAATCGGCGCGGTGCAAATGAGCACCGTGGAGCTGCACACCTGGAATGCCACCTCGGACAAACTCGACAAGCCCGACCGATTTGTCCTCGACCTCGACCCGGACCCGGCGCTGCCGTGGAAAAGCATGGTCGAAGCGACGCACTTGACGCTCTCGGTGCTTGACGAATTGGGGCTCAAGGCGTTCCTCAAGACCAGTGGCGGCAAAGGCATCCACATCGTCGTGCCGCTGACCCGCAAACTCGGCTGGGATGAGGTGAAGGATTTCAGCCACGCGATCGTCAGTCACATGGCCAAGCTGCTGCCGGAGCGTTTTTCCGCGGTGTCGGGGCCGAAGAACCGGGTCGGGCGGATCTTCATCGATTACCTGCGCAACGGCCTCGGGGCCACCACGATTTGCACTTACGCTGCGCGCACTCGCGAGGGGCTACCGGTGTCAGTGCCGGTGTTTCCCGAAGAGGTCGCCGAACTCAAGGGCGGCAATCAGTGGAATATCCACACTGTGCATGAGCGGCTGACCGAGGTCGGCAACGAGCCTTGGGCGGACTTGAACAAAACCCGGCAGACCATCACCGCCGACATGCGTCGACGGGTAGGTATGAAGAAGTAATTCGACGGGCTTCAAGCGTCGCGCAACAGGTCGTTGGCATTGAGCAGTTCGTAGGCGATCTCGGGGCGTTTCTCCAGCCCGCGGCGAATGGCGGTCGGAATCGCCTGACGGGTTTTGCGGCACAAGCCGGGCAGCTCGCCGAGGGTAATGGCGATGCCGCGCATGGTGCGAACTTCGTTGAAGCCGGGGGCGATGTCTACCTGGATACCCAGTTGCTCGTACATGCGTTGCTGTAAACGCTCGAGGTCGCCCAGGCTCTGGAGATTTTCCAGGCGTTCCAAGAGGCGTTTTTCCTCGGTGCGCGTCAGCATCAGAATGCGCAGGTCCGCGCCCGGTGTCTGCAACAGTGGTTCACGCTCGCAGTTGCAGGCACCGGGGGGGCAGGGCTGGCGGATCGGCGGCGAGGTGGTCATAGGGGTTAATCATAGAGCGCCGGGTGCGGGTTTGCCCATAGGGGGCGACCCTGTCACACGGCGAACTATTGTGGGAGCGAGCCTGCTCGCGAATGCGGTGTGTCAGGCACCAGTGATGGCGACTGACACGGCCTCTTCACGGGCAAGCCCTTGGTTGCTTCGAGTGTTTCAAGCATCGATCGCAGGAAAGTCGATCTCGGTCAGGGCCACGTTATTCAGGTAATTGGTGAGGGTCTGCGAGGCCACGTGGGCGATCACTTCGATCAGTTTGCTGTCATTGATACCGGCTGCCCGCGCCGCTTCGATCTGCTCGCTGCTCAGGTGGCCGCGGCTTTCGGTGATTTGACGGGCGAGGGTAGCGAATGCATCCAGTTGACCATTGCGCGCGCTGAGAATGTCTTGCGCAGACAGCCCGGCCTTGCCGGCGAACAAGGTGTGTGCCGCCAGGCAATAGTCGCAACCATTTACCTGAGACGTGGCGAGGAAGATGGCTTCTTTCTCTGTGGCGCTCAGCGAGGTCTTGCCGAGGGTCGCTGACTGTTGCAGATAAGAGGACAGCACGGCAGGCGCATGGGCCAGCGTTTTGAAGACGTTGGGCAAGAAGCCGATTTTCTTCTGCACACCTTCCAGCAGTGGGCGGGTGGTGTCGGTGGCGTGTTCGAGGCTCAGGGTATTGATGCGGCTCATGGTGATTCTCCGTCGTGGGTTGCGCGGGGTGCGCTGGGTACGGAGTCCATGCTAGTGGGGAGCGCTGGTCTATTGGGTGCAAATCGTCGAGGATATGCGACAGATCGTCCAGATTATTGCCGGGAGCCCTTCCATGGATCGCCTGTCCACCTTGCTCAGCCACTTCGGCGTCAGCGCCGGCACCTTCCACAGCGGCACATTCTGCGGAACCACCGGTTTCGACGGCCAGCAGGACTGCGGGCACCTTCATTTACTGCGTGACGGCGAATTGGCACTGAAACTGGGCGATATGCCCCACATCCAGCTCACCAGACCCACCCTGATTTTCTTTCCCCGCCCATTCCGCCATCAGTTGTTTGCCGCTGAAACCTCCGACACGCAACTGGTGTGTGCATCGTTGACCTTCGATGGCGGCGCTGGCAATGCATTGGCGGCAGCCTTGCCCGATTACTTGCTGCTTGATCTGGAAGAGGCAACAACCCTGAGCAGCACCCTGGACTGGTTGTTTATGGAAGCGTTCAGCGGCATTTGCGGTCGCGAAGCGATGATGGACCGCCTGTTTGAAATGCTGGTGATCCAGTTGCTGCGCCACCTGCTGACTGATCGCGAACAAAGCTCTGGAATGATGGCCGGACTGGCGGACCCTCGCTTGGCACGCGCCTTGAATCTAATACACGAAACACCGGGCAAGTCCTGGACCGTCGCCGAATTGTCGGCGGCCGCCAACATGTCCCGGGCCAGTTTTGCCGAGTATTTTCGCCAAGTGGTGGGGCAGACGCCGGTTGATTATCTGGTGAGTTGGCGCATCAGCCTCGCGCAGAAGCGCTTGCGTGAAGGCAAGTCCATTGCGCTGATCGCCGATGAGGTGGGGTATGAGAGTCCTTCGGCGCTGGCGCGTGCTTTTCGACGCAAGACTGGCGTCAGTCCGCGGGAGTGGATGCGCGGCGGCAGTGTTCGCTAGTTTTTTGTCACTGGCAGTTCGCAGAGGTGCAAAAGGTCGCAACGGGCCGGATAACAGGGCCGCTGAAGGCCCTATTTGAACCCTTTCAGGGACATAGAAGCGGCACGATCAATAGGCAATATTTGTCGTTAATTTGACGCCATTCTCTGGGGATTTTTATTTTTATTTATTGTGGTGACGGACCATTGACGTAATGGCGATGTGCTTATAGGCTCCCTTTAGCTGGCTCACAAATCCATCATTCGATCACTGAAAAAACCCCTTTGCAGGGAGGCGGCAACAATGCGCTCCACACGTCTCGTTAAATACGCTGTATTTGTGATGCTCTCCACTGGTGCAGCGTTTGCGAGCGCACAAACCAGCAATTTGGCCTATGAAATTAGTCGCATAGGTACTTCTTGCGACGAGACGCGTTCTCATAATGGTGTGGCCACCGACGCTCAGGCCGGCTCGCCATCTGCAGAAAGCAACGAAGCAGGAACTTCGGCCTCCATCGGCGAACTTTATTTGAAAAATACCCCGGCAGCGCAACTTGGCAACCTGATTCAATCCGCCTCTGGCGCCGTGGCTTCCGTCAATACTTCTGCTTGCGACGGTTTAATGACGCAAGTTGCCGGTGACAAGTCGGTAGTTGATTCGGACACTCAAAGTAAAGTCTTGGGCGCGGTCACTGACGTAGTTGCTCATCAACCTGCTGCAGTTCCACTTTCAGCAGCAGCCTGGCTGTTTTCGTCGGCGTTATTGGGGTTCATCGTGGTCGCCAATCGGCGGAAGGTGTAAGTGCTGATGGGTTGCTCCGTAAGGCTTGCTGGGTCGAAAAATCACTGTTGGACGAGTATCGCTGAATAACGAGTGCTATTAATTTGGCGGGTAGGCATCGAGGGCAGTATGTTTAACATTAAGTTGTTGTTAAATAAAAAACTTCACGCGTTAGAGACTGTTCAAAGGATCACCGAGACGTCCGGTAGACCAAATCTGGCGATTCGCAAGTGCTTGATATTGCTCTTTGAACCTTCCATTGAAATGAAACCGAGCAGGCGTGATTTGCCGCGGTTTTTATGTAAAACTCATTTCAAGGCTATCTAAGCGGAGGGATCCCGATGTTACGTTTCTTATTACCTGTAGTCTGCGCGATGGCTGTCTGGCCTGGCGTTTCCAATGCTGCTGAGAGTGATGCTTACCTGCTGAGTCCGGGCGATAACCTTTCCGTTTCCGTTTGGGGCGAAGACAAGCTCAAGCAGGATGTGCGCGTTCTTCCCGATGGCAGCATCACCTTCCCGCTAGCGGGGAAAGTCGAAGTCGTGGGGCTCGACGCCACAGCGGTCTCCGAGAAATTAGCCGCCAAGCTTGAGAAATTTATTCCCGATCCGCAGGTGAGCGTCGTCGTCACCGGGACAGAGGGTAATGTTGCGTACGTTCAGGGCAAGGTGCTTAAACCTGGCACTGTGCACATGTCAGGTCCGACCTCAGTACTGCAGGTACTGAGCCTGTCAGGCGGGCTCGACAAATTTGCCGACACGTCCGAAATCAAGGTCGTGCGACAAACTGGCACCAAACAGCAGATCCTGCCCGTCAACTACCGCAAGTTGATGTCCGGGGATGACATGACCACCAACTTCTTACTCAAGGCCGGCGATACGCTGGTGGTGCCTTAGCCTGTGCGCGACGCTCTGGGGAATATCGTGCTTGCGCTGCGAACCACCGGGATTGCGACGGCAGTCTTTGTCCTGCCGTTCTCCGGCACGGCCCACGCTGCCAGTTGGCAGTCGGCTATCGCGGTGCCTTCCACCGTCGAGTACGACAGCAATCCGACGCTGATCGGCACCGGCGAGAAGGGTGTGACGCGCACCATCATCGCTCCCGATGCCAGCCTCGTGGCGACGTCCGGCCCGGATGAATTCCAGTTCGGTCTCGGCGTCTATGTCGTGCGTTCGACTGACACCTCAATCGTTTCGGACCGTGAAGATCCCCGACTGAAGCTGGGGTGGCAGCACGAGACCGAAACAGGTGCTTTTGGCCTCACGGCGAGGTATGAAGAGAGCTCCACGCTTTCTTCGACGGTTCTCGAAACCGGCCTGGTTGCTCCCGATGCCACGCAAAAGATGACGTCGCTGGCCGCCAACTGGCGCACGGCCCTGAGCGAACGCAGCGCCCTGTTGAATGAGACCGACTACCGGCATGTCACGTACGACACGGATACGCTGACCGACTATGACGAACTGTCGAACCGCTTGAGCTATACCTATGCATGGAGCGAGCGTGTGGAACTGTTCACGCGCCTGGGCATCAAGCGGTATGAGCCCGATGAAGCATCGACAGTGTCTTCCTCGAATAGCTACACCCCCGATATTGGCATGAACTATCAAATCTCCGAGCGGCTCAGAGGTTCGGTGTATGTCGGCGCCAATGAAATCACCGGCACCGACGGCGGTCCGAGTGCTCAGGGCGGGTTTACCTTGAACTATTCAGGCGAACGTGTGGAAACGAGCATCGACGCCGGTCGTACCACGCTCGCCAGCGGCGACGGTGGTTTCGTTGAAGTTGATAGCGTAAGGGGTACATGGAGTTACGCCATCGATGAGACGCGGCGCACCGGTATTGATGCCTCCTGGCAAGACACCGACGGCCAGACGCCTAATACCTTGCGAAATTATGGCGCCTGGATCAGTCAGGAACTCTCGCCTTTTTGGATCGCGCGCCTATCCTACATGTACAAACAACGCCAGCAAGATGGCTTGCCGGATGCTACTGCAAACGTAGTCGGGTTGACGCTGACTTATAGTTATCCCGGTCTCTGAAATTCTGTTGTGTGAGAAATATGGCCTCTGAATACGAAATGTCGGTCAACGACTACATTGCTATCATCAAGCACCATGCACTGCTGTTGATTCTGACTGGCGTGGCCATCCTCGGTGTGTGCCTGGCGGTTGCATTCTCTCTCCCGCCAACCTACGAATCATCCGGCACGATTCTGATCGAGTCGCAACAGATCTCGCCTGACCTGGTGGCGGCGAACAACAATACCTTTGCCGATGAGCGCATCGAAGTTATTCGCCAGCGCGTGATGACCCGTGAAAATCTGACAGCGATCATCGACAAGTACAATTTGTTCGCTGCGCAAAGTCGCCAGTTGAGCGTTTCCGAGAAGGTCGAGGAAATGCGCAACGCGATTGCCGTCACCTTGGTCAGCGCGGCGGTCAAAGGCCGCGGGGAAGTGACGATTGCGTTTCGTCTTTCCTTCGAACACCGCGAGCCAGAGATTGCCAATAAAGTGGCTAACGAACTGGTAACGCTGTTCCTGAATGAAAACATCCGCCAGCGCACTGAGCGCGCTACCGAAAACACCGAATTCGTCAAGCAGGAAGCGGACAAGCTCGAGGTTGCCCTGAATGCCCAGGATAATCTCGTCGCAGACTACAAACAGAAGCACAGTGGCGCGCTGCCCGAGCATCAAGAGTTGCGCATGAACATGCTGACGCGCGCCGAGACCGAGCTCAAAGAAGTCGACCGAGACTACAAGGCTGCGCGCGAGGAATTGCGTTTCAACGAGTTGGAACTGACCGCCGCCAGCGCTGGCTTGGCGACCAAACCGGGCGTGGTGGGGGCAGCCGCTGACAAGCCGCAGGATCTGGGCAGCCTCAAGGCCGAATACGCCCGTCTGCTGACCCTGTATACCGAAGCTCACCCCGATGTGCGTGCCGTGAAACGCAAGATTGCGGCCCTTGAGGCGAACAAGGCGTTGGCGGGCGGCGCGGCATTGCCGGTCAATATGGATGTGGCAAAGGCTCAGGCGCAGATTGCCGGGACCGAGGCAAAGATCAGGTCGCTGGCCGACCAGAAGCAGCAGACGCTGAAGAAAATTTCCGAAATCGAAGCGCAGATTATTGAAACGCCACAAGTCGAGCGCGGCCTGATCACGCTGATGCGTGACCATGAAAACGCGAAGAAGAAATATGAGGAAATGCGCGCCAAGGAAATGGGCGCGAAAATTTCCGAAAGCCTCGAACAGGAAAACAAGGCCGAGCGTTTTGTTCTGCTGGAACCGCCACTGATGCCCGAAAAACCGATCAGGCCGAACCGCAAAAAAGTGGTTGCCATGGGCTTCGTTCTCGCCCCGGTAGGCGCGGGCGCGCTGGTGATGCTGCTTGAGATGATCAACCCGCGTGTACGCGGTGCCGAGGCGCTTGCAAGCGTACTGGGCAAACGTGTGTTGGTGTCCATTCCCTACATTCATACCAGGGCGGAACTGGCACGCCGCAAGCAATGGCGAACGCGTTTGATCATTAGCGGACTCGTGGTCATCACGATCTTCCTGGTGCTCCTGCACTTCCTCTACATGCCCCTGGATCTGCTGTTGTTTAAAGTTCTGGGCCGGTTTGCATAAGGAAATATAGCGATGGACATTATCAAGCCCGATGCCGATAAGGCCGAGCAACCGACCGCGTCGAAGGCCATGACACCGACCGGGCAGCCGGGGCTGAACGCGCTCAGTTACGTACAAACCAAGGTTGTACCTTTGCGGCCCGATCACCTCGAGCGCCACCGCATTGTGGCGTACAACAAGAATTCGAATGTGGGCGGGGCTATCGATCTGCTGCGTACACAAGTGCTGAAAATCATGGATGAGAATGGCTGGCGCACGCTGGCCATTACCTCGCCGACGCCGGAGGCAGGCAAGACGGTTTTGGCCATCAATCTGGCAATGAGTATCGCCCACCACACCACCAAGACCGCGTTGCTGGTGGACTTCGACTTGCGTCGTCCCACGGTGGGCGCCTGCCTTGGGCTGCCGATGGAAAAATCGCTCAATGAACTGCTGAACGATGAAGCCGAACTGCAAGAAGTGCTGGTCAACCCGACCTTGCCGCGTTTTGTGGTGCTGCCGACTCGTGAGCCGATCCCTCTCTCCACCGAGGTGTTGTCATCGCCTGAGGTGAGTCATTTGATTACGGACCTGCGCGAGCGCTACAACTCGCGCATCGTGATTTTCGACTTGCCGCCAATCCTGAGTTCGGACGATGCGATGACTGTCTTGCCGAAATTCGACTGTGTCCTGCTTGTGGTTGGTAACGGCATGAACAGCAAGAAAGAGATCGAAGAAAGCCTTCATCATCTGGGCACGGCCAATCTGATTGGCACCGTACTGAACAAAGCCGAGCCGCAGAACCGCTCTTACTATTAGAGCGTCACTCTCAGAAGGGGTGGGCTTATGGTGGGAGCGAGCCTGCTCGCGAAAGCGGACTCACATTCACCATCGATGGCGGCGGACACGGCCTCTTCGCGAGCAGGCTCGCTCCCACAGTTGATTGGTGTGCATCCGGTTTTTCACCGATCCCGCCGACTCAATGCCACGGGTGCTTCTTTTCCCAGCCCCAGGCATGCGTCACGATCTGTTCCAGTGATGCGAACTGCGGCTGCCAGCCCAGCAAGGTGTACGCTCGCTGGGGATCGGCCACAAGGCGTGGTGGATCGCCCGCACGGCGCGGCGCGTCACTCACAGGGATAGGCTGGCCGGTCACCCGGCGTGCGGTCTCGATCACTTCCTGCACTGAAAAACCCTGGCCGTTGCCAAGGTTGAATGCCGTGCTCGCACCTCCGGCCAACAGATAATCCACGGCCAGCGCGTGCGCTGCGACGAGATCGGCCACGTGGACGTAGTCGCGAATACAGGTGCCGTCGGGTGTGTCGTAATCACGACCGTAGACGGTGATGGATTCGCGTCGACCCGAGGCGGCTTGCAAGATCAGCGGCAGCAGATGGGTTTCCGGTTCGTGGCGTTCACCCAACTGTCCTTCCGGGTCTGCCCCGGCGGCGTTGAAGTAGCGCAGGCAAACCGATTTGAGCCCGTAGGCGCGATCGAAATCCTCCAGCATCTGCTCGACCATCCATTTGCTACGACCATAAGGATTGATCGCAGCCTTCGGATGCGCTTCGTCGATCGGCACATACACCGGATCGCCATAGATGGCGGCGGTCGAGGAAAAAATGAAGTGTTTAACCTCCGCGCGCACCATCGCTTGCAGCAGCGTCAGGGTGGCGGCCAGGTTGTTTTGATAATACTTGGCAGGTTCGGTAACGGATTCGCCGACCTGTATGAATGAGGCGAAGTGGAACACCGCATCAAAACGCTGAGTGGCAAACAAGGTATCCAGGGCTTGGGCGTCGGCGATGTCCAGTTCGACCAGCTTTCCGCCCGTCAAGGCGCTGCGGTAGCCCGTGGAAAAATTGTCGGCGACCACCAGGTCGTGGCCGGCGCGCAGCAACTGTTTAACCATGTGCGAGCCGATATAGCCTGCGCCGCCAACCACCAAAAAATTCATCCTGACCTCCTGGAAACTATTGCTGTGCAAACGCAGATTGTACCGTCAGCGCGTTGCACTCTTTCTTAAAAACAACCAGTTGGATGCCTGCAAGTCATCGAACTTGATCGTGTAGCGGCCATCGGCGTAGGTGGCAGGCAGCTTCTTCAGTTGTGCGAGGGTGCCCTGAGTGAACAGCGTCAGGCCCGCGGGTGCCTGGAGGGTTAGCGTGCCGGAAACAGGCTCCACATAAAAAGGTGTTTTTTCGTCGTCCTGGGGGATGGCGCGGGTGCCCAGCGAAATCATCAGATCCTGCGACTGGCCAATAGGCGTGTCGTTCAGACTTTGTACCACCACGCTCGCATTAGCCGTCTTCACTTGAACCTGAACGTTGCCGAGGCTGATCGTCTCGCCGCCGATCCAGCCCGTTGCTGCCTGGGTACGCGGCGTATTGATGGTGTAGATGCCTTGTTTCCAGTTGCGTTTCAGTTCACCGGTGTCAGTCGTGGCCTCGCTGGCATTGGCGTCCAGCAGCGACTGGTTCGGGTCACGAAACACCTGCGCATTACCGGCGCTGGGTCCGGTCTGCAACCAAGGCAGTTCCGGCGTCTGAGGCATCGCGATTTGCAGCTTGCCTTTCTCCATGGCGGTGCGCAGCAGTGCAGAGTTGGCCGGTGTGATGGCCTGGTTGAACAGGGTTGCCGGCGTCGGCGCGAAGACGTAGGTGGTGGTTGCTTCGCTGACGTCGGCGCGGCGATACAGCAGGGCGGCGGCGGGGAGGGTGGCCAGCAGTGCAGGGTCGTTGTAGGCGTTCCAGTTGCCGGCCGTTCTCCATCCGCCGGAAAGGGGTTCCTGGCTGTACGCATACTGCATCAGCGCATCCCAGCCCTGATGACTGGCGGTGCCGGCTATATAAAGTGGCAGCGTGTGGCGGTCGGGGGTCGGGAACGGTTCGGTGTTCCACTCGGTGACGGTCAGGGGTTTGCCTGTGACCTGGCCGGCGGCAATCCAGTCGACGATGCCGGCACTGGTGAGCGGGTTTTTCTCCAACTGGCCGGAGCCGCCGTAGCTGTGGGTGTCGATGACGTCGCCGGATGTCAGCGCGGGCAGGGACGCCAGGCCATCGCCCCCCCAGTAACTGGTCGTGGAGATGGGGACCTTCACGCCCACATCACGCAGGTGCTTGATCATGTCTGCGTTGAAGCGCCGCTCCAGATCATTGAGGAACAACTTCGACGGGCCATACTCCCACGCGCGCCAGGTTTGGCTGGCGGGCAGATCGTGCTGGTTGGCAAACGCTTCGGCTTCAGCCATGTAAAGCTTGTTGTGCTTTGGAACGTTCTTGTCCGGCAGCAGGGCATTGCCGAAGTGATGGGTGACGTCGTTTTCGTTGGTGATCAGTACGGCGGCGATTGCCGGATCGTCTTTGTAGGCGAGACCGGTATGGGGATTTACGTGGGTCAGATAGGCTGCGGCAAAACGCTTCATCGCCTGCTGAATCGTGATGTTTACATAGGCATAGCCCTTGAGATCAGCGCTGCCGGCGCTGTTCTTGGGCATCTCTTCAAAACCATAAATGTTGTCTTTTGCAGTGAAGGATCGTTCGACGTGCATGTCGAGCCATACATAAATGCCCTCGTCTTTAAGGCACTTGATCCACCAGTCGATTTTTTTCAGCGACTCCGGGCTGGGCTGCTGGGTGTCATGAGGGAGGGCAGGGTCGCCAAAGATGTTCGGGCTGACCCATGGCGAATCATGGTGGTGCAGGCGTACGAGGTTAAAGCCGAGTGCCGACAGGCGTTTGGCTTGCAGTTTGATGTCCTCGTCCGTTGTGCGGAACAGCGCATAGGCCGATACGTTGGTGCCCCAAAAGCGCGCCGGGGTGTTGTCCGCGAACTGCAGCTGCTCCCCGGCCGCTTTGACGAAGCCGCGTTTGCCCGCCGGTTTTTCATTGGCGTTGAGGAAGGACAGATCGACCGGCGAGGTGTTCCAGTCGAGCTTGTCGCTCGGCCAGCTCTTCGGGTCAACCAGGCCGAAGCGCTCGGTAGTGGTGGGACCGAGTTCCACGTCGCCGGCAATGCTCAGGGTGGCTTTGATAGTCTGACGGCCGGGCTTGATCGCGTTTTTGTAGAAAAACGCGCGCACTTCCGATTTATCACCCGGTTCGAAATACACTCCCGCCGGAGCAGGCTCGAAACGCATCTCGATTTTTCGCCCTTGTGCATTCCCCCAGGACCAGCCTTTGTTGTCAGGCAGTAAGACCGGCTCGCCCATTTCTCCCGGGAAAAGTGCCGGGTCGAAATTGAAGACGATGCCGCCACCCATCACACCCGACTTGTTGCTGCGTGCATCCAGGGCAAAATCCCAGGTGATTGTCTGCTCGCCTTCTTTCTGGATTTTTGCAGCCAGGTCGAAATCCAGGGCTTTGTTCTGGCCTGCGAGTGAATAGCTGTAGGGGGCGTTTGTCTGGAACTCGGTTGCAAAATAGGTCCATTCCCAGTTGCCCCCAAAGAACACAAATGAGGAAGCAACCACCGGGCTGCCACCACGCACCAGCATGGGCAGGCCGTTTTTCTCATCGACGCTGGCGACCCACTCGGACGCCCAGGTGCCAACCGGCCAGACTACAAGAGACAAAAGAACCGGGAGCAGCAAACGGGTGCGGCGAAAAAATGGGGGCATGGGATTACCGAAGTTGAAGGTGGGCACTTGCAGTGACTGCACTTGACGTCTGTTTCTGGTTGCGTGCCATCTGGGCATAGGCAACGCCCAGCCCGGCGACCGACCAATACACCACAGGAATGACCGTGATGCTGCTGACGGTAACAATAGTCACCAGGATGCCGACCAGTGTCGCGAACAGAGCGCGTCCCAGTCGACGCGCCTCATCGTCTTTGTCGGGGTACTCACGCATGGCCTTGCGGATGCCGAACAGCGTCGTGGCAAAAAAAGCCACGAAAATCCCCAGGCCGATCAATCCGAACGACAGCGCGATGCCGATGTAGGTGTTGACGATATCGATGATGCCCTCGCCCTGAATCATCGACTGCATTTCCGGAGTTTTGCGGAAATCAAACGAGCCCAGCAGCGGATTGTGCTGGATCACGATAACGGCGTTGTCGAACAGGCGCTGGCGGTAGGTGATGTTTTCGGCATCGACCGAACCGATGAACGGGAGCAGGTCCAGCACTTTTTGCCCGCCCGGCACCAACGTCAGCAGGGGCAGGGACAGCACGCCGGCGAGGCCCAGCAACATCAGGCGTTTGATCGCATGACGGCCGGTGGCGATGTACACCATGAGCATGCCGACGGCACCGATCCAGGGGCCGCGCGACAGCGGTGCAAACAGACCGCCGGCGAGCAGCAATGCGCCCAGGCGGCGCTGCAATTTACTGCGCACACCCTCCTGCAAGAACAGGTATAACCCGATGGCCGTGCTGATCACCAGTCCCAGCGCAATGGCCTGGCCGGTGGTGACGCTGGCGCGCAGCAAGCCACCCCGGTTCAGGTAGCTGGACATTTCCCACTGCATGCCCATGGCGCCGATCAGCGCACTGTAGAGCAGCCAACTGCGGGCAAACTCGAAGAGCCCGATCAGCGACATCACCATGGCCGCGAGGACAAAGCCCAGCAGGGCGTCCTTGAAATCGCTGAGGTTTTTCAGGGCGCGGCTGGCGACGTAATAAGGCAGGAAAACGTCGGTGAACAGGTAGAACGACTGGCGCAGCGTATCGGTGACGGTGGTTTCGCGCAGTAGCAGCAGGCTGGTCAGGATCAGGTTGGCGGCCATCAATTTGTCCGGCCAGGTGCGTCCGAATGCACGGGTATCTGCGCGCCGGCGCAGGGCAAAAAAAGCCGGCATCAGGACGCACAGGGACAGCAGGCGAACATAGTTGAGGTCGATAAAATAATTGATCAGGCCGAATCCGGGAATTTGCGCCGAGGCCGGCGGCACCAGAAACAGCAGCAAGAAAAACAGGGCCACGGGATTGCGTTCGCGTTTTCTCGCGACGGTGAGCACCACAATAGTCACGGCCGAATACACCCAGAAACTGTGCGAGAAAAAGGCCAGAAGGGTCAGCACGAACCACAGATTGCGCCGGCGGATAAAGTCGTTGGCAGGGATCAGGTCTGCTGCAGGTCGGCGTGCCATGGCAAACACAACGCCGGCAAGAACCAGGATGACGACTAACGCGCGAAAGTGCTCAGGCATGCTTCTGAGGCCTATTGTCAGGTGAATGGCAGGTGCCAGTGAAATGGCAAAATGCGACTATAGTACCTTTCGTTCATTGAGTCCGGGGTTGTTGTGATGCCGCCAGCTGATTTATCGCCACCGTTGAGCCTGCGCAGGCGAGCGATATCCGCCGGGGCATGGAATCTGGGGGCGCTGGTCACTTCTCAAGCGATGCGTCTGGGTGGCAACCTGATCATGGCGCGGCTGTTGATGCCGGAAATGTTCGGCATCATGGTCATCGCCACCACCGTGTCGGTGGTGCTCCACCTGCTGTCCGATGTCGGCTTGCGCCAGAACATTGTGCAGAGCCCGCGGGGCGACGATCCGGCGTTTCTCAACACCGTGTGGACGGTGCAGATCATCCGCGGTTTTATCCTGTTTGCGTTCACGTTGGCCATCGCCGGTTTTGCCTGGCTCGCGCAAGTCCTTGAGGTGTGGTCGGCCCATTCCACCTATGCCGCCCCGGAGTTGCCGCTGGTGCTGGCCCTGACCGGGTTTTCCGCGATCATCTATGGTTTCCAGTCGACCAAGGTCGACGTGGCGGTGCGCGACTTCCAGCAGAAAAAAGTGGTGCTCGCCGAATTTGTGTCGCAGCTGTGCGGGCTGCTGGTGATGTTGGCCATCGGTTATTTCAGCCGGTCGATCTGGTCGCTGGTGGGGGCCGGTCTGGCCTCGGCACTGGTCATGACGCTGCTGGGGCATGTCTGGTTTTCCGGGTCGCCGAACCGTCTGCACTGGGATCGTCCGGCGTTGCGCGAGGTGGTGGTCTTCGGCCGCTGGATGCTGTTGTCGTCGGCCGTCGGCGTACTGGCCATGAACGGTGACCGGATATGGTTTGGCGGCAGCATGTCGGCCACCGAACTGGGGGTGTACTCGATTGCCGTGCTGATTTTGAGCGCGCTGCAACAGGGCATGCAACGGTTGGTCGGGGCCGTGGCGCTGCCGGCTTTCAGTGAAGCCGCGCGCACCAATGACAGCGCACGGTTGCAGGCGTTGTATTACCGCTTCAAGTTGATGTTCGACCTGGCCTCGCTGTTTCTCTGCGGGCTGTTCTGGACCGCCAGCCCGCTGCTTATCAGCCTCTTGTACGATGAGCGTTATGCCGGTGCGGGCCACATGCTGGCGATTCTTTCACTGTCTTTTTTCACCTATCGTTATGTGGTGGCGCATCAGGCGTGGCTGGCCCTGGGACTGACCAAATACCAGGCCCTGGACAACATTATTCGCGCGGTCTCGTTGTGGGGGTTACTGCCGCTTTTGCTGGCGATTGGCGGTGTGGAATATGCCATTTGGGGTGTCGCGCTGCACGCCGTGCCGACGCTGGTGCTGGTGGTGTACGTCAATTGCAAGGTGGGTTTGTTCGATATCAAGCGTGAACTGATGGTGCTGCCGATGGTGCTGGTGGGGGCGTTGTGCGGGGAATTGGTGTTGGGACTTGCCAACTGGTTTTGACCTTAATGTCGGGGAGCGCATGATCAAAGACTGCTCATCGCACAAAGAGCTATGCCGCTCTTGCAACTTGCGCACAGACTGGCTGAACATTTGAATAATATAAGTTAATGTTTCGGATCGGAATTGAATAGGCCGCTTCTGATTTGCAGGGGTGGATTGGAGTGGTTTTTAATGAAAGTGACGTTTGTATTGTCTGTGGCGAGCCTGTCTGGCGGGATTCGCGTCGTTGCAATTTACGCCAAGGCATTGTCCGAAATGGGCCATGAAGTGAAAATCGTTTCCCAGCCTATGCCTTCAATTCCGTTTCGCAGAAAGATCAAGAGTCTGCTCAAGGGAGAAGGCTGGCCGGCCACCCCGACCATTCCATCTCACTTGGATGGTCTTGGCCTTGATCACCGGATGATAGACAAATACAGGCCGATGGTGGAATCGGACATTCCAGATGCCGATGTTGTCATTGCCACCTGGTGGGAAACGGCTGAGTGGGTGAATGCGCTAAGTCCGGCCAAGGGCGTGAAACTGTATTTGGTGCAGGGGCATGAAGTGTTTCCTTTCTGCCCGGTGGACAGGGTTATGGCAACCTACAAAATGCCTTTGCATAAAATAACCATTTCCCAGTGGTTGGCTGATTTGATGCGCGAGGAATATGGCGACTCCGATGTTTCCCTGGTCGAGAACAGTGTGGAACATCAGCAGTTTTTCGCCGCACCGAGGGGCAAGCAACAGCGCCCGACAATCGGAATTTTGTTTCACGAAACGCCATTGAAGGGCGTCGATGTTGCACTTGAAGTCATTGCGGCGCTCGAGGAAAAATTTCCAACACTTCGAGTGATCGCCTTTGGGAGTTTTCCTCCTACAGGTGCTTACAAGTTTCCCGCGAATCTTGAGTTCTATCTTTCTCCCGACCAGGATTCCATTCGTGATTTGTATTCGCAATGCGATGTTTGGCTCGCCACCAGCCGGAGTGAAGGCTTTAACTTGACGGCGATGGAAGCCATGGCCTGCAGGACACCAGTCGTTTCCACACGAACGGGCTGGCCAGTAGAAGCCATTTCCTGTTTCAAAAACGGTGTGCTGGCCGATATTGATGACACGGATGCCTTGGCCCGTGGCGTCGAATATATGTTGACGTTAGACGATTCGCAGTGGCGTGCGGCTTCGGAGATGGCCCATCAAACCGTGGCTTCAAGTTCCTGGGAGGCCTCTGCGCAGTTATTCGAAACTACACTGGTTAACGCGCTTGCGAAGAGTCGTGTCAAGCCAGTGGGGCTTACCGAAAGAGAAGTCGGGCACTCGTAGTGACGGCCGTTGAGGCCTTCTGAGCACAGGCAATGCCCAGTCTTCAAAAGGCATGGCTTGTCAGGCCAGTGGGGCAGGTGAATGGCAGGTGCCAGTGGAATGGCAAAATGCGACTATAGTACCTTTCGTTCATTGAGTCCGGGGTTGTTGTGATGCCGCCAGCTGATTTATCGCCACCGTTGAGCCTGCGCAGGCGAGCGATATCTGCCGGGGCATGGAATCTGGGGGCGCTGGTTACTTCTCAAGCGATGCGTCTGGGTGGCAACCTGATCATGGCGCGGCTGTTGATGCCGGAAATGTTCGGCATCATGGTCATCGCCACCACCGTGTCGGTGGTGCTCCACCTGCTGTCCGATGTCGGCTTGCGCCAGAACATCGTGCAGAGCCCGCGGGGCGACGATCCGGCGTTTCTCAACACCGTGTGGACGGTGCAGATCATCCGCGGTTTTATCCTGTTTGCGTTCACGTTGGCCATCGCCGGTTTTGCCTGGCTCGCGCAAGTCCTTGAGGTGTGGTCGGCCCATTCCACCTATGCCGCCCCGGAGTTGCCGCTGGTGCTGGCCCTGACCGGGTTTTCCGCGATCATCTATGGTTTCCAGTCGACCAAGGTCGACGTGGCGGTGCGCGACTTCCAGCAGAAAAAAGTGGTGCTCGCCGAATTTGTGTCGCAGCTGTGCGGGCTGCTGGTGATGTTGGCCATCGGTTATTTCAGCCGGTCGATCTGGTCGCTGGTGGGGGCCGGTCTGGCCTCGGCACTGGTCATGACGCTGCTGGGGCATGTCTGGTTTTCCGGGGCGCCGAACCGTCTGCACTGGGACCGTCCGGCGCTGCGCGAGGTGGTGGTCTTCGGCCGCTGGATGTTGTTGTCGTCGGCCGTTGGCGTACTGGCCATGAACGGTGACCGGATCTGGTTTGGTGGCAGCATGTCGGCTACAGAATTGGGGGTGTACTCGATTGCCGTGCTGATTTTGAGCGCGCTGCAACAGGGCATGCAACGGTTGGTCGGGGCCGTGGCGCTGCCGGCTTTCAGTGAGGCCGCGCGCACCCAAGACAGCGCCCGGTTGCAGGCGTTGTATTACCGCTTCAAGTTGATGTTCGACCTGGCCTCGCTGTTTCTCTGCGGGCTGTTCTGGACCGCCAGCCCGCTGCTTATCAGCCTCTTGTACGATGAGCGTTATGCCGGTGCGGGCCACATGCTGGCGATTCTTTCACTGTCTTTTTTCACCTATCGTTATGTGGTGGCGCATCAAGCGTGGCTGGCCCTGGGACTGACCAAATACCAGGCCCTGGACAACATTATTCGCGCGGTCTCGTTGTGGGGGTTACTGCCGCTTTTGCTGGCGATTGGCGGTGTGGAATATGCCATTTGGGGTGTCGCGCTGCACGCCGTACCAACGCTGGTGCTGGTGGTGTACGTCAATTGCAAGGTGGGTTTGTTCGATATCAAGCGTGAACTGATGGTGCTGCCGATGGTGCTGGTGGGGGCGTTGTGCGGGGAATTGGTGTTGGGACTTGCCAACTGGTTTTGACCTTAATGTCGGGGAACTTTAAATCATGCATGACCTTGATTTGAATACTTCTGTAATGGACCGCAGAGGCTTTCTCCAGGCGTTTGCCCTGTTGAGTCTCGGCGGACTCATGTTCGGACTGTCAGAAGCCGTCGTCCGGCCTTCGGTTGTGAAGACCGATGTTAAATCCGAATACGTTGTGATCAACGGATGGGTGCTGCCGGCCCAGCACTTTCGGCCAACGCCAGCATGATCAAAGACTACCAATCGCAAAAAGAGCTGCGCGACTCCTATGACGTCTGCATCATCGGCGCTGGCCCGGCCGGTATTACCCTGGCCTTGCGTCTGGCTGGCAACGGTCGGCGGGTGCTGCTGCTGGAAGGTGGCGGGCACGAGTATTCGCAAAACTCGCAAAGTCTCTACCAGTGTCCGTCGACCGGCCTCGACGTCTACGCCGCGGCAACACGCCTGCGCTATCTTGGCGGCACCTCCAACCATTGGGCCGGGCGCTGCCGGCCCTTTGAAGCGTCCGACTTCAGCGTCGGCCCTCCGGTGCACTGGCCCGGCTGGCCCATCGCCTTTTCCGAGATAGAGCGTCATCTGCCCCAGGCCATGGCGATTGTCGATCTGCCTGCCGATACCGGATTCAAGACCACCAATGCGTCGCTGGACGGTACCGACTTTGAAGCGGATCGTTTCCTGCTCAGCCCACCGACCCGTTTTGCCCAGAAATACGCCAAGGAACTCAACGAGACCGAGGGCCTGGACGTCTTCATCAATTGCAACTGCGTCGATCTTGAATTCGACCGCGACACCGGGCGCATTGCGACCATAGTGGTATCGGATTACGAACTGCATAGAGAACGCGTTACTGCCAGACACTTCATCCTGGCAACCGGTGCGATCGAGAATGCCCGGCAACTGCTTAACAGCGAGTCGCTGGTCGCGGGCGGCATCGTTACCCAGGAAGGTTTGGTCGGTAAATGCTTCATGGAACACCTGAATGTCCAACTCGGCACCTTCATCCTCAAAGAGGGCCAGGGAACCGATGCACGCGAGTACTTCACCACCGATGCCTTCGTGAAGGAGTATCAGGCGGGCAAAGGTAATGTGAGTGCTTCACTGGTCTCTGAAGTGCGGGCTTATGGACGCATGGCGGCGATCAAGAGCTTTTTCGAGAACCTCATTTGCGAAGTCGGCGGGGAGCAAAAAATTGAGTTCATTACCAAGTTCGATTGCCCCGGCGATGGTGTGATCGGCACCTTGATAGAGCAGTTTCCCAACCCCGACAGCCGCGTTTCGCTGCTCGCCGAGCGCGATGCCTTAGGGATGCGCAAGGCCACCGTGCATTGGGAGTTGAGTCCGGCAGATCGCCATACCGTCAAGTGCATCGGAATGGAAATGGCCAAGTGTTTTGCCGAGTCGGGGTTGGGGTTCGTCAGGCTGGAAGAGTGCGTGTATGACGAGTCCGTGCCGCTGAAGGTCAATCCCCATGCCCACCACATGGGCACCACGCGGATGGCGACGACGCCGGAGTTTGGCGTGGTCGACGAAAACTGCAAGGTGTTTGGCGTCGAAAATCTATATGTAGCAGGCAGCAGTGTTTTTGCCACGGGCGGCGCCAGTAACCCTACAATGCCGCTCTTGCAGCTGGCTTTAAGGCTGGCGGATTATTTGAACCATCAGCTGGAACCGGGGGTGGGCAGGTATTCCTGATTGAAATCATTTGTGGCTTATCGGTGTGTCGATTTCGGGGGAGGGGGCTACGCTTAAGGTCGTGGTAAAGAAGAATCAGGGTCGATCTAGCCTTGGCACGTATGTCTATTTGAATTTTTGAGGCTGACAGGATGATTGGTCTACTAAAGCGCGCTATTGCTCACTATGCCAAAACAACAGGACGCGGAACTTCGCTCTACAAAAGGCTGTGCAAACCCAATGGATATGAATGGGCGGAACATATGGCGCGATGGGGAGGGGTGCATTCCATCGGTAAAGGCGTATGGATCAATCTCGGTTGCAACATCACCGACCCTTCGATGCTTCGATGCGGCAACAACGTAGGTTTATCCGATTGCACCATCTTCGGCCACGATGGCAGCGTTGCGGTCTTCAATGCGCGTGACGGGCTGAAACTCGATTCTGTCGGCCCCGTCGATATCCGTGATAATTCATTTGTCGGGCATGGCGCTATCATCATGCCGCGCGTGACGATTGGCCCGGATTCACTGGTAGCCGCCGGCGCTGTTGTCCTGAGAGATGTGCCGCCCGGCGTAGTGGTCGGGGGTAACCCTGCAAGAGTTATCTGCACGATGGACACTCTGTTGAAGAATATCGAAGAGCGTTGCGCCACCTATCCCTGGATGGACCTCATCCGACAGCGCGACGGGGTGTATGACCCGGAACTTGAACCGAAGCTGAAAGCCATGCGCGCGGCGTATTTTTTTGGCGAACAATCCAATGGTTAGTGCTCCTCTGGATGTGTTGGTGGTCAATTACAATACCGCAGGCCTGTTGCAACCGATGTTCAATGCGCTACGCCAGCCAGGCGGTGCGGATCAGGCGCGCTATCTGGTGGTGGATAATGCCTCGGCCGATAATTCCCTGGAGTGCCTGGCCACGGTCTGTCCGGATGCATTGCTGCTGGCCAATGACAGTAATGTCGGCTTTGGCCGGGCCAACAATCAGCTGGTTGAACACCTGCAGGGCAAGTACGCGTTACTCCTCAATACCGATGCCTTTGTGGCTGCGGATACCCTGAACAAAACACTCGACTTCATGGAGGCGAATCCCGATTGCGGTGTCCTCGGCGTCCGGCTGGTCGGCAGGGAGGGAGACTTGCAACCGTCCTGTCGCTTCTTTCCCACGCCGCTGAATGTCTTTCTCTCACGGACCGGACTTGAGCGCTTTTTTCCAGCGGTCAAAAGAGTCGACGACATGGAGTGGGATCACGCCTCAGTCCGTGAGTGCGACTGGGTACCAGGCTGCTATTACCTGATCCGCCGTGAAGTCATCGACAAGGTGGGGTTGTTCGATCCGCGCTACTTCCTTTACTACGAAGAAGTGGATCACTGCAAACGCGTCAAGCAGGCGGGGTGGAAAGTAGTTTTCTACCCGCACACCACCGTGGTGCATATCGGCGGTGAGAGTGCCAAGTCGGTCGATGAACTCAATATGGCCAGTCGACAGATACCCAGGCTGCAAATCGAAAGCGAACTGCTGTACTTCCGCAAGCACCACGGTGTTGCGGGTCTCGCCTGGCATATGCTGCTGGTGTGCCTGGGAGATCTGATTCTGGCGCTCAAGGCGCTGTTGAAAGGCCGCGGCCGGGCCGCCATTCGCGCGTGCTGGGAACATGCCCGGGTCACCTGGGCGCTGTTGCGTGATACTAAATTCGCTAGCCAACCAACACGGTAGAACCATTTATGTTCGAAAACATACGCGCGGACTTGCGTGCCTATGGGGGCGACTGGGGCGCTCAGGGGTTTTGGGTGATGCTGGTTTATCGCTTCGGCCGCTGGCGCTACGGAGTACGCCCGGCGTTGCTGAGGAAGCTGTTCTCTTTTATCTACAAAGTACTTTTCAAACTGGTGCAGATCGTGACGGGTATCGAACTGCCGTGTGAAGTGGTCGTCGGGCGTAACTTCGTCATCGATCATTTCGGTGGAATCGTCATCAGTGGCTATGCGCAGTTTGGTGATGATTGCCGAATTCGCAACGGCGTCGTCGTGGGCCTGAAAAATGTGAGTGAGCCCATCGCCCCGATAATTGGCAACAACGTTGATATCGGCAGCGGCGCCAAGGTGCTGGGCAACATCCACGTTGGTAACAATGTCGTGATTGGAGCGAATGCCGTGGTGCTGACCGATGTGCCGGATGACTCGATGGCCGTGGGCGTGCCCGCGATCATCAAGAAAAGGCAGGCTGCACCCGCAACAGCAGACCCGTTGGATACCTCCGGTTGTGACGCCAGGTGAGCCTGATGAAAACCGGCATTGGTGTTGTCGTCATCGGTCGCAATGAGGGCCAGCGGCTTGCGCGTTGCCTGACTTCGCTGGCTGGTGCAGCGGACAAGGTGGTGTATGTCGACTCCGGGTCAACGGACGGTTCGGTGTCTCTGGCACAGGGCCTCGGGGTCGAGGTTGTCGAGCTGGACATGACGATTCCGTTTACCGCGGCGCGCGCGCGCAATGAAGGATTTGCCCGCGTGCAGGCCTTGTTGCCAACGATGCGCCATGTGCAATTTGTCGACGGTGATTGTGAGGTTGTCGATACCTGGCTGTCCCGGGCGCAGGGTTTTCTCGACGCGCATCCCGAGGTGGCGGTGGTGTGTGGCCGGCGCCGCGAGCGCTTTCCGCAGCGCTCGGTTTACAACTTGATGTGCGACCTTGAATGGGACACGCCGATCGGTGAGGCCAAGGCGTGTGGTGGCGATGCGCTGATGCGCGCCGACGCCTTTGCGGCCGTGGCCGGCTTCCGTTCGGAGCTGATTGCCGGGGAAGAGCCCGAGCTGTGTGTGCGTCTGCGGGCGAATGGATGGAAGGTCTGGCGCCTGGCTGAGGAAATGACCCTGCACGACGCGGCGATGACCCGGTTCGGCCAATGGTGGCGGCGCACTTTGCGCGGCGGTCATGCCTTCGCCGAGGGCACGTTTTTGCACGGGGCCGCTCCGGAACGCCATTGGCAACGTGAGTCGCGACGCGCCTGGTTGTGGGGTTTGGGCATTCCGCTGGCGACGGGTGTCGCGACGTTAATGGCGGGATGGCCTGGGCTGCTATTGCTACTGGTCTATCCATTGCAAGTGCTGCGCCTGGCGCGTCGAGGCGATCGATCGGTTCGCGAAAACTGGCTGCTGGCGTTCTTTCTCGTGCTGGGAAAATTCCCCGAGATGCTCGGGCAACTCAAGTTTCTTCTGAACAGATTCGGTACCGGCAAGACCGCGCTGATCGAATACAAGTGAGCCTTCCATGAATACTCGGCTGATAATGAAAAGCGTGCTTTCCCTGCATCCAGGCTATTCATTGAGGGCGTTGAAAAACAAGCTCAAGTTGCTGGTGTTGGTGGGCAAGAACTGGACTGCGCTCAATGTTTTTTTGCGGCGGATGTCGAACTCCTTGGGCCCTTCCGGCGTCGAGAAGTTGGGTGGTGACTGCGTAGGCGTTGTGCATTGGCCCTACGTCAGCAGCCACTGGAACGCTGGTGAAAGACTGGATGTATTGGCCTCGCATTACGAAGTGATCAGCAAAAGCTGCCCGCAGTTATTGCTGTACGGACGAAATGAACATCTGCTGTTGAGTGACGTGTCGGAGATTTCCACGGGTTGCTCACTGGTGCTCGATCGCCCGATCTGGTTCATGCGTGAAGGGGAACTGGTGCTGAACCTGTTTCAAGGTGATTTACGCATTGCCTCATTGGCGTTCACCCTGTGTCGCACTGACGCCGGGCTGTGTATGTTCATTGGCGCCGTCCAAGGGATTCACAAGGGTGTGGACAGTGATCTGTCGTTGACGATCTACCGGGACCTGACCAAGGATTTCGAGGGACTTCGGCCAAGAAGCTTTCTGATCGAAGTGATGAAACACATCGCAACCCGCATCGGCGTTGAAAAAATCTATGCGGTAGGGGACGCGTATCGCCATCACCGTCATCCTTATTTTGGTGCTGAAAAATCCCAGGAGCTGGCGGCTAATTACGATGTGATCTGGCTGGAGCATGGCGCGACGCCGTCAGAGCGCGAAGACTTTTTTGAAATGCCCATGAGCCCGTCACGCAAGCCGCTCGACAGTATCGTTGCGAAAAAACGCGCCATGTACCGCAGGCGCTATGAGCTGCTGGATAGCACGTTCAACAAGGTCGACAGCGTCTTGAAGAACAGTTACAGCCACCCGCGCGATGCGGGTTTTGGTGTTCCTGATACGTTTACAACGGCGGTATCGCCGGCAGTCTCCGTCCATTCAACCGACAACTAAGCCTGGTCCCTAATGCGCATCGCTTATTTCATCAATCAATACCCCAAGGTCAGCCATAGTTTCATTCGTCGCGAGATATTGGCCTTGGAGCGTCAGGGCTTCGAGGTGCAGCGCATTGCCCTGCGCGGTTGGGATGCCGAGTTGGTGGATGGTGAAGACGTAGCCGAACGCGATAAAACCCGGTATGTGTTGCAGGACGGAGTCAAAGGGCTGGCCGTGCCGGTGCTACAGGCCTTGCGCGCCGAGCCGCGCCGCTTCTTTGCGGCATTGTGGCTTGCGTTGCGCATGGGGCGGCGCGCGGATCGGCCGTGGCCCTATCATTTGGTTTATCTGGCCGAAGCGTGCCTTGTGCTGAACTGGTTACGGGCGTTCGGCGCGGAGCACGTGCATGCACATTTCGGCACCAACTCCACCGAGGTGGTGATGCTGGCCAACGCACTTGGCGGGCCGGCGTACAGCTTCACCGTGCACGGCCCGGAAGAGTTCGACAAACCGCAATCCATTTACCTGGGCGAGAAAGTCCGGCGTGCGGCGTTTGTCGCCGCGATCAGCTCTTATGGGCGCAGCCAGCTGTATCGCTGGGTGGCGCATACCCATTGGGAAAAGGTCAAGGTGGTGCACTGCGGGCTGGAGCGGGCGTTTCACGAGGTGCCGGCCGTCGCCATGCCGTCCGTGCCGCGATTGGTGTGTGTCGGGCGCTTGTGCGAGCAGAAAGGCCAGCTGTTGTTGCTCGAGGCCGCGCGCATTCTGGCGGAGCAAGGCGTAGAGTTTGAACTGGTGCTGGCCGGTGACGGGGAAATGCGTGGGCAAATCGAGGCCCTGATTGTCCTGCATGGCCTGCAATCGCGGGTGCGCATTACCGGCTGGATCAGCAGCGATCAGGTGCGCGCGCAAATCCTTGCGGCGCGCGCCATGGTGTTGCCGAGTTTTGCCGAAGGCTTGCCGGTGGTGATCATGGAGGCCATGGCGTTGCGCCGACCGGTATTGACGACCTATGTGGCGGGCATTCCCGAGCTCGTCAGTCCGGGTGAAAACGGCTGGTTGTTTCCAGCAGGCGCGGTGGACGAGTTGGCGGCGGCGATGGCGGACTGCCTCGCGCAACCGGCCGAGGTGTTGCAGCGGATGGGCGAGTCGGCTTATCAGAAAGTGCTGGAGCGCCACGATATCGATACCGAAGCGGCCAAGTTGGCCAGTTTGTTGAGGGCGCACGCATGATCACATTATTGGGTTGGTTGTTCAGTGCGCTGCTGGTGATCATCATCCTGCCAGTGTTGGTGCTGTTTGCGCAGGTGCTGCTGGCCTGCCTGCCTGGGCGGACTCGCGCGCAGGCACCGGCGGGCCCGCGACCGCGGGTGGCGGTGTTGGTACCGGCCCACAATGAATCCTCGCTCATCGTCGCCACGTTAAACAGCATTCGGCCGCAGTTGGTCGAGGGCGACCGCCTGTTGGTGGTGGCGGACAACTGCTCTGACGACACCGCCGCCCAGGCCCGAGCCGCCGGTGCCGAAGCCGTGGAGCGCCACAATGATCAACAGCGCGGCAAAGGTTACGCGCTGGACTTTGGCGTGCGTCATCTGGCTGCCGATGCGCCTGACGTATTGACCATCGTCGATGCTGATTGCGTGATCAGTGAGGGCTTTATCGAGCGTCTGGCAACCTGTTGCTTCGATTCGGGGCGGCCCACGCAGGCGCTGAATCTGATGCATGCGCCCGACGGCTCCGGGCTGAAAGTCCAGATTGCCGAGTTTGCGTGGTGTGTGAAGAATCAGGTTCGGGCACTGGGTTGGACCCGGCTCGGATTGCCCTGTCCGTTGATGGGGACGGGCATGGCATTTGTCTGGCGAGACCTGGCATTGATCGATTTGGCCAGCGGCCATATCGTCGAAGATCTGAAGATGGGCCTGGATTTCTGCCGAAGCGGGAAGCCGCCGTTGTTTTGTCCCGATGCCTTGGTGAGCAGTTATTTTCCACGCAGCGATGAAGGCTTGGGTACGCAACGTACGCGCTGGGAACATGGTCATCTCGGGGTCATCCTCAATGACGCACCGAAGCTGTTCGTGGAGTCGCTGGGTCGGTTCAACGGGAATCTGTTGGCGATGACCGTTGACCTGGTGGTCCCGCCGTTGGCCCTGTTGACATTGATACTGGTGGCAGCCTTTGGTTTGTCGTGGCTGATCGTCCTGCTGGGCGGACCCTTGGCGCCGGCATTGATAGCGACTGTCGGGCTGGTCATCCTCGGCGTAACGATCCTGTTGGCATGGAGTCGGTTCGGTCGCCGGATCATCGCTTTTTCGACGTTGTTGTATGCACCGTTCTACGCGTTGAAAAAGATCCCCCTGTACATCGGGTTTGTGGTCAAGCGTCAGGTTGGATGGGTACGTTCGAAGAGAGATGACAACTGATGCGCTCTTCTTCATGGCAGCACAGTTGGCAGACGATTATCCAGAAACTCAGGGTAGTCCGCGATTCGGCTGACGAACAAGCGTTGCTGGCGGCTTTATCCGAATCAGAAGGGGCGACGGTGCTTGGGTTCGTCAACGCCCATGCCATGAACCTGGTCACGCACAACGTGGATTACTGCGACACGCTGTCGGCGGCTGACGTGTTGTTGCGCGATGGCTCCGGCATGGCGGTCCTGTTTCGTCGACTCGGCCTGGCGCCCGGACTGAACATGAACGGCACCGATTTCATTCCCAAGCTCTTGGCAGCCTATAGCGGTAGGCGCGTGGCATTCTGGGGCACCGAAGAGCCTTTTTTAGCCAATGCGGTAAGCCGCAGTGAAGCGCACTATGCGGTCAATGTAGTGTCGGCCCATCATGGGTTTGCGCCGGTGGAGGACTATCTCGAACTTGCCCGGCAGTGGCAGCCCGAGTTGATTGTGCTGGGGATGGGCATGCCCAAGCAGGAAGCCGTCGCTGTCAGGTTGGCCGCCACGGGCGCCCCCTGCGTAATTGTGTGTGGCGGGGCGATTCTGGATTTTCTCGGTGGCAAGGTGACACGCGCTCCGCAATGGATGCGTCGTCTCGGTTGTGAGTGGGTGTTCAGATTGATCAGTGAGCCAAAGCGGTTATTCCATCGTTATGTAGTGGGTAATCCGATGTTCTTGCTGCGCTCTTTTATCTATAGAGACTCTTGAAGTTGGCATAGACACTTCGCTAGTCTTCTGGCGCCATAAAATACTCCAATGAAATATCTTGCAAAACTTCGATGTTCAACCTTTACTCAGGTTGGCACTGGCGATGTGGCGAGTGTGCGCGTGTTGTTTTCCTTGTTAAGACTGGCGTCAATTAAATGTTGTCGGGCAATTGCGGATCAATGACGGATTCGTTTAATTGGTTTGTTTATTAATAAGCGCCAAATGACCTTCCTCTAATCGTGCTGAAAACCATATGAACGAACTCATAGCGGGATCAATGCGTAAGTTGTTGTCGCCTTCAGCACGATTCGAACTGAGGAAAGCGGCCGCGTGGCTGCGGGATATCCTGGGGCGAGCCTGTTTCTGGCGCTGGGAATTTGTCAGGTTCAAGCTGCGCGAAGACAGTACTTACGACATTCTCTATGCGGGCAGGAAAACCCAGCGCGAGTTTGTGAAAGTTCTACTGGGCGCTGACGCTAGTGCACCTGAGAGCCGGTTGAAATTGAGCAAGTCAAACCGCACCGTCGTCATAAGTGAAGTGCCAACGTTTGGTGCGTTGTATGTGCCGCACTATTTAAGTGCTGTGGTGCCACTCAGTCGATCAATTGAAGACATCACGGCGAGGTACAACACTGAGCTACGTCGAAATCTACGCAAGAACCGTCTGCGTTATCGCATGAAGCAAGCGCTGAATGATGACGAGATAGGCAGCGCAGACCGCGACATGCTGCAGCCCTATGCTGCGGCCAGGCATGGTTCGGCCGCTTCGCAAATTGAGGCGCATGAAGTTCGAAGGGTGGCAAAAGTCGCCGGGCGACTCGACCTGGTGTTGCTGGAAGATCAAGTTGTTGCGTGCCATTTGGGGTGTGTAGTGACCCGGGCAGGGAAGCGCTATTGGAGCACAGTGCGCTTTGGCTACCCGGACGCGATATTCACCGATACTAAAAAGTTACGTGAAGTTAATTCGATTACGACGTTCATGGCACTTGAATGGGCGATAGAGAACGGCTTCGACTATTACGATATCGGAACTTGCCTGGCGCGCCCCGACGATGGTCTTCTTGAGTGGAAGAGGCGGCGCGGTGGGGATGTCGATACGCTGGGTAATCATGGCTACTTGTTTGTTCAACTGCCAAAGTTCGGCGCGGCACAGTTTCTCTGGGACACGCCGTTATTTGCTGTTGAGGGTAAAACACTGACGCTTCATCTGGGTTTGCCGGACGGTCCGAGTGATGAGGAAGTTGCCAATCGATACCGCGAAATGGGTTTTGGCGGTTTGGCGAAAATATACCTGCATTGTTCCCGGGATCCGGGAGAAGCATTACTCGACAACTTGCGCAACCGCTACAGTCATCTGAACGTGCTTCCCGTCTTCGAAAGCATTGTGTCCGCTTAAATACCAACGCAGTTTCTATATGGCTGAATAGGGCCAAGGGGTGTCTGTGTCGCAATTTAATGCATTGACCGGTAGTGGTCAGTCCAGATGGAGCCTGGCTGCCTATAAACATCTGTTTAACACACGAGTTTCACGCCAGCCGGCGGTAACCCTGGAAAGTCAGGCGGTCAAAACGTGGGACATTGCGCCGGGCGGCCTCTCGATATCTCCGCCGGCGTTTTACCTGCCCAACCAGCTTGAACGGGTCACGGGATGGGAAGAAGCGCTGTTTTTTCCACACGAGCATCCCCGTCGCACCATGGAAGGCCTGGGGCCGGTTCAACATGGCCCCACCCGGGGTTTTTTACTGAAAGACGTCTGGATGATCGATGGTGCTCTTTACAAGGGCAATGCCAAATCATGGTTGACGCCTGGCGCCGGTCGGCTGCCGGGGATTCGTGTTGAAAACGAGATCGATCGCGGGGCGTTGTTCTGCACCGCAGGGGGCAACAAGTGGTTTGGCTCCTGGCTGATGGATGATTGCATTACCTACCCGCTGGCCTGCAACGAGGGTGTTCCGGTGACTACCGCGCCATTTGCGGAGAATCTTTGCGTCACCCGCAACGGCGTCCTCCACGCCCCCGATTACGAGCACTGGCTCGACATGTGCCCCGTTCGTCTACGCAACGCGTTTTTCCGGGAGTTGGTGATCTTTGATGATCTCTGTCACAACCAGAACAAACACCAGCGTTTTCAAGCGATGGGTGAAAAACTGCTGTCCCACGTGAACGTCAGCACGCATCCCGGGGTGTTTATCCTGCGAGGTGGCAAGGGTGAATCGCGCGTGTTGCGCAATGAAATGGAGGTTGCCGAACGCCTGCGTGACCGCCGGGGGATTCGCATTCTCGACCCTGCGAAATCCGATGTTGCAACCATTGTCGCTACCTGTGCCGGCGCCAGAACGGTGATCGGGGTCGAGGGCAGTCAGCTCATCCACGGGGTCAACGTTCTGCCACCAGGCGGTTCGCTACTGGTCTTGCAGCCGCCCAATCGCTTCATCAGTTTTTTCAAATACCTGACGGATCGAGACCAGCAGAACTTCGGTTTTGTGGTCGGTAGCCCGGCGCGGGACGGTTTTATGATTGACCCTGACGAGGTCGAGCGCACGCTGGATCTTTTCCCGGCGTGACGCGGTGCGGCGACACCCACCCCCACCCCCTGTAGGAGCGAGCTTGCTCGCGATGGACGTTAACGATGACGCGTATTGCCTGCATAAGCGCGCCGCCAACGAGTCCATCGCAAGCAAGCTTGCTCCTACAGGACCAGGCTAGTAGGCATGCTTGCCGGAGAAGGCAAACACCGTTCGCACCAGAATCACGAAATCGAGCCAGAGCGACCAGTTGTTGATGTACTCGATGTCCGAGTCAACTCGCCGAATCATTTGCTCGATATCCTTGGTTTCACCGCGCAAGCCACGTACCTGAGCCAGGCCTGTGATACCGGGTTTGATGTTGTGGCGGGCGAAGTAGCCCGAGACGTCGGGCGAGTACTGCACGTCGTGTTGAATCGCGTGCGGGCGAGGGCCCACCAGAGACATTTCCCCCATCAACACGTTGAACAGTTGCGGCAGCTCATCCAGGCTGGTTCGCCGGATAAACGCCCCCACCCGGGTCACCCGCGGATCATTCTTTTGTGCCTGCACCACGGTGCCATCTGACGGCTGATGGACGACCATGCTCCTGAACTTCCAGATCCGGAACGATTCCCCACTCCACCCCATGCGCTCCTGACGAAAAAACACCGGGCCGGGGCTATCGATCTTGATCGCAAGGGCGACAATCGCCAGCACTGGCGCCGCGAACAGCAAGATGAAAAAAGCCAGTGCCTTGTCTTCAAGGTTCTTCAGAAACAGGCGCATGCCCATCAGCGGTGTTTCGGACAGGGTCAGCACAGGAATGCCGGCAATCTCGCGAACACTGTGATTGATCAGGCGCAGCGAGAAAATGTCCGGGACCCAGTTAACCGAAATGTGTTTATCGAACAGCCTGATGTAAACGTCCTGAATCACCTCCGAACCCCCCAACGGGGTCACGAAGTACACGGTGCGGATGGCGTGCTTGACGACCAGGTCATCGAGGTCGGAAATATCACCCAGTATCGCCAGGCGCTTTTTGCCTTCCGGACCTTCCTTTCCCCGATCATCGTCCGCGCCTATCAGCACACAGCCGACGATGCGCTCACCCAGCCAGGGGTTGTTACTGATCTTCTTGTAGAGATAACTGGCCAGCTCGCCCGAGCCAATAATCAGCGCGTTTTCCAGTTGTGTCGGGTGCGCCAGAAACTTCTTCTGCATTTCCCGCGTCGCGAGGTGCAAGAGCAACTGGGCAAGGTAGCCAAGAATGAATAACTCCCCGACCAACAAGCGTGAGTACGTTTCACTGGTTTTGGTCAAGAACGCCATGGCCACCAGAAAACCAAATGTTGCCGTCCACGCCTTCAACAGCTTGAAGGCCTTCATGGTGAATCCCACATTGCTGCGGTAAATCGCATAGTGGTCGTACACCACGGCCAACGCCCCGAGCAGTAGCAGGAGCATGATCACGTAGTCTTGCGAGATATAGCCGATGTGATAGTTGATCAAAAACCACGCAACACCGGTCACCGCAACGCAATCAAGACCGGCCTGTACCACGGCACTTGTACTACTTCTTCGCTGAAGAACGGAACGGGTATTGTTGGGCTCAAATAGCATTTCCAAACCTCATTTGCTTTCCTTCGCGCTCGATAATGGCGAGATTCAGGTCAACACATCCTCGCTTCAGAGCATCAGCGTCACCGGCAAATTGCTCCTGCACTGGCAGGTCTCCCCCTCGAATGTGTAAATCTGGTGAGACGGAGGCGGATGCTGTCACTTTAGCACCACTGCGCGATCATTCACTGATTTGCTGCGGTTTCATACACCATTCATGTCAAAAAAACAAAGCCCGCCGAGCGGTTCAGGCAGGTGTGGGGGCGGGTTTCAGGCTGGACATCACTCAAACTGCGGGCGCCGGCTTCGCCAGTTCAATACCGGCGGCGCCCAATCGCTTGAGGATTTCAAACAGCAGGTCGCTTTTGGTCACGCTGACAATTCTCGGGCTCCCGACATAACCGGTGATGGTCAGCGTGATGCCGTCGGGGGTCAGTTTGCTGAACCGCACTACCGGGGCCGGTTTGTCGAGGATGGATTCGTTTTCGCAGTAGGTGGTGTAAAGCAGGTCCTTCACCTGCTCGGGATCGATGTCCAGGGGGAAGGTCAGTTCGAGCGTTGCCACCCCTTGGGCGCTGCCGCCGAGGGTGACATTGCGCAGGTTCTGCGAAATCAGCTGCGAATTGGGCACGATGACGATCGAGCGGTCACTGAGCTGAATTTCGGTGGCCCTCACGTTGATCCGGCGAATGTCGCCTTCGACCCCGCTGATGCTGATCAAGTCGCCGACTTTGACGGGTCGTTCGGTCAGCAGAATCAGGCCGGAGACGAAATTCTTGACGATTTCCTGCAAGCCGAAACCAATCCCCACCGACAATGCACTGACGATCCACGCCAGGTTGGTCCACTGTACGCCCAGCGACGACAGTGTCATCAGAATGACCAGCGCGTAGCCAATGTTGGCAAACAGCGTGGTGAGCGAGGCGCGCATGCCCGGGTCCATGTCGGTCTTGGGCAGGAACTCTTTATCCAGCCACCGGCCCAGCGTCCGGATCAGATAAATGCCGATCAGCAGGGCCAGTGCGGCATTGAACAAGTGACCGGGGATGATGTTCAGCTTGCGCAGCCCGGCGCCGCCGAGAATGGAAAAAACGTTGGTCAGCAGTTGCCCCAGCGTCGTGCCGACCCCCCCGACAAACAGCGTGATCAGCGCCAACAGCAATAGCCCGGCCCGACTGATTCCGGACAGGATGGTCGAGATTTGCTCCATACGTCGGTCTTCGATCCCCAGCAATTGCTTCATTGCTTTGCCACTGGGGCTTTTGACCGACAACAGGTATTCGCAGGCATCCTTGAAGCACTGCATCAGCAGGTAGAAACCGGAGAGCACGATGAATCCCCACACCAGTTCATAGGTGATGAACCGGGCCAGCGACACGTAGCCGGTCAGCAGTGCCAACATGGCGACCATGGTCGCGAGGCTGGCGATGGTGTAGAGCACGCCCGCGAAGGTGCGGCCTGCTTGTGGGGCGTCGCCAGCCACCACGGCGGCTCGGCGCACTTTGCCGGTGCGCAATAACAAGTCCGCGAGTACTAATGAAACCACCAGCGCGGCAATGCCGCGGCCGGCGATCACGACGCCACTGCTCATGCCGGTCGCATTGAGGATCTGGTTGAGCGTCACCAGCACCAGAAGCACCCCCGCCAGAATGCGTGGATAAGGCGCCAGCGACAGCGCCACCGGATCGGCAAGCGCCAGCAGCCGCCACGACGGGTGCTGGATAGACAGCAGGGCGCGGCTCAGCGCGGTAATCAGGACGCAGGTATAGGCGACCTTTTCGAATTCCTGGGAAAACGTGAACAACATCGGCGTTAGCGGGCCTTGACGTGTGAACATATAAAACAGCAGTTGCAAGGCCATGCCCACGGTCAATACGGTGGCCAGTACCGAGGCCAGCGCGAGAGAGCTGCGACGCAAGCGTCCTTCCGGCATCCGGTGAATGCACAGCCAGGTCAACCCGCGTTCGGCGAGACGCCGGCCCAGCGTCCAAATGACCAGCGCCAGCAGCAACAGTACCGTGGTGTTAAGGCGTTGGCCGGGTTGCCAGACGGTTTTAAGGACGTCCTTCGCCTGATCAAAAAACGTTTTGAAGCGCAGTCGATCATCCATCGAGGCCAGGAGCGGAGACCAGAACGCCGGGTTGAGGATACTTCGGGTTCTCAGGGTCAGTTCGCTTTCCAGCAGGGTGCGCCGGATGCCGGCAATCTGGGTGATGAGTTCGGTGGCGCTGGCTTTCAGGGCGGCCAGGGTTTTCAGGGTGGCGTCGACTGTGTTCTTTTGCTCGGTGAGCGCGACCCGTTGCGCGGCGATATCGGATTGCTCGGGCGCAGTGTCATCGAGTGGGACCGGACCCAACACGCCCAATTGCGCGCGCAGCTGAGTTTGTTGGGGCAGCAGTGCGGCCGAGAGGCGGTCGACATCCAGCAAGAACATCTGGACCTGATCTTGCGGCGCCTCCAGTTGGTTGAAGTTGTCGACCAGCGAGATTTGCTGTTTGAGGACGTCCAGCCGAAGTTGCAGCGCCTGGAGATCGCTTTGCGACACGACGATGTTGGGGGAGGGCGCTCGGGGTGCTGAAACGTCTGGTTGCTCGGCCGCCGACAGCGTTCCGGGCCCGGCCCCGAACACTGTGAAAGCGACGAGGATCATGGCTTTCAGTGCATGACGCATGGGAGTGGTCGACTCTGTTGTGGGTCATTTAGCGTATGAGGTTAGGTCATCGTGGATCGCTGCGAGGAAATGTTTGCTGGTGGGCGGGTTGGGTGGACCCTCCGGCCCACTGCCGTATGTCGGGCGCGAGGAACGGCTGTCCGTAACCAATTTCCAAATGAAGACTATCCCTGGGAGTTGGACCATGACCGATGATTTACGACGAGACGCCTTGGCGGCCTGGTATGCACTCCTCGCTACACCCGAGATCCGCATGGATGTGGAGGAGCAGTATGACGAGTTGCTGAAAGCCGCCGACGAGATGGAACGGGCAGGGTTGATCAACGGGGCTGAGTGGCGAACCCTGGTGCGCGAGGCCGGGCTGATGTTTTCCAGTGCGACAGAAGGAGTCGGCGGCGGCACCTAGGCATCATCGGTCGCCGTCGTGCTGCTCGGCCTGCTGCGCAAACCATTGCAGGATCAGCGCACAGTCCGGGTGAGCCGCGGCGGACGGTTGCAGATTCAACGCGTATATTCCTCGGGTTTCCAAGGGGTAGCCGAATGGAATAACCAGCACGCCCCGTTCAATCGATTCACCGGCCAGGGTTCTGTCGGTCATGGCCACGCCCAAGCCTCGAGCGGCCGCGTCAAGCGCCAGTTCATCGAGATTGAAGGGGATGTGGCGGTAATCCTCCAGCGGTCTGCCGCCATTGGCTGATAACCATCGGCTCCAGTCATTTCGGTCCGCTGAGCGGTGCAACAACGGGAAATGTATCAAGTCTTGCACCGCCGCCAGTGGCCGGCTCGCATCGCCCAGGCCGGGGGCGCACACCGGCACCAGGGCTTCCTTGAACAGGGTCAGGCTGTCCGGATCGCGGGACGCTTCTGGCAGGTAGTGAATGAAGGCATCGCTGTCGATGGCCGGCTCCACCACCTCCGTTGCCACTGTTTCAATCGACAGCGACACCTGCGGATGACTTCGATAAAACTCGCTCAACTTCGGCAGCAGCCAGCGCACCGCCAGTGACACGTGCATACGAATGCGGAACGGGCGTTCCTGCGGGGCGAGTCGATCCTCCAGGCTTTTCAATTGCGCCAATAGGCTCCGGGCGGTCTCCAGCACCTGTTCGCCTTCCGGTGTCAGCCGGACATGGCGGCTGGTCCTCACAAACATCGGCACGCCGAAGTGGCTCTCCAGCAACTGAATCTTTCGACTGACGGCACTTTGAGTCAGGCACAGCCTGAGCGCCGCCTGGGTAAAGCTGCCCGAGTCGGAAACCTCCACCAATGCCTGCAAGGCCTGGAGCGAGGGAACGTGGCGAATCTTGTCCATGCGTTTTCTGAATGGCTCAATGAATTAATAACGTTGGTTGTAGCACTACAGGCCTTATAGATTCTAGCTCTGGCGAAAGTCTTACGAAACCCGTCATGCAATTACAGCATGCGCTCGCCGATCGAAGTCCAATGAGGTGATGCATGACCAATGAATGTGGCTGGATTGCGCAGGCGGGAAGTTCACCGGCTCGCCGTTCTCTAAAAGGCGCGGAGAAAGCCGACTGGCTGATCATCGGTGCCGGGATCACCGGGCTTAGCGCCGCTCACTCGCTCGCGCAGATGCACCCTCAGGCGCGCATCGTGATTGTCGACCGCCAGCGCGCGGCGCAGGGCGCTTCGGCGCGCAACTCGGGTTTTGTGGTGGGGCATGAACATCCGGTCAAGGATGAGTTGATCGGCAACGCCGGATTTGCCGGTTATGACGTGGACACCGCGATTTCCCGCGCCGCCTGTGACGAAGTGCGCCAGCGCCTCGCGCGCCATGGCATTGACTGCGATTTCAGGGATAGCGGGTACTTTTTCGCCGTCAGCGACACCGGCAAGTTGACCGATGTCGCGGCCAAACTGGCGACGTTGCGCGCGGTTGGCGCTTGCGCGCAGTTTCTGCAAGGTGAGGAGTTGCACAAAAAACTTGGCACTCGCCATTACCAGGCGGCGATCTGGTGCGGCCAGGGTAACGCGCTGCTGCAACCGGCGAAGTACGTGAAAGGCTTGCTGGATGCGCTGCCGGACTCAGTGACCTTGTTCGAGAACACCGACATCACTGCCCTTGAACGCGTGGGAAAAGGCCGCGTTCGCGCCAATGGCAGTGCTGGAAGCATCGAAGCGAAGCAAGTGCTGGTGTGCCTGAACGCGTTCATCCCGCGTTCGGGGATCGCCGACAGCGCAACGTTCCCGATGGAACTCAGCGCCAGCCTGACACGGCCGCTCACTGATGAAGAGTTCCAGGCCATCGGCGCTGTCGAGCCATGGGGCGTGCTTTCGACCCGGCCGCTCGGCGCCACGGTGCGCTTGACCCCGGACCGTCGCGTGATGATCCGCAATACGGCGGAATACCGTTCCCGTGACTTGACCGACAGCCAGCTCCTGCAGCGGCGCAAACATCATGTGCTCGGCTTGCAACGACGCTTTCCGTTCCTCGGCGAGCCAGACATCGAGTATTCCTGGACCGGGCATTTGAGCGCGTCGCGCAGCGGGCAACCGTTTTTTGCCAAGGTCGAGGAGGGCGTATTTGCGGTGGCCGGCTGCAACGGTTCCGGCGTCGCGCGCGGCACGCTGTGGGGGCGCTTGCTCGCCGAGCTGGCATCCGGATCCAGCTCGCCGATGCTCGAATCGGTCATGCAGCGGGCGCAACCGGGCTGGCTGCCACCGCGTCCGCTGCTCGACATCGGCGCCCTGTTGCGCATGCGCGTGGAAGCGGTCCGGGCCAGATCAGAAATCTAGACACCCCAAGCAATCAAACAACAACAAAAGCTCATCAAGCAGGTGATTGAACATGCGCGTGAACACGATTCCCCTGATGGTTGCCCTGACGACATTGTCGGCCGCCAGTTACGCCGACGAAGTGGTCAATATTTCCAACTGGAACGGCTACATCGCCGACGACACTTTGGTCAGTTTCACCCAGGAAACCGCGATCAAGGCGACTTACGACATTCATGACAGCAACGAAGTGCTGGAATCGAAACTGATGACCGGCAACACCGGTTACGACGTGGTCAGCCCTTCGAACCATTTTCTGTCGCGTTTGATCAAGGCCGGTGCCATTCAGAAACTCGATAAAAGCCAGTTGCCCAACTGGAAAAACCTCGACCCGGCGCTACTGAAAAAACTCGAGGTCAACGATCCGGGCAATCAGTACGGCTACCCGTATATGTGGGGCACGGCGGGGATCGGTTACAACGTGGAGAAGATCAAGGCGATCTTCGGCAACACCGATGTCACCCATTCGTGGAAGCTGTTTTTTGATGAAGAGAACATCAAGAAACTCAGCCAGTGCGGCGTCGCGATCATCGACAACCCGACACAGATCCTGCCGATCACCCTCAATTACCTGGGCCTGCCGCCGCATAGCCATGAGCCCTCGGACTACAAGAAAGCCGAACAGGCGCTGCTGAAGATCAGGCCTTACGTGCAGTATTTCCATGCATCGAAATACATCAGCGACCTGGCAAACGGCAATGTCTGCGCGGTGATCGGCTTCAACGGCGACATTGTGCAAGCGGCCGCCAGCGCCAAAGAGGCCAACAACGGCATCGACATCGCGTACTCGATCCCTGACGAAGGCTCGACCCTGTGGTTCGACATGGTGGTCATGCCGAAGAGTGCGCCACACGAGAAGAACGGCTACACCTACATGAACTACCTGCTGACACCACAAGTCATCGCCAACATCAGCAACAGCATCCACTACGCCAACCCCAACCTGGCCGCGGATCAATACGTCACACCCGCGGTGAAACAGGACATGGCCATTTATCCGCCCAAGGGTGTGCTGGACAAGTTGTTCACTGTCGAGGAACTGCCTGCGGCCATTGCGCGGTTGAGCACGCGTCTGTGGACCCGGTTGAAAACCAATACCTGATGCTCAGGTGTAGGCCAGCAGGCGGCCGCACGACACAACAGTGACCCATAACGCAATCGACAACAGTGCCTGACATTTCGCCATGCCAGGTGCTGCCACCGCGGTGTTCCAGCGATTGACCGAACGGTAGACCCCGATGTGGAACAGCACTGCATTAAGGCCTGCGGTCGCGATCAGGCACAGTTTCAGGATGAAAATGCCATTGGAGGCGAAGTCATGCGGGTGGGCCGAGAACATCATCAGCCCGGCGGGCACGATCAACAGCAGTGCAGCGAGTGACCAGGTCAGCAAGTGGCGAGCCAGGTCGGTCACGGCGATGTTTTTGGACAGCCCGAGCACCCGCAGATCGAACATCACCACCGAACCGACCAACACGGCAAACCCGATGATGTGCACCACCTCGACCATCGGGTACAGCCACAGGTCGCCACGCATGGCGGCCCCCAGCGGCGAGTCACCCAGCCAGTCCAGCCAGCTATCCGTGCCCGCGCCGGTATTGAGTGTCTGCATCAGCGTAACTCTATGGTCTTGCCATCTACGGTGATGCGTTCGGCGCGCAGTTCATCCGGTTTATTGCGATTCTGATAGCCGACTACGCTGGCCGTGCTGCCGACACTCATCATGTCCCGGGTCAGGCCACGGTTTTCCATGCGCGAAGGCGGCGCCAACACCACGTTCCAGGTCTTGTCCGATGTTTTGAGGCGTACGAATCCATGAGGATGGGAGTAGCCAGACTCCTCAATCGTGCCGTTCAATTGCAGGGCGTTGCTGGCGTCGTATTCGCTCCAGCCGTGATGAGCGAACGCCGCGCTCGCGGCCAGCAAGAGTGACAATCCGATGCCGCCGAACATGCCTTTCATAACCTGTCTCCTGATGCACGTCATCAATAAACCCGAGGCGTGAAGCACATTTGATTGTTCAGCATAGCCCGGCATTTTTCGCCGTTCCGTCGAGGTAGCCGGGATTAGTGTTTCTGGAAAAGTTAGGGTTTGAAAATCAATCGTTTGCCAATCTGTTGCGCATCACAGGCTGCTCAGCAACCAACCCGCAATCGCGCAGCCGAACACCACCAGCCATGGCGGCAACTTCCAGAACATCAAGGCCACCAGCGCCACCAGCGCCAGGCCGAAGTCTTGCGCGCTGACAATCGCACTGGTCCACACCGGCTGGTACAGCGCGGCCAGCAGCAGACCGACCACCGCTGCATTCACCCCGATTAGCGCGGCCTGCGCACGCGCATTGCGGCGCAGTCGCTCCCAAAAGGGCAGGGCGCCGAAAATCAACAGAAAGGATGGCGCGAAGATCGCCAACAGACAGAGGATCGCGCCGCTCCAGCCCGAAGGCGTCACGTTCATCGACGCACCAAGAAATGCTGCAAAGGTGAACAGCGGACCCGGCACCGCCTGCGCGGCGCCATAACCGGCGAGAAACGCTTCATTGCTGACCCAGCCCGAGGGCACCACCTCGGCTTGCAGCAGCGGCAACACTACATGGCCGCCACCGAACACCAGAGAGCCGGCGCGGTAGAAGGCATCCACCATGGCGATGGGCTGGCTGGGCAACAGTTGATTCAACAGCGGCAGGCCAATCAACAACGTCAGAAACAGCGTCAACCAGAGGGCCCCGGCCCGGCGGCTGAGGGTGACCGGCAGAGCGTCGTCTGCGCGGTTCGGCTCGGGTTTGAACACGCACAGACCGGCGATGCCGGCCGCGACAATCACGCCGACCTGCGCCCAGGCGGACGGTTGCAGCAAAACGACGCAGGCAGCAATCATCATCAGCGTGATGCGCGGAACATCCGTGCACAGGTTGCGCGCCATCCCCCACACCGCTTGCGCAACCACCGCGACAGCCACCACTTTAAGCCCGTGCAGCGTGCCGGGCGCCAGGAGCGTGCCGTAGCGGGAAAGGCCCAGCGCAAACAGGATCAGGGCCACGGCCGACGGCAGGGTAAAGCCGAGCCAGGCTGCCAGCGCTCCACGGTAGCCGGCGCGGTACATGCCCAGCGCGATGCCGACCTGACTGCTGGCCGGCCCCGGCAAGAATTGGCACAGCGCAACCAGATCCGCGTAACTGCGCTCGGTCAGCCAGCGCCGGCGCGCCACGAACTCCTCGCGAAAGTAACCCAGATGCGCGATGGGGCCGCCGAAGGAGGTCAGTCCCAGACGCAGGAAAATCAGAAACACTGACCACGGGTTGCTTCGATCATGGGCGTGGGGTTCGGCCATGCAGGTGCCTTCCTGAAATGAAGTGATTCACTGTTGTGTGTCGCCATTCTAACCATGGCCTACGCTTATCCCGAGATGGAGATTGATTGATCGGGGTGTGCGCCCTGATCGACGCTCAGCGGCACCCCATAAAAACAAAAGTCTCGGGAGAACACGCATGTTCGCTTTGTTACGACGCTCCACCCGTTGCCTCGCGGTTGCCCTCACGGCCGCCGCATTGACCGCGCCTGTGTTTGCGCTGGACACCGTCAAGTTCATGGCCCCCGGCTCGGTGGGCGGCGGGTACGACCAGACGGCGCGGGTGCTGGGCAAAGCCTTGATCGAGGCCAAGAGCGCGAAATCCGCCACTTTCGAGAACAAGGGGGGAGCAGGGGGTACGTTGGGGCTGGCGCAATTTGCCAACAGCACCAAGGGCGATCCGAATGCGTTGCTGGTGGTCGGCGCGATCATGGTCACCGGTATCGAGCAGAACAAACCGCAGATTACCTTGAAGGATGTGACGCCAATTGCGCGGCTTTTTACCGAATACAACGTGATCGCCGTGCGCAAGGAGTCGCCGTATCAAACGCTGGACGATTTGGTAAAAGACTTTAAAGCCAATCCCCCAAGCGTCACGTTCGGCGGTGGCTCCAAGGGTTCGATTGATCACATCGGCATCGCCGATCTGGCGAGCAAGATGGGAATCCCGGTCAACAAGGTTAATTACCTGGCCTTCGCTGGCGGCGGCGAGGTGGTTGCTGCGGCATTGGGCGGGCAAATCAAGGTCATCACCGGCGGTTATGCCGAGCTGGGTCAATACATCAGAAACGGCCAGTTCCGTGTGCTCGCCATCGGCGCACCGGAACGCGTCGAAGGCATCGATGCGCCGACGCTTAAAGAAAGCGGGTATGACGTGATCATCGGCAACTGGCGCGGGGTCTACGGCGCCGCAGGTCTGACGCCTGAGCAGCGTAAAGAAGTGACCGACGCGGTGCTGGCTGCCGCTGACAGCAAGGTATGGAAGGACAACGTCGCCACCAATAAATGGGCACCGAACATTTTGACCGGTGACGAGTTCGGCAAATTTGTCGACGAGGAGCACGTGCGCCTGCGTGCGATGCTGGTCGAGGTCGGGCTGGTCAAGCCATGACGCCAGTGCGCAGGGTCGTGCCCGTGCAGTTGGCGATCAGTGCCGGAGTGATCGCCATCAGCGCCGCGCTCGCATATGGCGCCTGGCAGTTCCCTGCCGAGATGGGGTTCGTCATCCTCGGTGCCTACGTTTATCCCTACGCCGTTGCGCTGTTCCTGGCGGGCGTGGGCGTGGTGCTGAGCTATCAAGCCGTGACCGGCGGCTTTCGCGAACTGGCCGACCACGAAGACGAGTCTGCCAAAGTGATCCCCGGCGGCAAGGCCGGGGTGGCCTGGGTAACGGCGGGGCTGCTGGGCGTCGCGGTGCTGATCAATCTCATCGGTTTCGTTCTGGCCGCCGCGCTGTTATTTGCCTGTTCGGCGCGGGGTTTCGGCAGTCGCCATCCGCTGCGCGACCTGGCGATCGGCATTGCCCTGACGCTGCCGATTTACTGGCTGTTCAACGCCGGGCTGGGGGTTTCCCTACCACCGCTTGTCAACGCCTGGATCTGATCCGGGCCGAAGGAGATCAACTGGGTGGATATTCTCGCAAGCCTGGCCATGGGCTTTTCTTCGGCGCTGACCCCGATCAATTTGATGTGGGGGTTTATCGGCTGTCTGCTCGGTACTGCCATCGGTGTGCTGCCGGGCATCGGACCGGCGCTGACAGTCGCGCTGCTGCTGCCGATTACCGCCAAGGTCGACCCCACCGGCGCGCTGATCATGTTCGCCGGCATTTACTACGGCGCCCAGTTCGGTGGATCCACGACGTCGATTTTGCTCAATACCCCGGGCGAGTCGTCTTCGATGGTCACGGCGCTGGAAGGCAACCTGATGGCGCGCAATGGTCGGGCCGGGCCGGCCCTGGCCACGGCGGCCATCGGCTCGTTTGTCGCCGGCACCATCGCCACGGTGCTGCTGACCTTGTTCGCGCCCATCGTGGCCAAACTGGCACTCAAATTTGGTCCCGCGGAGTACTTCGCGATTCTGGTGTTGTCGTTCACCACGGTGTCGGCGGTGCTCGGGGCGTCAATGTTGCGCGGCTTCGCTTCACTGGGGATCGGCCTGACCGTTGGTTTGATTGGTCTGGATTCGACTTCGGGGATTGCCCGCTACACCCTGGGCGTCCCCGAGCTGGTCGATGGCATCGAAGTCGTGCTGGTGGCGGTCGGCTTATTTGCAGTGGGCGAGGCGCTGTACAGTCTTCTGTACCACAAAGAAGAGGCGACGGGCCGCCATCGCCTGACTTCGTTGTGGATGACCTGCGCCGACTGGAAACGCTCGGTGCCGGCCTGGCTGCGCGGCACGCTGATCGGTTTTCCCTTTGGCTCGATTCCGGCCGGGGGCGCGGAGATCCCGACGTTTCTGTCCTATTCGACCGAACGCAAGCTGAGCAAATACCCGAAAGAATTTGCCGCCAGCAAAGGCGAGGGCGCCATCGAGGGTGTCGCCGGGCCGGAAGCTGCCAACAATGCGAGTGCAACGGGGTCTCTGGTGCCACTGCTAACGCTGGGTATCCCGACATCCGCCACCGCAGCCATCCTGTTGGCCGCATTCCAGAACTACAACCTGCAACCGGGGCCGCTGCTTTTCGAAACCTCGGGAGAATTGGTCTGGACCCTGGTTGCATCGTTGTACATCGGCAACGTTATTTTATTGGTGCTGAACCTGCCGTTGGTGGGGCTCTGGGTGAAACTCCTGCAAATCCCCCGACCGTATTTGAATGCCGGAATTCTGGTGTTCGCCACCATTGGCGTATATGGCATGCGCCACTCTTCGTTCGACCTGTTGCTAATGTTGGCGATCGGTTGGGGCGGGGTGCTGATGCGACGGTTCGACTTCCCCGTCGCCCCGGTGATCGTCGGCATGCTGCTGGGGCCGATGGCGGAAAAACAGTTGCGTAACGCCTTGTCGATCAGTCAGGGCGACTGGACCGTATTTGTGACCCAACCGATTTCTGCGGCGTTTCTGGCGTTGACGCTTCTGGTGCTGGTGGTCCCGCATTTGCTACACGCCAGGGGTATCAAGCTGCATGAAGATGATTGAGTTGGCTGGTATGGCGGTCTGCGAGGCGGCCTCTGAGCCGACCGGGCTTCACGCCGCCGCGCCCACACGCTCGGCTTGTAATGAGCCACTGTGGGAGCGAGCCTGCTCGCGAATACGGACTGTCATCCGCCATGGGAGGTAACTGACATGACGCCATCGCGAGCAGGCTCGCTCCCACAGGGGATTTTGTTGGGCATGGCATTGAGTTTAAGCCTTCACCGGTGATGAGCCTGACCGGACTTGACGACATGTCGGCTGCTAAGTCGCCAACATTTGTCCTTTGAGCGACACCAACTGGCTTATTAGCGTTAGCTGGCATTCAGCACGCACGTTAGAGTCGAGGCCTCGTTTATCGCCGCCGCCGGATGCTCCCCATGACCCGCCCTCGTTTCTTGCCCGACAACTTCACCCTGACCCTCATAGGCGTGGTAGTTCTTGCCAGCCTGCTGCCGGCCAGCGGGCAGGTCGCGGTCGGTTTTGGCTGGCTGACCAACAGCGCCATTGCCCTGCTGTTTTTCCTCCACGGCGCCAAACTCTCGCGTGAGTCGATCATCGTCGGTGCCGGTCACTGGCGCCTGCATTTGCTGGTGTTCGGGTTAACGTTTGTGCTGTTCCCGCTGATCGGACTGGCGCTCAAACCGCTGCTGTCGCCGTTGATCGGCGATGAACTGTACATGGGCATGCTTTACCTCTGCGCACTGCCGGCTACGGTGCAATCGGCCATCGCCTTCACGTCATTGGCTCGGGGAAACATTCCGGCGGCGATTTGCAGCGCGGCGGCCTCGAGCCTGTTCGGGATTTTCCTCACACCGTTGCTGGTGACCCTGCTGCTGAACGTGCACGGCGACGGTGCCTCGACCCTCGATGCAATCATGAAAATCAGCGTGCAACTGCTGCTGCCGTTCGTGGCCGGGCAGATCGCCCGGCGCTGGATCGGCGCCTGGGTGGCGCGCAACAAGAGCTGGCTGAGATTTGTCGACCAAGGCTCGATCCTGCTGGTGGTCTACGGTGCTTTCAGCGAAGCGGTGATCGAGGGCATCTGGCAGCAGATTCCGTTCTGGGAACTGGCTGGGCTGGTGGTCGTCTGCTGCATCGTCCTGGGGCTGGTATTGGCGGCGGCCACAGTGCTGGGCAAAGCGTTTGGCTTCAATCAGGAAGACCGCATCACCATCCTTTTCTGCGGTTCGAAGAAAAGCCTGGCCACTGGCGTGCCAATGGCCCAGGTGCTATTCGCTGGCAGCACCATCGGCGTGTTGATCCTGCCGCTGATGCTGTTCCACCAGATACAGTTGATGGTCTGCGCCGTCCTTGCGCAGCGCTACGCCAATCGCCCGGAATCGGTTCCTGAACTGATGGCTCAGGTTGACCCTTGAGAGAGGCTGACCGTGCACGCATTGCCTTATTGCCCGTCCACAAGTCGAACCAGTTGCAGAGGATTGCTCTCCCTCAGTGCTTCCGGCAACAACGCGTCCGGAAAGCCCTGATAAGCAACCGGACGCAAGAAACGATCAATCGACGTCATCCCCACCGAGGTGAAGCGGCTGTCGGACGTGGCCGGAAACGGCCCGCCGTGAACGGTGGCGTAGGTCACTTCCTGCGGATGGGCGAAGGCGTTGACCACGATGCGCCCGGTGCGCCGCTCCAACACCGGCAACAGGCGCTGAGCCAACGGCAGATCACTTTCCTCCAGGTGCACGGCAGCGCTGAGTTGCCCCTTGAGCGAGCGGGCGACGGCGAGCAATTGATCCTCATCCTCGACCGTTACCAACAGCGCAGACGGACCAAACACCTCCTGCGCCAGTACCGCCTCGCTCAAGAAGCGTTGGCCGTCGACTTCAAGCAATGCCGACTGGCCGTCAACGTCTGCATGGGCGGGCGAGCCTTGGACAATGCGACGGGCGCCGGCGTTTTCCATGGCGGCGAGACCGTTCAGGTAGGACCCATGAATCCCCGGCGTCAGCATCGTCCGCGCCGGCGCCTCGGCCACACGCTTGGCCATCGCCTCTCGCAGCGCTTCAACGCCAGCGCCCTTGATCGCAACCAGCAGCGCGGGCCTGAGACAGGCTTGCCCGACGTTGACCAGCATGCGCTCGCTAAAACCGTCGCCGATCTGCGCGCCACGTTCGGCCAGGGCGGCGGGCAGGATGAACGTAGGGTTGATGCTGGTCATTTCGGTGAACACCGGAATCGGATCGGGCCGTAGCTGCGCCCGGCGATACAGCGCCATGCCGCCGTGTTCCGAGCCGGTGAAGGTCACCGCCTTGATCAGCGGATGATCGACCAACGCTTCGCCAATCGTGTTGCCGCTGCCGCGCACCATCGAGAAAACACCGTCGTGCAACCCGTGTTGCTGCACCGCTTTTCGAATGGCCCGCGCCTGAATTTCCGACGCCCCGGGATGCGCGTTGTGCGCTTTGAGGATCACCGTCGCGCCGGCGGCCAATGCCGACGCGGTATCGCCACCGGCAACCGAATAGGAGATCGGAAAATTGCTCGCACCGAAAATCGCCACCGGGCCGATGGCGATTTTTTGCAGCCGATGGTCCGTGCGTGGGCGAGGCTGGCGATCAGGTTGTGCCGGGTCGATGGCCAGTTGCAGAAAGCGGCCTCTGCGCACTACCTCGGCGAACTGTCGGAACTGTGTGGCAGCTCGGGTGACTTCGCCTTCGAGTTGAACCGCCGGTAGTCCGGTTTCAAGCGCGGCTCTCGCCGCCAATGGTTCGCGGACGGCCTCAAGATTGGCGGCAATGCTCTCCAGGAACGCCGCACGCTCGGCCAGCGACGTATGACTGTAGCTGTCAAAGGCCTCGTCGGCGAGCGTGGCCGCCTGGTGGACTTGCGCGGCACCGCCCAAGGCAAAATCCGGGTCGATCAGTTGGTTGATGGCGGGATTGAGCGCCTTCATCGTGCCTTCCGTGGCCGGGACATCCTCGGCGCCGATGATCAGGTTTCCTGTCAGTTTCATCCGCTGTCACTCCTGGCCAAGCGTGGCGATGAGCTCATTCGTCGTCACAATCGAATGCGCGAACGTCGGGCCATTCAGCTCGTGGGCGGCGTGCATCATTTCCGGGCGGAAAGCCGCAGTGGCGTCCCGCACGAGGGTGACGTGGTAACCGAGTTCCGACGCGTAGCGTGCGGTGGCTTCGATGCAGGTATTGGCCAGCAGACCCACGATAATCACGTGGCTGATGCCTTTCTGCTTGAGGCGAAAATCGAGGTCGGTGTTGGCAAAGCCGCTGGAGCCCCAATGTTCCTGCACGACGATGTCGCCTGCCTGCGGCGCGAAATCCGGGTGCCATTCGCCGCCCCATTCGCCGCGTGCGAAGTGGTGCATGTGCTGGACTTTGCACTGGGTGGGGGTTGGGTGATCCCAGTTTTCGTAGTCGCCTTGTTCCCAGCGGCGGTGCGGTACGATGACCACCGGAATGTCGAGGGCGCGGACCGCACGGTCGAGCGCGCGCAGGTTGTCGAGCAAGCCGACCTGCTCGGCGATCGGTTCGATCAAGGGATACACCTTGCCGCCTTCCGAGAGAAAATCGTTGTAAGGATCGACCAGCAAATAGGCGGTTCTGTTGAGCGGGTAAAGGGCGTTCGACATGACGATATTCTCCACAGGGGATGAGTGACCGGTGCCGTGGGCTTGCCCTGGCATCATGTTGATATGATAATCATAGTAACAGTGAAAGAGGCAAGTCCGTATGTCGATAAATACCAGTGTTCCCGACACTCTGTGCCCGATTTCCCGGGCCGAGGCAATCGTGGGCGACCGCTGGACGGTGCTGGTCCTGCGTGAGTTGTTCATGGGGAGCCATAGGTACGACGAAATCCAGGCGCAGACCGGCGGCACCCCGCAAATGGTCGCTGCACGCCTGAAAAATCTGGAAGCGGACGGCCTGGTCGAGCGCCGCCTCTATAACGAACGACCGCCACGCTACGAGTACCACCTCACGGAAAAGGGCCAGGCGTTTTACTCGGTGGTGCTGGCGCTGCGCGCCTGGGGGGAAACCTGGTGCAAGTCGCCGGAGGAAGGCCTGGCGGTGGTGTATACGCACACAACCTGCGGCGAGCCCGCCGGGTTGGGACCGCAGTGCGCACATTGTGGCGAAGTGTTGCGCCGTGACCAGTTGATCAGCGAGCAGAGCGCGGCCTACAGCGCCGAACGACAGGCCCGGCGCGCGGCGTTCAAAGGCAAGCGTGATGATTAACCATTTGCGCCGATGCCTCGTGTAGGAGCCGGCTTGCTGGCGATAGCAGTGATTCAGTCAACACGTTTATCGACTGATCGGACGCCATCGCCAGCAAGCCGGCTCCTACAAGGCTGATTAGAACGTCGGCGTGTACTTCACGCTGAACATCACGTTGCGCGGGTCGCCGTAGTTGTTGTTGCCGTTGAGCTGGTTATAGCCCGCCGTAAAGTAAGTCTTGTCGAACAGGTTGTTGGCATTCATCGCCAGCTCTATTTCTGGCGTTACCTGATAGCCGACCCGGGCATTCCACACCGCGTAACCCGGTACGTTGACCGAGTGGTCGTAACCGAGCGTATGGGTTTGGGCGGTGAAGCCCAGGCCGGTGCTCACACGATTCCAGTCGCCGCTGAACTGATAGTTGCCCCACACCCGCAGCATGTGTTTTGGCGTCCACCAGCTGAAGACTTTGCCTTCGTTCGCCGGGTCCTTGAGGTATTTGGTGGTGTTGTAGGTGTAGCCGGCGAACAGTTGCAGCCCGTCGAACACTTCGCCGCTGATTTCCGCGTCGATCCCCTGGCTGCGAACTTTCCCCGATGGCGTCGAGCAATACCAACCATCGCAGACTTGCTCAGACTGCATATCGACGACGGGCCGGTTTTCCTGGTCATAACGGAACACGGCCAGGGAGGTGTTGATCCGGCCGTCCATCAGCTCACCCTTGAGACCGATTTCGTAGTTGCTGCCGATCACCGGTTTGAGCACCGAACCGGCTTCGGTGCGCGCGGTTTGCGGTTCGAAAACGTCGGTGTAGCTGGCGTAAACGGCCCACTCGCGGCTCAGGTCATAGACGATGCCGGCGTAAGGCGTGACTTCCCCGGTTTCGTTGGTCGTGCTGTCGGGGTTGGCGGTAACGCCGGACGTGTCCTCGGTCCAGCTCCTGTAGCTGTAGTCGTACCAACTGACCCGCGAGCCGAGCACCAGCGTCAGCGAGTCGATTGGCTTGACTCGCCAGCTGCCATACAGGCCTTTTTGGCGGATGTCATATTTGCTCGGGGTGCCCCGTCCCCCAGGGGAATCAATCAGGCCGTCGTAGCTGATTTCCGGGCGGTTCTGATCGAGATCGAAAATGTTGTCGGTGCTGTTATTGAACGTGCGGGCGAATTTGTCGTCCGTGGTCAGCTTCGAATAGTTGCCGCCGACCATGATTTCCTGCTGCATCGACAGGGCTTCGAATTTGCCGATGAGGTTCATGTCCACGCCGATCTTCGTGGAGTCGAAATCCGAAACGAAGTCGGCGTATTGCACACCGCTGCCATCGGCGGCAATGGCAGTGCCGCTGGATTGCGTCCGTTGGTTTTTAGCCTTGTTGGTTTCAGTCATGCGCACGGCGCCGACCTTGAACGCCCAGTCGTCGTTGAAGCGGTGTTCCAGATCGGCATAGAGGGTGGTGACGTCGATGTCCGAATGGTTCCACTTCGCGCCGGTGTAGGTTTTGCGCGGCAGATCGATCGCCTTGCCGTCGGCGTAGCGCGGAAAGCCCCGGACCATCGGGCGCGATTCGCCATCGGACTGGCTTACCGCGAGGCCCAGGGTGGTGTCGTCACGCAGATCGAAGTCCAGCGCACCGTACAGCGAGGTGGTCTTGCTCCATTCCGAATCGACGAACGAGTGGCTGTCGTCCTGATCGGCGACGACGCGTCCACGCACCGTACCGGTCTGGTTCAGCGGGCCGCCGGCGTCCAGTTGCAGGCCGTAGTGATCCCAGGAGCCGGCCTTGCCGGTGAGGGTCACGGTTGGCGCGTTCTGGCCGCGTTTGCGCACCAGATTGACGGCGCCGCCGGGGCTGCCGGTGCCTTGCAGCAGACCGGATGCGCCACGCAACACTTCCATGCGATCGAAAAAGATCAGGTCCTGCGTCGCCCAGTTGCCCAGCGCATAGGTGTTGCGCGGGATCGGCACGCCGTCGTATTGCCAGTCATCAATCTGGAAACCGCGCGAAGTCAGGATCATGCCTTTGCCCACGCCCTGAGCGCCGACCAGACCCGTGGTCTTGTTGGCCGCGTCCTTGAGGTCCGTCAGGCCCTGGTCGTCCATTTGTTTGCGGGTCATCACCGTGACCGACTGCGGAATTTCCTTGAGGGTGTGGGTGCCTTTGCCGATGGTCACCGCCCGTGAGGTGTAGGAGCCCGAGCCTTCGGTGGTGGCGTCGGCGCTGCGTTCGACGATGGTGGTGACACCCAGTTGCAGCGCGGCACTGCTGTCGGTGGCGGGCTCGACGCTGAAGTTGCCTTGTTCCGTGACGCGCAACTGCAGGCCGCTGCCCGACAGGGCTTGTTGCATCGCTTGTTCGGCGGGCATCTTGCCGACCACCGCTGGCGCTTGTTTACCCTGGACCAGCGAAGGTTCCAGGGAAACGATATGCCCGCTCTGGCTGGCGATGGCATTCAGCGTGCTGGCGAGTGGTCCGGCCGGCACATTGAAGCTCAGATCCTGCGCCTGCGCCAAAGTGGAACTTGCCAGCGTTGCGAGGGCAACGGCGACAGAAAGGGTGTGGGGCCACGGGTTGAACACAGCGTTCTCCTGAAAATGTGGAAGTGTCAGGAGATAGGTGGGATGAGAAACGGAAACCGGACACGAATGAGAGTGATTTTCAAAAAATAGTCGTCGGCGAGATTATTTCGCACGAATCAGCGTCAGCCATGGACTGTAGTGATCGACGCGGATCGGCAGGGTTTCCGCCAACGCGGCGAAGACCCGTTCGGGATCGTTCAACGGGAAAACCCCCTGAACGCGCAACTGGCGAACCTCGGGAGCGACGCGCACAAACCCCCGGTGGTAGGGGCGTAGTGCGTCAACCACCCGTTCCAGTGGATCGTCCAGCACATTCAACCGTCCGCTGAGCCAGTCGGCACGGTGGCTTTGATCGCCGGCCAGCGGGGCAATGTTCCCGGAGCGCAACAAAGCCGACTGACCTTCCTGCACATTCAGCGTCGTGCCATCGAACAGGCGGGCTTCAACCGAGTGCTGCAGCACCACCACGCGAGTGGCGTCCTGCTCCTGGGCGACGAGGAAACGCGTGCCCAACGCGCGAATTTCACCTTGCGCGGTGCGCACGCGCAGGGGGCGACGAGGATCGGCGGCGACCTGAATCACCAGTTCACCGTGGCGCAAAACCACCAAGCGTTGCTGGTCATCGAAGCGCAGGTCTACAGCGCTGTCGGCATTCAGGCTCAGGCGGCTGCCGTCGTCCAGAGTGAAGTCCTGACGCTGACCGCGTCCGCTGTGCAGATCCGCCAGCAGCGAGTCGCCCCACGGGCTGCGAGCACCGAGCCAGGCAGCGCCGCCGAGCAGGCCGAGTCCGGCGATCACCCTGAGCGCATCGCGGCGCGACGCCTGGGGTTGCAGCAGCAGTTGGCGCACTTCGCCGGCCTGGCCGGGTACGCGACGATCCAGTGCGCGAACCGTGTTGAAGGAACCGCCGAGTCGCTCCTGCAACGTCGCCCAGGCTTTGGCGTGTGCCGGATCGAGTGCCAGCCACGCATTGAAACGTTCTTGCAGCGACGCATCGGGGTTGCCGGCGCGTAGACGCACCATCCAGTCAATCGCCTGTTCGCTGACGGGATCGAGGCGCAACTTGCTCATAACGCCACCTCGCTCAGGTAACACTGACGCAATGCCTGCTTCATGTAACGACTGACCGTGCGTTCCGACAGCCCCAGTTTCTGCGCAATGGCCACGTAGCTCAGGCCGTCCAGTTGGCTGTAGAGGAAGGTCGCCTTGACCAGCATCGGCAAACCGTCAATGGCGCGGTCGATGGCGACCAAAGCTTCGATCAACAACAATTGTTCTTCGGGGGAGGGCGCGAGCGCTTCGGGCAGCGTGGACAGGCGTTCGAGGTAGGCCAGTTCGAGCTTGCGCCGGCGATGACGGTCAAAGATCAGGCGTCGGGCGATGGTCGACAGGTACGCGCGGGGTTGTTCGATGCTGTCCGGGTCGACTCGCGCCACCAGCAACTGGCAAAACGTATCGGCGGCCGTGTCCTCGGCGTCCGCGTGATTGCGCAGGTGACGCTGAATATGCTGCAGCAGCCAGCGATGATGGTCGCTGAAAAAGAAACCCAGCTTGCTGGTCGGAGGAGGTTGCACCGGTCGGCTTTCCAGATGTTAGTGCGAATTGTTCTCAATATTACCTGTGGGATGATGGCCGCCGCAATCTCTGGTTTCGATGTTCCCTGCGGACCGGCGATGATCCAATGTGGGAGCGAGCCTGCTCGCGAAGGCCTTGGAACATTCGACATCGATGTTACCTGTCAGACCGTTTTCGCGAGCAGGCTCGCTCCCACATTGATCGGCGGTGACGTGCTGTGCGAATGCCTACCGACAGTTTTGTCCCTTACACTTGGGGCACCATCGGCCATGCGCCCGGAGAACATGAGCGGATGCGCACCTGGAGCAAGTTCAAGACGGCCACGGGGAGGCCGACGCTCGGGTTGAACCAGTGCCTGTTGACCGCAGGTTGCCTGTTTCAGGCGGTCTGGAATCATCAGTCGGGCCAGCCCATGGCGTGGGGGATCAAGGATTACGAGAAAGAGGCCCGCTGCCTGTAGGAGCGAGCTTGCTCGCGATTACGGACTGACATTCACCATTGATGTTGACTGAAACGAAGCCTTCGCGAGCAGGCTCGCTCCCACGGGTATCCATTGCACACCCAGAAAGAAGGGGACATCACTAACGGATGTCCCTTTCATTACGCCCTCAGAACTTGAACGCCTGACGCCCTACCAACAGCCATTTGCCTTTCTGTTTCTGCCAGATCTGGAAGTTTTCGATTTCGGTCGGGATCACTTCAGTGCCTTTCAACGCCTGTGCCGAGAAGTGGTTGCGAACCAGCGCGACGTCACCGGACAGGGTGATGGTCTGGTTTTGCATCTCGAGGGTTTTGAAGGCGCTTCTGCCGGTTTCGATGTCGGCGATGTATTCCTGTTTGTTTTGAATCTTGCCGCTGGAATGGCCGTAGGTCAGGTTTTCGGCGGTGAGCGCGTTGAGGTCGGGAATGTTCTTTTTCAGCATCGCCTGGGTCAGATGATCGACGGCCTGGGCGACGTCTTTTTCGCCGGTGGACGGGCCAGCCGCCACGTAGCCACTGAAGAGGCACAGAAAGCCAATCAGCAATTTGGTTTTTTTCATCGGTGGGTCCTTGTTGTTGTGGATGATCGACTGAGGTTCAAAAAACTCGATTCGTCAGTCGTCGTACAACCTAGCATGCGCTGAGAAAAAAACGAACTTGCCGGATGGCCTTTTCTCCAAGGTTAAGGAGCCGGGGCAGAGGAGGTCTGAAATGAGCAAAACGATCAGCGCCAGCGAACTGGGCATTCATTTTGAAAAGGATGACGAAGGCGCCTTGTTCAAATGGTTTATCGCCAGCTTCCTCATGGGTAAACGCATTCAGGCTGACATCGCCGCGCAGGCGTATCGCGTGATTGTTGAAAAGTACTCCCGCGACACCGCGCGAAAGTTGGGTAGCTGTACCCATCGCGAGCTGGTGCTAATGCTGGGTGAAGCCCATTACGTGCGCTACGACGAAACCACGGCCAAGCGCCTGTTGAGTTTGAGTAAAAAACTCGGCGATGAGTACGGCGGCAAAATTGGCAACATCCGCGAAGCCAGCGCGGATCGTCGGGCCTTTGAACAGCGCTTGCTTGAGTTTGAAGGCGTAGGCCCGACGACGGTGGAGATTTTCATGCGTGATGCTGGCGGAGCGCTCTTTTGAAGGACCTGATTCAAACGCCGCCGATCTATATCGGCTGTGCCGGCTGGACGTTGCCTCGAGCCGACTGGCCGAAGTTTTCCCCGGAAGGCACACACCTGCGACGGTATGCGTCGCAACTGACGGCCGTTGAAATCAACAGCTCGTTTTACCGGCCCCATCGCCCGCAAACTTACTTGCGCTGGGCGCAGTCAGCGCCGGCGTTATTCCGATTTTCGGTCAAGCTGCCCAAGCTCATCACCCATCTCCAGCGACTGCAGAATTGCGAGTTATTGCTCGACGAATTCTTGCTGCAGTGCACCGCGTTGGGCGAGTCCTTGGGTTGTCTGCTGATTCAGTTGCCGCCATCGCTGGTTTATGACGAGGCCATCGGCGCGGCATTTTTCAGGGCGCTGCGCCAACGTTTCGCCGGGCCGGTGGTGCTTGAGCCGCGGCATGCAAGCTGGCTCGACGCAGACGCTTTGTTGATCGAGCAGAAAATCGGCCGGGTCGCCGCGGATCCATCGCCCATTCCCGGCGGTGATTCGCCGGGAGGCTGGCCGGGGATTCATTACTGGCGCTGGCACGGCTCGCCGCGCATTTATCACAGTGAGTACGATCAGCACCCATTGCAGATGCTGGCGCGACAGGTGCACAGCGCGCAGCAGGCAGGCGTTGTCACCTGGTGCATTTTCGATAACACCGCCAGCGGTTTCGCCGTGGGCAATGCGCTGACCCTGCAAAAACTGGCGGGTGGCGCCCCCTGAAAAAGCCCCGCTGACGACCGCATGTCGTAAACAAGCGTGCGACAGCAGATAGCCTTCAATTCCCCGTTGGCGCAGTCGATAACCTGTTCAGCAAAGCCGTCCCCGGAGGGCTTTTCCCAACTGACAGGGGACCCCCACAGTGTCGATAAAATTACGCTTGATTCTGCTGATTGGCACCGGCCTGCTCACGGCTTTGATCATGAGCCTGGTCAGTTACCTGGGAAATTCGCACATGGCGACGGCGGTGAATGACAACGAGGTCAGCATGACCGCGCTGCGCAATCACCTCGAAGCCGACATGATGCACGACGCCCTGCGCGCAGACGTACTGTCGGCGATGCTGGTCGGGCTGGGTAAAAGCACCAGCAGCACAGCCGAAGTGCGCAGTTCCATCGAGGAGCACGCCGCGCATTTTCGTGAAGTGCTCGGCGCCAACCTCAAATTGCCGGTCAACGATACGATCAAGGCCGGCCTGGACAAGGTCAAGCCCAGCCTCGATACCTACATCAGTGCCGCTGAACGCATCGTCGGCCTGGCCCTGGAAAACCCGCAGGCCGCGCAACAGGAACTGGGCAACTTCAACGCTGCGTTCAGTCAGCTCGAAGACCAGATGGCTGCGCTCAGCGAGTTGATTGAAAGCAACACGCAGCACACCAGCGCGGGGACCGCAGACGCCATCAGCGACGCCAACTTCACGCTGGCTATGGTGCTTTGTGCCAGTCTGTTGCTGCTACTCGCCCAAGGTCGCTGGGTGATTCTGAGCATCATGGGACCGCTGCGAACCGCCAGCCGGATTGCCCAGAGCATCGCCCACGGCAACCTCAGCGAACCGATTATCGAGCCCGTTCGCAAGGACGAAGCCAGCGCGCTGATCCGCAGCCTCGCGACCATGCAGCGCGACTTGCGCGGGATGATCGAGGTGGTGCGCAGCAACGCCCACGGCGTCAGCGGCATGAGCGAACAATTGAGCAACGGCTGTCACGAAGTCGCCGGCAGCAGCCAGCAGCAAAGCGTCGCGGCCAGCACCATGGCCGCCGCGGCGAGTGAAATGACCGCGAGCATCGAGGAAATCACCCGCCACGCCGACCGCGCGTTGAGCATGGCCAATCAGGCCGAGGCGCTGGCCAAGGACGGTGGTCGGGTGATCCATCAGGTGGTCAACGACATGGACGGCATTGCGCGTTCGGCGCAGCAATCGGCGCAAGTGATCCGCACGCTGGACAAGGAATCCGAGGGTATTTTCAGCATCATCCAGGTGATCAAGGGCATCGCTGATCAGACCAACCTGTTGGCGCTGAATGCTGCCATCGAGGCCGCTCGCGCCGGTGAGCAAGGCCGTGGCTTTGCTGTGGTGGCGGACGAAGTACGCAGCCTGGCCGGGCGCACCAGCGCTTCTACTCAGGAAATCGCCACGATGGTTGCACGCATTCAGCAAAGCACCCGCGAGGCGGTGACCAGCATGGAGGCGGGCGTGGCGCAGGTGGACAAGGGCATGGCGGTGACCGCCGACGTCGAGCGCGCTATTCGTGAGATTCTCGAGGCCACGTTGAACACCACGCACCTGGTGAATGACATCTCGCGCACGATTGGTGAGCAGAGCCTGGCGAGCAATGAAATTGCCCATCAGGTGGAGATGATTGCGGGGATGTCGGAAGGCAACAGCAGGGTGATCGGGCAGACGGCTTCGACGACGGATGAGTTGTCGGCGCTGGCGGGGAAGTTGTCGCAATCGGTGGATCGGTTCCGATTGTGATGCGCGACTAAAAGATCGCAGCCTTCGGCAGCTCCTACTACGCGTGAAATCTCGTAGGAGCTGCCGAAGGCTGCGATCTTTTGATCTAAAGGTATTTATCCGTCACAGCCCCCTCCGAAGCACTCGACACGGTCTTCGCATACTTCGCCAACACCCCGCGTTTGTACTTCGACTCCGGCCGCACCCAGCGGGTTTTGCGTTCGGCCAGTTCGGCGTCTGAAACCTCGACCGTAATCTGCCGGGTTTCAGCATCGATGACGATTCGGTCGCCATCCTCGATCAACGCAATCGGCCCGCCTTCAAACGCTTCCGGCGTGATGTGCCCGACCACAAAACCGTGCGATCCCCCGGAAAAACGTCCGTCGGTGATCAGCGCCACGTCCTTGCCCAACCCTTTGCCCATCACCGCCGACGTCGGCGACAGCATCTCGCGCATGCCCGGGCCACCCTTGGGCCCTTCGTAGCGAATCACGATCACGTCGCCCGCTTTCACCTCGCCGTTGAGAATGCCGGCCAGCGCGCCTTCTTCGCCGTGATAGACCCTTGCCGTGCCTTCAAAGCGCAGGCCTTCCTTGCCGGTGATCTTGGCCACCGCGCCAGTCGGCGACAGGTTGCCGCGCAGCACCACCAGGTGCGAATCCTTCTTTATCGGCTGGTCGAACGGCAGAATCACGTCCTGGCCTTCGGGATAGTCGGCTACGTTTTGCAGGTTTTCCGCGAGGGTTTTTCCGGTCACCGTCAGCACATCACCGTGCAACATGCCGGCGGCGAGCATGCGTTTCATCAGCGGTTGAATGCCGCCGATGGCGACCAGTTCGCTCATCATGTATTGACCGCTGGGACGCAGGTCGGCGACCACCGGCGAAACCTTGCCCAACTCGACAAAATCATCCAGCGTCAGCTCGACGTCGACCGCATGCGCCATGGCCAGCAAATGCAGCACCGCATTGGTCGAGCCGGCGAGGGCGATCACTACGCGAATCGCGTTCTCGAAGGCTTTGCGGGTCATGATGTCGCGTGGTTTCAGGTCCAGTTTGAGCAATTCCATGACTTGCTGGCCGGCCCGGAAGCTGTCTGAAGCCTTGTCGCCGCCGACCGCATCCTGCGAGCTCGAGCCGGGCAAACTCATGCCCAGCGCTTCAATGGCCGCCGCCATGGTGTTGGCGGTGTACATGCCGCCGCAGGAACCGGGGCCGGGGATCGCCACTTCCTCGATCTGCTTGACCTGAATCTCGTTGATGTCTCCGCGGGCGTTCTGGCCTACCGCTTCGAACACGGAAATGATGTCGGTGTGGCCGGCGCCGGGGCGAATGGTGCCGCCGTACACGAAGATCGAAGGGCGGTTCAGCCGCGCCATGCCAATCAGGCAGCCCGGCATGTTCTTGTCGCAACCGCCGACCGTCACCAGGCCGTCAAAGCCTTCGCAGCCGGCAACCACTTCGATCGAATCAGCAATCACCTCCCGCGACACCAGCGAATACTTCATGCCTTCGGTGCCGTTGGCGATGCCGTCAGAAATGGTGATGGTGTTGAAAATCACGCCTTTGGCGCCGGCGGCATTCGCGCCTTTTTCAGCCTCGATGGCGAGTTTGTCGATGTGCATGTTGCACGGCGTGACCATCGCCCAGGTCGAGGCAATGCCGATCTGCGGCTTCTTGAAGTCCTCGTCGGTGAAACCCACGGCGCGCAGCATTGAGCGGCCCGGGGCGCGCTCGATGCCGTCGACCACTTGCGAGGAATATTTGCGCAGATTATCTGTGTCGCTCATGACTGCTCCTCATCGGCTCATCGAAAAAATCAGGTTGAGTATAGTGGCCTTGGCACGCGCGTTCGGACTATCAAGTCGGGAACAGACGCGCGGGTTTGTCGTGTCGTGATATTCTTCGCAACAACTTGGTTTGACCTATTCAGTTTGCGTGTCCTCAAGACGCGCCAACAGAATCACTGTCGCTCAAGTAGCTGAAGCCAATAAAGATAAAAAGTCAGTTCAGAAGGGACATATAAACTGAGGTCGATGGAACACGTCGGCCTTGTGTGCCCACCCTCCAGTTGTTAGGCGCGCCCCACGGTATCCTGCCTGAATACCGCGTAAAACAAGGGCTTCGCTTTAAGAACGGAAGGGCGGATGGCGTTTTATCATAGGTGCTACAGATGTTTAAAAGAATGAACACGGCCCTGCTGGGGCTGGCTTTGTCGATGGGGATCACGTCCGTTCACGCGGAAGAGGCAAAGAAAGTCGATGTGCTGCTCATCGGTGGCGGCATCATGAGCGCGACCCTGGGTGTCTGGCTGAATGAGCTGGAACCTGGCACCTCGATGGAAATGATCGAGCGCCTCGACGGCGTCGCCCTGGAAAGCTCCAACGGCTGGAACAACGCCGGCACCGGGCACTCCGCCCTGGCCGAGTTGAACTACACCCCGGAAGACGACAAGGGCAACGTACAGATTCCGAAGGCCGTTGAAATCAACGAAGCCTTCCAGATCTCCCGCCAGTTCTGGTCGTGGCAGGTGCAGCAAGGCGTGCTGAAAAACCCGCGCTCGTTCATCAATTCCACTCCACACATGAGCTTTGTGTGGGGCGATGACAACATCAAGTTCCTGAAAAAGCGCTACGAGGCCCTGCAAGCGAGCCCGTTGTTCGCCGGCATGCAGTATTCCGAAGACCCGGCGGTGATCAAGAAGTGGGTTCCGCTGATGATGGAAGGGCGTGACCCGAACCAGAAAATCGCGGCCACCTGGTCGCCGATCGGCACCGACGTCAACTTTGGCGAAATCACCCGCCAGTTCGTTGCGCATCTGCAGACCACACCGAAGTTCGACTTGAAACTGTCCAGCGAAGTGCAGGACATCACCAAGAACGACGACGGCACCTGGCGCGTCAGCTACAAAAACCTGAAAGACGGCAGCAAATCCGAGACCGACGCCAAGTTCGTGTTCATCGGCGCCGGCGGCGGTGCACTGCACCTGCTGCAGAAGTCCGGCATTCCTGAAGCCAAGGAATACGCAGGCTTCCCGGTTGGCGGCTCGTTCCTCGTCACCGAAAACCCGACCCTGGCCGAGCAACACCTGGCCAAGGCCTACGGCAAAGCCTCCGTCGGCGCACCGCCGATGTCGGTTCCGCACCTGGACACCCGTGTCCTGGACGGCAAGCGCGTGATCCTGTTTGGCCCGTTCGCGACCTTCAGCACCAAGTTCCTCAAAGAAGGCTCGTACCTGGACCTGCTGACGACCACTACCACACATAACGTGTGGCCAATGACCAAGGTCGGCATCAAGGAATACCCGTTGGTCGAGTACCTTGCAGGTCAACTGATGCTGTCGGACGAAGACCGCCTCAACGCCTTGAAAGAATACTTCCCGAACGCCAAGGCCGAAGACTGGCGCCTGTGGCAAGCCGGTCAGCGCGTGCAAATCATCAAGCGTGATGAAGCCGCTGGCGGCGTGCTGAAACTGGGCACCGAAATCGTTGCTTCCGCTGACGGCTCGATTGCCGGCCTGCTGGGCGCCTCGCCGGGTGCTTCGACTGCTGCACCGATCATGCTGACCGTGCTGCAGAAAGTCTTCAAGGACAAGGTGGCTTCCCCGGCCTGGCAGGAAAAACTGCACCAGATCGTGCCGAGCTATGGCACTCAGCTGAATGGCAGTCCTGAGAAAGTTGCGCAGGAGTGGGCTTACACCGCGAAGGTGCTGGAACTGACGCCGCCGCCGGTGATTGGCCAGGTAGCGGCCCCGGCTGCTGCGCCGGCTGAAGCGCCTAAAGCGCCGAAGGCTAATGCTGCGAGTGATATGGCGCTGTAAAAAGATGCCTTGCCAGTGATGGTGAGGTGTTTGGTGTTGGAGTGATCTGATAGCTACGACAAGCCTTGTCCCATGTTTACGTGGGGCAGGGCTTTTTTGTTTTCAGTTGAGGGTGATGGACTGCTGGGTGTTGGTTTTTTTGATTTGTGTTTGGGTACATATCCGTTTTTTCGGTAACGGCTGATATTGGTTTCGCCCTTACGGCGAGTCACTTTTGAAAAGCGCAAAAGTAACCCAAACGCTCTTGCCCCACCACTCGGCACCTCGCTTGGGCTCGGTGTGCCCTCACTCCGGCATTGCTCCGCGGGTCGCCGCGAAGGGCCGTCCCTGGCCCAGCGCGGCTAAACCGGCATCCTTGCCGGTTTCCCCGCTGCGCAATGCCTGCGTTCGGCCAGCGTGGTTAACGGGGCGCCCAGATCAAAATCAACATCAAAACCGCGGCGGCCTTAGAGCCGACCGGGGCATCAAGCGGGCGCGCTGCGCTTGTTTGATCGTGCACAACCTCTGGGCTGAAGACATTCCCTGTGGGAGCGAGCTTGCTCGCGATAGCGGTGCGTCTGGCGACGGAGATTTTGAGGGTGTACATATCCATTCCTGGGGTAACGGCTGCTATTGGTTTCGCCCTTACGGCGAGTCACTTGCAAAAGCGGCAAGTAACCAAACGCTCTTGCCCCACCACTCGGCACCTCGCTCAGGCTCGGTGTGCCCTCACTCCGGCATTGCTCCGCGGGTCGCCGCGAAGGGCCATCCCTGGCCCAGCGCGGCTAAACCGGCATCCTTGCCGGTTTCCCCGCTACGCAATACCTGCGTTCGGCCAGCGTGGTTAACGGGGCGCCCAGATCAAAATCAAAACCGCGGCGGCCTGAGGGCCGACCGGGGCATCAAGCGGGCGCGCTGCGTTTGTTTGATCGTGCACAACCTCTGGGCTGAAGACATTCCCTGTGGGAGCGAGCTTGCTCGCGATAGCGGAGTGTCAGTCGCCATCAATGTTGACTGTGAGTCCGCCATCGCGAGCAAGCTCGCTCCCACAGGGATTGTTGTTGGGCATGGAATTGGTGTTCAGCGCCGATGGCCTGATCGAACTCACCGTCAGGTCGGCCCGAAGGCCGCCGCGGTTTTGATTTTGATTTTGATCTGAGGCGCCCCGTAAAACCACGCTGGCCGAACGCAGGTATTGCGTAGCGGGTAAACCGGCAAGGATGCCGGTTTAGCCGCGCTGGGCCAGGGACGGCCCTTCGCGGCGACCCGCGGAGCAATGCCGGAGTGAGGGCACACCGAGCCTAGGCGAGGTGCCGAGTGGTGGGGCAAGAGCCCTTGGTTACTTGGGGCTTTTCCAAGTGACTCGCCGTAAGGGCGAAACCAATAGCCGCCATTACCGCAAAAACGGATATGCGGCACTCACTCAAGACCACTGCAAAACCCCATCCCCCCGCATCCTCGGGCAACCGAACCACCTTCGGTTATACCTCGGCATTGATACTCAAATCTGTGAACGCGTTCCCGCGTGAATAGGCGAACGGCCATGAGCAATGTGCCACAATCACTGCCGTCGCAGCATCATGATCAGGCGGATTAAATGGATAGCCGTGGATTGCAGAACGATCAGGAAGATTTCATCGTAAAACTGGTGCACACGGATCGCCTGCACCAGCTATTTCGCCAGTCGGTTACAGCGGTGTTCGGCAGCTTTCTCGCTGTGCTGATGCTGTGCTGGCTGTGCTGGGACCGTTTCGATCACACCGTTGTTGCGTGGTGGATCGTGCTGCTACTGGCGTCGGCGATATTGCGCGTCTCGATGTTCATTGCCTGGTTTCGCAGCCCGGAGACTGATCGCACCCCGCAGCGCTGGGAGGGCAAATACTGGGTCACGCTGGTGCTGTCGGCCGGCATCTGGGGTGCCGGGGCGCTGGCGGTGATCCCGGCCGACGACCTGTTGGCCCAGGCGCTGGTCATGTTGTTTTGCGTCGGCATGTCAGTCAGTGCGGTGTCCTGTTACTCGGCGTATCGCTACATGACCGTGACGTCCATTTGTCTGGTGTTGTTGCCCTGCACCATATGGTTGTTGCTTCAGCCGTCGGTGATGCAAGTCGGCATGGCGATGGCCGTTCTGGTATTCGCCTCCTTTGTGTTCAGCGCGATACGCCATATATCCAATGCCCTGGAAACCGCCTTTCGCCTGACTCGTGAGATGGAACAGGCGCACCTTGTGTCCACCCGGGCCGCGCAGACCGATGAACTCACGGGCCTGAACAACCGCCGGGCATTTTTCGAGCACGCCCAACACCTTTACGGCCACTGCAAGCACAACCGCTTGCCGTTGTGCGCGGTGATGCTGGACATGGATCACTTCAAGCACATCAATGACACCTACGGGCATCAGGTCGGGGATCAGGTGTTGCGGCAGATGGGCACGGTCATCAGCCGCTCGTTTCGCGAAACCGACGTTTACGGGCGCTTGGGCGGGGAGGAGTTCGCTGTGCTGCTGCCGGACACGTCCATTGAGGTCGCGCTGAACATTGCCGAGGAACTCATCCAGTCGATCGCCGGGATGATGACCGGGCCGGTCAACCGCATCTCGGCCAGCGTCGGCGTCGCCTCGATGAACGCCTCGGACAACGATTTGCACAGCCTGATGAACAATGCGGACAAAGCGCTTTATCGCGCCAAGTCCCGCGGGCGCAATCAGGTGGCAGTGTCCGAGTAAGCCTGCAAGGCCGTCAAAAACCAGCACGATGCAACGAATGCCCCGTCAGGGCCTCATATAAAAACGAGCGACACCTTTGGTGCAGAAGGGTGGATGCCATTTTTTGATGACGCGCAGTATTTGAGAGGTGATTGTTTCCATGACGGCTGCTGAGAAAAACCATGTGGACTGGCTGGTCGAACAATCGATGCTTCACGCGGCAAGGCAACGGGCCAAACTTTACTCCGGCCAAGGCCGCATGTGGCAACAACCCTTTGCGCATACCCGGCCGCGTGATGCCTCGGCATTGGCGTCGGTGTGGTTCACCGCGTACCCGGCCTCCATCGTCACCCGCGAAAATGGCACGGTGCTGGAAGCGCTGGGGGACGAGACCTTATGGCACGCGTTGTCGAGAATCGGCATCCAGGGCATTCACAACGGGCCGCTGAAACGGTCGGGCGGCCTGTCGGGCACGAAGCATACGCCGACGATTGACGGTAACTTCGACCGCATCAGTTTTGAAATCGACCCGCAGCTGGGCACCGAAGCGCAGCTTCAGGCGTTGACGCGCATGGCCGCCGCGCACAACGCGGTGATCATCGACGATGTGATCCCGTCGCACACTGGCAAAGGCGCGGATTTCCGCCTCGCCGAGATGGCGTACGAAGACTATCCGGGGCTCTACCACATGGTGGAAATCCGTGAGGAAGACTGGCCGCTGCTGCCCGAGGTTGCCAAGGGCCGGGATGCACAGAACCTCAGCCCGCAGCAGGTCGATGTGTTGCGCGACAAGCACTACATCGTCGGGCAATTGCAGCGGGTGATCTTCTTCGAACCGGGGGTCAAGGAAACCGACTGGAGCACCACGCCGATCGTCATCGGTGTCGATGGCAAGCCGCGTCGCTGGGTGTACCTGCATTACTTCAAGGAAGGGCAGCCGTCGCTGAATTGGCTGGACCCGACCTTCGCCGCGCAGCAGATGATCATCGGCGACGCGCTGCACGCCATTGACGTGATGGGCGCGAAGATCCTGCGCCTGGACGCCAACGGATTTCTCGGCGTCGAACGCAAGCTCGATGGCACCGCGTGGTCGGAAAGCCATCCGTTATCGATCACGGGTAATCAGCTGCTGGGCGGCGCGATTCGCAAGGCCGGCGGCTTCAGTTTCCAGGAGCTGAACCTGACTGTGGACGATATCGCCGCCATGTCTCACGGCGGGGCGGATCTCTCATACGACTTCATTACCCGACCCGCCTACCAGCATGCGTTGCTCATGGGCGACACCGAATTCCTGCGCCTGATGCTGCGCCAGATGCACAGCCTCGGCATCGATCCGGGCTCGCTGATCCATGCCTTGCAGAACCACGACGAACTGACCCTCGAACTGGTGCATTTCTGGACCTTGCACGCTCATGACACCTATCTCTATCAAGGGCAGACGTTCCCCGGCAATATCTTGCGCGAACATATCCGCGAGCAAATGTACGAACGCCTGGCCGGCGAGCATGCGCCGTACAACCTGAAATTTGTCACCAATGGCGTGTCCTGCACCACCGCCAGCATCATCACCGCCGCACTGGGCATTCGCGACCTCGACGCCATCACGCCCGCGGACGTTGAGCAGATCCGCCAGATTCATGTGCTGTTGGTGATGTACAACGCGATGCAGCCGGGCGTGTTCGCGCTCTCGGGTTGGGATCTGGTCGGCGCGCTGCCGCTGCCGGCCGATCAGGTCGCGCATTTGATGACCGACGGCGATACGCGCTGGATTCATCGCGGCGCTTACGATCTGGTGGATCTGAACCCGGAAGCGGAGCTGTCGGAAGGGCAAATGCCGCGTCCGAAAACCTTGTACGGCAGCCTCACCAGTCAGTTGAAAGATCACGACTCGTTCGCCTCGCAGCTGAAGCGAATCCTCGCAGCGCGCCGTGCTTACGATATCGCCGCCAGTCGGCAGATCCTTGTGCCTGATGTCGAGCATCCGGGGTTGCTGATCATGGTTCACGAACTACCGGCCGGCAAAGGCACGCAGATCACCGCGCTGAATTTCGGCTCGACACCGATCACCGAAACCCTGCACTTGCCTAACATTGCGCCGGGCCCGGTGGTCGACATCATCAATGAACGGGTCGAGGGCGATCTCACGCCTGAGGGCGAGTTCACCATCACGCTGGATGCCTATGAAGGCCTGGCACTGCGCGTGGTCAGCAGCTCGCCGATGATCTGAAAGAGCGGCGGCCCGCCCTGACATTCAGGGCAGGTCGCCAGCCGGGTTACGCCACCACGCGATAACACGGCACATACGCCGCGCCGCCCGGCAATTTCATCCGGTGTTGGGCGACGAAGGCCTTGAGCAACTGATCCAGCGGCTGCATCACCGCCGCATCGCCGCGGATCTGATACGGCCCGTGCTCTTCGATCAGGCGGATACCCTTGTCCTTGACGTTGCCGGCGACAATGCCGGAGAACGCGCGGCGCAGGTTGGCGGCCAGTTCATGGGCCGGCAGGTCGCGGCTCAGTTTCAGGTTGGCCATGTTTTCATGGGTCGGGTCGAACGGACGCTGGAAGCCTTCGTCAATCTTCAGCAGCCAGTTGAAATGGAACGCGTCGTTGCGCTCGCGGCGGAACTGTTTCACCAATTTCAGGCCCTGGGTCATATGACGCGCGACTTCCGCCGGGTCGTCGATGATGATCTCGTAATGTTGCTTGGCCGCCTCGCCCAGGGTGGCGCCGACGAACGCGTCGAGTTGCTCCAGGTACGGCGCGGCGTGTTTCGGCCCGGTGAGGACGACGGGGAAAGGCACGCCTTGGTTGTCCGGGTGCATCAGGATGCCGAGCAGGTACAGGAATTCTTCGGCCGTGCCCGCGCCGCCCGGGAAAATGATGATGCCGTGGCCGACGCGGACGAAGGCTTCCAGGCGTTTTTCGATGTCCGGCAAAATCACCAGCTCGTTGACGATCGGGTTCGGCGCTTCGGCGGCGATGATGCCCGGTTCGGTCAAACCGAGGTAACGACCGCCGTGAATACGCTGCTTGGCGTGGGCGATGGTCGCACCTTTCATCGGGCCTTTCATCACGCCGGGGCCGCAACCGGTGCAGATGTCGAGGCTGCGCAGGCCCAGTTCGTGGCCGACTTTCTTGGTGTATTTGTATTCTTCGGTGTTGATCGAGTGGCCACCCCAGCACACCACGATCTTCGGCTCGACGCCGGGGCGCAGGGTACGGGCGTTGCGCAGCAGGTGGAACACGTAATCGCTGATGCCCTGGGAGGTGCTCAGTTCGATGCGCTGGGCGTCGAGTTCGTTTTCGGTGTAGACGATGTCGCGCAGGGCGCTGAACAGCATCTCGCGGGTGCTGGCGATCATCTCGCCGTCGACGAAGGCGTCAGCCGGGGCGTTCAGCAGCTCGAGGCGCACGCCACGGTCCTGCTGGTGAATACGGATTTCAAAGTCCTTGTAGGCTTCGAGGATGGTCTTGGCGTTGTCAACATGGGCGCCGGTGTTGAGGATGGCCAGGGCGCACTGGCGAAAAAGGGTGTAGGTACTGCCGGATCCGGCTTCGCTCAGTTGCTGCACTTCACGTTGAGAGAGGGTTTCCAGGCTGCCTTTGGGGCTGACCGAAGCGTTGATTACTTGTCGTTGGGACATTCAATGATCCTTAAAACGATGTCACCCGTCGGGACGCATGACATCCGAATAGTATGTATCCACAAAAGAAGATGGCACGAGTTGCGCGGTCTTGCCACGTTCCCCTTTGACGATGAAAAGGTGAAAAGGAGCCCCAGCATAGCTAAATCCCGCGCAGAGGCGATAATGCCCCGCAGACTTTCTGCCCACGTTCCCGAGGAAACCCGTCGCGATGTTCGAAATCCAGCCGCAAAACCCCGAACGCTATCGAAGCCAGACGCGCCGCAGCACGATCATCATTGCCCTGATTTTCCTTGCGTTGGCGATGCTGTTGTCCACGGCGGCAGTGGCTTTGTTCGGTGAGCCGGGGGGCGATAATCTACGCTTCAACGTGGGTGGCGTGTTTGTCGCGGTGCTGTTGATGGTGGCACTGATGCGCGGCACGTTCTGGAACCAGCCGTGGATGGCGCCCGCCGTGTACGGCTGGCAGCTCAAGCGCAGCCTGATGAGCGTCACCAACGTCATGCACCAGGTGACGGCGGCGGTAGAAAAGGACGATCCGGATGCCATCAAGCTGCTGCGCTTCTATCATCTGGGGTTGAGCCAGATGCACCAGCTGGACGGTAACTCCAGTGATCACAGCCAGTTGATGCGCGAAATGGACCAGCACAAGGCACGGATGGAAGCGTTGGGGATTGAGACTGAACAGACGCAATTGAACCCGGCCTGGCTTGAGGCGGTGAAACAGCCCCCACGCTGACAGCGGCGATGGCGGGCAAAGTGGTTATGAAAAGGCGAACGGGATCAATCGCCACACATCTGTATTGAGGGAGCGTCATGGGACATCCGTCCGTCAAAGACCGAATCGAAGCGTCCCGGCATGCTGTGCCATGGGTGGGCGAGCCCGCGGGCGCGCGGCTCAAGGTGCGTTCGGTGGTCAGTTTGCTCGTCGCGGTGTGCCTGTCGATGATTGCCATCGTGATCTGGGAGGCCTGGAACTCGCGCCAGTACCATCTGCATGACAAGGAAGTGGCGATGTCCAACCTTGCGCAGACGCTGGCTTCGCAAGCGCAGGCCACCATCAAGCAAGCCGATACGCTGCTGTTCACGTTGGTCGACCGCCTCGAAGATGACGGCTTCGACCCAGCCCGGTTGCCGCACCTCGAGCGCTTGCTCAGCGCCCAGCGCAGCGAGCTGAGTCAGTTGCACGGCCTGTTCGTCTACGACGAAGCGGGGCGCTGGGTGGCTAACTCCAACGGCGTGGCAGTGCCCGATGCCAACAACGCTGACCGCGAATATTTTATCTACCATCGCGACCACCCCGACCGCGGGCCACACCTCGGTCCGTCGATCAAAAGCCGTTCCAGCGGAGAATGGATCATGACGGTGTCGCGCAGAGTCAATCACGCCGATGGACGGTTTGCCGGTGTGGTGCTGGCGACGATTTATGTCAGTCATTTTCTGTCCCTGTACGACAGCATCGACATGGGCCGCAATGGCGTGATCAACCTGATTGCCGACGACGCCACTATCGTCGTGCGCCGACCCTTCAACGAAGCGGAAATCGGCGCCAGTGTCGCCAATGGCCCGCTGTTTAAACAGCTGCTGCCCAAGGGCAGTTCGGGCACGGCAACGGTCAAGTCGGCGGTGGATGGCGTGGAGCGGGTGGTGGGTTTTCGCCGGGTCGAGGGCTATCCGCTGATCATTTTCGCCGCGCTGAACAAGCAGGAGGTGCTGACCGGCTGGCGCGAAGAATCGGCCCTCAGTGCAGGCATTGTCGCGTTGCTACTGGGGTTTCTCGGCGTATTGGGTTATCGCCTGATCAGCGTGATGAAGCAGCAGAATCATATCCAGAGCGAATTGCTGGAGGCTCAGGAACGACTGATCGAAGTCAACCGCAGCCTGGAGTTGCTGGCCCTGGAGGACGCGCTGACCGGGTTGTCCAACCGGCGCCAGTTCGATTTGTTCATTCACTCGGAAATGGGCCGCGCCAGACGCAGCCTAACAAGCCTGGCGCTGCTGATGGTCGATGTCGATCATTTCAAACTGTTCAACGACCACTACGGCCATGTCGCCGGCGATGAATGCTTGCGCAACATCAGCGCCATCATCACGCAAAACATTCAGCGGCCCGGAGACCTCGCGGCGCGTTACGGCGGCGAAGAGTTTGCGGTGGTGCTGCCCGGCACCGACTATGTCGGAGCGTTTCTGGTGGCAGAAAAAATCCGTCGCGCGGTGCAGCAGGCCGGTATTCGCCACAGCGGTGAAGTTGGAGGCGCGGTGACGGTCAGTCTGGGCGTCGCCGCTTACGATCCGGCCTCACAAGATGAGGCGGTCGACTTGATCAGTGCGGCGGACAAGGCGCTGTATGTGGCCAAGGCCAGTGGCCGCAACATGAGCGTGATCGCCAACTGAACAATGGCATCCAGCAAGCCGGCTCCTACCGTGCGGCATTTCGGCCTGGTCTGATTACTCGAAGATAGACGACAACGTTTATCGCCAGCACAACGCTGCCGAGTATCCACTGAATGGCCGGCGTCAATCCGGCCGGGTAAATCACCGGCCACACATAATGCTCAATGAAACCACCGCCGTAACCGGTTTGCCCGGCCGCGTGACGCATGAGGTTTTCCCATTGCGTGAGCGGGCAGGGCAAATGCAGAAATTCCACCGCAACACCCCACGCGGCGGCCGGCAGGTGCCACCAGATCAGCTGACGCCATTTCAGCACCAGCAGCCCGCCGAACAGCACAAACAGAATGAACAGCAGGTGAAACAGCACCAGCCCGTCGGCGGCGATTCGGTACAGCATGTCGACTCCCTGAAGCGTTATGCGAATCGTCTTTATGGTACGCGGGCAGGTCGTTGGGGCTCTATGGATAGTTGTGGCGCAATCGGCGAATCTGGCACAAATGCGCAAGATTGTTAAAGCCATCGGCGACGACTGCTGGCACGATTGCAGACTTTTCCTGGTTGTAGAGCGTTATGTCCAATTCACTCATGCCGCGCAGCGCGTTTCTTCGCGGTGCCGTGGCGATCATGCCGTTATCACTGGCGACGGCGCCGTGGGGGTTGCTCGCGGGGTCCATGGCCATCGAAGCCAATCTCACACCGCTGCAAGGCCAGGGGTTGTCGAGCATCGTGTTTGCCGGTGCCGCGCAATTGGTGGCCATCGGCATGCTCAAGGGCGGCGCCGGGATTTTTTCGATTCTGCTGACCACCTTGCTCCTGACGTCCCAGCATTTGCTTTACGGAATGAGCCTGCGCTCGGTGATTTCGCCGCTGCCAGGGCGCTGGCGGGTGGGGTTGGGTTTTTTGCTCACTGATGAACTGTTCGCCCTGACCAGCCAGCATGACAAACAGCAGTTCAACCGCTGGTACGCGCTGGGCGTGGGCCTGACGTTCTACATCGCGTGGAACCTCTTCACCCTCGCCGGCATTGTGCTCGGCAGCAGCATCCCGGGGCTGGAGCATTTGGGCCTGGACTTCTCCATTGCCGCCACGTTCATCGCCCTGATCACCCCGGTGGTGCGCAATGTTCCGACGGTGGTTTGCGTGGCGGTGTCGCTATTCTGCTCGGTGTTGTTCAGCTATTGGCAATGGGGTTCGGCGTTGGTCCTGGCAGGGTTGGCGGGCATGACGGCGGGGTTCGTGTGCAATAAATTCTATGGTGGACGCGCATGATGGTCTGGGCGGTGATTATCGGCATGGGGCTGTTGGTGTTCCTCAACCGCTACGTGTTTCTCGAACCGCGGCTGCCGGTGCGCTTGAGCAGCAATGCCCGGCAATTCCTCGGTTTTGCGGTGCCGGGGATGTTGACGGCGATTTGCGGGCCGATTGTGTTTATGCCGGATAAACAGCTGAATCTGCAGTGGGACAATCCGTATCTGATCAGTTCGCTGGTGGCGGTGGGGTTGGTTGTTTACACCCGCAGCACCTTGCTCAGCATGTTGTTGAGCATGGGGTTTTTCTTTTTGCTGCGCTGGTGGTGGTGAGGCGGGGGCTTGAATGTGTTCTACGCTTAAGGCTGATGGCTGATCTTTCAGGAAGAGAGGTGAATATGGCGAATGACCAAAAACGTTCCGGGTTGGTGGAAGACGATGATGAACCCACTGAGGAAGAGATTGAGCGTCAGAGGCGTTCTTCGCCGACGTGGAAGCATCCTGATGATGGGAAGGAACTTTCGGATCGTGACAGGGAGTTTCCGTTGAAGCCTTGAATAGCCTGTTTTTTTAGGGGGCATATCCATTGCTGCGGTAACGGCGGCTATTGGTTTCGCCCTTACGGCGAGTCACTTTTGATAGAGCGCAAAAGTAACCCAAACGCTCTTGCCCCACCACTTGGCACCTCG
>NZ_CABVHK010000001.1:479577-583829 GCF_902497785.1 Pseudomonas fluorescens
ACCTGACGGTTAGTTCGACCAAGTCATCGCAGTTGAACACCAATGCCACGCCCACCAAATTCCCCACTGTGGGAGCGAGCTTGCTCGCGATGGCGGACTGACATTCAACATTGATGGCGACTGACACTCCGCCATCGCGAGCAAGCTCGCTCCCACAGGGATTTGCATCAGGCCAGAGGTTGTGCACGCTCAAACCAGCGAAGCGCGCCCGCTTGATACCCCGGTCGGCCCGAAGGCCGCCGCGGTTTTGATGTTGATCCTGAGCGCCCCGTTAAACCACGCTGGCCGAACGCAGGCATTGCGCAGCGGGTAAACCGGCAAGGATGCCGGTTTAGCCGCGCTGGGCCAGGGATGGCCCTTCGCGGCGACCCGCGGAGCAATGCCGGAGTGAGGGCACACCGAGCCAGAGCGAGGTGCCGAGTGGTGGGGCAAGAGCGTTTGGGTTACTTTTGCGCTTTTCAAAAGTGACTCGCCGTAAGGGCGAAACCAATAGCCGCCGTCACCAAAGAAACGGATATGTACTCAATCCCAACCCCAACCGCCAAAATTTCAAACATCATCCAACGGCAAAACATCAGGATGAGACGCCCGATACCCCAAAGTCCTGTCAATCCAGGCATTCAACTCATTAACCATCACCGGCGGTTTACCCGGATAGTGATCAAGCGTCGAACGCAGTATCCCGTCGATCCCCGAAACAGATCGCAAGTTCCGGGTCCGGACGTACTGTTCGATAAAACAGTTAAGTCGATAGTGTTCTGTCGGCGAAAGATAAACGCACTCCAGACTAACGACTTGATCAATAGCAAAATCGTCGCGCATTCAGGTCTCTGCAAGGCTTGATGTAAATAGGATTTCCTAATTTGCTGACTCTTTGGTCAACGGATTGGTGCCAATGGAAATGCGGCGCGCATGCTATCCGCAGTCAATCTGAATGTATGTACGACTATCGGATTGTCAGACAAGCGGCGCACGTATCAAGTCGCCATATAGTTAGGGGTGTCTCTTGGATGAAACACTCGCTGTAACGCTGGCGTTAATAATTTGTCTATACAACTTCTCACTATTGACCGCCTTTATCCCGAAATTGATTAGTTCACGCCACTTCATCAATAAGTTCCGGGCCCTGGTTCCGCACATTACCCACGGCTTTGCTGACGCGATACCACTCAAATACCTCACTTCCTTCGCCTTCCATTAAAGCAATCTGCTCTGCGCGTTCTCGGGGCGTCGCAGGGTCAAGCCATTCCCTTGCCAGTTCGGGCGACAAAACGATCGGCCGTCGGTCATGAATGTCGAGCATGCCGCCGGCACTGTCGGCGGTGATGATCACGAAACCGTCATCGTCTCGCGGCGCCTCGTTGTCCTTGGGGAACTGGCCAATGGCGGCGCAAAAAATCGGCGCCCGGTCCTGCCGACAGATCAGCCAGGGTTGTTTCGTTGAATCCCCGGCATCCACCCATTCGAACCAGCTATCAATCGGCACAATCGCGCGATGGGGCCAGATCGCCCGAAAGAATGGCCCGTGGGCGACTTTTTCGACCCGCGCATTGATCGGCGCCGCGCGATCCTTCGCCCAGTGCGGGCGCCAGCCCCAGCGCACTTTGTCGGCCTGCAACCGGTGGTTTTCAGAGTGGAACAAGGCGAGTTGGTTTGTCGGCGCGGCGTTGTAGCGCGCCAGTGGCTCGTCGCCGACGTAGTTGATGAGCGCGTGAGGCATGCTCAACACCGCCACGAAATCGTGGATGCCCCGGTACTGCGAGAGTCGTCCGCACATCGACCTAATCCTCCAGCTGGAATTTTCAGCATAGCCGGGCCTCCCGCTCGAGAACCACACCGAACTGGCGACTGCACCGATTATCGGCCACGCGTTCCAGCAGCTCGGAACCAAACACGGTGTACCCTTATCCAACCTGCGCCCGCACACCCGTGCGGGCGCAACGGTCTGGCCCAAGGCACACCATGAAACAGCTGTTCAAGGTTTTCGCTGCACTCGCCATTGCCATCGGACTGGCGGGTTGCATCGCTGCTCCCATCGACATGACGCCGCAGACTCAACAGCGTTTAAGCGCGCAAGCCCCGATCCGGTTTCTGCTGACCTTCGACGACGGTCCCAGCGCATCGAGTTTCTGGAACCCGACGATGACGATTCTCGACAGTCTGGCCTCGAACCCGGTGCAGCCGAATATCAAAGCGGTGTTCTTCGTGCAGACCGGTGCGCCACGGGCGGGCGACAGCGACATCGGCCGCGAGGTCATGCGCCGCGAACGCGCCGACGGACACATTCTGGGTTTCCACACCGCCACTCACTGGCACACCAATCACCGCTCGCTGAGTCCCGATGAACTGGAACACGCTCTGAGCAAAGGCAGCGCCGACATCGCCGCGATGACCGGCGCGGCGCCGACGCTGGTGCGCCCACCCTTCTGGAACTACGACAAACGGGTGTTTGCTGCTTATCAAAAGCATGGCATGCAGGTGCTACTGACGGATCTCAGCGCGAATGACGGCAAAATCTGGGGCTTCAACGCCAGCCCCCGGCGCCGGGCCAACATGCTGCAGCAGTTGTCACAGGTGCGCGAGCGCATCGCGTTGGGTGAGTTGCCGACCGTGGACGGCGTGATCCCGGTGGTGGTGACCTTCCACGACCTCAACCGCTACACCGCCCGGCATGCCCGCGAGTACCTGCAAATCCTGCTGGACAGCGCACAGGCCACCGGCGTGAAAACCGCGCAGAAGCCGTTTTATGACGATCAGGCCGAACTGCAACGGGCGGCCATGGCGCGCACCGTTCGTGACAGTTCACAGCCAGTGAAATTGCCGGGGATCTGGAACTGGATCTGGGGCGGCGATGCCAACTGAGGCTCAGCACCCGATAAACACCCGTGGCGAGGGAGCTTGCTCCCGCTCGGGTGCGCAGCAGCCCTTCAACATTTATTGCAACAGCGATAATTTTGGGTCTGCTGCGCAGCCCAGCGGGAGCGAGCTCCCTCGCCACAGGTTGCCGACTGCTGCCAATTCCCTTAGTCCCGCGGCTGCAATTCATCAATCATCCGCAAACAATGATTCAACCCCGGCGATACATCGCCCACGCGTCGGCTGAGGATGATCGGCGAGGTCGCGTTGTCTTCCAGCAGTGGCGTGAAACCAATGTCGTCGCGATGCAGCAATTGGACCGAGGCCGGCACCAGGGTGACGCCGATCCCTGCACCCACCAAGCCGATAGCGGTTTGCAGTTCGTTGGTCCATTGCGCCACATGGATACTCACGCCATAGGATTCGAACAAACCGATTACATGGTCGGCATAGCTGGGGCGCGGGTTGCCGGGGTACAGCACAAAGGGTTCCTTCGCCAGGTCGCGCAGGCTGATCGGTCCGGCCAGCAACGGGTGACCGGCGGGGAGGGCGGCGACCAGACGGTCTTCGGTCAACACCGTCTGGATGATGGCCGGGTCGTCGATGCGAATCCGGCCGAAACCGATATCGATGCGCCCGGCCTTGAGCGCCTGCACTTGTTGCAGGGTGGTCATTTCCGAGAGCCCCAATTCGAGCTCCAGCGGTTCGCCGCTGCGCAAACGGCGGATCAGTTCGGGCAGCACGCCATACAGTGTCGACGGCGCAAAACCGATCCCCAACCAGGTTTTTTCCCCCAGGCCGATGCGTCGCGTGTTGTCGCAGACCTTGCCCAGTTGCTCTAGCAGCGCGGTGGAGTGCTCATGGAAAAACCGCCCGGCATCGGTCAGCTTCAGCGGCCGCCCGCGCTCCAGCAACAACACCCCGAGCTCGTCCTCCAGTTGCTGGATCTGCCGGCTCAGCGGCGGCTGGGCGATGTGCAGCAATTCAGCGGCTCGGGTGAAATTCAGGGTTTGAGCCAACACCTGAAAATAGCGCAGGTGACGCAGTTCCATACAACCTCCGAAAATCAATTCGCATACCTTAAAGGTATCAAGTCAGACCAATTCTATATTGGCATCGCGAAAAAAGCCGTACCAGAATCGGTTCCAGAACTTTAAGAACCTGACGGGTATCGACATGCTTGCTACAGCCATTGAATCGATCGAGACGATCATCGTCGATCTGCCGACCATCCGCCCGCACAAGCTGGCGATGCACACCATGCAGAACCAGACCCTGGTGATCATTCGTGTGCGCTGCGCCGATGGCATTGAAGGCATCGGCGAATCCACCACCATCGGTGGCCTGGCGTATGGCAACGAAAGCCCGGACAGCATCAAGACCAACATCGACCGCCACTTTGCGCCGCTGTTGCTGGGGCAGGACAGCGCCAATGTGAACGCGGCGATGTTGCGTCTGGAGCGCAGCATTCGTGGCAACACCTTCGCCAAATCAGGTATCGAAACGGCGCTGCTCGATGCGCAAGGCAAACGCCTCGGCCTGCCGGTCAGCGAACTGCTAGGCGGTAGGGTTCGTGATGCGCTGCCGGTGGCGTGGACCCTGGCCAGCGGCGACACCGGGAAAGACATCGCCGAAGCGGAAAAAATGCTCGACCTGCGTCGCCATCGTATCTTCAAACTGAAAATCGGTGCCGGCGAAGTCAATCGCGACCTGGCCCACGTCATCGCGATCAAGAAAGCCCTCGGCGATCGCGCCAGCGTCCGGGTCGATGTCAATCAGGCCTGGGACGAAGCGGTCGCGTTGCGCGCTTGCCGGGTCCTCGGCACCAACGGTATCGACCTGATCGAACAACCGATTTCACGCAACAACCGCGCCGGCATGGCCCGCCTGAACGCCATGAGCCCGGCGCCGATCATGGCCGACGAATCCATCGAGTGCGTGGAAGATGCGTTCAATCTGGCTCGGGAAGGCGCCGCCTCGGTGTTCGCCCTGAAAATCGCCAAGAACGGCGGCCCGCGTGCCGTGCTGCGAACCGCAGCGATTGCCGAAGCAGCCGGTATCGGCTTGTACGGCGGCACCATGCTTGAAGGTGGCATCGGCACCCTGGCTTCGGCCCACGCCTTCGTTACGCTGAATAAACTGGCGTGGGACACAGAGCTGTTCGGCCCTTTGCTGTTGACCGAAGACATACTCCGCGAACCGCTGGTCTATCGCGATTTCGAGCTGCACGTGCCAAACACCCCGGGCCTGGGCCTGATCCTCGATGAAGAACGCCTGGCGTTCTACCGTCGCGACAAAACGTCTTCTGCCATTCATCCTGCTTGAGGAGAGCTTTATGCTGTTCCACGTAAAAATGACCGTGAACCTGCCGGTCGACATGAATCCCGAAGCCGCCGCCCGGTTGAAAGCGGACGAAAAAGCCCTGGCCCAGCGCCTGCAAGATCAAGGCAAGTGGCGTCACCTGTGGCGCATCGCCGGGCTGTATGCCAATTACAGCGTGTTCGATGTCGACAGCGTTCAAGAGCTGCACGACTTGCTGATGCAATTGCCGCTGTACCCGTACATGGCGATCGAAGTCACCGCGATGTGCCGGCATCCTTCGTCGATTCGCGAGGATGACCGCTGAACCCAGCCTGTTCAGTTCGCTACGCTAATAATTACAAGATGAGGAACCACCATGAACGTCAAGATTTCCCACACTGCCAGCGTCCAGAAATTTCTCGAAGAGGCCGCCGGCCTGTTGAATGATGGCGGCGATCCGCGCGTAAAAGCGCTGGTCTATCGCATCCTGCGCGACTCGGTGAACATCATCGAAGACCTGGCCGTGACCCCGGAAGAATTCTGGAAAGCCGTCAACTACCTCAACGTGCTGGGTTCGCGTCAGGAAGCCGGTCTGTTGGTGGCCGGGATCGGCCTGGAGCATTACCTCGACCTGCTGATGGACGCCGAAGACGAGCAGGCCGGCAAGTCGGGCGGCACGCCGCGGACCATCGAAGGGCCGCTGTACGTGGCGGGTGCGCCGTTGTCGCAGGGTGAAGCGCGCCTTGATGATGGCGTCGATCCGGGTGTGGTGCTGTTTATGCAGGGCCGGGTGTTCAATACCGCTGGCGAACCCTTGGCCGGCGCGGTGGTGGATGTCTGGCACGCCAATACCGGCGGCACTTATTCCTACTTCGATACGACGCAATCGGAATTCAACCTGCGTCGTCGCATCGTCACCGATGCCGAGGGACGCTACCGTTTCCGCAGTATCGTGCCGTCGGGTTACGGTTGCCCACCGGACGGTCCGACCCAGCAACTGCTCGATAACCTGGGCCGTCACGGCCAGCGTCCGGCGCACGTGCACTTCTTTATTTCCGCACCGGATCATCGTCACCTGACCACGCAGATCAACCTCGACGGCGACCAATACCTGCACGACGATTTCGCCTACGCCACCCGCGACGAGCTGATCGCGAAAATCACCTTCAGCGATGACCAGGCGCGTGCAGCGGCCTACGGTGTCAGCGGGCGTTTTGCCGAGATCGAATTCGATTTCACCTTGCAATCGTCCGCCCAGCCGCAAGAGCAGCAACGTCACGAACGGGTACGCGCACTCGAGGACTGACCTCAAGCCTGGTGGGAGCGAGCCTGCTCGCGACAGCGGTGTGTCAGCCAACATTTATGTTGAAGCTGATAGCCCCTTCGCGAGCAGGCTCGCTCCCACAGTTGACCGCATTCTCTCTGACGAAATACGTTCAAATGTGGGAGCGAGCCTGCTCGCGAAAGAGGCCGGCACATCCCACAGGTCGGCCAATTGACACACCACTGCAATCACGGCCTTAGAATGAACCGACCATAACAACAACGAGAGTGACCGATATGCAAGCGCAACTGTTGAGTCAGCGCAGCTCCGTATTCGACCATGCCGACCCTTACGCGGTCTCGGGATACGTCAATCAGCATGTCGGAAACCACTGCATCCTGATGCCCCGTGCAGGGCGGCCACTGGCCAGCCTCAATCACCGCAAGTTTGCCAGCCTCGACCTGTGCCGCATCAGCTACGGCGGCAGCGTGCGCGTCACCTCGGGCGCGCTGGAAACCATCTACCACCTGCAAGTGCTGTTGCGCGGCCATTGCCTGTGGCGCGGCCACGGTCAGGAACATTACTTTGCCCCCGGTGAGTTGCTGCTGATCAACCCTGACGACCCGGTGGACCTGACCTATTCCGACGATTGCGAAAAATTCATCCTCAAAGTCCCGACGTCATTGCTCGAATCGATCTGCGACGAGCAACGCTGGCGCTATCCGGAGCAGGGTGTGCGGTTTCTGGAGAACCGTTATCAGCTCAACGAGCTGGAAGGCTTTGTCGGACTGCTGGCGATGATCTGCCAGGAAGCCGAGGCCACCGAACAGATTCCCAAGGTGCAGGAACACTACGCACAGATCATCGTCAGCAAAATGCTCAGCCTGATGCAAACCAACGTCAGTCGCATCTGCCTTGGCTCACAAACCGCGACGTTCGAAGTGATTGCCGACTACATCGCCCGGCACCTCAAGCAAGACATCGACAGCGAAGAACTGGCCCGACAGGCGCGGATGAGTTTGCGCTCGCTGTACGGCCTGTTTGAACGCAACGCTGGCACCACGCCGAAAAACTACATCCGCCAGAAACGCCTGGAACGCATCAACGCCTGTTTGAGTGACCCGACCTGCAACGTGCGTAATGTCACGGAAGTGGCAATGGATTATGGGTTTCTGCATCTGGGGCGGTTTTCGGATAACTATCGCAAGCAGTTTGGGGAGTTGCCGTCGGATACGTTGAAGCGGCGGGATTGAAGTGCTGATGGTCTTCATGGCCTTTCAGCAAAACTGATTCACCTGAAAAGAGCATAAATTTTTCTCAGACTAGATCGAGCTCAGCAGCTGCAACAAGGCCAAACATTACGAGTAAAAGTCCCCAGCCGGTCCACTGTAAAACAATCAGCTTTCGTTTAAGGGCGACAGGAAAGTTCTTCAGGTCCTCAGCGCATGCACCCCCATCACGGAGATAGAGCCGAGGTGTAGTTATTACGCCCATTATGGATCCCAGTAAAAACATGTTCCCCCAAGGCCCGCCATTTCTGAACGGTGCCCGAATCATGACCGCCGGGCAGTTCTGCAGGTGATCCAACATCACGTCCATTTTTGTATAGGCGAGGTGAAGTGATATGCCAATTATTATGAACAGACCTCCAAAGTCGATTAGACCGACAACAATGACTATTTTGTCAGCGGTACTGATGCTCATTTAGTCGCCTCGTAGATTCTTTCACCAATGATTTCTCCACCCTTTCCTAAGACTTCCCCTGCTGCCAAAGAACTCCCGCCGACTATTAGTAAACCGCATGCAAAGGTTCCGACCCCACCAGTAGGCACTCCCAGGGCTGCACAAATTACGCCGGCGGTAGAGCCGCCTAGCAGGGCACCGGTTGCAATGCCGCCCGTCAGCCCTCCGAAGAAACCCCCGGCTTCTGTAAATTTCACCTTCTCACAGGCCTCCACATTCCCTTCTGCACAAACCCCCTGAACCTTGATTACTGACGCTCCACCACCCACCGCCGTACCAACCCAACCACCATATTTCACATACTTCGCAGCTTTGGAAACCCGTTCAATATGCGTGGCATAACCGGGAATCTGTCCAATGGCCCCGGCTTTTCTCCAGCGATGAACAAGACGTTTTGTCGATATGCCCAACACGTTTTTCAGATTGGGATGATCCGGAAAACCGATGCTCTTTTTAGTCAGTTTGGTGAGTTGGGTGTCCAGCTGAGTCAGCAGGCGTTTGCGCTCGGCGTAAAAATCTGGAGTGTTGAGGTGACCGTTGGCCTGAAAGGTTTTTGTGTGCAACTTATCGATGTTCCTCAAAAGGTCGTCCACGTCTTTCAGATTCTTCGAAAACATCGCCAACCCGGCACTGGCCCCGAGTGACCCTTTCGAAACAAAGAACGCAATTTCGTCATAGTGACGAGCCATGAAGTCGGCCTCTTCCGGGCTGAGCGGCTCCAGTGCTTTATTCACCGTCGCTGCCGCTTGCATCAACAACGCGTCTTCGAAGGTACAGAGGTGATTGTTCGGGTCACTTAGAACAATCATCGTCCCGGCTTTTACCTGGTCCAGATTCGGGTTCAGGGTTTTGAATTTGGCGATGACGGCAGGGGAGGCTGATGGAGTGAATAGCTGAGCCTGCAGTTTTTCAGCTGTCGTGCTTCTTGGAACAACGTAGAACCCGGGTTCTTCTTGTGGGACGGGCGCTGGCCATTGCTCCTCAGGGAAAAACTTCAGGTCCGGGACAGGATGCGGCGCGGTAGTCGCTTTCAAAGCGTCGGGCGAATTCGCGGCAGTCGACTTTAGATTTTGCGCATGGACGTAGCGCAGTAAACGCACGGGGTCAGGTTTAGAAACGGGACGTGTAAGTGTTGAGGCCGGTAATTTTTTAACGTGTTCAGTGATCGCGGCCTGAGCTTTTCCCGCGAGGGCTTGCAATTGGATGAGCAGGTTTCGTTGTTCTTGCACAAGCGCCTGCAAGCCTTGCTCGGGCGTTTTGCGGTTTTGTGCTACATCGCCGGCAATGCGATTGGCGTAATAGGCCACTTCTCTATTGAACCGCTCACGCGCCATGCCGTGCGCCAGATGACGAGTGCCAAGCGTGCGGGCTTGCCCCACCAGTTTTCCCGCAGCACTGTTGATGTCCCACGGGTTCATCCTTCTTCACCCCACGAACTGTAACTGCTGGTTTTAGCCAGATGGTGGGTCCAGGTGATGTCACGGTAACGAATGGCCACTTGCTCTTGGGGCTCGGCGTCGTTTTGATAAATGGCGTGAGGCATTTCCAGCGTCAGGTCGGTAATGACGCCGCCAATGATCGAAACGGTATAGAACTTTTCCTGCATGCCAGCGGATGACACGCGGTAGAAACTGATCTTGCAGTTGATCTCCTCTCTGTTTGAAAGCGCCTGGGCGAGAAGCGGCGATGATTTGTCGACGCCTTTCGTGATGATGATCGGGTTGTGCGTCGACCTGTTGAGGTTCCCGACAGTGGTGATGTTATGGCTGTAAGACAGCACCATGATTTCATCGGTGTGCGCCGCCTGATACTTGTTGCCAATAGAATCCTGAGTTGAGCAGCCTGCTGAAATCAATCCCTGGGTTTTACCGCTGATGGTCATGTATCCGTGATTAGCCATGGAAACCACTCCTTGTAGTCAGGAGCGCAGTCTATTCAAGACTTGTAAGCAGTTATGTAGTCCGATTCCGAAAATGATCTGCTGGCGGGAGCCCTGCATTAAACGGATAAAGGTCTGCACCCAGCGGATAGTCCGCCCCATTGCCCCGTCCTAGCATGAGTCTTGCCTGAACAATAACAATGGAGGCGGCGGCCATGACCCTGCGACCCGAGTATCTTCACTCCCTGCTTGAGGACGATCCAGAACAAGGAATCTACCGCTGCAAGCGCGAGATGTTCACCGACCCGCGGCTGTTCGACCTCGAGATGGAACACATCTTCGAAGGCAACTGGCTGTACCTGGCGCACGAAAGCCAGATCCCCGAGAAAAACGATTTCTACACCACCACCATGGGGCGCCAGTCGATCTTTATCGCGCGCAACAAGGACGGTGTGCTCAACGCCTTTATCAACGCCTGCAGTCACCGCGGCGCGATGCTTTGCCGACACAAGTCCGGCAACAAGAGCTCCTACACCTGTCCGTTCCACGGCTGGACGTTCAACAACTCCGGCAAGCTGCTGAAGGTCAAAGACCCGGCTGCGGCCGGTTACCCGGCGAGCTTCAACTGCGAAGGCTCCCACGACCTGACCAAAGTCGCGCGTTTCGAGTCCTATCGTGGCTTCCTGTTCGGCAGTCTCAAGGCCGACGTGGTGCCGCTGGTCGAGCATCTGGGCGAGTCGGCGAAGATCATCGACATGATCGTTGACCAGTCCGCCGACGGCCTGGAAGTACTGCGCGGTTCCTCCAGCTACATCTACGAAGGCAACTGGAAACTCACCGCCGAAAACGGCGCCGACGGTTACCACGTCAGCTCGGTGCACTGGAACTATGCCGCCACCCAGAACCAGCGCAAACAGCGCGAAGCCGGCGATTGCAACCCGACCATGAGCGCCGGTAGCTGGGCCAAGCAGGGCGGTGGTTTCTATTCCTTCGACAAGGGCCACATGCTGCTCTGGACTCGCTGGGCCAACCCGGAAGACCGTCCGCTGTACGAACGCCGCGACGAGCTCGCCCAGGACTTCGGCAAGGCCCGCGCCGACTGGATGATCGAGAACTCGCGCAACCTGTGCCTGTACCCGAACGTGTACCTGATGGACCAGTTCAGCTCGCAAATCCGCATCGCCCGGCCGATTTCGGTCAACCGCACGGAAATCACCATTTACTGCATCGCCCCCAAGGGCGAAAGCGACCACGCCCGCTCGAGCCGGATTCGTCAGTACGAAGATTTCTTCAACGTCAGCGGCATGGCGACGCCGGACGATCTGGAAGAGTTTCGTTCCTGCCAGACTGGCTATCAGGGCAGCGTGACAGGCTGGAACGACATGTCCCGTGGTGCCGAACACTGGATCGAAGGCGCCGATGATGCCGCGAAGGAAATCGATCTGCACCCACTGCTCAGCGGCGTGCGCACCGAGGACGAAGGTCTGTTCGTGCTGCAGCACAAGTATTGGCAGCAAACCATGCTCAAGGCATTGGCCGCTGAACAATCGAAGTTGATCGCTGTGGAGGACGTGCAATGAGCATTTCCTACGACACCGTGCGCGATTTCCTCTACCGCGAAGCGCGTTATCTCGATGACCGGCAATGGGACGAATGGCTGGAGTTGTACGCCCAGGACGCGACGTTCTGGATGCCGTCCTGGGACGACAACGACGAGTTGACCGAAGACCCGCAGCGGGAAATTTCGCTGATCTGGTACGGCAACCGTACCGGCCTGGAAGACCGCATTTTCCGGATCAAGACCGAGCGCTCCAGCGCCACCGTGCCGGACACTCGCACCTCCCACAACATCAGCAACATCGAGCTGCTCGAACAGGCCGACGGCCTCTGCAAGGTGCGCTTTAACTGGCACACCCTGAGCTTCCGGTACAAGACCGTCGACAGCTATTTCGGCAGCAGTTTCTACACCCTCGATGTGCGCGGTGAAAACCCGCTGATCAAGGCCAAGAAAGTGATCCTGAAGAACGACTACGTTCGCCAGGTCATCGATGTTTACCACTTGTGAGGCAGCCGTCATGACTCATTCCATTGCGTTCAATTTCGAAGACGGCGTCACCCGCTTTATCGACGTCAATGACCACGAAACCGTGGCCGATGCGGCGTATCGTCAAGGCATCAACATTCCGCTGGACTGCCGCGACGGCGCTTGCGGCACCTGCAAGTGTTTCGCCGAAGCCGGTCGCTACGACCTGGGCGAGGAATACATCGAAGACGCCCTCACGGCGGAAGAAGCCGAGCAAGGTTTTGTCCTGACGTGCCAGATGCGCGCCCAGAGCGATTGCGTGGTGCGGGTGCCGACTTCATCAGAAGTCTGCCGTACGCAACAGGCCAGCTACGACGCAACCATCAGCGCCGTGCGCCAGTTGTCCGACAGCACCATAGCGCTGTCGATCAAGGGTGACGCGTTGAGCAAACTGGCGTTCCTGCCGGGGCAATACGTGAACCTCGGGGTTCCCGGCAGCGAGCAGACCCGCGCCTATTCCTTCAGCTCGTTGCAGCGTGATGGCGAAGTCAGTTTCCTGATCCGCAACGTGCCCGGCGGCCTGATGAGCAGCTTTCTCACCGGCATGGCCAAGGCCGGCGACAGCATGAGCCTGGCCGGGCCACTGGGCAGTTTCTACCTGCGTGAGATTCGTCGTCCGCTGTTGCTGCTGGCCGGCGGCACCGGGTTGGCGCCGTTCACTGCGATGCTGGAAAAAATCGCCGAGCAGGGCAGTGAGCATCCGCTGCACCTGATCTACGGTGTGACCAACGATTTCGATTTGGTGGAAATGGATCGCCTCGAAGCCTTGGCTGCGCGCATCCCGAATTTCAGCTTCAGCGCCTGCGTGGCCAGCCCCGACAGCCAGCACCCGCTCAAGGGCTATGTGACCCAGCACATCGAGCCAAAGCACTTGAACGAGGGCGACGTCGATGTCTACCTGTGCGGCCCGCCGCCGATGGTCGAAGCGGTCAGCCACTACATTCGCGAGCAAGGTATCGCGCCGGTGAATTTCTACTACGAGAAGTTTGCGGCCAGCGCGGCCTGAGTGAGGGCGTACTCACATCCCCTCCTGAACACAGATCCTCTGTAGGAGCGAGCTTGCTCGCGATGGTCGTTAACGATGACACGGGCGTTCTGGATTAACGCGGCGCTCTGGAGATCATCGCGAGCAAGCTCGCTCCTACGGGCAAGCGTTACGTCACGAGGTACACATGAACAGATTTCACGAAAAAGTCGCGTTGATCACCGGTGCCGCGCAAGGCATCGGTCGGCGAGTCGCCGAACAAATGGCGGCGCAAGGGGCGCACTTGATTCTGGTCGATCGCTCCGAGCTGGTCTTTGAAGTCCAACAGCAACTGGGGCAGGGCAGCCAGGTGCTCGCACTGACAGCCGACCTCGAGCAGTACGACGAATGCAGCCGCGTGATGCACGCCGCGGTCGAGCGTTTCGGGCGTCTGGACATCCTCATCAACAATGTCGGCGGGACGATCTGGGCCAAGCCTTTCGAACACTACGAGGCGCCGCAGATCGAAGCCGAAGTGCGCCGCTCGCTGTTCCCGACGCTTTGGTGTTGCCATGCCGCCCTGCCGTTCATGCTGGAGCAGGGCAGCGGTGCGATCGTCAACGTGTCGTCCATCGCCACCCGCAGCATCAATCGCGTGCCCTACGGCGCGGCGAAGGGCGGGGTCAATGCACTCACCGCCTGCCTCGCGTTCGAGACCGCCGGTCGTGGCGTACGGGTCAATGCGACAGCACCCGGCGGCACGGAAGCGCCGCCAAGGGTCATTCCGCGCAACAGCGCAGAACAGAGCGCCGACGAGAAGGTGTGGTATCAGCAGATCGTCGATCAGACACTCGACAGCAGTCTGATGAAACGCTACGGCACGCTGGATGAACAGGCAGCAGCTATTCTGTTTCTGGCCAGCGACGAAGCGTCCTACATCACCGGCATGATCATGCCGGTGGGCGGCGGCGATCAGGGCTGACATCGTTTGCTGACGCCCCCCTCCAACGGAGTTACCGACATGAGTGACAAACCCGCGATCGTTCTGGTTCATGGTTTTTGGGGCGGTGCCGCCCATTGGAGCAAGGTAATTGCCGAGCTGCTGAGCAAGGGCTACACCGACATCCGCGCGGTCGAGATGCCGCTCACTTCGTTGGCCGATGACGTCGAACGCACCCGCAAAATGATCGCGCAGGTGGCAGGGCCGGTGTTGCTGGTGGGGCATTCCTATGGCGGCGCGGTCATCACCGAGGCCGGTGATCAACCGAATGTTGCAGGGTTGGTGTACATCGCCGCCTTCGCGCCGGATGCCGGTGAAAGTCCCGGCAGTATCACTCAACAGCATCCACCCGCAGCGGCGGCGAACCTGGCGCCTGACAGTGACGGCTATTTATGGGTCAAACCGGAGCTTTACCACGAAAGCTTTTGCCAGGACCTGGCCGAGACCGAAGGGCTGGTCATGGGCATCACTCAAAAAGCTCCGTTGGCCAGCACGTTTAGCGACACGATCAGCACCGTGGCGTGGAAAAACAAACCGTCGTGGTATCAGGTTTCGTCCGACGACCGGATGATCGCGCCACACAATCAGCAGTGGATGGCAGGGCGGCTCAATGCCAAAGAGATTCTGACGTTGAAAGCCAGTCACGCGTCCCTTGCCTCGATGCCGGTCGAAGTGGCGGCGTTTATCGACAAGGCTGCGACGGCAGTGGCCAAAGCCTGACCCCATCTCACAGGCGACGCTGAAACGCTCTGACAATGCGCAGCGTGGCGTCGCTGGTGTTGAGGTTTTGCACCGCATCCAGCGGGTACCACAGGCAATCGAAGATTTCATTTTGCGGCCGCGCCTCAGCCGAGTTCAGCACGGATGCCTCGTAGACGTGGTGGCGGGTGCCGCCGGATTCCAGCTCCATCAGGTACAGCAAACCGTCGACGCCCAGCCCGGTTTCTTCAAACAGCTCGCGTATGGCCGCCCCGGCAATGGTTTCGCCGCGTTCGACTTTTCCGCCGGGCAACGACCACCGACACTTAAGTTTGCGAACCAGAAGAATGTGCCGGTCCTGCTCGCAGATGACGGTTGCGCGTACTTTCATGTGTTACCTGATTGCCCGTTGTCATAAAACGGTAATAAAAATGCAATATACGGGCCGGGAGCGGATTTGTCGGGGCCTGTGGTGTTGGAGGTGTCACAGGGTCCGAAAGTGCAACTTGACGCCGACGTCTGGTCGGCCTCTTTGCAAAGGGCGGGTGTAAGGTAGGCTGGTGAGTCCTGAACCCAATACCGAAATGGAGGTAGCTTATGAGCGTTCCGATGCTGAATAAGATGCACATGAACGGTTATGAAGTGCTTAGCGTAAACAATGGCCCCTGGCGGGTGTGCACCCAGGGCGACCGGCTGGGATCCTTTGGCAGCCGGGAAGAGGCATTGGCCTTTGCGGCGTCCTTGCCTGGTTACAAGTCCCGGACAAACAGACCGGCCGCTGGCCAGAAAGCGGATCAATAGTGCGCATCAAGCCCCGGTCAGCCGGGGCTTTGCATGACGGCGACTAACCGCCGCCATCCACCCCGCCGGCGTGGTCGGAAGGCTTGTTTCGACTGATCACCTTGGCTTTCACTTCTTCGGCATAGCCCGCCAGCCGCTGCTCATCGCCCTGGAACAGATTGCACAATCTCATCACGGCCTGCGCGTCTGCGTCATTGCCAGCCTGTTTCAACTGGTCCGCCAGACGCAACAATTCCACCGCCGACCATCTCAGATCTGACGCAACGCTTTGCAGGTCGCGTCGCAGTTCGTTTTCAGATTCGTTTAGCCACATGATGAAAAACTCCTGAACACCTGCGCTTAGAAATTCTAGTTCGATTTTCACGGACAGGGCGTTGTGTTCGTCCGGACAGCCTTTGGTCGGGAAGATGCAGGCTAGCGGGCCGATTTGGTGTCGTACTGAAGTGGCGAATTTCCGCCAGGGCGAGGCTATTTCAAATGACGACGACCGATGATTTCAGATTCCACGCGCATGAGCTGATCGTCGACCTGGACGCGGCCACCACGGAAATGATGAAGCTGATTTCTGCTCATCAACTGAACGGCCCGGAGTGGGAGCGGGTCACGCAATGGCAGCACGAAGCTTATGAGCGATGGATGACTTACCTCAACGAACGATCCTATCCAGGGCCGGGCGACAGCAGTCCCAACACCTGCATTGCTTTATCGAATGGATGTCTGCATGACGACGCGCTACATTTCCTTTTTTTGGGATAAGGAAGCGTCATGCGGACGTTGATTGCGGGAGTCGTAACAGCGTTGTTGGCGGGGTGCTCATTGCCGGCTTCGCTGGTGCCAGGTGAGCCGAATGTCAGCAAGTACAGCGAAAAACCGCCAAAAGAGTATGCCGCTTGCGTATTGCCGGCGTGGCAGCAAGTCGTCTCCGGCTCTGCGCAAGTCGGGATTTCCAATGGCTACCGGATTACAGCGCCCAGCATTATCACCGCCGACGAGATTCTCGATATCGTGAAATCAAAGGACGGCAGCCGGGTGTCGCTGTATCAGGGCCCGCCCTGGGCCAAGTCCGGAGCGTTGCGTCAGGCTGTACGCGACTGTTTGTGAGGGTCAGTCGGTGACTTCGGTCACCGCAATGATCTGATCTGCAGCGACGGGCGTGCTGGCGCCGCTTTTCCTTTCGCGGCGTTCGTTGATCCAGTCGTCGACTTGCCCGTTGAACCCGGCGGGCGCTTTTCTTCCGACTTTCCTCGCCAGATCAAGAATGGTCTGCTGGGCGAGGGCCTCTTCCATACGTTTCTGCGCGGTCATCATCACGGTATGCACCGAGCAGTGGCCGGACAGCGCCCAGTCCGGGGCGGAACCTTCGAACAAGGCGCAGCGCCCGCGAATTTCGCGACAATCAAAGATCAGCTTCTGCCCGTCGATGGCGTTGACGATGTCGAGCACACTGATTTCGTCGGACGGCCGGGCCAGCTTGAAGCCGCCACGCACGCCCTCGGTGGCCACCACCAGTTTGGCCTTCGCCAGTTTGGTGAAGATTTTCGCCAGATAGTCCAGCGGTACGCCTTGCAGCTCCGCAAGGTCGCGCACGCTCGCCTCGCGGGTGTCGCCGCTGTTGCCCACCAGAAAAATCAGGCAATGAATGCCGTACTCAACGCCCGCGCTGTAAAGAGACATCTGAATCTCCGACTAATGTTGTCGCAAATATTATCAGCTGAACGTCAGGCGGGCAACGACTCCTGTCGGCGCTCACTTGCGCCTGCAAAGCCTTATCGCATTGGACAGATCGTCAAAGCGGGGGATCACAGTTTTCGATAGTAGCCATCACAAAAAACAGATTGCGCGATTTAACTGGGATCAATACAGTCGCAGTTGTTCGGTTGGCGCTGCCAAGCGTATGACCTCTGACGCATTCATTGATCGGCTTTCTCGCGGAGTAAAAAATGAAACAGCACATTCTGGTAATCGGCGCAGGTTTCGGTGGTATGTGGACGGCTTTGAGCGCGACGCGCCTGTTCGACCTGCATGCCCACAACGACGTTGAAGTGACTGTCCTGGCCCCGCAGGCCGAGCTGCGCGTGCGACCGCGCTTCTATGAACCGAACGCGCATCAACTGGCGGCACCGATCGGCGAGCTGTTCGATGCCGTCGGCGTGAAGTTCATCAAAGGTGCTGCGGACACCATCGACGTCGCGCAAAAACGCGTTGGCTACACCGATGCGTCCGGTGCCAAACAGGTGTGCAGCTACGACAAACTCGTTCTGGCGACCGGCAGCCGTCTGGCGATTCCTGCCACCGCCGGCGTGGGTGAGTATGCGTTTGACGTTGATCAGATTGAAGAAGCGGTCCGCCTGGAAAACCACCTGAAATCCCTGGCCGACCTGCCAGAAAGCAAAGCTCGCAACACGGTTGTGGTGGCGGGCGGTGGCTTCACCGGCATTGAGACGGCGACTGAAATGACGGCGCGTCTGCATGGGATTTTAGGTGAGCGTAGCGATGTAGAGGTGATCATCGTTGATCGCGGCGACAAGATAGGCGGCTCCATGGGCGCGGAAATCGCCAAATCGATCGAAGAAGCCAGCATCGAAACCGGCGTGAAATGGCACTTGAAGGCCTCGGTGGTGGCTGTCGATGCAAATGGCGTCGACTTGAGCGACGGCCAGCGTATCGATGCCAAAACCGTTATCTGGACCACCGGCGTGCGTGCCAGCTCGTTGACCGAACAGATCCCGGCCGAACGCGATCACTTGGGTCGCCTGCACGTTGACAGCCACCTGAAGGTCATTGGCCAGGACGATATCTACGCGACTGGCGACGTCGCTTACGCGGCGTCCGACGACATCGGCAACTACGCCCTGATGACGTGTCAGCACGCTATTTCGTTGGGCCGTCACGCGGGCAACAACGTTGCTGCACACATCCTCGGCGTGGACCCGACTCCGTACCGTCAACCCAAATACGTGACCTGCCTGGACCTTGGCAGCTGGGGCGCGGTGTACACCGAGGGTTGGGACCGTCAGGTCAAGCTGGTCAAGCAGGAAGGCAAGAACCTCAAGACACAGATCAACACGGTCTGGATCTACCCGCCTGCCGCCAATCGCGAAGCCGCACTGGCCGCTGCGGATCCGATGATTCCGGTCGCGTGAGACACGCTAGCGATGTTTGATAACTGATGTGAAAAATCCCGCCCAGAATTCCTTGGCAAGATTTTTTTTGTCCGTCCAACGGTTGCGCTTGTGAAATATTGCCTGTAGTTTTTCATGAAATTATAAATAGAAAATTTCATGAGGCTCGTATGTTCCAGCAATCCAGCCAGCACGTCGCCAGCTACTACGCCCACACCTGTGCGGATCTTCTGGTCGATCGTGCCGCGCTGGACGGCGAGCAGGACACCGACGTGTTGATCATCGGCGCGGGCTTCAGCGGTTTGCACACAGCGCTGCGACTGGCCTTGGCCGGCAAGCGCGTGACGCTGCTGGAAGCGAGTCGAGTGGCGTGGGCGGCGTCGGGGCGCAATGGCGGTCAGGCCATTCTCGGTTGGTCGTGCGACATGCCGCCACTCGAGGCGGCGCTGGGTTACGAACGGGCGCGGCGGTTGTGGGACGGCATGCGTTGGGCCGCACATGAATTGCGCGCATTGCCCGGCCGCCATGCTTTCGATTGTGATTATCGGCCCGGGCATCTGTGGACGTCGGTGATGCCGCGTCGGGTCGGCCTGTTGACCGAATGGCAACACGAGGCCAGCCACAAGTGGGGGCATGATGGCTTGCAATTCATTTCGCGTGAGCAGTTGCCGCAGTGGGTCGCCAGTGAGCGCTATCAAGCGGGTCTGTTTGACCCGGAAGGCGGGCACCTCAATCCTCTGAAACTGGCGCTCGGCCTCGCCGCCGCTGTCGAGCGCGCCGGCGGCAGGATCCATGAACACAGCAAGGCGCTGAATTATCGCGAGGAGGGCGGCCGCTACGTGGTCACCACTGAGCGCGGACGCGTCAGAGCCGATACGCTGGTGCTGGCGTGCAACGCGTATCTGGATCGACTTGATCCGCAGCTATCGAGTTGTGTGCTGCCGGTCGGTACTTATCAGGTGGCGACCGCGCCGCTTTCCGAAGCGCAGGCAACCGCGCTGTTGCCGAGCAACGTGTGCGTTACCGACAATCAATTTGTCCTCGATTATTTCCGCCGCACTCCGGATAACCGGCTGTTGTTTGGCGGTGGTTGCACCTACCTCGGGGGCATGCCGAAAGACATTGCCGCCGCGACCCGGCCGTTTCTGCAACGGGTGTTTCCTCAGCTCAAGGGTGTCGAACTGGAGTTCGCCTGGGGCGGGCATATTGACCTCACCCTCAAGCGCACCCCGGACATCGGTCGACGCGGCGACCTCTACTGGCTGCAGGGCTACTCCGGCCACGGCGTGCTGCCGACATTGGCGGGCGCTCGCGCCGTGTCCGACGCGATACTCGGTCAGCCGGATGAGCTGGCCTTGTACCAGGGCCTGGTCAACGGCAGTTTCCCCGGCGGTAAATACATGGCGGCGCCACTGGAGGCCATCGGCAAGGCCTGGTATCGGTTGCGCGACAGCCTTTGAATCGCACATTTTCTGGAAGCGTTCAGATGGACATGCAAGAAGAGATTTCGGCGCTGGCGATACTGATTCAGGACCTGCGCAAACATAAGAAATACACGCTCAAGGAACTCGCGGACAAGATTGGTCGCTCCGTCGGGTTTCTCTCGCAAGTCGAGCGTGGATTGTCTCGGCCGACGGTGGCGGACCTGACCGCCATCAGCGAAACCCTTGGGGTGCCGACCACCTATTTCTACAGCCTGCCCAAACCCATGGCCTTGCCGTGGGTGACCCGGCCGGACGAGCGCCGCACGCTGTATTACGCCGACGGGATCACCGACATCCTGGTTTCGCCGAAAATGCGCGCATCGTTCTCGATGCTCGAAAGCCGGCTTGAGCCCGGCGCGAGCAGCGGCGACCGGCACATGAACGACAGCTCGGAGCAGGGCGGTTACGTGCTCGAAGGCCAACTGACACTTTGGCTGGATGACGATCAACCGGTCACCTTGAATGCCGGGGACAGTTTTCAACTCGCCAGTCATACCCATTGCCGTTACGGCAATCTCACCGATCAGCTCACCCGGGTGCTCTGGGTTTACACCTGACAAAAACAACAAGGACTACAACGATGGATGCTGTCTGCTCTGATCTGGTTGCTGAAGTACGCGCATTTTGTCAGCGCTTCCCGGACGTGCGTTACGTGGACCTGATCTCCCTGGATATCCCGGGGCATTTCTACGGCAAGCGCTACCCGGTCGAGATGCTGGAAAAGGTTGCCGCTGGCAGTGCGCTTAAGTTGCCGCAAAACTGCGTGTTGCTCGGTACGCAAGGCGGGCTGTTCAAAATCGGTGACTATTGTTTCAACGATGGTGACCCGGATGCGCCGCGCCGGTTGGTGCCCGGTACGCTGAAGATCGTCGACTGGGAAACGCAGCCACTGGGGCAGATGCTGATCACCTCCAGCGGCACTGAAAAACCGATCGTCTTCGAGCCAAGGGAAGTGCTGGCGCAGGTGCTGGAGCGGCTCGCTCGCAAAGGGATTTTTCCGGTCGTGGCCTTCGAGCTGGAGTTCTATCTGTTCGACCGCCAGTTGCAAGACGGCTTGCCACAGTTCGCGCGCGATCCGTTGACCGACGATGCGGATGATCAACCCAACATGCACATCGAGCGGCTGTCGCGATTTTCGCCAGTACTCGATGAGATGGTGCAGACCGCACGAGCACAAGGTATCGACGCTACGGTGATCACCGCCGAGCTGGGACCTGGCCAGTTCGAGATCAACTTTGGCCACCTCGACGACGGCCTGCGTGCCGCCGACTGGGCCGCTCTGTTTTGCCGCAGCACCCGCGGCGTGGCCATGAAGCACAATTACCGTGCGAGTTTTATGTCCAAGCCTTATTTGCAACATCCTGGCAGCGGTATGCATGTGCACGTGAGCCTGTACGACGAGGCGGGCAACAACCTGCTGGCGGCCAACGACCAGCAACCGCTGCGCCATGCCGTGGCCGGTTGCCTGGAATTGTTGCCACATTGCATGCCGATCTTCGCGCCCAACCACAACGCGCTACGGCGCTTGAGCGGCACCGTGAACGTCGCAACGCGCGCCAGTTGGGGCTTCGAAGATCGGGACGCGTGCCTGCGGGTGCCTGAGTCGGACGCCAACAATCTGCGTATCGAACATCGCCTCGCCGGCGCCGACGCCAACCCGTATCTGGTACTGGCCGCGATTCTGGTGGGACTTGAGCAAGGGCTGGAAGCCGGTCGTGAACCGATTGCACCGCTCAATGAAGATCGCAGCAGTGGCGTCGACTTCCCGACGGAGATGCTGGAAGCCGTTCGAGTAATGCAAAGCCATGCCGAATTACGCAGAGGATTGGGTGACGAGTTCGTCCATGTCTACTGCGAAAACAAGCGCCAGGACCATCTGGCGTTCCTGCAAGACATCAACGCCCGGGAGTACCGCTGGTACCTGTAAATAAACCGCTCATCGATAGACGACCTTAAAAATAGTGTGGATATATAAGGGGTTAGAGCGATTAGTAACCGGATGGTGAGTCAAAACATCTTGTTACACCAAGCAATATTCCGTAATATTCTCACCGCGTTCACCACCACGGTTTATGCATTTTTAAGTCCCGGGCGTCCATCAGCTGCCCGGGATTTTTTTTGCCTGTCGGTTGAACAGAGGCGAGCGACCTCCTGCAAACAGTTCAACTGTCCGACAGAATTTTTTTTGAAATCAAGGGGTTGCCAGCCCCGGGAATTCAGTACATAATTCACGCCATCGAAAGCACTGACCGCTGAAAAAGCTCAATGTTTTCAAGGAGTTAGATCTCGAATCATTCTCCAAGTTTGTACGCGTCAGGTGTTGTGCTACATGACACCCGATGTTTGAGGCCGAGTAGCAAAATGGTTATGCAGTGGATTGCAAATCCACCTACGCCGGTTCGATTCCGACCTCGGCCTCCACTTTAAAACAGCTCCGTAGATCGATGATTTACGGAGCTTTTTTATTTGCGATGTCCTGCAAGATTTAGTCTTGAATTGGGTATTTGCCAACTTGCTTCACCGGGACGGGATGTATATATTTCGTCCTCTGTTGCACAAGCGTCAGAGCGGCCAGTTCTCCTGTGCCAGTTCCAGGATGCTTGATCGCGCTACCGCCCGAATGGCGAAACTGGTAGACGCATGGGACTTAAAATCCCCCGCTCGTAAGGGCGTGCCGGTTCGATTCCGGCTTCGGGCACCATCTTAAAATCAAGGGTTTGCGGGCGAAAGCTGATGCAAACCCTTGTTTGTTTCTGGTCGCAATTATTGAGACGGATCGCCATTCACCGGGTGGGACCGCCACGAACGGCTACGCCTTCAAAGGGAAGAGTCGATCATCGAACTGACTTAATCGAGGGTACTCAATAGGGTGATCGTCACCGAGGTTTTCCAGTCGTTGGCGGTAGCCCGTCAGCAATTGCTGTCGAGCTTCATCAGTGATGTACGGCACATGCCAACCGACAAAAGGCGGCAACACCTCCAGCCCGACATAGGCCAGTGTCCCGCGGAGCAGCGGGCGTAGCATGTCCTCCAAAGGTCCATGAATGGCGCCTTCGCCGAACATGTGTTCACGCCCGCCCAGGGTCACCGTCACCAGTGCTTTCTTGCCGCGCAGGCCGCCTTGATCGTAGAAGCGCTTGCCGCCATAGCAGAGGCCGGACACCAGGACGCGATCGATCCAGCCCTTGAGGATGGCCGGTGTCGAAAACCAGTAGATCGGGAAGTTGAGAATCAGCAGGTCGGCCCACAACAGTTTGTCCAGTTCGTGCTGGATATCGGCGGCAAGTGTCTGTTCTTTGCTGCTGCGCCGTTGCTCCAGCGCGTAGACCAGGTACTCGGGGTTTTCCCGGGTGGAGAAATCCTCGGCGCTGGCCACCGGGTTCCAGTTCATCTTGTACAGGTCGGATACCCGCACCTGATGCCCTTGGGCTTGCAGGGTCTCGACTGCCTGGTTGCACAAGGCGGCGGTGAAGGATTTTGGTTCGGGATGGGCATGCACGATTAAAACGTTCATGACAGTTCCTTGAAGTTCGGAAGTTGTTTCAGGGTGAAGTGAGCTCGCGCCAATCAAAAGTAAGTCGGCCACGAACGCATTTCATGGCGCCCGATGCCGTTATCGATTGCGCGCCGTTGAGCCGCCAATGCCTCGACGAGAAAACGCCGGGTTTCGCGCGGTGCGATCACCTCGTGAACGCCCATCGCACCGGCCAGGGCAAAGGCCGAGGTGTCTTTCGAAAATTCAGCGTGCAAGCGCTCATAGCGTTCGGGGTCGGATTCGCGTGTGACGTCATGCACAACGCTGACCGCCACGCCGGGGTCGACGAAGCTGACGTCGGCCATGCACCAGGCGGCCGACTGGTCGCTGTTGCGGCCACCGCCAAAATTCAGGTAGGCCTGTCCGAAACTCTTGCGCACGATGACCGAGAGCTTCGGCACCGAGCACAATTGTACGGCGTGGATCATGTTCATGATGTGGGCCGGTGCAGCGCGTTTCTCGCCTTCGATGCCCACGAGGAAGCCGGGGGTATCGACCAGAAACACCAGCGGGATGTTGAACGAATCACACATTGCGATGAAACCGCTGGCCTTGCGGCACGCATCGGCGTCCAGCGCTCCGCCCTTGAATTGCGGGTTGGAAGCGACGATGCCAATGCTCACGCCTTCAAGACGGGCGAGGGCGGTGACCACCGAGCGTCCGAAGCGGTCCTTGAGTGGGAACAGACTGTCGCGATCAACCAGCGTGGCGAGCAATTTGTGCATGTCGTAGGTTTTGCCCCGCTGCGCAGGGACAATGGTTTCAGGTCCCGACACGTCCGGGCGGTCTTCGGGTTCGCAAGGCAAAACCGGTGGCGCCTCGTTCGAGTGCGACGGCAGGTAGCTGAGAAAGCGTCGAATGGCGGCCAGCGCTTCCTGGTCATTGTTGACCACCATGTCCGCCAGCCCGGTGATTTGCGCGTGCATGCGCCAGCCACCCAGCTCTTCCGTATCGGACGTTTCGCCGATCGCCACGGCGGTGACCTTGGGGCTGGAGACGGCGAGCAATGCGCCTTTGCGCATCACCGTGAAATCCGCCAGGCAGGAATACCAGCTCGCCGAACCGAAGCAGGGCCCGAGCACGGCGCTGACCCAGGGAGTCTCGCGGCGCCGGCAATATTGCTGCGCATCCTGACCACCGCTGGCCATGCTCGCCGCGCCCATCGCGTCCTGCATGCGCTGGCCCGACGATTCGCCGAGAAAGATCAGTGGCATGCCGTTGCGGGTGGCACATTCCTTCATGTAGGCGATCTTGCGCGCGTTGATCCACGAGGACGACGCGCCTTTGACCGTCATGTCGTTGGACACCACGGCCACCCGACGCGCGTCAATGCGGCCGAAGCCGGTGATCTTGCCGTCGGCGGGGGTGCTGTCTCGATCCTCGGGGCGGGATGAATGGGCCAGCATGCCGATTTCGCTGAAGGATTGCGGGTCGAGCAGACCTTCCAGGCGTTCGCGTGCATTGAGCACGCCAGCGTCGCGGCGCGCCTGAAGCCTGGCTTCGCCGCCCATTTGCAAAGTGCTGGCACGGCGAGCGTGGAGTTCCTGTTCCGGTGATGGGTGTTCGCAGGTCATCGTGGAGTCTCATTGGGAACTATGACGGCACGTCCGACGATTTCGCCGCGACGCATTTTGTGCAGGACTTGCGGCACCTCATCCAGTGGGTGGCGTTGCAAGTGAATCGGTAGGCGACCGGTAGCGGCCAGCGCGATGAGTTCGATCAGCTCGGCCTTGCTGCCGCCGAACGTGGTACTGATCATCGCGCCATATGGCAGTGAACCGTTGCGCAACTCGAAGGCGCCGTGTCCGCGCCCGACTACCACGATGTGCCCGAGCGGGCGAATCACCCCGGCGGCCAGGCGCAGAGTGTCGCCGCTGCCGACGAAATCCAGCACCGCGTCGACCTGGCCGATGCGCTTGAGGAATACCCCGGGGGTCAAATCGGTGGCGTCCAGCACCCGGTCTACCCCTTGGCTGACCGCCAGCCCGAGGGCCTCGACGCGGGTGTCGATGGCGATGACTTCGGCCGCTGTGATCGCGCCCAGCGCGGCGATTGCGATATGCCCCAGTCCGCCGACACCGATGACCAATACGCGACTGCCGGGTGAAAGCAGGTGAGCGACGCGCTTGACAGCGTGATAGGCGCTGAGCCCAGCGTCGGTCAACGGTGCGGCCCTCCAGGGTTCGAGCGTGCCGATGTCCACCAGACAGTCCTGGTGGATCACCACGTATTCGGCGAGCCCGCCGTCATAGCCGCCGCCGTAGATGCGCCGCGAAGTGGAGCAATAGTTATTCCAGCCGGCGATGCACGCTCGGCAATGACCGCAACCGGGAATGCTCACGGCGCAGGCCTGCCCGACTGTCCAGCCATCGACACCCGGTCCGAGTGCGTCGATCCAGCCGGCGATCTCATGGCCGAGGGTCATCGGCAGTTGCACATCGAGGTGCGGGGGCGAGCAGCACAGATCGTCCAGCGCATGCAGGTCCGACTGACACAGGCCATTGCCGCCGACCCGCAGGCGTACTTCACCGTGGCCTGGAACCGGCACAGGCACTTTGCATAGACGCCCGCCGTCCTGCCAGTCGAACATGCGAAAGGCCCGCATGGTGCGGATGGGGGTGGGTTGCGTATTCATCGTCAATCACCGTTTGCCAACACCAGGGTCATAAATGCCGACATCAGCAGCCCGCTGGCCTGGACCAGACAACTGCTGGCATTGGCTACCTGACGCTCGGCGCACTCTCCACGTAGCTGACGCACCGACTCGATCATCAGTTGCATGCCGAACTGGCCGGAGTGATTGAAGGCCAACCCACCGCCCGAAGTGTTCACCGGCAATGCGCCGCCGGGGGCTGCACGGCCGCTGCGCAGGAACGCCCCGGCCTGACCGGGTTCGCACAAGCCCATGGCTTCGAGCGCCACCAGCACGTTGATGGTGAAGGCGTCGTAAATCTGCACCATGCTCAAGTCCTCGCGCTCGATGCCGGACATCTGTAGCGCTCGCTCGGCGCAGCCGCCGATCACGCCAGGGTCGAGCCAGTCGGTGGAGCCGAGCGGTGTGACGTGATGCAGGTAGGTGTCGGCGAATCCGCGAATGAATACCGGCGGTTTCGCCAAGGTGCGTGCGCGGTCGGCTTTGGTGAGAATCAACGCACCGGCACCGTCGCTGACCAGGCAGATGTCAGCCTTGCGCAACGGATCCGAGATCAGCGGCGACGCCAGGTACTCCTCCATCGTCAGCGGCTTGCGTAACGTCGCGTGTGGATTCAACTGCGCCCAGCGTCGTGCGTTGATCGCTACTTCGCCGAGGTCTGCTTCGCTGGCCTGATAGCGATGCAGATACTGCTGCGCGAGCATCGCGTACCAACTGATCGGGCTAAGTACGCCGTAGGGCGCCACAAATTGCCCCGACGGCGAGCGCGGGTCGGTGATCACGCCGCCCCGGCTGCGACTGTGATCCAGGCGCTGGGTACTGCCATACGTCACCAGCGCCACTGAGCACAAACCTGCCTCAATGGCAGCCATGGCGTGAATCAGATGAGTAAGCGGCGAGCCCCCGCCCACCACCGTGCTGTCGACATACCGCGGCGTGATGCCCAAATACTCGCTCACCAGCAGCGCGTTGGCGCGGTCGTCCCAATGGGCGAACACGCCGTCGACATCGGCACGCGTCAGCTCGGCATCGAGCAAGGCATCGCGGGCGGACCGGCATTGCAGCGAAAGCGCGGTGTCCCCCGGCTGCGCCTTGCCAAGACCGGCCTCGCCGACACCGACGATGGCGTAACGGCCGGGCAGAAGGGACGTGTCGAGCGTCATGGTTGCGGCTCCTGCTCGACAAGTTGCGCCCGCACGTCTTTCTTCAACACCTTGCCCACCGGACTGCGCGGCAGGCTCTCCCAGAACAGCACCTGCTTGGGTGTTTTCAGGCTGCCGAGTTTTTCCCGGCAGACCGCGATGAACTCTTCGGCCGTCGCGCTGACGCCCGCCTTGAGTTCGATGACGGCGATGACTTTCTCACCCCAGTCCGGATCGGGTATTCCAACCACGGCGCAATCCATCACCATCGGATGCGCCCAGATCACCTGTTCGATCTCGCTCGGGTAGATGTTGAATCCTCCGGAGATGATCATGTCCTTGGTGCGATCGACGATGTACAGATAACCACTTTCATCGAACACGCCGATGTCGCCGGTGTGGTGCCAGCCGAATCGTCGCGACTCAGCGTTGGCTTGCGGGTTATCGTAGTAACCCGGGGCGACCAGTTCACCACGGGCGACGATTTCGCCACGCTCTCCGGACTCGACAAACCGTCCTTCCTCATCCATCAGCGCCACTTCGCAAGCGCCGGTCGGACGGCCGGCGGAACCCAGGTGTTTGCCGTCACGCATATGATCTTCGCGGGTCAGTATCGTGATGACGCCTGGCACCTCGGATTGGCCGTAGGCCTGAACGAACACCGGTCCCCACAACGCGATGCCTTCGCGCAGTTTGTCCACGGACATCGGCGCCGCGCCGTAGATCACGTATTCCAGTGAGGAGCAGTCGCGGGTTTTGGCCGCCGGGTGCGACAGCAGACGGTAGATCAGCGTCGGCGGCAGGAACAGGTGCGTGATGCGTTCGCGCTCGATGGTTTCGAGCACGGCACCCGGGTCGGCGGACGGCGCGATAACGTTACGCGTACCAAAACTCGAAAGCGCCATGGCTGTCGCACCGGCGGCATGGGTCAGCGGTGCCACGACCAAATGCGCAGGGCTTTTCGCTGGCGGCATGAACTGGTTGCTGATGCGGTAGCAGGCCAGCAGGGCGCGATGGCTTTGCATGATCGCTTTCGGCCGACCGGTCGTGCCACCCGATGACTTGATCAGCGCGGTGTCGTCGAGGGACTGGCGCACGGTGCAGCGCTGGCCGGCATGTTCGCGGCACCACTGGGCGATGCTCTGCCCGTCGACGGGTTCGTCCAGGCCGATCACGGTTTTGAGGGTCGGCACGCCGGCGCGAATGCGCTCGGCGTGTTCAGCGTATTGGGAGTGCAGCACCAGCACGGACAGCTGGGTGAAGCGCATGAACCAGATCAGGCTGTCGATCGAATCACGGGCATTGAGCGGAACGAAGGTTGCACCTGCGCGCAAGGCGCCGAGCATGGCGACGAAGCTCAATGGATGGTTGGGCGCCAGCACACCGACATGGGGGGAGCTTAGTCTCAGCAGCGCCAAGGCATGGCCGATGGCATGGGTATCGGCCTGAACCTGGGCGTAGGTGAGGCTGAAACCGGTGCCTTGCAGGCAGATGTTATCCGGGTGGCGATCGGCGCCGGCATCGAAGTGGTCGGTAATCATTTCCATGGTGGCGGCTAATCCAAAAGAATGAACTGGGGCAGCGTGCAGGACTCGCTGACGGACTCGAAACAAACGCCGACGCGGGCGCCGATGGCGATGCGATCCAGGTCGCAATCGAGGAGGTTGGCCAGCGTGCGCACCCCTTCATCGAGGTCGATCAGCGCAACGACATAGGGCAACCGCGCTTCGAACGCCGGCGAGGGCGCAATCCGGCAGACCGTGTAGCTGTAGACGCGCCCATGACCGCTGGCATTGATCCACTCGAGGCCGTCGCACAGGCACTCCAGACAGAACGCTCGCGGGTAGAACTGGCAGTGGCCGCAGCCGGTGCAACGCTGGATCACCAGCCGTTGTTCCTGGGCGGCCGCCCAATAGGCGGCCGTTTCGGTGGTGGGTTGCGGCAAGGGCCGTGCAGGAAGAGGAGTCGACATGGCAGCCTCAATGAGTACGCAATTCGAAACCGGCCATGGCGATGTGCACATGACGCTGTTCAGGAAGCCTGGCCAGACCGGCGATCAGTTCGTGCAGTGGACGACGCACGCTGAAGGTGTCATCGATCACGGTCGGTACGAGCCCGGTGATTTTTTCGTCGCCGTACATGGCGCGCAGCAGCAGTTCGTCATCCGACAGACCGGGGTAGCGACGACGCAGCTCCGGAACCCGTGGCGACAGCACTGGCGGCGTTTCAGCGACTTCGCGGGAGCCGTTGGCCAGTACGCGATACTTGACTTCAGGATCGACCGGCAGCGGCAGCGCACCGAAATAGCCGCAGACATACTTTTTCACTTCGTCCGGCACCACTTTATAACGCTCGCCGCTCAGCACATTCATCACTGCCTGCGCGGCGATCATGGCGGGGAAGGGCGTGGCCATGACCGGTGAGCCCAGTTCCACGCGGACGCGGCCGATCTCCTCGAGCACCACCGGCAGCTTGTCGGCGATGCCGGCGAGTTGCAGTTGCGATTGCAGATTGGACATGGCACCGCCGGCATATTGAGTGACGAAGTGCGCCGGGTCGTATTCCGCCGGGACACCCACGGGGAAGCCGTTCTCTTCGGCGATCCCGGCGAGATAGTCGCCGACCTCGTCCGCCGCACGGTCATCGAAACTGACCTCGAAGCCGATTTCGCGCAGATTGCGCGCCAGCATCTGTGCCGAGGGCCCGGCATTGCCGTTGGCCAGCGGATCGACCGAACACAGCAAACGGTCGGCGCCGTGCACAGCGGCTTCGATGGCCACCAGCGAACCGGTAGCATTCAAGCAATGGGTCAGCACTTCCAGCGGTCGGTCGCCGATCACGGCTTTGATCGCCGGCACAATGCTGCGTACCTGCTCCACGGTCAGGCTGCCGCCGGCGTCGCCGAAGGTAAAGGCGTCGATGTCGAAGCGCTCGATGGCCTCACGCGCCTTGGCGGCGTAGAACGGCGCGTCGTAGCCTGGCGCCAGGTTGTAAATCATCGCAAGGTTGGTGGTCGCGCCGAGTCGCTTGGCGGTGGTGATCGATGGCACCAGGTTATCCCAGCAGTGCAGGGAGTCGAGAAAACCGATGTCACGCGCACCGTTGGCGATCAGGCGTTCGACGTACAGCTCGCTCAAATCGTCCGGCTCCGGGTAGAAGCTGCGCAGCATATTGCTGCGCACAATTGCGCGCAGCGGCGTGTGGCGGATGCGCTCGGACAACAGGCGCAAGCGCTCCAGCGGGCTCTGATTGAGGAACAGCACGCTGGCGTCGAACTGCACCAGGGCAATGGCTTCAATCGCATCAAATCCCAGGGCATCCAGGCGCTCGGCCATCGGCAACATGTGCTCGGTGCGCATGCGCGTGGCCCACAGGCATTGGTGCGCGTCGCGCAGGGTAGCGTCGACCAGCTGGATACGCCGGCGTTTGCCGGTGCGGGCGAATTCTGCATTGACGGTTTCGCGTAGTTGATTCAGCACAAATCACCCCTTGCTGTGTTCGAGATGGATGGACAGGCCTGGGCCTGTGACACTCAATACGCTGTAGTCGGGCCAGCGTTGCAGCAGCCCGTGGGTCAAGGCTTGCTCGGGTGTGCGTAATTCGTAGTGAAGTTTTTGCATAGGCTGCAGCGCACGGCAGCCGCACACCAGCGCCGCCAGTGCTTCTTCAGAAGAAGGCAAGTTGGCTGGACGGTCAGGGTGGGCGACAGCGCCGATACGTTGTTGCACGCTCAGCAGCGACGTGTTGATCGGGCCGTAGCAACCCTGCAGCCAGCGGCGCAGTGCTGGCTGCAACGTGGTGAAGCGTGGGCTGGAATCGAGATGTTCCAGCGCCTGCCGTGCGATGGCGTGTGCGAACGGTTGCAGCATCGGCGGATTGCCGAGCTCCTGGCGAATGCGCGTGCACTCTCGGGAAAACTCGAAAAGATCAGTCAGACGTCCGCGCTCGCGCAAGGTTTGCAACGCTTGGGCGGCGATTTCCCCCGGCAACTGATGTTCGTAGGGAGAGAGATCAAACGCCCATGGCTGGCTTTCGGCAAAGCCTTCCTGATCCGCCACGGCCGCGAGCTGAGTCTGGGCTTCTGTGATACGGTTCTGATCCGGTGCTTGCAGCGGCAGCTCGAGCAGCGCCGCCGACCGGATCAACAGTGCCAGCGAAGGCGCCGATGCGCCGTTGGCGACCGCGGGTAACGCAGCATCGAGACGGTCGATCCCGAGTCGAATCGCTTCCAGCGCCACTTGCGGGCCGAGTCCGGTGTGGCAGCGCGTGTGCAGGTCCAGCGGTTTGCCATCCACGCCACTGCGCAGGGCCGCGAGCAGGCCAGGCAGGCGATCGCAATGCAGCAGGCCCGCTTCGTCTCGCAGCATGATGCGCTGCGCACCGGTCAGCACCAGGCGTGCGGCACAGGCTGAATAGTACGCATCGCAATGCTCGGGATCGTCCACATAGGGCAGGGCGGCGATGGCGATCAGGCCGTGGTCCCGGGCCTTTTGCACCGCGTTAGCCAAGCGCGAAAAGTCCAGCAGCGGATCAATCAATACGACTTCGCTGATACCGGACTTCGCCAGCAAACGCAGCCAGGTGTCCAGCGCTTCACCGCCGAGCACATCCAGTTGGCCGTGGGCGGGCAGCAGGTTGACGGTGGCGCGCAACGGTGTGCCATTGGCGCGCTGATGCAACGCGGCGACGCGTTGCAGCGGGTTTTCGTTGCGGCTGATGCATTGCGCGATCACCGCCGGGCTCAACACCTCAATGGCGCCGAGTCGAGCGTGCCCGAGCGAGTTCATCGTGGCGAGCAGCATCGCGCTGCTCGCGGCGCCTCCCCAGGCAGCGGTCTGACCGTCGCTCAGGCTGACATCGACCAGGGTTGTCATGCTCATGAGCGCTCCTTGGCTTGTTTCAACGCCTGTTTGCGGGCAGGTACGAAGACGTCTTCAACCCAGCGTGTGGTGACGAGGCCGGCGACGAAGTCCGGGTGGTCGAGCACGGCGTGATGGAAGCTGGCGGTGGTCGACAGGCCCACGACTTTCATGTCTTCCAGCGCCTTGCGCATCAGCACGATGGCTTCGCTGCGAGTCGGCGCATGCACGATCAGTTTCGCCAGCAGGGAGTCATAAAACGGTGGCACGGTGGCGCCGCTGTAGCAGTGGGTATCGACCCGCACGCCTTTGCCTTTGGGCGGTTGCCACTCGCTGACCTGGCCCGGGCTAGGCAGGAAGTTGCGGTCCGGGTCTTCGGCGTTGATCCGGCACTCGATGGCATGGCCGGTCAGGTGCACGTCAGCCTGGGTGAACGACAGTGGCAGGCCGGCAGCGATGCGGATCTGCTCGGCGACCAGGTCGAAACCGGTGATCATCTCCGTCACCGGGTGTTCGACCTGGATGCGGGTGTTCATTTCCAGAAAATAGAATGTGCCGTCGCGGTCATCGACCACGAATTCGATCGTGCCCGCACCGAAATAGCCGACATTTTTGGCCAGACGTACGGCGCACTCACCCATGTGCTCGCGGGTTTGCGGCGCCAGGCTGGGAGACGGAGCTTCTTCGATCAGTTTCTGGTGACGGCGCTGCGTCGAGCACTCACGTTCGCCAAGGTGCACCACGTTGCCATGGCGGTCGCCCATGATCTGGATTTCGATATGGCGCGCCAGTTCGATGAATTTCTCGACGTACAGAGTCGGATCGCCAAAGGCTGCTTGTGCTTCCGAGGAGGCTGAACGGAAAGCGGCTTCGGCTTCTTCGTCGTTGCGCACGATGCGCATGCCGCGTCCGCCGCCACCGGCCGTTGCCTTGAAGAGCACGGGATAGCCAATACCGCTGGCGATGCGGCGGGCCGTCTCGGCATCGGCCACGGCATCGGAACCCGGCACACGCGGCACTTCGGCCTTTTCGGCCAGACCGACGGCAGTGATTTTGTCGCCCATCGAATCGATGATTTCGGCCGATGGACCGATGAACACCAGCCCGGCGTCTTCGCAGGCCTGGGCGAAATGCGAGCGCTCGGACAGGAAGCCATACCCCGGATGGATCGCATCGCAACGGTGTTCCAGCGCGGTGCGCACCAGCAGTTCCGCGCACAGGTAACTTTGCGCCGCGGGCGCCGGGCCAATGATCACGTACTGGTCGGCGAGGCGGGCGGCCAGGCTGTCCACGTCGGCTTCGGAAACGGCTGCGACCGATTCGATGCCCAGGGTTTTGCAGGCACGCACAATGCGTACAGCGATCTCGCCACGGTTGGCGATCAACACCCGGCGAATGTCGCGGGTTGCCACGGGAATGCTGCTCATCAGCGAGTCTCCGGTTCGATAATCATCAATAACTGGTCCCGCTGAACCATTTGCAGGTCCTGGGCGACGATGCGCACCACACGTCCGTTCACCGGGGAGGCGAGGGTGTTGAACAGCTTCATGGCCTCAACCAGGCACAGGGGGGCGCCGGCCTCTACGGTGGCGTTTTCTTCAACAAATGACGGTTGGTCGGGGCTGGGTTTTCGATAGAAGGTGCCCATCATGGTGGCGCGCACCGCGACCTGACCGGCGGTCACTTCAGGTTCGCTCAGGGCTGCCAGGGCGGGCGCCGGCTGCGCCATTTTTGTCGGCGTTGTGCCTTGCACCGGTTCCAGCGAACGCTGCACCGTGCCGGACTTGCTGGCCGTCAGCGTGGTGTCGCCGACGCGGACTTCCAGGAAGTCCAGATGCCGGGTGTGGTCCAGTATTTCCAGGATTCTTCGTGCTTCTTTATGTGTGAGCGACATGCCTCAGGGCCTCTTGTTGTTCGAATTGCCTTGACCGATAAAAACATCCAAACGTAGGATTGTCAACAATCAGACAATGAAGTAATGTGCTGACCATCACCCGGGACGTTTGCGCAGTACTTGATAGCAAAAGCGTAGCGTGCGGCAGCCGCAAGCCCGGCGATTTCAGAAAACAGTGGTGTTTTGGAGGGGGCGAGAATGAGTACAATCGCGGTTAAATCGGATGTTGCTGGGACGGTGTGGCAGATCCATGTCCGCGAAGGTGATGTTGTTGAAGAAGATCAGACACTGGTCATTATGGAGTCCATGAAAATGGAAATCCCCTTGATGGCCGCGGAGTCGGGTCGAGTGATCAGCGTTCTCGTGGCCGAGGGCGAAGTGGTAAAAGATGGCCAGGATGTTTTGCTTATGGAGTGCGATTGAAGTCTATGTCAATGAATGCAGGCTCGGCGTCGGCCGCCAAGGGCGGTAGTGCAATAGGTATCATGCGGGCTGGTCGCCAGCGCGTGTTGACGATGCCGGAGCAGATTGCCGAAAGCATCACGCTGGCGATTTTGCGCGGTGAATACGGGCCGGGCGATTCGGTGCGTGAGCAGGAGCTGGCCGACCACTTCCAGGTCAGTCGTGGTCCGATCCGCGAAGCCCTGCGCATTCTCGAGAAGGTCGGTGTGGTGACGATCGTGCCGCAGCGTGGCGCGCATGTGACTTCATTGAGCCGCCAGGAGATCGACAACCTGTTCGAGATCCGTGCCGTGCTGGCCGGGTTGTTGGCCAAATACCTGGTGGATCTTGACGGGTCTGTGGTGAATCAGATGGACGCCATCGTCACCCGGCTGGAGCTGATCGCTGCGCAATCGGATGCACTGGATGAATACGCGCAGGGCAGTTATCGCCTGAGCACGCTGTTGTTCCAGGCCTGCGGCAACAAGCAGTTGGCGGAGCTGATGGGCGCGTTGGGTATCCAGACCGCACGCTACACCCGCCTGGGTTTGCGTTCGCCGGAACGCCGGGAGGCTTCCGTCATTCATTGGCGTCAGCTGGTCGAGGCACTCAGACAAAACAGCAGCACGGTTGCCGCAAAAACGATGGTTGAGCTGATCAACGCTTCCCATCAAGCCGCATCGAATCAGTTGGAATAAACCACACGGGGGCACAACACTCCCAAGTGCTGTGTCAAATTGTCGACAATAAGACAAAAAATATCATGACAAAGAAACGTACCGCAGGATTAATGCTGAGTTGGGCCGCCCGGCAGCACCGTGGCCGCACCGCCCTGATTTTCGGGGACGACTGCCTGACCTATGACGAGGTGGAAACTGGCAGCAATCGCCTGGCCCATGCCCTGATTTCCCTGGGATTGCAGGTCGGTGAGCGTGTGGCTGTGCTACTCAATAATTCACCCGAGGCGATCGAGAGTGTGTTTGCAGTCGAAAAGGCAGGCCTGGTCTACGTCGCGCTGAATGCCCGGCACACGCTGGCCGAACAGGTCGCGATCCTCAACGACGCCGGCGCAAGCGTGCTGGTGGCTGGGCCGGAATTCCGCGAGATCGGAGCAGGTGCGCGCGACGCAGTGGCCAGTTTGCGACACGTGATCGGGCTTGATTGGCAGGCGCCGCAGGTGCTGGATTACCGCCAGGTACTCGCTGCCATGCCGGCCCATGCGCCGAATGTTCAGGTGTCTGCGGACACGCAGTTGCGTATCGCCTATACCTCGGGGACGACCGGCAAGCCCAAGGGAGTGACCTATACCGTCAAGCGTTGGTACGAGCGCCTGACCAATCACTTCTATGCCATGGAATACGGCCTGGGCGTAGACGATGCGATGTTGCACGTCGGCCCCTTGACTCATGCTGCCGGCGTTCATCTGCTGCCGTGCTACTTGCGAGGCGCGCGCAACGTGATTCTGGAGAAGTTCGAGCCGCTGGAAACGCTGCAGAAAATCGAGCGCCATCGCATTACGCAAATGATGTGCGTGCCGACCATGCTCACGCGCCTGCTCGACACGCTCGACAGCGGCGCCAACGCTGATCTGTCCTCGCTCAAGTGCATTCATTACGGCACGGCTCCGACCTCCGTCGACCTGATCCGCCGGGCGATTGCGCGGTTCGGTCCGGTGATGCGTCAGCAATATGGAATGACCGAGGCGGTCCAGCCGCTGGCAGTGCTGTATCCACACGAACACGCTGAAGACGGCGTGCTGCGCTCCTGCGGCAAACCGACCGCGAACGTGCAGATCACCGTGCGCGATGTTCACGGTCAAGAACTGGCGGCGGGTGAAATCGGCGAGATCGCCATCGCCACCGACGGTATCGGCGAAGTGGCGTTCTGGCGCCGCCCCGATCTGGAAGCCGAGGCTATCCGCGATGGCTGGTACTACACCGGCGACCTCGGTTACCTCGATGCGCAGGGCTTCCTTTTTATCGTCGGACGTAACAAGGACATGATCATTTCCGGTGGCTTCAACGTCTACGCCCGGGAAGTCGAAGATGCCCTGGAAAGCCATCCGCAGGTCGTCGAAGTGGCGGTACTGGGGCTGCCCGATGCGGAGTGGGGCGAGCGGATCGCCGCTTTCGTCGTCCGGCGCGAAGGCGCCACGGTCGACAGCGAGTCCCTTGGCAGTCATTGCGTTGCACTGATCGCTGGATACAAAAAGCCGCGCCTGATCGAGTTCGTTGACGCTCTGCCGCGCAACAATGCCGGCAAGGTCGTGAAAAACATACTGCGCGATGACTATCTCGCGCGCCTGGAGAGGACATCATCATGAGCACGCCTGTTGCCCCTGAATGGTCGCTGGAGCTCGCCGACATCCGCGCGCGCCGGGAAGTCGCCTATGCATTGGGCGGCCCGGAAGCGGTAGAAAAGCATCATGCCCAGGGCAAGCTCACGGCCCGCGAGCGCATCGGCCACCTGCTGGACGATGAAAGCTTCGAGGAATTCGGCATATTGGCCGGTGCCGTGAAGTACACGGCGGAAGGCAAGATTGCCTCCGCCACGCCGAGCACGGCAGTGGTCGGCGTGGGCACGATCGCGCAGCGCCGCACGGTGGTGGCGGCGGATGATTTCACCATTCGCGGTGGTTCGTCGGAGGCGGCGGTCGCTGAAAAGTGGATCTACGCCGACCGTTATGCCTGGGAATACAAGCTGCCGATCATTCGCATGATCGACAGCGCCGGCGGCAGTGTGAAGTTGCTCGACAAGCTCGGTCATACCAAGATTCCGGGTTATGCCCTGTTGCCGATCACTCATCTCCTGGGTGCCGTGCCGGTGGTCGGCATTGCCCACGGTGCCTGTGCCGGACTGGGCGCGTTGCGGGTGGCCGCTTCACACCTGTCGATCATGGTGCGTGGCCAGAGCCAGGTGTTCGCGGCGGGTCCGCCTGTTGTGAAGCAGGCGTTCGGGATCGACATCGACAAGAACGACCTCGGCGGTTACGACCAGGTGCATCGTCACAGCGGCATGATCAACCTGGCGGCCAATACCGATGCCGAGGCCTTGGAGCTGGCCAAGCGATTCCTGTCCTATCTGCCGGTCAACGTCTGGGAGCAGCCACCGCGTGTGGCAACCACGGACGCCCCCGGTCGCCGTGACGCGTGGCTCAACGACGCGATTCCCCATGACCGGCGCAAGATTTTCAATCCGCACAAGATCCTTAAATCGCTGGTCGACAAAGACAGCCTGTTCGAGATGTCCCCGGACTTCGGCGCCTCCACCATCACCGCGTTTGCCCGTCTCAACGGCTACTCGGTGGGGATCATCTGCAACAACCCGCGCGTCGGCGGCGGTGCGTTGACGCGTGCGGCGGCGCTCAAGCAGACCCGTTTCATCGACCTGTGCGACACCTTTCATTTGCCGCTCATTTATCTGGTCGATCAGCCGGGTGTGATGACCGGGCAAGAGGCGGAAATGCAGGGCACCTTGAGTGCAGCGATGCAGGCCGTGCATGCAATCGAACAAGCCAGCGTGCCTGTGATCACGATCGTCTTGCGCCGTTGTGTCGGACTCGCCGGCGCGATGGTCAGCCCGTGGCACGGTCCGACGGGCACGGCATTGCCGCACCGGTTTGCCTGGCCTTCGGCGCAGTGGGGTTCGATCCCGATCGAGGGCGGCGTCGCGGCCGCCTACAAGCAGGAAATCGCTGCGGCCGATGATCCGCTGGCACGTCGCAAAGAGCTGGAGGCCCATTACCAGGCCCTGGCTTCACCCCTGCGTACCGCCGAACGCTTTGGCGTAATCGACATCATTGAGCCGGACAGTACGCGTCCATTGCTGTGCAACTGGGTGGGGGATGCCTATCGCATCACCGCACTTTCCCTTGGGCCGAAGCGGCGGACCATGCGCTAGTCCTGGCAGGTCGAGCGGCATCCGGCCTTAGCTTCATAACAACCACTCAAAGGTACAGACGATGTTCTGGAAAAAGAGTCCCTGCGCCGTTTTGGCAACGTTGATGGTGATTCACCTGTTGGCCCAAGTGGACCGAAATATTCTGCTGGGCTTCGCGCCGCAAATCACTGGCGAGCTGGCGATCAATAACGCGCAGTACGGCTTTCTGGTCGGCGCGGTCTGGGTGCTGAGCTATGGCGTGATGGCGGTGTTTCTCGGCGCGCTGGCCGACCGTCACAGTCGCCCTCGGGTCATCGGTGCCGGCATGCTGGTCTGGAGCGCCTGCACAGTGGCCTCCGGATTCGTGCAGAACTTCGAGCAAATGGTGGCGGCACGTTTTCTGGTGGCCACCGGTGAAGCGGCATTGGTGCCCGCGGCCACGGCGTTGTTGATGGAGTTGTTCTCGGAGAAGCGCCGGGGCACGGCAATGGGACTGTTTTACCTGGGCATTCCGTTGGGCATTGGTTGCAGCTTTCTGCTGGCGGGCACGCTGGGTGCAACTCATGGTTGGCGCACCACCTTTCATGTCCTCGGTGTCGCCGGACTGGTCATCGGCTTGCCGTTGCTGCTGATGCGCGACAAACGCAGCAACACCACGGTTCAAGAGCGCGGAGCACCCCTCAAGACTCAGTTGGCCGCGGTACTCGGTGAGCTGAACAGCAACCGTGTCGTGCGCTATACCGTGGCCGGTTTTGTCCTGGCTCACCTGGTTTATCCCGGCATCTCGTTCGCGCAACTCTGGATTGCCCGCGAGCGGGGGATGGAGCCGGCCACCATCGCCATGACCATGGGCGTCATGCAGATCGTGTTCGGTTCGTTGGGTGCCTTGGCCGGTGGCATTTTGAGCGACCGTCTGGCCCCTCGTTTCAAGGGCGGCCACGCCAGTGTGCTGGTGCTGCTCATGCTGGTCAGCGCACCGTTCATGATCGCTTATCGACTAGTACCGTCGGACTCGCCGCTGTTCTACGTGGGAATGGCGGTGGGCATTTTCATGTTGATGTCGCTTTACGGTGCTGCGACCACCGCGATTCAAGGGGCCGTCCCCGTGCGTATGCGGTCGACGGTGATGGGCTGTTCGATGCTGCTGTTGAACCTGTTTTCGGTGGCCCTCGCCACGTTTGTCGTCGGCTGGATCAGCGATGTGCTGACCAAGGCCGGCGTGGATTCACCGCTGACTCATGTGCTGCTGGTCAGCGACATCATGGCGTTGGTGCTGGGTGGCTTGTTTTTCTATGTGGCGGCGCGGATCAAACGTGAAAGCACGAGCTTGGTGCCGGCCATGGGTATCAAGGTTTAGTCATGTCCAGATCCGCTGTCATTCAGCTTCAGTCGGTTGTCAGTCAACACCTGCCGGGTGTCCTGGCCAGCATCATCGTCGCGATTGCGGCGCGGTTTCTGGCGGACCAGTACCAGGCGCCGGTGATGCTGCTGGCACTCCTGCTCGGCATGGCCATGAATTTTCTGGCGGCGGGGCCGAGTAAACCGGGCATCGATTTCAGTGCGCGAGAAGTGCTGCGGGTCGGCGTGGCCTTGCTGGGGATGCGCATTTCACTGGAGCAGATTGCGGCGCTGGGTTGGCATCCGGTGCTGATCGTTGTGGTGTCGGTGGTCGTCACCATTTTGGTGTCGATGCTGGCGGCCCGCGCCTTGGGTTTCAACGTGCTGTTCGGTTTGTTGTCCGGTGGCGCCACGGCGATTTGCGGGGCGTCTGCGGCGCTGGCGTTGGCGGCCGCATTGCCCGCCCATCATGCCAAGGAGCGCGCGACGTTGTTCACAGTGATCGGCGTGTCCGCGCTGTCGACCCTGGCGATGATTGGCTATCCGTTGATCGCCCGGGCGCTGGGTCTGGACCCGCTGCAGGCCGGCGTGTTTCTCGGCGCCACTATCCACGACGTCGCTCAAGTGGTGGGTGCCGGTTACAGCATGTCCCATGACATCGGCGATACCGCCACCGTGGTGAAGCTGATGCGCATCGCCATGCTGCTGCCGGTCATCGTTTGCGCGGTCTTGATCACCCGCGCTCAGAGCGGGCAGCGCACCGGTGAGCGACCACCGTTATTGCCCTGGTTTGCCGTGGCGTTCATCGCCCTGGCAGCGGTGACCAGTTTTGGCTGGCTGCCTTCAGCGGTGCAGACCCTGGGCAACCAATTGTCGAGCTGGTGCCTGGTGGTCGCGATCAGTGCGCTGGGGATGAAAATCCAGTTGAAGGAGCTGGCCACGGTGGGGTTCAAACCGATTCTGTTGATGGTTGCTGAAACCGTCTTTTTGCTTGGACTGGTGTTGCTGTTGATACGACTCGGTCATTGAGTCAGGTCGTTCAATACCGTGGGGTGTGCCGGCTCCGCGGTATTGATCGGGTCACGTTGAATGAATCGAACGCTCCCCTGATGGGGATAAGAGTGGTGAGCACTGTTGCGCCCGCATCGGGTAGCCAGATGTCTTTTTTATAAACACAAAAACAACAACAAAAAAAACCGGAGCCAATGTATGCGAACAAACAAAATGACTGGTGTGAGTGTGTGGGAGCCGTCGCTGCTGGCTTCTGCGCTATTCGTTGCTGCGTTGCCAGCGGCTCATGCCTTTGAACTTGATACCGGAAGTGAAGACTGGGCGGTGCGTTTCGACAACACCTTCAAGTTCAACTATGCGCAGCGGGTGGAAAGCCCGAACAGCAAGTTAGCCAATGCCTGGAACAACAACGACGGTAACCGCAATTTCTCGTCGGGCAGCCCGGTGTCCCAGCGTCTGGACGTGCTCTCCGAGCTGGACGTGTCCTACCGGAAGAAGATGGGTTTTCGCGTCAGTGCCAACAGTTGGTACGACCATGCCTATGACAATGTCGGAAGCGACAACGCGGCGACCAACCAGCTCAACAGCGGTAGACCAGACTCGCGTCACGTGAGCGGTTACGTCGATCGCTACTACAACGGCCCGTCGGCCGAAATCCTCGATGCCTTTGTGTTCGGCAGCATGGAAATCGGCGAGGACTCGATCCTCAGTGGCAAGGCCGGCCAGCACACGCAGTACTGGGGCGAAAGTGTTTTGGCCTTTGCCCACGGCAACAGTTATGGCCAGTCCGGACTGGACATTACCAAGGCGCTGGCAGTGCCGGGCACCGAAGCCAAGGAACTGTTCATCCCGCGTAATCAACTGTCCGCCAGCTTCACAGTCAACCCGGAGTTGACCCTCGGCGCGCAGTACTTCCTCGACTGGGACGCTTCGCGTCTGCCGGAGTCCGGTACGTACCTGGGCTTCAACGACGGCATCCAGAATGGCGGGCATAACCTGTCGCTGATCGGGGGTTTGAATCCGCGTTTCGGCACCCCTGGACCGCTCGGCGCCAACCAGTTCCTGCGCCTGAGCAATGGCCACACCTTCACCCCGGACAAGCGCGGCGACTTCGGGTTGATGGCCAAGTGGAGCCCGGAATGGCTGGACGGCACGCTCGGTTTCTACTACCGCAAAACGTCCGACATTCTGCCCAACCTGGTACTGCAACCGACCGCCGTCGGCCCGGCACAGCTGATCTCCGGCAACATCGGCAGCTACAACCAGTTCTATGTCGATGACATCGATATCTATGGCATCAGCCTGTCGAAAAGCGTCGGCGATGTCAGTGTCGGTTTCGACCTCAACTACCGCGAAAACATGCCGCTGGCCAGTGTGCCTGGCAGTGTCAGCCCGGCGGCCGCCGCCGCGGGCGTGCCCGGTTTCATCGGCAGTTTCAACGACGACGACGGCGTGGCCCGCGGCAACACCGTGCACGCAGTGCTCAACGGCTTGACCACCTTTGGCGACACGCCACTGTGGGACAGCTCCTCGTTACTGGTCGAACTCGGCTACAGCCGCTGGCTGAAAGTGACCGACAACAAGCAACTGTTCAAGGGCGAGGACTGGTACCACGGCACCGACAAGGTCACCAAGGACAACTACATCATCGGCGTCAACTTCAACCCGACCTGGTATCAGGTCTTTCCTGGCATCGATATGTACCTGCCGATGACTTACAACGTCGGCCTCAACGGCAACTCCGCCGTGCAACTGGGCGGTAACGAGGACTCCGGCAGCTACTCGATCGGTATCGGCATGGACGTGCGTAACCAATACCGCTTCGACCTGAAATACGTCGATAACTTCGGACCATTCGACACCTGCAGTTCGCCAGGCAGCGCTGGCAGTCAAGGAGACGGCGCTGCACCGGGTGCCAACGGCCAGTACAACTGCGTGCCCGGTCAAACCACCGCGTTTGGCGGGACCCCGGCGCAGCTCAAGGATCGCGGCATGGTCACGGCCACCTTCAAGACAACTTTCTGATTTTCGATTGCTTAAAAACAAGCAGGAGAACGACACCATGAAATGCATACACACGCTGTTGAGCGCCTCCCTGGCCCTGTCCTTCGCCGGTCTTGTCCAGGCCGCCGTGCCTGCCGCAGACGCCGCGAAACTAGGCAGCAACCTGACCTCCGTCGGCGCCGAAAAGGCCGGTAACGCCGATGGCTCCATCCCGGCCTACACCGGCGGCCTGACCAGCCTGCCGGCGGGTTTCAAGGCCGGTGACAGCTTTCGTCCCGACCCCTATGCCAACGAGAAGCCGCTGTTGGTGATTGATGGCAAGAACGTCGCCCAGTACAAGAATCAGCTGACCGCGGTCACTGTCGAACTGGCCACGCGTTACCCAGGTTTTCGCGTCGAGGTCTATCCGACTCATCGCAGCGTGGCATTGCCTCAGAGTGTGCTGGACAACACGTTGAAGAACGCGACCGGCGCCAAGTCGCTGGAGAACGGTAACGCCATCGAAAACGTTCTGCCGGGCGTGCCGTTCCCGATCCCGCAGACCGGGGCAGAGGCCATGTGGAACCACTTGCTGCGCTATCAGGGTGTTGCGTACTCCACCAAATATGATTCCTGGAACGTCGATTCCTCGGGCGCGCAGAACCTGGCCACCAGTGGTGAGATCGTCAACTCGTTCCCGATCTTCGAAGACCCGAGCAAGGTCATCGATGGCAAGGACACCTACTTCCAGACTCGCCTTTACTACACCGGCCCGGCACGTCGTGCGGGAGAGGCGATCATGCTCAAGGACGCGGCCAACCCGCTAGTGCAGTCACGCCGCGCCTGGCAGTACTTGCCCGGTCAGCGCCGCGTGAAGCTGGCTCCGACCCTGGCCTATGACACGCCAAACCCGGGCACCGCCGGTTCCGGTACTTATGATGACGTCTATGTCTTCAACGGTGCGCTGGATCGCTATGACTGGAAGCTGGTCGGCAAGCAGGAAATGATCGTGCCGTACAACACTTACACGTTGAGCTACATCAAGGATCCGAAAGCCCTGACCACCCCCAATCACCTTGCGCCGCAGTACGTGCGCTGGGAGAAGCATCGTGTGTGGGTTGTGGAAGGCACACTCAAGTCGGGTGCCCGTCACGTCTACGCCAAGCGTCGCTTCTATCTGGACGAGGACAGCTGGGTGGCTCTGGCATCCGATCAATACGATGCACGCGGCCAACTGTATCGCGGTTCGTTCAGCTTCCTCTCGCAAAGCTACGACGTGACAACCCCCAACACCACGCCGCACGTGATCTATGACCTGGTGGGGGGGACTTACAACATCAACGGGTTGTCGGGTGCCTACGGCGGCATCAAATACATCGCGCCGCTTTCCAAGTCGCAGTGGTCGCCGGATGCGCTGGCCGGTAACGGAGTTCGCTAAGTCACGTACACCAAAAGTCCGGGCCGGTGGCGGTAGAGCGCCGGTTTCGGCTTTGGCAAGAGGACGCACCATGTGTTTATTCAAAACGCTTGCGCCGCTGATGTTGGTGGTGTGGCAGACGTTCGCACAGGCCGCAGGCTACGTTGATGTGCTGGACCTGCCCGCCAGGCATAGTGCCTTGGCGGTGCGCAGTCCGTTGCTGGACGTCGCGAATGCCGGGCCGCGTCTGGTGGCGGTCGGGCAGCGCGGGCACATTCTTTATTCCGACGATGCCGGCCAGCAATGGCAGCAGGCCAGTGTGCCGGTCAGCAGCGACCTGAATGCCGTGTACTTTTCCAGTCCTCGGCAGGGCTGGGCAGTCGGCAACGATGGCGTGATTCTGCACAGCAGCGACGCAGGCGCGACCTGGAAAAAGCAACTGGACGGGCGACAGATCGGTGCCTTGCTGATCAAGCATTATGCCGCGCTGGCGAACGCCGAGCCGTCCAGCGAACAATGGCCGCTGCTCGTCGCCGATGGTCAGCGACTGGACGAGGAGGGCGCCGACAAGCCCTTGCTCGACGTCTGGTTTGCCGACGACAAGGTCGGCTATGTGGTCGGCGTGTTCAACCTGATTCTGCGCACCGACGACGCAGGCCAGAGCTGGACGCCTTTTCAGGACCGCACCGATAACCCGCAGAACTTCCACTTGAACGCCATCGCGTCGACCGGCGATGCGCTGTACATCGTCGGCGAGCAGGGCCTGGTGCTGAAATGGGACGAAGCGCAGCAGCGATTCGCCGCCCTGGGCACCCCGTACCCAGGCAGCTTTTTCGGTGTCGTCGGCAAGCCTGGCGAAGTCGTCGTTTACGGCCTGCGCGGCAACGTGTTGCGCAGCACCGATGGCGGTCTGCACTGGACGGCGTTCGACACGGGCCTGCAGGTCAGTGTCACCGCGGCGGCCGTCGACGCTCACGGGCAATACCGGCTGTTCACTCAGGCGGGGCACATGCTGGTCGATCAGGCCGACAACGTCCGGTTGCAACTGTTGCCACAACTGAACCCGTCACCGGTGGCCGGTGCTGCCCTCGCCAGCGATGGAGCGCTGATCGTGGTCGGCAGCCGTGGTGCGCGTGCGCTTCTCAAAGAATAAGAGCCAGAACAACAAGAGCGAGTACTCAGACATGGCCATTACCAAGCAAGACAACATGCCGGTGATCCGCGATCTGCATGACTTTGATCGGCGCTCCGGCAATCTGCTGGAGCGGCTGGTGTTCAACTACCGCCCGCTGTTCATCGTGCTTATGAGCCTGGCGACGCTGGTGCTTGGCTATATGGCGGCCACGCGCCTGGAGCTGCGTCCAAGCTTCGAAAAAATGATCCCGCAAAGCCAGCCGTACATTCAGAATTTCCTCGAAAACCGCCAGTCGCTGCGCGGTCTGGGTAACTCCGTTCGAGTCGTGGTGGAAAACACTCAGGGCGATATCTTCGACCCCGAATACCTCAACGTCCTCAAACAGGTCAACGACGAACTGTTCCTCGCCGAGGGCGTTGATCGTGCGTGGATGAAGTCGCTGTGGACGCCGGCCGTGCGCTGGACGGAAGTCACTGAAGAAGGCTTCCAGGGCGGCCCGGTGATGCCCGACAGCTATCAGGGTTCACCCTCCGACATCGAACAGCTGCGGCAGAACATCACGCGTGCCGGCATCGTCGGCAGTCTGGTCGCCAGTGATTTCAAATCGAGCATGCTGATCGTGCCGCTGCTGGACAAAACATCGGCCACCGGCCAGAGCCTTAATTACCATCAATTTTCGCGGATGCTCGAAGAGCAATTGCGCGACAAGCTCGAATTTGCCGGTGACCGTTCGGCGCGCAAGGCCGGGGAGGAGGGCAAGGGCCCCTACAAGGTGCGGGTGATCGGCTTTGCCAAGCTGATCGGCGACCTGATCGATGGTTTGATTCAGGTCATGATGTTCTTCGGCCTGGCTGTGGTCACGTCCCTGGTCGTCATCTATTTCTACACCCGCTGTGTGCGCAGCACCTTGCTGGTGGTCGGCTGTTCGCTGATCGCGGTGATCTGGCAACTGGGCATTGTTGCCTGGCTGGGTTATGCCATTGATCCCTATTCGGTGCTGGTACCGTTCCTGATCTTTGCCATTGGCGTGTCCCACGCGGCGCAAAAGATGAATGGCATCATGCAGGACATCGCCCGTGGCACCCATAGACAGGTGGCGGCGCGCTACACCTTCCGCCGTCTGTTCATCGCTGGCGTCACCGCGCTGCTGGCCGATGCGGTGGGCTTCGCGGTGTTGATGCTGATCGATATCCCGGTGATCCAGGACCTGGCCATCACCGCCAGTATCGGCGTGGCCGTACTGATTTTCACATCGTTGCTGCTGATGCCGGTGGCGCTATCTTTCGTGGGTGTCGGCAGCGAAGCCGCCAAGCGTGCGCTGGCAATCGATTCACGGGCGAGTGCACACAAAGGCCTTGGCCAGCTGTGGGACGGTCTTGATCGCTTCACCACACCGAAGTGGGCCACCGGCGCCGTCCTCGTAGCGGCCTTGCTCGGGATCGGTGGCTTCATGGTCAGCCTGCACCTGAAAATCGGCGACCTCGACAGCGGTGCCCCGGAATTGCGTGCAGACTCGCGCTACAACCGCGACAACGCCTACATCACCCAGCATTACGCGCTGTCCAGCGACCTGTTCGCCGTCATGATCAAGACCCCGGCCGAAGGGTGCCTGAATTACCAGACGCTGGTTCTCGCCGACCGCCTGGCCTGGGAGCTTCAGCAGTATCCCGGGGTGCAGGCAACGGCGTCACTGGTCAATGCGGTGCGGCAGATTACGGCGGGGTCCTATGAGGGCAATCCCAAGCTCAACAGCATTCAACGCAACCAGAACGTGCTGAACTATGCCGCGCAGCAAGCCTCGGTCAATTCCCCGGAATTGTTCAACACCGATTGTTCGCTGATGCCGGTGATCGCCTTCCTCAAGGACCACAAGGCCGAGACACTGGACGCCGTGGTCGCCATCGCCGACCGGTTCGCCAGGGACAACAGCACCGAGGATCGCCAGTTTCTGCTGGCGGCTGGCACTGCCGGTATCGAGGCGGCCACGAACATTGTGGTGCGCGAGGCCAATCGCACCATGCTCCTCTACGTGTATGCGGCGGTCACGCTGTTTTGCCTGATCACCTTCCGCAGTTGGCGCGCCACCTTGGTGGCCTTGCTGCCGCTGGTGCTGACTTCGATCCTCTGCGAGGCCTTGATGGTGGTCATGGGGATTGGCGTCAAGGTGGCCACGCTGCCGGTGATCGCGCTGGGTGTTGGCATCGGCGTGGACTACGCGCTGTACTTGCTCAGTGTTCAGCTGCAATACCAGCGCCAGGGGTTGTCGCTGGGGCAGGCCTATCGCAATGCTGTGTCATTCACCGGTCGAGTGGTGGGCCTGGTGGGGATTACCCTGGCGGCTGGCGTGGTGTGCTGGGTGTGGTCGCCGATCAAGTTCCAGGCGGACATGGGCATTTTGCTGACCTTCATGTTTTTGTGGAACATGTTGGGCGCCTTGATCCTGATCCCGGCGCTGTCGCATTTTCTGTTGCGCACCGATCACGTCCTGAATAAAAAAGCGCAAGAAACGGCGCTTGAAATGTCAGGCGCTGAGGTGTCGCAGGGATGGCAAGGGTAGGGTCCCAGTCAGTCGATTCTTAGACTCAAGGGTTTGCGGGCGAAAGTTGACTCAAACCCTTTTTGTTTACGGATCGCTAATCCTGCCCAGTGTTTTCCTTATGATCACGGCGCTCAACGCCGGAAGGATTGCCGGTGTTCACAAGCCTTCTCTCTACCAGAATATTTTGCAGTGCCTGGCGTTGAGCGGCGTCCAGCTGATCCTCTCTTTCCTTGAGTTCAAGCAGTATCGGGCTGGACCAGGCGCGATAGGTTTTCTCGGCCATTGGAATTGATTTCATTCACTCCTCCTGGACAGAACGTCTGCCAAAAATAGCCCACAGTTCCGATGCGAAATCCTAGTTGAAGGATTCGCTCTTCACTCAAATTAAATGGCATATAAAGCTGTTGAATTTATCGTCAATCAATATATTCAACTTCAAAGTTCAGTGTGCACCAGGTCAGTCTTGCCCAATGCACACTCTGAGAATCAGTGTGGCTAACCTCAATGTCGTCACTGGTTTCCCGGACGCCTGTAGCCACACCATTGAGCTAAACGAAGGGTTGACCGGTAAAGCCACGGGGCAAGCGTTGCAAACCGGCCATGGCGGTCAGGCGCTCGACCCACGCCGCGCGCCAGTCGCTGGCGGTGTGGGTGACTTTAGCTTTGCGGGCCGCGCGCCTCGCCGCATTACGCTCGTTCTTGCGCGCATCCTTGAAAGCATCGGTGTTGCGGCAACTTCTGCATTTCACTCGGGCGAGTTCAGTGGTTGAAGTGAGTTTGTTGCCATCGTGCCCGCAAGCCAGATGCCCGCCGACTTTGAAGTGAGTAACCATCAGACGTCTCCTTGGTGACGTGTAATCATTTGACCTTTGGCAACCGATGACGTTCGTTGTCCGCAGAGCAGGCAAAAAAATGGCCCGCATGCGGGCGGGCCAAGGGGATTCACTTAAGGAGTAGGTCCACTCTAAGGCTTGAGTTGTGAACGCAGTGTGAAATGGCCGGGCAAAAAAATCCCGGCGCGAGGCCAGGCGGGTATTTATCGACAGGTGGTCAGGCAAGGACGCACGCGGTGACGGAGACGTCGCCGTTCATGCGTCCTGAATCAGACCGTGCGGGCTTTTTCTGCGTCCAGATCGACGCGTCATCTGAACCGTGGCAGCGGCCGCTCGACAGGTTTGAGCGAGGACAGGGTGTTGCGAATCAGGGGTGTGTCCTTCTCGATGTCGTTCAGGCGATCACGGATTCTGAGGGCGGTCGGGTGTCCGCCTTGATGATCGACCCAGTCAGCGATCTCCTTGCACGCCGCAGCCAAACGCGCCTGACGGGAATCAAGCAAGGTGAGCAGGGTGGTGATGGACTCTTTTTCGGACATGGCAAACACCTCCGTTGAAGAAACCTGGCAAATGGCAACAAAAAGCCCGCTTGGAGCGAGCTTTCTGCCGTTGGGGTCGCTGTTCCTTCAGCAGACTTCAGTATAGACCCGGTCTTCAGCCTTGTCGGGCCGTCACGTGGGACCGGGCATTGAGCTGATGGCAGACACGCTTTGCATCTTCCTCAAGATCAAAACCATCGCCGATGAAACCGCGGGTGCGGGTGTCGGCGATGCGATACCAGACGGCAGCGTCTGGCGGTGGATGATCGGCTTCCCCGGCTCGGCGGCCATGAATAATGATCTTGTTGCAACGCTTAACTACGAAAATGTCTTCCATGGCCTCACCGAAGCTAATTCTTGTCACATCAACTATAGAAGCCATTGGTGATCGTGCAAAAAAGTCACGGGTCAGTTCGTCGGTTGTGCCGCCTCGATCATCTTCTCCAGGTACATTGCCAGCCCGACTTCCTCGGCCCTGAGGCCTTTTCGTGTTCTCGGGCGCGGTAACTGTGCGAGTGCTCCCAGCAGAAAACCCTCGAGTACCGCCGGGTGGATGTAGCATTTTCGGCAAACCGCGGGGGTGTTGCCCAGTTGCCTGGCGACGTTCTTCACCATCTCCACCACATGCCGCTTGGCATCCGACTCGGGTTCCCAGTGCAATTCGCGCAACACCGACAGCGCCAGCGCGCTACCCGCCCAGGTGCGGTAATCCTTGGCGGTGAAGTCCGCGCCGGTGAGGGTTTGCAGGTAGGCATTCACGTCGGCGGAACTGACGGTGTGCCGCTCGCCGTTTTCGTCCAGATACTGAAACAGGTTCTGTCCGGGAATTTCCTGGCAGCGTTTGATGATCCGCGCGAGGCGCCGGTCTTTCACGGTGATCTGGTGCTCGACGCCGCTCTTGCCGCGAAACTGAAACTTGATCGCCGTGCCGTTGACCTCGACGTGGCGGTTGCGCAAGGTGGTCAGTCCGTAGGAGCGATTGTCCCTCGCGTACTGCGTGTTGCCGACCCGGATCAACGTCGCATCGAGCAGGGTAATCACAGTGGCCATCACCTTGTCGCGACTGAAGCCCGGGGCCTCCAGCAGCGTTTCAAGCTGTTTGCGCAGCTTCGGCAGGGCCAGCCCGAAGTCGCGCAGGCGTGCGTATTTATCGGCATCGCGCACTTCACGCCAGCGCGAGTGATAACGGTATTGTTTGCGCCCTCGGGCGTCCCGTCCCGTCGCTTGCAGGTGCCCGCGCGGGTCGGCGCAAATCCAGACATCGGTGTAGGCGGGCGGCACGGCCAACGCGTTGATGCGTTTGATTTCATCCGGGTCGGTGATGCGCTGGCCCGCCGTGTCGAAGTAGCAGAACTTGCCGCGCAGTTTCTTGCGGGTGAGGCCGGGTTGGGTATCGTCGACGTAGTGCAGGTCCGGCGGCAGCACGTCGGGCAGTGCGGAATCGGGCATGGCAGTAATCCTTGGCAACGAATCAGGGGCCGATAAAGCCATTGACCGCGCACCGATGCAGACGTGCCAGCGGATTTACGCCAGTACCGCCACTGCCTTGATCTGTGCCCAAAGTTGCTGGCCGGGATGCACGTGCAGCTGATCCCGGGAATAGCGGGTGATTCGCGCGAGCAGCGGCGTGCCGGCGGCGTCCAGCCGAATCAGTACGTGTGCGGCGTTGTCAGCGCCCATTTCGCTGATTACAGTGACCGGCAAGCGATTGAGGATGCTGCTTTGGCCGATGCTTTCCAGGCTCAGGCTGACATCGCGCGCCTGAACTTTGCACCTCAGCGCCTGACCGGCCTCCATCGGCGTGTGCGCGACACGGATGTTCAGGGCTGTGTCGGGCAATTGCAGAGTCAGCAACTGATAGTCGGCGTCATAAGCACTGACGTGGCCCTCGATCACCACGCCAGCGTCATCGCCCAGCGCCAGGGGCAGGTCGAGACGAGCGAGGGTTTCCCCAATGGGGCCGCTGGCCAGGGCTTTACCGTGACTGAGCAGAACGATGTGATCGGCCAGCCGCGCCACTTCATCCTGGGAATGACTGACGTACAGCACCGGAATGTCCAGCTCATCGTGCAACCGTTGCAGGTAGGGCAGGATTTCACCTTTGCGTTGTGCATCCAGCGCCGCCAGCGGTTCGTCCATCAGCAACAGTTTCGGGCTGGTGAGCAGGGCGCGGGCAATGCCGACGCGTTGGCGTTCCCCTCCTGACAGATGCTGCGGATGACGGTCCAGCAGATGGCCGATGCCCAGTAATTCCGTGGCGTGAGTCAGGTCGACCCGGCGTTGTGCTTGCGCAATGCGCTTGAGGCCGAACTCCAGATTCGCCAGCACCGACAGATGCGAAAACAGGCTGGCTTCCTGAAAGACATAACCGAGCGCACGTTTGTGCGGCGCGACGAAAATATTCCTGGCGCTGTCCTGCCAGACTTCACCGTTGACCTGAATGAATCCCTGTTCTGCGCGCTCGAGGCCGGCGATGCAGCGCAAGCACGTGGTCTTGCCGGAACCCGAATGACCGTAGAGTGCGGTGACACCGCGGCCGGGCAGCTGCAAATCGACGTCCAGAGCAAACCCGGAATAATTGAGTTTAAGGCGCGTTTGAATCATCGATCAGCCCCAGCCCGCTTTGGTTTTGCGGCTGGAATAGAGCGCCAGCAACACGGCAAACGAGAACACCAGCATCGCCCCGGCCAGCCAGTGCGCCTGAGCGTATTCCATGGCTTCGACGTGATCGTAGATTTGCACCGACACCACGCGGGTCTTGTCGGGAATATTGCCGCCAATCATCAGCACCACGCCGAACTCGCCGACGGTGTGGGCGAAGCCGAGAATCGCCGCCGTGATGAAACCCGGTCGGGCCAGCGGCAGGATCACGCTGAAAAAGGTATCCCAAGGATTGGCGCGCAAGGTCGCGGCCACTTCCAGTGGGCGGGTGCCGATGGCGGAAAAGGCGTTTTGCAGCGGCTGGACCACAAACGGCATCGAGTACAGCACCGAGCCGATGACCAACCCGGCAAAACTGAACGTGAGAGTGCCCAGCCCCAGCGCTTGGGTGAACTGACCGATAAACCCGTGGGGGCCGAGCGCCAGCAGCAGATAAAAACCAATCACAGTGGGTGGCAACACCAGGGGCAGGGCGACGATGGCCCCGACCGGGCCGCGCCACCAGGACCGGGTGCGCGATAGCCATAACGCAATCGGAGTGCCGATGATCAGCAGAATGACCGTCGTCAGGGACGCGAGTTTCAGGGTCAGCCAGATCGCGGAAAAGTCGGCACTCGATAGCATCATTTAGAGTTGGTAACCGTAGGACTTGATGACAGCAGCGGCTTTCGGACCTTTGAGGTAGTCAACCAGCGCCCTGGCGGCCGGGTTGTCCTTGCCTTTGTTGAGGATCACCGCATCTTGTTTGATCGGGTCGTGCATCTCGGCCGGAACGATCCACGCCGAACCGCCGGTGACTTTGCCGTCTTTGTAGATCTGCGACAAGGCCACAAAGCCCAGTTCTGCGTTGCCGGTGGAAACGAACTGGTAAGCCTGAGTGATGTTCTGGCCTTCGACGATCTTGCCTTTGACCTTATCGGTCAGGCCCAGCCTGGCCAAAACCTGAGTGGCGGCGAGGCCATAGGGTGCGGCTTTCGGGTTGGCGATGGAAAGATGCTGGTAGGTGTTGTCGCTCAACACTTTACCCTTGCCATCAACATAACCGTCCTTGGCCGACCAAAGCGCCAGGGTGCCGACGGCGTAGGTGAAGCGCGACCCCTTGACCGTGTCGCCTTCGGTTTCGAGTTTCTGTGGGGTGGTGTCGTCCGCTGAAAGGAACACTTCGAACGGCGCGCCATTCTTGATCTGGGTGTAGAACTGGCCGGTGGCACCAAAGGACGTGACCAGTTTGTGCCCGGTGTCTTTCTCGAAATCTGCGGCGATAGCCTGGATCGGCGCGCTGAAGTTGGCGGCAACGGCCACCTGAACTTCGTCGGCCTGGGCTGCGCCAAAGGCGAACACCGCGACCAGGCTTGCGAGGCCGGTGGAGGCAAAACGTGCGGCACGTATGGTCATGAAACGGCTCCGTTACAGGCAAGTGACGCGAAGGGTTGAAACGCTATATAGCGGAATATATAGCGGATTGCCTGTAAACGGAATCTGTTGGAGTTGAATGAAGGTGGCGAGCGAGTCCCTGTGGCGAGGGAGCTTGCTCCCGCTGGGGCGCGAAGCGGCCCTTTAATGCCTGCGGCCGCTTCGCTGCCGAGCGGGAGCAAGCTCCCTCGCCACAGGTTCCGCGCCTACCGATGAAGGAGTTTTGCCAACCCCTCTCGCGCCAGACGCCGTGTCAGTTCGGCCGTCGTCATCTCGACCCCCAACGTAAACGCCTGCCCGGCCCAGAGGTTGCTGAAATCCGCTTCACCTTTCGCCCGCAACGGCATCAACGCACCACCCGCCAAGGGGAAGGCCGGCGCCTTATCGCTCATCGGGCCGAGTTCGCGCATTACCCGATTGAGAATGCCCCGGGCCGGGCGGCCGGTGAACAGATTGGTGACGGCCGTCTCGCTTCCGCTGGCGGTGCGCAACGCCTTGTGATGAGAAGCACTGACCTTAGCCTCCGGCGTGAACAGATACGCCGTACCCACCTGCACCGCCGAAGCGCCCAACAGAAACGCCGCCGCAACGCCCCGCGCATCGGCAATACCGCCGGCAGCAATCACGGGGACTTTCACCGCGTCGACGATTTGCGGCACCAGCGCGAAAATGCCCACCTGACTGCTCAAATCATCGCTGAGAAACATGCCCCGATGGCCGCCGGCCTCGTAACCCATGGCGATGATCGCGTCGCAGCCATGCTGCTCGAGCCAGACGGCTTCTTCGACAGTGGTGGCCGAAGACAGCACCTTTGCCCCGGTCGCTTTGACGCGATCCAGCAGGGATTTTTCCGGCAGGCCGAAGTGAAAGCTCACCACTGGCGGACGGAGCTCTTCGATCACTTGGCACGTCGCATCATCGAACGGCGCACGATTGGACACTGGCGTCGGCGCCTCGAAATCGACGCCGAGCTCGCGGTAATAGGGCTCCAGCAGATTCTTCCAGTCTCGGGCGCGTTGCTCATCGGCGGCCGGTGGTTGATGGCAGAAAAAATTGACGCTGAACGGTCGCGCCGTGTGTTGGCGGATCGTCTGCAACTCCTCGCGCAACTGCTCGGTGCTCAGCATGGCCGCGGGCATCGAGCCCAACCCACCGGCATTGCTCGCCGCGATCACCATGGCCGAACCGGTGGCACCCGCCATCGGGGCCTGGATGATCGGCAGTTCGATCCCCAGCAAGTCAATAATTCGGGTGTCTGGCCATTGGTTCATGTGCAAGGTTCTCCGGCGTCGGAACGGGGCGTAGAAGGAGTTTGTACCAGCAATGCCGGGCGCAAAACCAATGATGATTTTGCCACCGGTGATGAAATCGCCCGGATTGGATTAAAGTCGGGTACGGCAACAGGTTGCCGTGTGTTATTCAACTGCTCTGCAACCGAATGATTTGACAGGAGACAGCAATGTTCCGAGGCATTTTGATCGACAAAGACGACAGCGGTTACCGGGCCACACTGCAAGAGATCAATGACGATCAACTGCCCGAGGGCAATGTGACAGTGCGGGTGGCGTACAGCACGCTGAATTTCAAGGACGGCCTGGCCATCACCGGCAGTAGCCCGGTGGTGCGAAAATTCCCGATGGTGCCGGGCATCGATCTGGCAGGAACCGTCGAAGTCAGCGAGCATCCGGACTACAAGGTCGGGGATCAAGTCGTACTTAACGGCTGGGGCGTAGGGGAAGGGCATTGGGGCGGGTTGGCCCAGAAGGCGCGGCTGAATGGCGACTGGCTGATTCCGTTGCCTGGTGAATTCACTGCGGCCCAGGCCATGGCCATTGGCACCGCCGGTTACACGGCAATGTTGAGCATTTTGGCGCTGGAGCATAACGGCGTAACCCCTGACCAGGGTGAAGTCCTGGTCACCGGTGCCAATGGCGGTGTAGGCAGTTTCGCCATCGCTTTGCTCAGCAAACTCGGCTATCGGGTGGTCGCGTCCACGGGCCGTACCTCTGAGCACGACTACCTGAAGCGGCTGGGTGCCAGCGAAATCATTGACCGCGCCACGCTGTCCGAACCGGGCAAGCCGTTGGCCAAGGAGCGTTGGGCGGCGGTGATCGACTCGGTCGGCAGCCACACGCTCGCCAACGCCTGTGCCAGCACCAAAGCCAACGGCACGGTTGCCGCCTGTGGCCTGGCGCAGGGCATGGATTTTCCGGCCTCTGTCGCACCGTTCATCTTGCGCGGCGTGACCCTCGCAGGCATCAACAGCGTGACCCAACCCAAGGCCCGGCGGGTGCTGGCGTGGAACCGGCTGGCCAAGGATCTGGACTTCGCGTTGCTGTCGCTCATCAGTCACGAAATCGGCTTGAGCGAAGCCATCGACGCCGCACCGCGTTTGCTTGCCGGTCAGCTGCGCGGCCGGGTGGTGGTGGATGTGAATCGCTGAAGAAAAGATCGTCCGAACGCGGCCCGAGCCTCCGGCAGCTCCTACGGGTGTGACACATGTAGGAGCTGCCGAAGGCTGCGATCTTTTGATCTTTTGATCTTTTGATCTTTTGATCTTTTGATCTTTTGATCTTTTGATTTACTGACCTTCCCGCTCCAGCAACTGCCGCTTGCGTTCCACCCCCCAGCGATAACCCGACAGATTGCCATCGCTGCGCACCACGCGGTGGCACGGGATCGCCACCGCCAGACTGTTCGCGCCGCAGGCCTGCGCCACGGCGCGCACGGCTTTCGGCGAACCGATGCGCTGGGCGATTTCGGCGTAACTGGCGGTGCTGCCGACAGGGATTTCCCGCAACGCTTGCCAGACCCGCTCCTGAAACGCCGTGCCGCGTACGTCCAGAGGCAAGTGCAGGCCGATCGCCGGGGCTTCGATAAAGCCGACAACCTGAGCGATCAGTTGCTCGAACTCAGGGTCGGCGCCGATCAGATTCGCCCGCCGAAACTTATCCTGCAGATCACACACCAATTGCTGCGGATCATCGCCCAGCAGAATCGCACACACGCCACGCTCGCTTTGCGCCACTAGAATCGCGCCCAGCGAGCACTGGCCCACGGCAAACCGGATGTCGTTGTTCTGACCTTCGGCGCGGTAATCACCGGGCTTCATGCCCAGCAACTGATCCGCTGCTTCATAAAAACGACTATTGGAGTTGAAACCGGCGTCATACAGCGCGTCGGTCACCGAACCTCCATCGCTCAACCGCTGACGCACCTTGCGCGAACGGTGGGCCGTGGCATAGCCCTTGGGCGTCAGCCCGGTGACGGATTTGAACACTCGATGAAAATGGAAGCTGCTCAAACCCGCAGCCTCTGCCAGTTCGCCCAGCGCCGGCAGGTGCTCGGCGCTTTCGATCTGGCGGCAAGCGGCGGCGATGGTCGAGGCGTGTTGCGCGGCAATGTCACTTTGATCTTTCGCGGCGCGTTTGCTCGGGCGGTAACCGGCGGCCTGGGCTTGCTCGGCCGAGTCGAAAAATTCGACATTCTGCGGTTTGGGCAAGCGCGCCAGGCTGCTGGGGCTGCAATAAACGCCGGTGGTTTTCACCGCGTACACGAACTGACCGTCAGCGCGGGAATCGCGCGCGACGACGGCGGCCCAGCGGGGATCGTTTTCGGTAATGACTGTGGTCGTTTGGCGTGTCATGGCTTAATGTCCGTTGACCTGTTTGATGCAGATTAATCAGCCGGCGGTGTCGCCGCACTCCGGGGCTTGCGGTCAAACTCAAGGCTTCATTTTGCCGCACGAAAGGTGAAGTTGATCCGTTGCTCACCGAGGCGCGGATGCTGGCCCTCCTTGATCGGCAAGACCCCGTGATAACGCAGGCGATCGACGCCACCCCAGACTACGATATCGCCATGCAACAGCGGCACGCGCTGGCTTTTATCACTGCGTTCGAAACCGCCGAACAGAAACATCGCCGGCAAGCCCAGCGACACCGAAACAATCGGCGCTGCGTAGGACGCTTCGTCTTTGTCCTGATGCAATGACATCTTGGCGCCTGGGACGTAGCGGTTGATCAGGCAAGAATCGGGTACGAAATCTGCAAAACCGGCTGCCTGCGCCGCCGCGTGTGCCAGCGCCAAAAACACCTCCGGCATCGGCGGCCAGGGAGTATCGGTGCGCGGATCATGGCGCGAATAGCGATAACCGCTGCGGTCGGTGGTCCAGCCCCAGGTACCGCAACTGCTCATGGCCGCCGACATGGTAAAGCCGCCGGGCGTGACCATTTGCCGAAACGGCGCCGCCGCCAGCACGGCGTCCAGCGCGGGCAGCAACCGGTCCAGCCAGGGCAGGGCAAAGCCTCTGAGGACGTAGGACTGTTCACCAATCTGTTCGCGCCGAGGCTGCTGCTCAGGTTCGGCGTCGGCAAACAGATCGAAAGTGGTCGGGTTCATGAAGTCATGATGCGTCGTGAAAGATGATGCCAAGGGTATGCCGTTTTCCACTGTGAAGGCGACTGACGCCGTGACGCAGGGTGACCCGATAATAGCCACGAACGCCTTTGACCGGGTGTTGGTTGACGGCAAAAATCACCGCGTCACCTTTGGTAAATCCAATGACTTGGGGGCGCGACTGCATCCGTGGGCGTTGCTCGGTCAGTACAAACTCGCCGCCAGTGAAATCTTCGTTTGGCTCTGACAGAAGAATCGCCACTTGCAGCGGGAAGACGTGATCGCCGTACAGGTCCTGATGCAGGCAGTTGTAGTCCTGCGGACCGTATTGCAGCAACAACGGCGTAGGACGTTCCTGACCGGCGGCATGACAGCGCTCGAGGAAGGCCTCATGTTCGTCGGGAAAACGAATGGGCAGGTCCATTTGCTCGTACCAGCGATTGGCGATTGGCACCAGCCGAGGGTAGAGCGCGCCGCGCATCCGGGCGACGAGATCGGGTAGTGGATAGCGGAAGTATTTGTACTCGCCGCGGCCAAAGCCATGGCGGGCCATCATGACCTGGGAGCGAAAGGGCTCGGTTTTCGAGTACAGCGCGCTGAGGCCGTCACACTCCGCGGCGCACAGCAATGACGGGACGACAACACAGCCATCTTGATCAAGTTGGCATTGCAGGGTGTTCCAGTCGAGTGCATCGAGTGCACGCTCGCTAAACATGGGCTGACGCCTTCACCAGGGGTTGGGGTCATCAGTCTAGAGAGTGCTGCCGTCGTGAACACTCCGGCGCTTGCGGTCAAATTTCAACGGACGGAGCAGACTTCCCGGTTGTCGCTCCAAACCCCGTTACAGCGCTTTGCTGACACTGATGTCGCTGATGACGTCTGCGCCCTGGCCATGAATAGCCTCCAGCGCGATTTTGGCTTCCGTTTCGGTGCCGTTTTCAAGTTGGGCGAATTCGAAGCGGCGTTCGCCGTTGAGCTTGTATTTGATGACGTACTTGGTCGTCTGGGCCACGTTCATACCTGCTTGTGTGCGTGTCGGGGCGTCACTCAGCTGAGTTTCGTGCTGGAGCGGCGGATGATCTTGATCGAGTGAGTCAGGTTCGGTTTGCGGGTCACGCTGATCGCCCGGCTGTTGACGGTGTCGATGGTGATGTTCCAGAAACCGGTACTCGGCGCAGTAATACGGGCCGGGAAGGTGTCGAACGCTCCGCCATGATAAGTGTGACGGCCGCCATTCTTGAAACTGCGGAAGTTGGCGTCGTTCATCAAGCGGATGTTGCACGTTTGGGAGCACTGGATGACGACGATGTCGTCTTCGTTGAGGTGCTCGCGCTGGTGGATAAATTTCATGAGGCGCCTCCAGAAGGGCTTTTTCTACAAAATCAAAACGATAGCATGGGCGATTGGCGCAGTTTATCAGCCCGAACGGGTTATTATCCGGTCGTCGGCGTGCGCTTTGACAATTAAAAACAGTTATTCGGAATTCTATGAGCGATAAAAGCAACGTGCCCCGGAGAAAATCAGCATCTGCGCTGTCGGAGGGTCTTTATCGGAGGTTTTGTATGAAGTGGGGTGCCTGGGTGTTGCCGTTAGCGTTAACGATGAGTGGTTGCGCGAACGTCTCTGAAATCAACGAGACGCTGCCCACCATGAACGTCATTTCAGGTAAAAAGCCCCACGAGTACGCGCAGTGCCTGACCGGGAAACTGGCCGACAGCCGCGGTGCCCTGCAGATCGAGCCGCAAGACAAGGACGGTGTGCGAGTCATCGTGCCGGGGAAATTCTCCTCGGGCCCGGCCGCCGTTTTCGATATTGAAGAACGCTCCGGCGGCAGCGGCATCAAGCTGCATGAGCGCATTTCCAATGTGCCGTTGCGTCCAACGGATGTGCGTAATGCCGCCACCGCGTGCATTTCCGGCTGATAGACTGGCGACGGTCAACATTGATGCCGTCAAAGCTCTGCTTTGGCGGCATTGTCATTTCTGGAGTCGAGCATGAAGCGAGAGCAGGTACGGGAGGGGCATGCAGGGGGTCAGATCTCTGCCACCCACGTGATTCAAAACCCGGCAAATTCGGGGGAATGGATCGTGTTTTTCAAGAAAAGCGCGGGTCGCAGCTATTTCCTGGTGGATGACAACGATGAAGTCGAATCCTTCAGTCGCCTCGACGATCTGATCGAGACCGTACGCGGCCTCGGGATCAAATTCGCGGAAATTCACATGTAGGGCGGGGCGCCTTACTTGCAAACCACCACGACGCTACGGTTCTTGAAGTTGCCGACATCGGCACCCAGGGTTTTGTCGCTCTCCTTGAGTGAAGGTGTGCCGTCTGTTCCGACGATTCGATAGCCGGTGCCGGCGCAAGAGGCATCGGCTTTTTCATAGCAGGTGGCCCAGGAGTTGGCTTCCCCGGAGCAGTCGATGGCCAGGCCTTGCTCGCCGTTGTTCAGGTAGGTCGTTTCAGAGGTGGCGCAGCCGCTCAGGGCCAGAACTGCAAACAATGGCAAAAATCTTTTCATGTGGTGGTCGTCGTCAGGGTAATGGGCTAAGCCTGTGACAGCGCCGCAATCAAAAGGTTATAGCGAAAGGCCACTTGTTAACGGCAATCGCAAAAAAACCCTGCGCGAGGCAGGGCTTGGTCCAGCCATTCGTGCGCGAATCAGGTCTTGTCCTTGCCGCGACGCTTGACGGTAGGGTGTTCGAGTTCCAACACGGCTGCCACTTCAATCGCCGAAGCTTCGGTCGGGAAAGGTCCGACATTTTCGCCGCTGACGCTCTCTACCCACCACTGGCCATCTTTCGCCTGAACGATCAGGAACCCGTTGACGCTTTTTGCTTCCGACATCTATCTGCCTCGTTGGCTGGTTCAATCGCGCAATGATACCGCCAAATGCGCCCGGTGGGGGTTGATGGGTGCGGGGTGGTGCGATTGCGGGATTGGCGATTGGCCTGCAAAGCCTCGAATCTCTGCTATCTATAAAGGGCGCCAGAACGATCTGCGGAACTATCCGCGAGAATATTTCTCTATGATGGCATCGGTTAGCCAGCGCGGGCATTGTAAGGTGCACGCCGCCTGATTAGACTGCGCCGAAACCCGAACACACAGCCCTTTCAAGGACTTTTATGATCAAGAAATGCTTGTTCCCAGCAGCCGGTTACGGCACTCGCTTCCTGCCAGCGACTAAAGCCATGCCCAAAGAAATGCTGCCGGTGGTGAACAAGCCACTGATCCAGTACGGCGTGGAAGAAGCACTTGACGCCGGTTTGACCGAAATCTCCATCGTCACCGGTCGCGGCAAACGCGCCCTGGAAGACCACTTCGACATCAGCTACGAGCTGGAAAACCAGATCAAGGGCACCGACAAAGAGAAGTACCTGGTCGGGATCCGCAAACTGCTCGACGAATGCTCGTTCTCCTACACTCGCCAGACTGAAATGAAAGGCCTTGGCCACGCCATCCTGACCGGCCGTCCGCTGATCGGCGACGAACCGTTCGCCGTAGTGCTGGCGGATGACTTGTGCGTCAACCTCGAAGGCGATGGCGTACTGACCCAGATGGTCAAACTGTACGAACAGTACCGCTGCACCATCGTCGCGATTCAGGAAGTGGATCCGCAGGAAACCAACAAGTACGGCGTGATCGCTGGCGAGCTGATCGCTGATGACCTGTACCGCGTGCGTAACATGGTTGAAAAACCGGCTCCGGAAGACGCTCCGTCGAACCTGGCGATCATCGGTCGTTACATCCTGACCCCGGACATTTTCGACCTGATCAAGCAAACCGAACCAGGCAAGGGTGGCGAAATCCAGATCACCGACGCCCTGATGAAACAGGCGAAAAACGGTTGCGTGATTGCCTATAAATTCAAGGGCAAGCGTTTCGACTGCGGTGGCGCTGAAGGCTACATCGAAGCGACCAACTTCTGCTTCGAGAACTTCTACAAGACGGGCAAGGCGTATTGAGAGCCGTTTAGTCTCCTTAAAGTGTCATCGCAGTGTAGCGTTGAATGATCTTTAAAAAAGCCCTGACTTGTCAGGGCTTTTTTTATAGCTGACGATTAGATATTCCGTTGTCATGTTTTTCCAAGTGATAAAGATCAATTGGTTCGAGTTTAGCCTCTACACAAACAATGTCCACTAACAGTTCTGCTAGGTTTTCATGCGGAAATACTTGATGTAGGGTCTCCGCAACCCTCCATCGAGTATTCGGCCATGGTTCAAGAAAGAGTTCTTTCGCAGCGAAATTTCCCACAGCGCATGGTTGGAGTTTTGATCACTTTGTTTTTCAGCCTCCTGTTCTCTGGTTGCGTTGAAAAAGCGGCGGAGGACCCTGAAGCTCAAAAAACGGGTGGGGTATTGAGTGGAGGCGTTGCGGCATACGAGCCTTACAATGTGGCGGATAAATATGATATCCCCTTCAATAAAGTTACGCGGGTTACCGCGCATAATGCGTATGAAGACCCGATGGAAAAACAACTGGCACGAGGTGTGCGGGGGTTTATGTTGGATCTGCATTACTCAGCCGGTCCTGCTTACGCTCTCCCGCTGAGGCTGTGCCATGTCTCGGCAATTGACTATTGCGGTCCGAGCAGTAAGAGTTTTGTCGCTGAAATGAATAATATTTTCATGCCGTTTCTCAAATCCCATCCCAACGAAATTATCACCATACATCTGGAAACCAAAGTCAGGAAGCAAGATCTCCTTTCTACGTTCGAACAGATACCTGATCTTGCTAAATACGTATTTGATCCAGCGAAAATTGATACAAGCAAGGGTTGGCCTACCCTTCGTCAAATGATTGAGAACAATCAGAGAATAATATTTATAGCGGACAGTGATGGTGTTGCGGGTAACTACATTGTGCATGAAAACACTGATCAACAGGCTAAAATATTTGTAATAAGGGACAGATCGCTCGAGACGCAGAATGTCTATAATTTAGGTGACAATGCTTTAAACCACAACTGGTCATGCACAACTCGCTGGGAATCTCATTGGTCTGACCACCAGCCAGCGGTCCCCTGCACCACAAAGGGTGTGCCGGAAGGCTGTCCGATAGCTGCTGTCCCATGCCAGGTAGAAGGTATACCTAAGGGCTGTCCACATTTAGGAGTTACTTGCCAGGTAGAGGGCATACCTAAAGGCTGTCCGATAGAAAAAATCGCTTGTGTAGTAAACCCTCAGCCCGCTGGTTGCCCTATCGCGGAAGTTCCATCAAGATTGGTACAGGGGGTTGATATTGATCCAGCAAAAGCAGGCAATTACACCGGCAATCTAAGTCGCCTATTTGTCATGAATCAGTTTCATGCTTGGATGAAGTCGATAGGTGACGCTGGTAATATCGATAATAACCTGACTTACCTGGAGCGTCGTGTCGACGATCACTGCAAAGCAGCTGCGGCAGGTGTGCGCATAATCCCAAATGAAATTGCTATTGATTACACAAACATCGGTGATGCTCAGCCGTACGCAGATGCGTTGACGCACGGCGGGACTTATTTCTATGAGAAGAAAAATGCAGATACAACTGGAGATACCACCTGTGTGTTGCCGGCGGGTCAAGACTACAAACTAACGCTCCCGTCAAATGGTTGTGAGAACGACGAAATCCAGTCGCTCAGACTTCGTGGGTTATCCAAAGGAACACGAATGCTCCTTCAGGACTCCAAGACCAGCAATGAGGATGATTATCTAAAGATTCTTGTTAAAGAAGATATTGATCTGGTAAATGGGATAGTGATTCCCAGCGTTGAGCAAAGCATCAGTAATAAATTTATTGAGGCTCGCTATGTTAGAAACGACGGTATGGGAGGCGGTGTATCTCGTATCACAATCGAAAAAAATCCGACGCAGTTTGATGACGCTGCCGTCAGTTTAATGGAAGGCGATAATGGCAGTCAGAATATCACCTGCACAATTCCCCTGACTGCCGCTCTCACAAGGGATATGAAAGGCGAGTGCGACAATGATGAAACCAAATCCGCAATCATTTCTGTGGCTAAAGCGGGAACCGTAATGACGTTGTATGGCAATTGGGGGTCAAACAACTGTGATCAGGGTTGTGTGGAGGTCGTAGCCAAACGTAACCTGTACCATAAAGTCATTAATAACTACGAAACCAGTTTTGAAGATGATGATGTCAAGGTCACTCGCAGTGGCGGCACTCAGCAGTTGGCAGGAAAAGTATCTTCGATACGAATTGCGTTTAAGCCCGATGTTACACGTCCGTCCACCCCAAAGGCTGCGCCTAACGCTATGCAGGTGGCCGAGACGTCGGCCACGATTGCCTGGTCGAATGCTACCGACAATGTGGGAGTGAAAGATTATCTGGTGGCCATTAATAACGCGACGCCAGTTGCCGAGACTGGCACCGCGCGAGTGTTGCCCAACCTGACGCCGGGAACGGACTACACCGTCTCAATCAAAGCCAGAGACGCTGCGGGGAATACCTCGCCAGCGGCTGCATTCATAAGATTCGCTACCGTACCTGCAACGCCTCAGAATCTCAGTTCCCGTTATTCCAATTATCATTTCACGCTGACGTGGAAGCTGGATAATTTCAAGACCCAATATGAAGTGTATGCCAATGGTAAAAAAGTCTTCGACGGCGTCGGCGCCATGGCTGTTTTTTATCGCGGCAGCGTACCGCCAGGACCGGTCTATACGTTTCTCGTCAGGGCAAAAAAAGGAGAGACTTATTCTGCTGATACCACACTCGTGTGGACCATGGATGAAACTCGTCCGGAAGAACCGGGTACTCCGACTGTAAGCCGCATTACTGAAAATTCTGCAGACGTCACATGGGAAAGATCGGTTACGCCAGGGGCTCGTTATTTCGTGACCAATGGCAGGTGGTTCGCTACTACAACGCTGACGAGCCATACGTTCACACAGTTGAGACCGGGCATAAATCAAACAGTTTCAGTCCAGGCCATGGGTCCCAGTGGTAACTTGTCAGGTCCAAAGTCGGTTAAATTCAAAACGGGGGGTGTTTCAACAGAGCCGCTACCTGCGGAACCAAAAAATCTTAGAGTGGAGGGCGTGGTGTCGAACTCGGTGAAGTTGCTGTGGGACTTTGGCGAGCCCCAACCATTTTTTCACCAGGTCACCAGCAATTATCACGACGTTGGTGAAGGTGTAATGCTACACAATAATGTCATCATGAAAGGGCTTTTGAGTAACCGCACCTACCACTTCAAGGTAACGGCATACGACAAATATGAGCAGCCTTCCGCGCCTGCTGAGTTAACGGTGGAGGTGGGGGATGTAGTGCCCCCCTCATCACCGCGTATCAGTCCCGAACCCCTTCAGCTCAGTCAGACGTCGGTCAAAGTTGAATGGGCCGCGGCAGAAGACGATCTGGGAGTAAAAGACTATCTGGTGAGTTTGAATGGTGCTACGCCAGTCACTGTGGTTGGTACAAATCAGGTTTTTCCCAGTTTGACTTACGGAACCGCCTACGAGGTGCAAGTCAGTGCCAGAGACGCTGCTGGAAACGTTTCCCCTGCTTCGTCGCTTGATTTCGAGATCAAAGATAAACAAGCGCCGACCTCACCGGGTAAGCCCGTTGTCGGTGATGTCGTTGGCCATTCGGCGGCAATGACCTGGACTGCGGCAACCGACAATGTGGGAGTGGCCGGCTATAGGGTCAGCATAAATAAAGAGCCTCCCGTCTCAGTAACCGGCACCGCTTATACGCTAACCGGCTTGAAGGATCTAAGCTCCTATACCGTCGAGGTGATGGCCGAGGATGCGGCGGGGAATGTGTCTCCGGCAGCTAGCACCACTTTTGTGACCAAGGATGGCACTCCTCCAGCCAGGCCCGGTAATCCCGTAGCCAGTAACATCAACCTCACCTCCGCGACAGTCAATTGGATCGCATCGACCGACAATGTGGGGGTGACTGGGTATAAGGTTACTCTGGAAGGATCTCCTCCATTTACCGTTACGGGCCTCAGTCATGAGTTTACTGGTTTGAAGCCATTGACAGAACAGACGGTGACTGTTCAGGCAGTGGATGCAGAAGGCAACCTGTCGCATCCGGCTACTGTGGATTTCAAGACCGCGGTAAGGGTGCCGGAGCCTTTGCATGTAACATTCATTAATAATGGCGGTACAGGAACGATAACTTGGTTGCGCGCTGTGGGGGCAACTTATGACATATGGGTCAACAATCAAAACATCGCTGAGGACCGCTCCAGTTATTTCCATACCTTCAGACTCAGTGACGTTCCGCCCGGGCCGGTTTATCGCATGAAGATCCGCGCGAAAATGGGAGCGTTGTATTCTCAGTTCGTGGAGCGTGTAATAACGGTGGACGGTTCGTCACGCCCAAGCGATCCGGGGTCTCCCGTGGCAAGTAATGTGACAGAAAGGTCAGCGGTCCTGAATTGGACGCCGTCGAGCAGTGACCAGCCCCTGAAAGGCTACCGGGTAACTGTCAATGGCTTTTATTACGGGGTTACACCTAACCCCAGCTATAGTTTTAATAACCTGTATGAAGGGATAATTTACTGGGTTGCAGTGCGTGCGGAAGACGTCTCGGGAAATCTTTCAAATATTGCGCTGGGCGGCTTCAGAACACTCGGAGCGTCGCCGTTTCCGCCACCCGGCATGCCGCAGAATCTGCAAGTTACCAACCCGGCTCAGACTTCGGTAACGTTGGATTGGGACAAAGAAAGCACAGGGACCGCGATAGTCTATGTAGTTACTAGTGATAAAGATGATATTAAGGTGAGGGCATTTGAAACATTTGCAACTGTTACAGACCTGGTTCCTGGTCTGGACTATGATTTCAAGGTGACGGGTTATGGAATTCATCAAGGGGCTTCTGAACCTGCTGAAATTAGCGTTGTGACGCTCTCTGATGGACCAACAAACTTCCGCTACACACAACCATCCGAATTTATGCCTCCGTTACTCGAATGGGATGCACCTGATGGAAAGCCTTTCGATAAGTACAGAGTTGTTGTTTTCGACCCGTTGGGGAAAGTGTTTGGTACCAAGGACGTAACACTGCCGAGAGCACAATTTCTAGACATGGGTTACAGGACAGTCTACAGGGTACATGTTACTGCAATTTACGGTGATGTAGAGTCGCAACCACTGGCTGCCGAGGTGATCACGAGATAACAAAAAGTGCATGACAGCGCGAGGTTTTCAAAGGGTCAGATCCATTCCCTTCGCTCGTGCTGATGCACAAAGCGTGACCGGCGATACAACAATCGATGTTTCTGCTTCTTGGAGGGATCAAATGCTTGCCCGGCAACCGCCTGCAGGTATGCTGTTCACCTGCCGAGGAGATTGAAAATGGCCTTTGATTTTGACCTTTACGTAATTGGCGCCGGTTCCGGCGGTGTGCGGGCGGCTCGATTTGCCGCTGGCTTTGGTGCAAAAGTCGCCGTGGCCGAGAGCCGCTACCTGGGCGGTACTTGTGTGAACGTCGGCTGTGTGCCGAAGAAGTTGCTGGTCTACGGCGCGCATTTCGCCGAAGACTTCGAGCAGTCGTCGGGTTTTGGCTGGACATTGGGCGAGGCGAAGTTCGACTGGGCGACGCTGATAGCCAATAAGGATCGCGAGATCAATCGCCTGAATGGCATTTACCGTAACTTGCTGGTCAACAGCGGCGTGACCTTGCATGAAGGTCACGCGAAGATCGTTGATCCGCATACGGTCGAGATCAATGGCGAGCGTCATACCGCGAAGAACATCCTGATCGCGACCGGCGGCTGGCCGCAGATTCCGGAGATTCCGGGGCACGAGCATGCCATCAGTTCCAATCAGGCGTTCTTCCTTAAAGAGCTGCCAAAACGCGTTCTGGTGGTGGGTGGTGGTTATATCGCGGTCGAGTTCGCCGGGATCTTCCACGGTCTGGGCGCCGAGACTACGCTGCTGTATCGCGGTGACTTGTTCCTGCGCGGTTTTGATGGCGCCGTGCGCAAGCACTTGCAGGAAGAGCTGACCAAGCGTGGCATGGACCTGCAATTCAATGCCGACATCGAGCGCATTGAAAAGCTTGCCGATGGCAGTCTGAAAGCCACGCTCAAGGACGGTCGCGAACTGGAAGCGGATTGTGTGTTCTACGCCACCGGCCGCCGCCCGATGCTGGACAACCTCGGGCTGGAAAACACCAGCGTCAAACTCGACAAGAAAGGCTTTATCGACGTCGATGAGCAATTCCAGACCGCCGAGCCGTCGATCCTCGCCCTGGGCGATGTGATTGGTCGTGTTCAGCTCACGCCGGTCGCGCTGGCCGAAGGGATGGCTATTGCGCGTCGCTTGTTCAAGCCGGAGCAGTATCGTCCGGTGGATTACAAAATGATCCCGACGGCTGTGTTCAGCTTGCCGAACATTGGCACGGTGGGCCTGACCGAAGAAGAAGCGCGCGAAGCCGGCCACGAGGTGGTGATCTTCGAGAGCCGTTTCCGGCCGATGAAGCTGACCCTGACTGACTGCCAGGAGCGCACGCTGATGAAGATCGTGGTCGACGGCAAAACCGACAAGGTGTTGGGTTGCCACATGGTCGGGCCGGATGCCGGCGAGATCGTGCAAGGCCTGGCGATTGCCCTGAAGGCAGGCGCCACCAAGCGCGACTTCGACGACACCATCGGCGTACACCCGACGGCCGCTGAAGAGTTCGTCACCATGCGTACGCCGGTCGCGGGCTAATCGGCCTTGCCTGCGCCTGACGGTTGAACCTGGTAGGAGCGAGCTTACTCGCGAAAAAATCAAAGGCGCCGCGGGGCATCTGATTTCACGCGTTATCGTTCACGTCCATCGCGAGCAAGCTCGATCCTACAGGAGGGCTTGCCTCGAGTTTCTCAAGCGCTGCCTGGGCCTTGGCCAGCTTTGTTTCCAGTGACTTGTTGATCTGCGACTGTTCCTCGACGTTCTGTTTCAGCGACTGACTTTCCAGTAGCGCCGTGCGCAGGCGTTCCTGGAGGAGGGTGCGTTCGCTGTCAATGCGATTGACCTGTTCCAGCAACTGATCCTGGCGGGTGTGGGTCTGCTTGAGCTGTTCCTGCAGCAAGCTCAGTTCGCGCAGCGTGCCGCGGTTTTCAGTCAGCAAGCGTTCGTTGTCACGGTGCAGTTGGGTGATTTCATCCTGACGCACGAGGGCGCTTTGCTGGGCCTGGCGCAACTCCATCTGAATCTGCTGCACCTGGCCTTCGTGACGTCGCTGTTCCTGTTCGCGCTGTTCCTTGACGGCGTTGCGATAGTGTTCCAGTGCATCACGGGCGTGCAGGTGTTTCTCTTCCAGGGAGCGGATCTGCTCGTCCTTGTCCTTCAAGCGTAATTCGAAATCGGCCAGTGCCTGGTTCAGTCCGGCGTTGCGGGTCTGCTCGGTCTGCAACATTGAAGACGTGTTGTGCAGCGTGTCCGATTCCTGGGTTAGCGCCAGGGTTTGCAGTTCGTATTGCTGCTGCAATTCGATGTTGGCTTCTTGCGCGTCTGTCAGCTCGGCTTCCAGCGCTTTGCGTTGCTGGTCGAACTGCGCGCGGGCCTGGTCGATGGGTTCCTGCGCCTGCTCTTTAAGACGCTGCGCGAGGCGTGATACCAGTTCCGTCAATTCATCATCGATCGGCTCGGAGGAGGGCGCGGCGGGTTCAGCGCCGCCATCCAGCTCTTTCAAATATCGGTGAATGGTGGTTTTCGAGCCGGTATTGCCCATCTCGATCCGCACTGCGTCGATGCTGGGGTTTTCGCCGCGGGCAAGGATCGCCAAACGCGCAGCCTGCACTACTGCCTTATTTACACCGCCACGGGCCATGACTATTCCTACCTTTTCTTGATGTGGTACGTATTACGTAAATACACATTGTACCATTCCAGATAAAAAGATGAATACAGCGTGTTACTAACGCGGGATATACTGGTATTACCCCGTGTGACGACTATTTTGCGCCATCTTGCGCTAGATCGAAGTACACAAACTCCTGTAGGAGCAGCCGGTCGACGCTCGATTGCTCGCGATGGACGTTAACGAAGACGCTGTCGACCGAGATCACGTGGGGCCCTCAGGTTTTTCGCGAGCAAGCTCGCTCCTACAAGGTTGCACCCGATGACTGATCTGGATCGTTACCTGCAAGCCGCAACGCGAGAAAACACCCGGCGCAGCTATCGCGCAGCCATTGAACATTTCGAGGTCAGTTGGGGCGGTTTTCTGCCGGCCACTGCCGATACGGTGGCGCGCTATCTGGTTGCGCATGCTGGCGAATTGTCGATCAACACCCTGAAACTGCGCCTTTCGGCACTGGCGCAGTGGCACAACAGCCAGGGGTTTGCCGATCCGACCAAGGCGCCTGTGGTGCGCCAAGTATTCAAGGGCATTCGGGCGCTGCATCCGGCGCAGGAAAAGCAGGCCGAGCCATTGCAGCTCCAGCATCTGGAGCAAGTGGTCAATTCGCTGGAGCAGGAAGCGCGAACCGCGCAATCCGAAAACGATCGCCCGGCCCTGTTGCGAGCGCGCCGCGACATGGCGCTGATCCTGTTGGGCTTCTGGCGCGGCTTTCGCAGCGACGAGTTGTGCCGGGTGCAGATCGAGCACGTGCAGGCCCGCGCCGGTTCGGGCATCACGCTGTACCTGCCACGCAGCAAGAGTGACCGCGACAACCTCGGCCAGACCTTTCAGACCCCGGCATTGCATCGTCTCTGTCCTGTCCAGGCGTACATCACGTGGATCACCGAAGCGGCACTGGTGCGCGGACCGGTGTTCCGCGGTATCGACCGCTGGGGCCATTTGAGCGAGGAGGGACTGCACGCCAACAGCGTGATCCCGTTGTTGCGCCAGGCGCTGGAGCGCGCCGGCATTCCGGCCGGGCACTACACCAGCCATTCCCTGCGACGCGGTTTTGCGACGTGGGCCCATCAAAGCGGTTGGGATTTGAAGTCGCTGATGAGTTACGTGGGCTGGAAGGACATGAAATCGGCGATGCGCTACGTGGAAGCCAATCCATTCCTGGGCATGGCGCGTATCGGCAAAGCGCCGACGGGTCCCTAGATACCATTTTCTTCTATTAATACTGTCGGCTAATAGCGAAAACCAATCAGCAACATGAGGTTTGCCAATGAGCCATCGTTGCGTCGAGTGGGTAGAGTTCTCTCCATCAACTTCTTAACCCCTGACGGAGAGTCAACGATGCCTATCATCAACAGCCAAGTTAAACCGTTCAAAGCTGACGCATTCAAAAACGGCGACTTCGTAAAAGTCTCGGACGCTGACCTGAAAGGCAAGTGGTCCGTGGTTTTCTTCTACCCTGCCGACTTCACCTTCGTTTGCCCGACCGAACTGGAAGACCTGGCTGACAACTACGACGCGTTCCAGAAACTGGGCGTCGAAATCTACAGCGTTTCCACTGACACCCACTTTGCTCACGCGGCCTGGCACAACACTTCGCCAGCCATCGGCAAAATCCAGTACACCATGATCGGCGACCCTACCCACGCTATCTCCCGCAACTTCGACGTGCTGATCGAAGAAGCCGGTCTGGCTGACCGTGGCACCTTCGTGATCAACCCAGAAGGCCAGATCAAAATCGTCGAACTCAACGATGGCGGCGTTGGCCGTGACGCTTCCGAGCTGCTGCGCAAAATCAAGGCCGCTCAGTACGTCGCCGCTCACCCAGGCCAGGTGTGCCCAGCCAAGTGGAAAGAAGGCGAGGCCACGCTGGCTCCGTCCCTGGACCTGGTCGGCAAGATCTAAGTCTGTGACGCTCTACATCAGGGCGGAACTCCGCACCTAATCAGTTAGCTGCACCGCCCAATAAAAACGCCCGGGCGATATTCGCTCGGGCGTTTTTTTATGAATTCAAGAAGGAAATCGCCCGTATGTTGGACGCCAATCTTAAAGCCCAGTTGAAATCGTACCTGGAACGGGTCACCCAACCGATCGAGATCGTTGCCTCCCTCGACGACGGTGCGAAATCCCGGGAAATGCTCGAACTGTTGAAAGACGTCGCCAGTCTTTCCACCCACATTACCTTGATCGACAGCGGTGACGATGCCCGTAAACCGTCGTTCTCGATCAATCGCCCCGGTGGCGACATCAGCCTGCGTTTCGCCGGCATCCCGATGGGCCACGAATTTACTTCGCTGGTGCTGGCCTTGCTGCAAGTCGGCGGCCACCCCTCGAAAGCCAGCGCTGAAGTGATCGAACAGATCCGCTCGCTCAAAGGCACGTTCAGCTTCGAGACGTACTTCTCGCTGTCCTGCCAGAACTGCCCGGACGTGGTCCAGGCGTTCAACCTGATGGCCGTGCTCAACCCGAACATTCGCCACGTCGCCATCGACGGCGCGCTGTTCCAGGCGGAAGTCGATGAGCGCAAGGTCATGGCGGTGCCGAGCATCTACCTCAATGGCGAAATCTTCGGCCAGGGGCGCATGGGCCTGGAAGAAATTCTCGCTAAAATCGACACCAGCGGTGCCGAACGCCAGGCCGAAAAAATCAGCGCCAAAGAAGCCTTTGACGTGCTGGTGGTCGGCGGTGGCCCGGCGGGTGCGGCGGCAGCGATTTATGCCGCCCGTAAAGGCATTCGCACCGGTGTCGCGGCTGAACGTTTTGGTGGGCAGGTGCTGGACACGATGGCCATCGAGAACTTCATTTCCGTGCAGGAAACCGAAGGGCCAAAACTGGCCAGCGCGCTCGAAGAGCACGTCAAGCAATACGACGTCGACATCATGAACCTGCAACGGGCCACCGCGCTGATCCCGGCGAAGAACCCCGGCGAGTTACATGAAGTGCGTTTTGAAAGCGGTGCCAGCCTGAAGACCAAGGCGCTGATCCTCGCCACTGGCGCCCGCTGGCGTGAAATGGGTGTGCCGGGCGAGCAGGAATACAAAGCCAAAGGCGTGTGTTTCTGCCCGCACTGCGACGGTCCGTTGTTCAAGGGCAAGCGTGTCGCAGTGATCGGTGGCGGCAACTCCGGGGTGGAAGCGGCGATCGATCTGGCCGGCATTGTCAGCCACGTCACACTGCTGGAATTCGACAGCAAACTGCGCGCCGATGCGGTGCTGCAACGCAAGTTGCTCAGCCTGCCAAACGTCGATGTCATCACCAGTGCACTGACCAGTGAAGTGAAGGGCGATGGCCAGAAGGTCAGCAGTCTGGTGTACAAGGATCGCGATTCGGGTGAGTTCCACACGGTCAACCTCGAAGGCATCTTCGTGCAGATCGGTCTGCTGCCGAACACCGACTGGCTCAAAGGCACCGTCGAGCTGTCGCCGCGTGGCGAGATCATTGTCGATGCGCGGGGTGAGACGTCGTTGCCAGGCGTGTTCGCTGCCGGCGACGTGACCACCGTGCCGTACAAGCAGATCGTGATTGCGGTGGGCGAGGGCGCCAAGGCGTCTTTGAGTGCCTTCGATCACTTGATCCGGACGTCGGCTCCGGCGTAATCCCCGATGCTGAAACGCAAAACCCCATGAGTGATCATGGGGTTTTTTGTGTGGGGATCAAAAGATCGCAGCCTTCGGCAGCTCCTACAATGATCGGGTCGGCCGCGGCCCCGTAGGAGCTGGCGAAGCCTGCGATCTTTTGATTTCGCTTTACAGCGGAGCTGGCTGGATGATTTCGACCCAGTAGTTATCCGGGTCCTTGATGAACGCCAGGCTCTTCATTCGGCCATCGTTGAGGCGTTTCTGGAAATCGCAGCCCAACGCTTCGAAGCGTTCGCACGCAGCGACGATGTCAGGCACCGAGATGCAGATGTGGCCGAAACCGCGTGGGTCGGTGTTGCCGTTGTGGTAGGCAAAATCAGCGTCGTTTTCGGTGCCGTGATTGTGGGTCAGCTCAAGAATGCCGGGGATCGATTTCATCCACTCGGTACGGGCCGCAGCGTCGGCCGGGATCTGGTTTTTATCGACCAGCGCCAGGAAATACAGGCTGAACTCGGCTTCTGGAAAGTCACGTTTCTCCACCAGCGAGAAACCGAGGATGCGCGTGTAGAAATCCAGGGATTTGGTGATGTCCTTGACCCGCAGCATGGTGTGGTTGAAGACGAATTGCTGAGTGGCGGTGTCAGGTTGGGCAGTGACGCCCGGGAAGGTGTTCAATTCGTGCAGGCTCATGGGCCCTCCGGAAAATAAGTGGGGCTAGTGAATGGCGCCAATGATACGCATGGGCGCAGGCATCGCCAAAGCCAAACCGTCGGCTATTGCCTGACAGGCGGGCGAGGCTCAGACTTTACGGTTCAATCCGTGAGTGTTCATTGCAATGATCCGATCCTGTAAATCGCTGTTGGTTCTGATTTTTCTGGCAGGCGTTACCTGCGCTCGCGCAGATGCGCCGACAGTGACGTGGCCCGATGGCTGGGAAGTCGAGGCCATCGCGCAAGATGACGCCAACCCCCAGGTGTCCCGGCAGCGTGCGGTCAAGAACGATCAGGGCGGTACGCCTGTGATGGTCATGGAGTTGACCATGACTCAGGTAGCAAGCGGTCATCAGGTCAATCTGCAAGGCGTGCTGCTGGAGATGCGCAAATCCGTGCAGAAGGATTTTTTCCAGGGCGGTTATCAAAGCGTCTGCAACAAAATCCATCCGGCGACATTGAGTCGTCTGGCGGCACTGGAAACTACCTGCACGATTACGCAAAACGGTCGACATGTGTTGTCGCAAACATTGGTCGCGGCAGTGGATGCAGATAAGGCCTACGTTCTTTCGTACGCAGGTCAGGCTGAGGCTTACCAGGCCAGTCGGGACGAAATAGAGGTCGCACGTAACAGTTTGAAACTTTAGTTGAACGTTTTCGTAGGCGGGCATTGCGTAGTTTTTAGATAACCAAAAGGATTAAGCGCCAAGTCAATGTTCAAGTAACAAGTTGAGCGCGTTCAATCCTTTACTGTAGGAGCGAGCTTGCTCGCGAAAAACGTCAACGATAACGCGTTTTTTCAGGGAAAACGTGTCGCGCTCAGGTTTTTCGCGAGCAAGCTCGCTCCTACAGAAAGCCACGAGCGTTTAGCCGCGCAGCCAGGAATCAACGGTGGGAGCACCGTACTTTTCCTTCCAGGCTTTAAGGCCACGGTGATTGCCGCCCTTGGTTTCAATCAGTTCACCGGTGTGCGGGTTGTGATAAACCTTGACCACGCGAGCGCGGCGGGTTTTAGGCGCGGCGGCCTGTTGCAGACCGGATTTGGCCGGGTTCGGATCGAGAATGGCGACGATGTCGCGCAGGCTCTTGCCGTAGGTTTTCATCAGCCCCTGGAGCTTTTCTTCGAATTCGATTTCTTTCTTGAGCCCGGCATCATTCTTCAGGGATTCCAGCTGCTTGAGCTGCTCTTGAAGGGCCTTTTCAGCTGCACGAAATTCAGCGAGTCTGGACAATATCTTTACTCCAATAGTGTGTTTGGCTGATACCAACCGCAAACAAAGCTATAAGCCAAGAGCCTTGAAGCGACTCGGTGATAGTGGCTCGCCTGCCAATCTAGCGCAGGCATGAAAAATTGTAGTAGTTAATCAGCAAAGAGTAAATCCTGACTTTTTCTTCATGTAACGACAGTAGTCTTTTGATGCAATTTGGTGCGCGGCGTCTTTTTCTCGACGCTTAACTCAGCTAGTTAATGTTTGCTTAATGCACTAACAAACTCTGAGCCGGGCATCGGTCGCCCGAACAGATAGCCTTGCAAAAAGTTGACGCCATGGGCGGTGAGATAATCGCTTTGTTCCACCGTCTCGACACCTTCGGCAACGATCCCCAGATCGAGCTTGGCCGACAGTTCGATGATGCTGTCCAGAATGTGCCGGGAGAGGGCGTCCGCGCCGATCATCGCAACAAAGCTCTGGTCGATTTTCAGAAAGTCGACGTTGAACTGGCGCAAGTATCCCAGGCTTGAATGACCGGTGCCGAAGTCGTCGATAGCGATCATCACGCCCAGCGCATGAAGCTGCTCGAACAGCTGCAACGTGATGGCAGTCGGCTCGATGAGTTCACGCTCGGTCAATTCCAGCACCAGCTTGACACTGCCCGGCGCGAAGGCGCTGAGAAACTCCCTGCAATCCTCGACCAGTTCCAGGTCTTTGCAGTGGCTGGCGGTGATGTTGATGCCGATGTGAAACGGCTCCTCGAACAAGGGTGAAACAGGCGCCAGGCATTGCACGGTTTGCCGCATCAACGAGCGCGTCATCGGTACGATCAAACCCGAGTGCTCGGCAAACGGAATAAACAGGTCCGGACGCACCAGGCCTTCTTTCGGGTGATTCCAGCGCATCAACACTTCGGTGCCGGCCCACTGTTTACTGGTGCCATGCACCACCGGTTGAAAATAGGGAACGAACTCCGCCGCTTCCAGCGCGCGTTGTATTTCGCGACTGGGGGATGAAGAGCGCTTCTGCAAAACATGGCCAATCAAGCCGGACACTGCGCCAAAAAAAATCAACAAACTGAACAACGGCGGGTATTCGCTGCTCATGTATCGCCAGGTTTCACCCTCGGGGAAACCGGCCGCGACGCTAAAGGCATAACGCGCGGACGCCAATTTGTTTTCGGCGACAGGCAGGGCGGGCAGGGCGTCTTCGTGGACCTTGCCATCGGCCGACAACCAGCTGGGGCCTACCTGAAGCAGCAGTGTGGTTTTGCGACCGATCAGGCGCAGCACGTTGGCCAAATGATATCCGTCCAGCGTGGACAGCGCGCCTTGTTGTCCCTCGCTGATCCGATAGACCAGCAGCGCTGTATTGGGTGTGACCGGATTGCCGTTCATGAGCCACAACGTGCCTTGGGTGTAGTCGCCGGGATCAATCGTCTCTTGAGCGTCGCCAAACAGCGAACTGCAATAGATAGTGTTGTCCCACACCAGATTGGTCGAGCGCACGAAAGGGCGGCGGGTGACCTGTTCGCGCAAGGCCAGGTTGACGTCGTTGCAGGTCTGACCAGCTAGCGGCAGGAGCACGCGTGCGGCCTGGGCGGTGTTGTCGAGCATCAGCTCGAATTGACGAACGGCCTCTTCGGCGGTCAGCCGGGTGCTTTGCTCAAGCGTGCGTTGAGCCTGCACATAAAGAATGGCGAACCCCAGCAAAATCGGCAGCAAACCGCTCAACGCGGTCACGACAATACGGGTGCCACGTTGGCGGCGGGTTTTGGCAGTCAGTGGCATTCGCGAAACCTGTGACGATGAAATAGGGCTCTCAAATGCTGGCAGGGCTTCGGCTCGCCTCCCAAAAAGAGTTTGGTCAGACGCCATAATAGATGGCCCGGCGGGCTCGTGTCGCTCAAACCCCTTGCGCGAGCAGGGAAAAAGGGGATTTGATACAGAAGGCGGACAAACCCATTTACGCTGTGTAGAATCCGGTTACGCATATAAGAATAATCGTCTTCTGGCAGCAGAAGCCTCGCCCGCACCAGCCTTGGGTCGACAATGAAGAGTTTCGGGTTTCAATTGATCTACGGTGACTTCCTCGCCCGCAGCGTGCGGGGCATCTCCTGCGCGCCACCCGCCGGTCTCAGCATTGCTAGCAACTAACTCTGGTTAATTGATAAATATGATGAGGCGCCAACCATGGCAGATTTATACGAAAACCCAATGGGCCTGATGGGCTTCGAGTTCATCGAATTCGCATCGCCAACGCCGAACACGCTGGAGCCGATCTTCGAGATCATGGGCTTCACCAAAGTCGCGACCCACCGCTCCAAAGACGTGCACCTGTATCGCCAGGGCCAGATCAACCTGATCCTCAACAACGAACCCAACAGCGTCGCTTCCTACTTCGCGGCCGAGCACGGCCCGTCGGTGTGCGGCATGGCGTTCCGCGTCAAGAATGCCCAGCAGGCATTTGCCCGGGCCCTGGAACTTGGCGCCCAGCCCATCCACATCGAAACCGGCCCGATGGAACTGAATCTGCCAGCGATCAAAGGCATCGGCGGTGCGCCGCTGTACCTGATCGACCGTTTTGGCGAAGGCAGCTCGATCTACGACATCGACTTCGTGTTCATCGAAGGCGTTGATCGCAACCCGGAAGGTGCCGGCCTGAAGATCATCGATCACCTGACCCACAACGTGTATCGCGGTCGCATGGCGTACTGGGCGAATTTCTACGAGAAGCTGTTCAACTTCCGTGAAATCCGCTACTTCGACATCAAGGGCGAATACACCGGCCTGACGTCGAAGGCGATGACTGCGCCGGACGGCATGATCCGCATCCCGTTGAACGAAGAGTCGTCCAAAGGTGCCGGCCAGATCGAAGAGTTCCTGATGCAGTTCAACGGCGAGGGTATCCAGCACGTTGCGTTCCTCAGCGATAACCTGATCGACACCTGGGATCGCCTGAAGAAAATCGGCATGCGCTTCATGACCGCGCCACCGGAAACCTACTATGAAATGCTCGAAGGCCGTCTGCCGAACCATGGCGAGCCAGTTGATCAGTTGCAATCGCGGGGTATTTTGCTGGACGGTTCGTCCGAGTCGGGCGACAAGCGTTTGCTGTTGCAGATCTTCTCGGAAACCCTGATGGGCCCGGTGTTCTTCGAGTTCATCCAGCGTAAAGGCGATGACGGCTTCGGTGAAGGCAACTTCAAGGCGCTGTTCGAATCGATCGAGCGAGATCAGGTTCGTCGCGGCGTGTTGTCGACTGATTAAATCGTTTAGGTCAAAAGATCGCAGCCTTCGGCAGCTCCTACAAAGGCTGCGATCTTTTGCTTTTATGGCCGACGTTGCCGTACCAGATGCTTGAACCCTTCGAACACCAACACCAGCACCGCCATCCAGATCGGGATGTACGTCAGCCATTCCCCGGCCTTGATGCTTTCCCCGAGCAGCAACGCAACGCCCAGCAACAGCACCGGCTCGACGTAGCTCAACAGCCCGAACAGGCTGAACGGCAGCAGCCTGCTGGCGATGATGTAGATCACCAGCGCCGATGCACTGATCACACCGAGCATCGGGATCAACAGCGACAACCACGGATACTGGTTGAACACCGCAAAACCTTGCGCGCCCGACTGTACGAACCAGAACGCCACAGGCAGGGTCAGCGCCATGTCCAGCCACAGGCCGCCCAGATTGTCGGTGGCCAGACGCTTGCGCAGGATGAAATACGTCGGGTAGCCCACGCAAACCAGCACGGTCGCCCAGGAAAAGCCACCCACCTGGTAGACCTCGTTGACCACGCCGAGGCAGGCGAATACCACGGCGATTTTTTGCAGGTAAGAGAGGCGTTCGCCATAGGCGATCCGCCCGGTCAGCACCATGGTCAACGGCAACAGGAAATAGCCGAGCGAGACATCGAGGCTATAGCCGTTGAGCGGCGCCCACATGAACAGCCAGAGCTGCACGCCCAGCAGGGCCGAAGAGGCGATCAGGCCGGCGATCAGCTTCGGCTTGGCCATGACGCAACGAACAATCTCGGATACGCGTTTCCATTCACCGGACACCACCATGAACACGGTCATGCACGGCACCGTCAGCAACATGCGCCAGCCGAAAATCTCCACGCCGCTCAACGGGGTGAGCAGGGAGGTGTAGTAATACATGATGGCAAACAGCACCGAGGCTGAAACCGAGAGAGCGATACCTTTAGACAAACTGTCCTCGCGAAGTTGAACGTGAAACGGGGGGCGGAGGATACGTGGTTTTGTGTGAAATATCGTGCAGATGGTCAATATCGGCAACACCCACAATCCCTGTGGGAGCGGGCTTGCCCGCGATGCAGACGCCGCAATGCATCAGATAAACCGCGTCGACGCCATCGCGGGCAAGCCACGCTCCCACAGGGAATTGCGTGTCCTCAAAGTTTTCGGCCGGAAACGAAATGGCTCACATCATTGAACCCCGGTGTCGACGCATGCCCCGGTGTCACCAGCGAATCAATAAACGCCTCATCCTCAGCCGTGATCTTCACCGCCTGCGCCTTAGTGTAGGCGTCCCACTGTTCTTCGGTGCGCGGGCCGACGATGGCGGAGGTAACGGCGCTGTTGTTCAACACCCAGGCAATCGCGAACTCGACGATACCGACCCCACGCCCTTGCGTGTACTGCTGAATCTGCTGGGCAATGCGCAGGGATTCCACGCGCCATTCGGTTTCCAGGATGCGCTTGTCTGCGCGGCCGGCGCGGCTGCTGGCATCGGGTGTCACGTCCGGCGCGTATTTGCCGCTGAGTACGCCACGCGCCAAAGGACTGTAAGGCACCACGCCCAGGCCATAATGCTGCGCGGCAGTGATCTGCTCGGATTCGGCCTGACGGTTGACGATGTTGTACAGCGGCTGGCTGATGACGGGGCGATCAACACCCAGGTTATCCGCCACGCGAATAACCTCGGCGATGCGCCAGCCACGATAGTTGGACAGCCCCCAATGGCGGATTTTGCCTTGGCGAATCAGGTCGCCGATGGCGGACACCGTCACCTCCAGCGGCGTGTTGTGGTCTTCGCGGTGCAGGTAATAGATATCGACATAGTCGGTGCCCAGACGCGTCAGGCTGGCGTCGATGGCATTGAAAATGTGCTTGCGGCTCAGGCCACTGCGGTTCGGCACGCCATCCGCCGGACCGAAACCGACTTTGGTGGCGAGCACCCATTCATGGCGATTACCGGCAAGCGCTTCGCCGACGATTTCTTCCGAACGACCGTGGGTGTAGACGTCTGCGGTGTCGATGAAATTGATGCCCTGGTCCCAGGCCTTGTCGATGATCCGCAGGGAATCTTCGGTGCTGGTCTGTTCGCCGAACATCATGGTGCCCAGGGTCAGGGTCGATACCTGCAAACCCGAATGACCCAGCGTGCGGTAGCTCATGCCGAAATCCTTTTACCAGTGGGAAAGCATCAAACAAATACCAGAACAACCGTGCGGGGCAAACTGAAATATCGAACACAGCAGATCAAAATGTGGGAGCGAGCCTGCTCGCGAAAGCGGTCTGTCAGTCAATATTCCGATCAACTGAAAGAAAGCATTCGCGAGCAGGCTCGCTCCCACAGGGATTGGCCTCAGGCGCGAAGGGTTCGTGTCATACGCAACGCCAGCAAACTCCCGCAGACAATCACGCCTGCCAACAGATACAACGCGGCATCTGTCGAACCGGTGCTGTCCTTGACCCAGCCCACCAGATACGGGCTGAGGAAGCCGGCCATCTGGCCCATGGAATTGATCAACGCCAGACCGCCCGCCGCAGCGCCGGCACTCAGCAGTGCGGTCGGCACCGGCCAGAACATTGGCAGGCCGGTGAGGGCGCCCATCGTGGCGATGGTCAGGCCGAGAATGGCGATGGCCGGGTGAGCGGCGAAGTTCACGGCGATCAACAGGCCGACAGCGCCCATCAGCATCGGCACCACCAGGTGCCAGCGGCGTTCTTTGCGCAAGTCCGCCGAGCGGCCGACCATCAACATGAAGACCGCCGCCAGCAGGTAAGGAATCGCACTCAGCCAGCCGATCACCAGGTTATCGCTGAAGCCGAGGTTCTTGATGATCGATGGCAACCAGAAGTTGATCGCGTAAACGCCGCTCTGGATGCAGAAATAGATCAAGCCAAACGCCCAGATCGCCGGGTTCTTGAACACCGCCAGCAGCGAATCGGTGGTGGTTTTCGGTTGGTTGGCGAGGTCTTCGGCGTGGTCGGCCTCAAGCACCGAGCGCTCGAATGGGGTGAGCCATTTGGCGTTGGCGTAACTGTCGCTGAGCAGGAAATAGGCGAGGGCGCCGAGGATCACCGTTGGAATGCCTTGCAGCAAAAACATCCACTGCCAGCCCGCCAAACCGCCTTGGCCTGCGGCAAAGTGGTTGAGGATCCAGCCGGAAAAGGGGCTGCCCAACAAACCGGACACCGGGATCGCCGACATGAACAGCGCCATGATGCGGCCACGGCGGAAGGTCGGAAACCACTGCGAGAGATACAACACGACGCCCGGGAAGAACCCGGCTTCGGCGGCGCCGGTGAACAGACGCAGGGTGTAGAACTCGGTCGGCGTGGTGACGAACAGCAGGCAGGTCGACAGCGTGCCCCAGACGATCATCATCAACGCGATCCAGCGGCGCGGGCCGAACCGGGTCAGCGCCAGGTTGCTCGGTACGCCGCACAGCACGTAGCCAATAAAGAAGATCCCGGCCCCGAGGCCGTACACGGTTTCGCTGAATTTCAGCGCGTCGAGCATCTGCAACTTGGCAAATCCAACGTTGACCCGGTCGAGGTAGTTGAACAGGTAGCAGATGAAAATGAAGGGGATCAAGCGCAGGGTAATGCGCTTGTAGACGGCGTTTTTTTCGTCAACGATGGCCTGGGTTGCGGCGGCGCTCTGTGACATGGCGGGCTCTCTCTTTATTATGATTTTTTGCGATGCAACGGGTAACGTTGACCACCCGATGAGTCTCGACCACCCTCAGGGTGGCTGTCTTTGTGCCTGAGCACAGGGTTTGTCATCAAGGCCTGTGCGGCTGAACAATCTTCCTTTCAAGGATCACCCTTATGTTCGAACTTGATCATGACCTGGCGCAGGACATCGTCGACCGGGCGATGGCGATCCTGCCGTACAACGTCAACGTCATGGACAGCCAGGGGCTGATTCTCGGCAGCGGTGAGCCGGAGCGGGTCAACACCCGCCACGAAGGCGCGCAACTGGTGCTGGCCAACGGGCGCGTGGTGGAAATCGATGCGCAAACGGCGATCCACCTCAAGGGCGTGCAGCCCGGGATCAACCTGCCGCTGTTGCTCGATCAGCGGTTGATCGGCGTGCTGGGCATCACCGGCGAACCCGAGCAACTACGCACCTATGCCGAACTGGTACGGATGACGGCGGAGATGCTGGTGGGCCAGCGCAATCAGCAGGCGGAGCAACAGTGGCGGCGCCAGCGTTGCGATGATTTGCTGGCGTTGCTGTTGAGCGAGGCCGGGGATTCGCCGCGACTGATCGATGAAGCACAGCAGCTGGGGCTCAAACCGCAGATGACGCGTGTGCCGTATCTGTTCGAATTGGGCATGGAGCACGGTCCGGGGCAAACCGTCGAGGCCCTCAATGCCTGGCTGACCTCACGTTACCCGGACAGTTGGTGCGTGAGTTCGGCCAAGTCGTCGTTGCTCTGGTGCCGACCGGCGAGCCAGGCGATCGAGAATGAGCGCTTGCTGGAAAAGCTCGACGGCCTCGGCTTGAACATCTTGCGCATCGCCGTGGGCGGGCACGCCGACGGACTGGCGGGCCTGCGCCGTTGCTACCGGCGCGTCGGCGATTTGCTGGCGTACGGGCGTGATGTCCTGCCTCATTCGCGTCTGCTGACGCTGACCCGTTATCGCTTGCCGGTGATGCTCTGGCGGCATCGCAACGACGACGCGCTGGACGAGCTGCTCAAACCGCTGCGCAAAGTCATCGCCAAGGACAGCAATGGTCAGCTGTTGGCGACCTTGCGCAGCTGGTGTGATCACGACGGCCAGAGCCAGGCGTGTGCCGATGCCCTTGGCATCCACCGCAACAGCTTGCGCTACCGGATGGAGCGGATTGCCGAGCTGAGCGGCGTCGACCCGTTGCGCCTCGACGGCATGCTCGCCCTCTACCTCGGCGTGCAACTGCTGCCCCAGACCGACACCAACCCCTGACCACCCACAATCCCCTGTAGGAGCGAGCTTGCTCGCGATGGTGTTCAACGATAACGCGGGCTGCCTGGCACCCAGCGGCGTTCTCAGGTTCATCGCGAGCAAGCTCGCTCCTACAGTGCGGCGGGGTGAAGCACCAGGGTTTGTGGAAATGAACAATAATCCTCAGTGCGTCTTGTGCACTGGACCGGCGTTATTGTTCACCCCTGCTGGCAGCATGAGGGCATTGGAACTGGAGAATTCGCATGAAGATCGTCATCGCCCCCGATTCGTTCAAGGACAGCCTCAGCGCCCAGGGCGTGGCCGATGCCATTGCGCTCGGCCTGGCCGAAGTGTGGCCCGATGCACAGCTAATCAAATGCCCGATGGCCGACGGCGGGGAAGGGACGGTCGAGTCGATTCTGGCCGCCTGCGAAGGCCAGTTGCGTCGAAGCAACGTTCGCGGGCCGCTGGGCACAACCGTTGATGCGGCGTGGGGCTGGTTGCCCCACAGCCACACCGCGATCATCGAAATGGCCGAGGCCAGTGGTTTGCAATTGGTGCCGGTCGAGCAGCGCGATGCCTGCATCAGCAGCACCTTCGGCACTGGCGAATTGATCCGCGCTGCACTGGACGCCGGGGCACAGCGGGTAATTCTGGCGATTGGCGGCAGCGCCACCAACGACGGCGGCGCCGGGGCGATGCAGGCCTTGGGCGTCAAGCTTTTCGATGCGCAAGGCCAGCCACTCACACCGGGTGGTCTCGCGCTGGCTCAACTGTTTCGCATCGACCTGAGTGATATCGATCCGCGACTGGCCGGCGTGCGATTCGATATCGCCGCCGACGTCAACAATCCGCTGTGCGGCCCCCAAGGCGCTTCAGCGATTTTCGGCCCACAAAAAGGTGCCTCACCCGAACAGGTCCAGTTACTGGATCACGCCCTCGGGCACTTCGCCGATCACTGCACACACGCTTTGAAAAGAGATGTACGCGACGAACCGGGCAGCGGCGCAGCAGGCGGGTTGGGCTTTGCCGCCAAGGCGTTTCTGGCGGCGCAATTCAAGGCCGGGGTTGAAGTGGTCGCAGAACTGGTTGGATTGGCCGACGCGATCAAAAACGCCGACCTGGTGATCACCGGCGAAGGCCGTTTCGATGCCCAGACGTTGCGCGGCAAAACTCCGTTCGGGGTGGCGCGCATCGCCCGGCAACACGGCGTGCCGGTCATCGTCATCGCCGGCACGCTCGGCGACGGTTATCAGGCCCTGTACGAGCACGGCATCGATGCCGCGTTCGCCTTGGCGAGCGGGCCGATGTCCCTGGAGCAAGCCTGCGCCGAAGCGCCACGGTTGCTGCGCGAGCGGGCAAGCGACATAGCGCGGGTGTGGAAAATGGCCGCAAGCCAGCCCTGAACCCACCTCATTGTGGCGAGGGAGCTTGCTCCCGCTGGGCTGCGAAGCGGCCCCAAAAATTTTTCTCGACGTCAATTGGCTCACGGCTGAAACACGCCAGGCCCTCTGAAAAATAATTCGCAAAACCGCGCAGATTTCTCAACCCCAGCCGATACAGAGATCAGGCGCCCACACATCTATTACAACAGTGGCGCCAAGCTGAACGGTGGCGCCTCAACGCCTGCCCGACAGTGCTCATGGCAAGGATGCTCGCCGCCGCAATCACCCGAGTACCGTCCATGTCCCTGCGTAATCTGAACATCGCCCCTCGAGCCTTCCTCGGCTTCGCCTTCATCGCATTACTGGTCGTCATGCTCGGCGTGTTTGCCGTCAACCGCATGACGATCATTCGCCAGGCTTCGGTTGATCTCGGTTCGACGCAGCTGCCCAGCGTCGGCTACCTCGGCAACATGACCGAAAACGTCCTGCGCATGCGCATCCTCTCGTTCCGCATTCTGGTCAACCGCGATCCGGCCGCGTTGCAGGAAGCCCAGGCCCGCATCGGCGTGCTCGTCGACAAGTTGCGCAACGCTCAGGCCAGCTACGCCGCGTTGCCGGCCCACACGGAAGAAGCCGCGCTGTACAAGACATTTACGGTAACGCTCGACAACTACATGCAAGCGCAGACGCAGATGATGGAGCTGTCGCGGCAGGACAAACTCGATGAGATGCGCAGCCTGATCAACACCCGGATCAAGGACGGCACCGACCAGATGGGCGAGCAGCTCAATAAACTGGTGGCACTGAACAGCAGCTACGCCAAGTCCGCCCTGGTCGAGGCAGGTGAGCAATACAACAACGCGATCACCGGCATCGTCGTGGTCTCGGTGATTGCCGCCCTGATGACCGTATTGCTCGCCTGGTTGCTGACTCGCAGCATCGTCACGCCGCTCAACCGCGCGCTACTGGCGGCGCAAACCATCGCCGGTGGCAACCTCACCAAAACTATCGAAATCGACGGCAAGGACGAACCCGCGCGCTTACTCGAGGCCTTGTCCAGCATGCAAACCAGCTTGCGCCAGACCATCGAGCAGATCGCCGGTTCCGCCACGCAACTGGGCGCTGCCGCCGAAGAACTGAGCACCGTGACTCAGGAAGCGTCTCGCGGCCTGCAACAGCAAAACAACGAAATCGAACAAGCCGCCACCGCCGTCAATGAGATGACCGCCGCCGTGGAAGAAGTCGCGCGCAACGCGGTGTCGACCTCCGAAGCCTCGAACCAGTCAACCTTGGCTGCCCGCGAAGGGCGAGACCGCGTGGTGGAAACCGTCGACGCGATCCAGACCATGACCCAAGAGGTGCAAAACACCTCGGTGATGATTGAAGGCCTGGCGACTCAGGGCCGCGACATCGGCAAGGTGCTCGACGTGATCCGCGCCATCGCCGAGCAAACCAATCTGCTCGCACTCAACGCCGCGATTGAAGCCGCTCGCGCCGGTGAAGCCGGGCGGGGTTTTGCCGTGGTGGCGGACGAGGTGCGGGCCTTGGCCCATCGCACCGCGCAATCGACTCAGGAAATCGAGAAGATGGTCGCCGGTATTCAAAACGGTACGGGGGCCGCTGTGTCATCGATGCAGCAAAGCAATCAGCGCACGCAAAGTACCCTGGAAATGGCCCGTGCCGCCGGCGTTGCGCTAGAGCAGATCACCCAGTCGATCCATCAGATCAACGAGCGCAATCTGGTGATCGCCAGTGCTTCGGAAGAACAGGCGCAAGTGTCCCGCGAAGTCGACCGCAATCTGGTGAACATCCGCGACCTCGCCATCCAGTCCGCCGCCGGTGCCAACCAGACGAGCGTCGCCACCCACGAACTGTCGCGCCTGGCGGTTGGTTTGAATGCGCTGGTGGCGCGGTTTGTGATCTGAAGAGTTGTAGCGAGACCCATTGCGGGAGCGAGTCGGCTCGACCGAAGACGCCTCGCTCTGCGCCGCAATTGAGGGGGGTACCTGTCAACTATGACAGTATCGGAGCAGGAAATAGTGGCGTTTAATCCCTCCCAGGCCCCGGGGTATAGATCGTAGGGATGGATGCCATGATTCCCTCGCAGTGTTCGGACCGCCGCACAGCCTCCATAGCCATTGCTGCACGCATGGCAATTTTCGACTCTGTGGAGAGCAACGAACATGACAATCATGCAGAACAGTCAAAGCTCAAAAGCCGCCAGGGATGCGTATCGTAAAGTACGCATCCAGCGCAATCTGGCGCGTGCGGCAAAGGCAGCGGATGACTTGCCGGTGGCGATCCTTGCGGACATCGTCGATGCGAGCGACAACCTGTTGAATGGGCCCATCATCAAAAACGCTGGTGTGGCGAAGTTGAGCGTCCCGATTTGGGGGGACACGGGCACCATTGTGGGGGACGACCAGGTCTTCCGCCTGTTTATCGCGCCCGGGCACATAGATGATCCCGACGATGCGGCATTCGGCGAACCGATCGTCACGAGGGATTTGACGTTCCCCTTTGCAGACACCTGGGATCCAGATTTCGAATTGCCATTGAACAAAATCCAGCCCAACGGACTGTACACCCTCAAACACGAAGTCTTCCTTCATAACCAGCAAACCGCCCAGAGCCCGCTGGTCAAGTTCACCACTGACATTACCGCCCCTGGTGAGCTGACCGTCCCCCCTGAACCCAAGGCTATGACGTTTGCCATCACGGAAGTTGATGACGCCAACAGCGGCAACGTGTCAGGCGTGATCCCGGATTACCCTGACAAGGCGTCCAAGGATAAATACGCCTACTGGTTCGCCAAAGACCCGCTGCCTGACGACCCCTCGACCCTTCCTCCTGTCACGGGTCTTGCCGACGTTCCGGACAACCGGACTGTCGTCATCCCCAAAACGTATATCGATGCCCAAGGCGATGGCATTACCATGGCGGTCCAGCGTGATCTCACGCCGAACTTTCGACGGATATTGCAAAAGTGGTAATTCACACCGGCTTCGGTGCAATTGACGATCCTGGCGATTTCCCAGGATGACTTTCCGGCGACACCCCATTTCAAGACTTCTGCTTCCCTGGCTGTCAGCGTGACCGCTAGCGGTTGCGGGTTCGCTTGAGGCTGGAAACCGGCCGGGGCGGGTGATCGAACGGATGCAGTAGTGGAACGGTACATAGTAAATCTCCCATTCATCATCATTGACGGCGTGGGCGCGGCAGAATCTTCCTACTTCTTGATGGCATGGTTCGCGCGGCCGTCCTACAGGCACCTGAGTGAGGGCTGAGGCACGGTTTCCTTATATCGCGATTTTCCCGGCTTGGAACCTGTCACAAATTACAGGTGCGAGACTTTAATTGGGCATCGTGGAAAAGGCTGTAGGTAACGGATACCACATTCGTAGGATTAATCTCTCGGTACAACTTACCTACAATTTCAACTCCAATACCCTGAAAAAGAAGATGTTTTCGCACCTCGTGCGCACACCGGGATTTGGCAGAATTGCCGTCGTAAATACGCCATGGGCGCACTCGGCCCGCGGCTGCCGCAGCCGCGCACGTTCGTCGGTATGAATGCCCTGCTGGCGCGTTGCGGGATTTGAGGTAGGGTTGACGCTGGAACCCGCGCGAATGGAGAACTGTATGCGCTATTCAGCCTTGACCCAACGAATCGCCGGTGACGGCGCGGCGGCATGGCAGATTCACGATCGAGCGCTGGAAATGCGCGAACAAGGGGTCGAAGTGTTGCTGTTGTCGATCGGCGATCCCGACTTCGATACACCGCAGCCCATCGTTCAAGCCGCCATCACCAGCCTGCTGGCCGGCGACACCCATTACCCGCAAGTGCGTGGCAGTCGCGGCTTGCGCGACAGCATCGCGCGGCGCCATCGGCAGCGCAGTGGTCAGCCGGTAGAGGCCGAGCACGTCATCGTGATGCCCGGCGCGCAATGCGCGGTTTATTCGGTGGTGCAATGCCTGCTCGACCCCGGCGACGAAGTGATCGTCGCTGAACCGATGTACGTCACCTACGAAGGGGTGATGGGCGCCTGCGGGGCAAAAGTGGTGGCGGTGCCTGTGCGCCCGGAGAACGGCTTTCGTGTCGATCCGGCAGACGTCGCGACCCGCATCACCGCGAAAACCCGGGCCATACTGCTAAACAGTCCGAATAACCCGTCGGGTGCCAGCTTGCCGTTGCTGGTCTGGCAAGAGCTCGCCTCACTGTGTATTCGTCACGACCTGTGGCTGATCAGTGACGAGGTCTACAGCGATCTGTTGTATGAAGGCGAACACATCAGCCCGGCCAGCCTGCCAGGCATGGCCGAGCGCACTGCGACCATCAACAGTCTGTCGAAATCCCATGCCATGAGCGGCTGGCGCGTGGGCTGGGTGATTGGGCCGGCGCCGTTGACCGAGCATCTGGTACACCTGTCGCTCTGCATGTTGTTCGGCATTCCGGATTTTATTCAGAACGCCGCGCAACTGGCATTGGATGAGGATTTGCCGGAGGTGACGCTGATGCGTGAGGAGTATCGCCAGCGGCGTGATCTGGTGTGTATGGAGTTGAACCAGTGCCCTGGCCTACGGGCGATTCGCCCGGATGGCGGGATGTTCGTGATGGTCGACGTGCGCCAGACCGGGCTGACGGCCCAGCACTTTGCCGAGCGGCTGCTGGAAGGGTTTGGCGTGTCGGTGCTGGCCGGTGAAGCCTTCGGGCCGAGCGCAGCCGGCCATATTCGCCTCGGGTTGGTAGTCGATCAGCAGCAACTGGCGGAGGCGTGTCGGCGGATAGCGCTGTGTGCGGGGGGTCTTCTGGAGGCGCGTAGCGCCTGAGAGATTGTTATTGCATGGGCCGGCGCTTTCGCGAGCAGGCTCGCTCCCACAGGGTTTTAGTGAACCACTGTGGGAGCGAGCCTGCTCGCGAAGACTGAGTAACAAACGCCAAATCCGTCAGGCCTTCCACGCCCGCTCATTCACCAGATTCCCCGGCCGCTCACCCGCAAGCGCCGCCAGCAGATTATCCACCGCACACGCTGCCATCGCCTCTCGCGTCTCGTGGGTCGCCGAGCCGATGTGCGGGGTCGCCACCACGTTGTCCAACTGCAATAGCGCCGAAGTCGGGTCCAGCGGCTCACGCTCGAACACATCCAGCCCCGCCGCGCGAATCTGCCGGGCGCGCAGCGCCTCGATCAGCGCTGCTTCGTCGACCACTTTGCCCCGTGAAATATTGATGAAAATCGTCTCGGGGCGCATCAGCGCAAACTGTTCGGCACCGATCAGGCCTTCGGTTTCGGCGGTCAGCGGCAAGGTCAGGCAGACGAAATCCGCTTCCTGCAACAGCGCCGACAAACTCCGATACTGCGCATCGAAGCGCTGTTCCACCGCCGGCTTCGGCGAGTGGCTGTGATAGATCACCGGCATGCCAAAACCGAAATGCCCGCGTTGCGCCAACGCTTCGCCGATACGTCCCATGCCGATGATGCCGAGGGTTTTACCGTGTACGTCGGTGCCAAACTGTGCGGGGCCGATGTTGCGGGTCCATTGCCCGGCGCGCACCGTGTTGGCCAGTTCCACCACGCGGCGCGCGGTGGCGAGGATCAATGCGAAACCGGTGTCGGCGGTGGTTTCGGTGAGCACGTCCGGGGTGTTGCTGAGCAGGATTCGCCGTTCGGTCAGGTAATCGATGTCGTAGTTGTCGACGCCCACCGAGACGCTGGCGATGGCTTCCAGATTCGGCGCCAGATCCAGCAACCCGGCGTCCAGTTTCAGGCTGGCGCCCAGCAGTCCTTGGGCGTGGGGCAGGGCTTCGCGCAGTTGCGCGAGGCCGTCGGCGTCGAGGGTGCCGATCAGCGTGACTTCGGTCTGCGCATGCAGGCGGGCCATCAGCAACGGCGACAGTTTCTTGTACAGCACAACCGACTTTTTCATCGCAAGTCTCTCTTAAGCAAATCAGGAATGAGCGGTGCGGGTCAGGGCTACCGGCGGACGCTCCCGGTCACTGGCGCCGGGCTTGAGCAGGATCGTCAGCACCACCGAGAGCATCAACGCGCCGCTCATCAACAAGTACGACGCGCCCGGGGATCCGGTGGAGCTGTTCAGGTAGCCGACCAGATAGGAACCGCCAAATGATCCGAGCGCGCCCATGCTGTTGATCAACGCCATGGCACCGCCGGCGACGTTGGCCGGGAGGATTTCCGGGATGATCGCGAAAAACGGCCCGTAAGGCGCGTACATGCAGGCGCCGGCAATCACCAGCAAGGTGTAGGACCACCAGAAATGCTCGGCGCCCAGCGCGTAGGAGCCGTAAAACGCGATGGAGGCGATCAGCAGCGGCGGCCAGACAAAGCGTTTACGCTTCTGCAATTTGTCCGAACCCCAGGACACCAGCAACATGCCGATCACCGCCGCCAGGTACGGCAGCGCCGACAGCCAGCCGGCTTCGACCATGTCCATTTGTGCGCCGGCCTTGAGGATCGACGGCAGCCACAGCACGAAGCCGTAGACGCCGATGCTCCAGCAGAAAAACTGCAACGCCAGCAGAATGACTTTCGGCGAGCGGAAGGCTTCGGCGTAATTTTTCACCGCTTTGATGCCGACCTGTTCAGCGGCGAGGGCGCTTTCCAGATCCTGTTTTTCCTGGTCGGTGAGCCACTTGGCCTGGGCCGGACGATCATCGGCCAGCTTCCACCAGATAAACGCCCAGAGCACCGCTGGCAAACCTTCGATGATGAACATCCAGCGCCAGCTGTAATGCTGCACCAGATAACCCGACACCACCGACATCCAGAGCATGGTCACCGGGTTGCCGAGGATCAGGAAGGTGTTGGCGCGTGAACGTTCGGCGCGGGTGAACCAGTGGCACAGGTAGATCAGCATCGCCGGCATCACGGCGGCTTCGACCACACCGAGCATGAAGCGAATGACGATCAGCCAGTAGGCGTTGGAAACGATCCCGGTCAGCGTGGCCAGGCTGCCCCAGAGGATCAGGCTGACGAAAATCAGATTCTTCACGCTGTGCTTTTGCGCGTAGATCGCGCCGGGTACCTGGAAGAAAAAGTAGCCGAGGAAGAACAGCGCGCCGAGCATCGACGACAGGCCCGGGGTGATCATCAGGTCGGCGGCCATCCCGGAGGCGGCGGCAAAGCCGTAGTTGGCGCGATCCAGGTACGCCAGGCTGTAGGTGATGAACACTATGGGCATGATGTACCACCAGCGGCGGGCGGCGAGGGTTGCGGTTTTCATGGGTGGTGCTCCTGAGCTTGTTGTTTTTGTCGCAGCAGGTAACGGGTTTAAATCTTCATTGGTTGTTCCGGCCTTTTCGCGAGCAGGCTCGCTCCCACATTGGATTTGTGTTGAACCTGAATTAGGTGGCCGACACAGAACCCCTGTGGGAGCGAGCCTGCTCGCGAATGACGGCCTCGAATTCGACGGACATTTCAGCTCGGGTCGGCAACCCCTCCATGTCCCCTCGACTCTGCACCGCGCGGCTGCCAATCCAGTTGGCGCGCTTCACTGCGTCGGCAAAGCTGTAGTTCTCCAAAAGCGCGCTGATCATACCGACGGCAAAACCGTCGCCAGCACCCACGGTGTCGACCACGGTTTCCACCGGCACGCCGGCGACGAAACCATCATCCAGCTGCGTGCGGTAATACGCGCCGTGCGGGCCGAGCTTGATGGCCACGGCTTCAGCGCCGCGGTCGAGGTAGAACGCGGCGATGTCGGCCGGGTCGTCGAAACCGGTCAGCAAACGGCCTTCACTCAAGCCCGGCAGCACCCAATGGGCGAGGGCGGCAAGGCGGTTGATCTCGCTGATCATCTGCCGTTCGCTGGCCCACAGGCTCGGGCGCAGGTTGGGGTCGAAGGACACACTGCGCCCGGCCTCACGCATGCGCGTCATCAATTCAAAAGACATCTGCCGCGCCGTTTCCGACAGCGCCGGAGGGATCCCGGTGGCGTGCAGGTGCCGCGCCTTGAGCAATTGGGGAACGATCGACAGCGGCGACAAATGACTCGCCGCTGAGCCTCGGCGGAAGTATTCGACCACCGGATCGTCGCCCTCATCGGTGCGCGACTTCAGCTGGAACCCGGTGGGGTGCGCCGCATCGATGGCCACGTTGCTGCAGTCCAGGCCTTCCTTTTTCAAGGTGTCGACGACGAAGCGACCGAGAGAATCAGCGCCGACCCGGCTCAGCCACGCCACTTTGAAGCCCAGCCGCGACAGGCCGATGGCGACGTTGCTGTCGGCCCCGGCAATCCGTTTGTGAAAGTGCTCGACACGGGCCAGTTCGCCGTTCTGCTCGGCGACGAACATCGCCATGGTTTCGCCGAAAGACAAAATATCGATCTCAGACATGTGCGCTCTCCAGACGGGATTGGCCGAGTCGGGCGAGGGCGCTGACATGCTCAGTGGTGAGCTGTACCAGATCGTCGCCCTGCAGCGGATATTCCGCGGCGCGCATCACGCCCTGGCTCATGTGCCGCAGCAGTTGCTCCCACTGATGCAGGTCACTGGCCGCCGGCGGTATCGCCACCAGTTTGCCGTCGGCCCGGCGTGACACTGCTTTGCAGTGCACATAGCCGACGTGGCGCCCGAGCAACCGTGCGGCGCTGCTGGCAGACTGGTCCTGCCAATGCCAGTTGCCGATGTCGAAGGTCATTTTGACCGGCAGCGCGTGCTGCTCAACCGCCGCGAAAAAACGCTGGAACGGTTCGATGCGGCCTCCGTGCAGGGTCTGATCGTTTTCCACCAGCAACTGCACCGCGCTTTTGCCCAGCACCTGGGCCAGGGTTTGCAGGTCGCTGGTGTCGGTGAAATAACCCAGGGACACTTTCAGCCATTTGGCACCGAAAGCGTGGGCACGTTGCAGGGCGGTGAGTAGTTCGGGGTTGGGCCTGGATTGCCCGGCCAGCCACAGTTCCATCGGTGAGGAATACACGCTTTCGAGGCCTTGCGCCTGGGTGGCGTCGGCCAATTGAGCGGGGTCTTCGACGGTGAGCAATTCTTCGCGCCATTCGATGCGCGTGGCGCCAGCGGCGGCCAGCAGTTCGATGAAACTGCCTTGGCCACGTTGGCGCACCAGATCGGCGCCGTAGCTCGACAGGCTGATGGAGACGGGTGGTTTATTCATTGTGATAGACCTCTGAAACCGGTTTCATTTTTGTTCAAAAAAATAGGGTTTAGTCTTGCGGTGATCTCTCTGGCCTCATCGCGGGCAAGCCCGCTCCCACAGTATTTGCGGTGAGCCACCTTTTTGTGAACGAATCAAAACCTGTGGGAGCGGGCTTGCCCGCGATGAGGCCATCACCTTCACCGGAGATTCCCAAGGGTCGACCCCCGCACCACCAACTGCGCCGAAAAATCCAGGGTCCGCACCGGCCCGTCATCCCCGCGCAAACGCTTGAGCAAACACTCAAACGCACTCGCGCCTATCTCCGCCGTCGGCTGGGCGAGGGCGGTGATGCCGCTGCCCACCAGCGGGTACCAATCCAGATCATCAAGGGCAATCAGGCCAACGTCCTCGAACAGCTTGCAGTTCAGCTCCCGCAACGCATGAGTGCCCGCCAGCGCGGCTATCCCGTTGGCGCAAAACAAAGCCTTCGGCCCGGGACCGGGGGTGTCGAGGAAATTTTTCAGGTTAGCCGTCAGGTCACCGCCGGTTTCGATCAGCGTCCCGCGTAGGGCCGGGCGCTGGGCGATCTGCGCCTTGAAGCTATTGACCCGTTCGATGCGCGAACTGGTGCCGTCAAACGGTTCGGTGACCATCAACACATCGCGATAGCCCCGTTGTTCAAGGTGGGCGAGGGCAAGCTCGACCGCCGCCGGGTTATCCAGACCGACCAGATCGCTTTCAAGGTGCGCGACTTTGCGATCCACCAGCACCATCGGCATTTCCCGGTGCAGTGCCTGCAATTCATCACGGTGGTGGCCGAGGGTGTTCACGATCAGCCCTTCGATGTTGTAGGAGCGCAGCAGCGCCAAATGCTGGCATTCCTGCTCGTCATCGCGGTCGGTGTTGCACACCACCAGGCTGTAGCCGTGCTGGCGGCAGGCGGTTTCCACCCCGTGCATCACGGCAATCGAATAAGGGTTACGGATGTCGGCCACCAGCATGCCGATCAGGCGGGTCCGCCCGCGTTTCAGACCGCGCGCCATCTGGTTCGGGCGATAGCCCAGTTCGGCAATCGCCTGTTCGATACGCAGGGCAATCGCATCGGACAACAACGCTCGATCATCGCCGATAAACCGCGACACGCTGGCTTTGGACACCTTGGCGTGCTCGGCCACATCAAGCATGGTCACGCGGCTGCGCTGGGCGGCGGAAAAATCGTTCACGGGCTGAAACCTTATTATTGGATTTATAGGAACAGTGCGATGGCGCCAACACTGAAACCGGTTTCAGAAGACACCAAAAGCGAATACCCAGTCAAGTCCTCTGATCGAGATTGTCCGACAATGGCCGACGGGCGGAACTCACATCAACACGCTCAACCAGGCCGATCCCAGCAACAAAAGAGCCATGCAGCGATTGAAACCCAGCATCGCCCGAGGCGTGTGCAACCAGCGCGAGGAACTTGCGCCAAGCAGTGCCCAGAACCCCAGGCACGGCAGGGAAATCAGGAAAAACGCCAGCGACAGGAGCACCACGTGATTCATCCGCTGCTCGCCGCCACCGGCGAACACGCTGACAACCGCCAGCGCCATCATCCAGGTTTTCGGGTTGATCAATTGCAGGCTGGCGGCGCCGGCCCATCCGAGCCGGGCGTCGGTGTTCGTGGTGTCGACGCCCCGCGCCGGTGCGCTGAAAATCTGCCAGGCCAGGTAACTCAGCCAGCCGACGCCAATCCACTGCATCGCGGTTTGAACCGTGGGCAACGTGGTTAACGAAGACCCGGCCCCGCTACCGACCAACAGAACGATGGTCGCCGCGCTGGCACAGGCACCGAAGATGATCGGCACCGAGGCCGCCAACCCGTAGCGGGCGCTGTTACTCAACACCAGAATGTTGGTCGGGCCGGGCGTGATCGAGGCCACGAAGGCAAACAACAGGAAGGGCAACAACGTTGGAAAAGACGACAGCATCGCGGGCAAACTCCAATGAAGATCATTGCAGCCGATCTTCACAATCCCACGCCTCAGCTGTCTGGAAGATTTGAGCAGTGCCTGCGGTACAGCGCCGGCGTCAGGCCATAAGCGCGCACGAACCAGCGGCCCAGATGGCTTTGGTCGGCAAACCCCAACGCCATGGCCACTGCCGCCGGTTGCTCGCCACGGGCCAGCATGCGTCGCGCCGTGGCCAGGCGCAATTGCACCAGATACGCGTGGGGCGCGATGCCATAAGCGGCTTTGAACGCGCGGGTCAGGCGGAAGCGGTCGACCCCCGTTGCAGCGGCCACCTGGTCGAGTCCGATGTCCTCGTGGGCATGGGCGTGCAGATATTCGCGAGCCTTTTGCGCGACTAACGGCAGACGCGGGTCCTCGCGATAACGGGCGCGCCAGTGCAGGTGCGTGGTCAGGCGTTCGAGCAAGCCGTCGAGAGCGGTCTGGCGGATGATCTTCAGTTCGCCCTGGTGCAGGGCCTGGAACGCTTGACTGGTCGCGCGGGCCAATCGGACGTCGGTGGCCAGCGTGTTGGCAAAACTCAACTGACAGCCGTCGGGCGCGTTGTCGAACACCGCGCCGAGTTCGTGCTTCAACCACTGCGGATCGAGGTAGAGCATGCGGTAGGTGAAGCCATCGACCGTCGGCGCCTCGCCATCGTGAATGTCGCCCGGTTCGAGCAGAAACACCTTGCCCGGCGTGCTCTGATGCTTCGCTCGCCGGCAATTGAATTGCTGAACCCCTTGCTCGGTGACGCCCACCAGAAAACTGTCATGCCAGTGCGGATCGTAGGCGTGGCCTTCGAAATGCGCGCGCAGGGTCTCGATGCCGGTGTCGGTGTCCTGGGCCAGATCGATCCAGTTGTGCGATTTCATGCGCTGCCTTCGGGACATGTTTGCAGCGAATTAAACGCTCACAACAGGGGTGATGACTAGAACGTTTGTGCATCAAATGCGTCTGTGCGAATGCCGGAGCGGGGCGCTGTAGCACATGCAGCTGCGTGCGCCACTATCAGTTTTGTCAGTGGTGTTGAAACGGGGGAGGGTGTTTGATGGTGCCATTGTTGAAACGGAGAAGATCCCATGAGTCGGTTTACTTCTGAACCTGACGTTTCGCTAGCCGGCGTCACGGCTTCTGAGCCCCGCCAGGCCGTGCAAATTTGTGCCCCGGGTAACGTGAGTGCCTGGCGGACCTCTGCAACCACCGCCATGTGTAGTTGGGATGAACCCTACTCAACGTGCGACTTGTGCCCGGACGCGGTGGGTTATGAAGTGATCGTGGAGGGAGTGAAAGTGTTCGAGGTAGTTCGGCCTCCTTGTGAGATCAATGGGCTGAAGGCCGATGTCGACTATATCCTGGAGGTTTACGCAAAGGCAGCGGGCGACAACCGCTCACAGTCCTCGCTTTGGCACCTCGGCACAAGTCCCGGGACGCCGGTTAACCTGCAGGTGCGGATGTTAACCCCGACATCGGCGTCATTGCGGTGGAGTGCGCCGACTTACGGTGCTCCAGCCTTCGATTATGTGATCGCTTGCAATGGGACGGTCATTAATTCGACTCGTGGGCTTGATTGTGTGTTGAACGAGTTACCGAGCGCCGTCGCCCCGACTTTTGAGGTTAGAGCCAGAACCAACAGCTTGAATCTTTCCGACGCAGCCGATGCAACGCCTCCTGAACCACCAATCAATCTGGAAGTTGTCGCTACCACATCGTCGAGCGTTACCTTTAAGTGGGCTCCCGCGACGCCCACCGGGGTGATCGATTATGAGGTTTCGATCAACGAAGCAGTCGTCGATAATGTCACGCAAACCCGCTATGTGGCGCGTGAACTTGTCGGGGGGGATTTCAGCTTTGCGGTAGCCTCGCGCGATGCAAATGGAAACGTCTCGGTCAAGAACGGACGGCGCACGCCTAACCCGGATTCCGAGCCACCCACGAGGCCGCCAGGGTTGAGATTGCTGTGTAGCACCTACACGTCGGTTACATTGGCCTGGGAGCCATCCACCGACAATCATGCGGTGGCGGGGTATCGTTTCTACAGCCCGGACGGTACTCGTACCGATCTTCGAGAGACCTGTTTTACGATCCACCGCTTGCAAGCCGGAGTCGTCTACCACTGTCAGGTACGTGCCTTTGACGTCGCAGGTAACGTGTCTGAGGCCAGTACCATCGACGTGTCGCCTGCTGACAAAGTAGCACCGACCATGCCGACGAATCTGAAAGTCATCGACGATACCCTCACGTACTTCAGGCTCGGCTGGGAGGCGTCTCAGGATAATATTGGAGTCAAAGGCTACAACGTCAGCCTCAAGACCCTGTCGGGAGAGTCAGTGTTGACGGACACTACGACTCAACTCAGTTATTGGGTGACGGATTATAAAAAGCTGGCACGTGACACTCTTTACATTTTTGAAGTGCGGGCTTTTGATCAGGCCAATAACTTCTCTGCGTTTGCCGGCATGCCGGTGAGCACACCCTACTTCGCGACGATGGTACTGCTGGATCATCCCGCGTTGATTCCCGGAGGCAGCAAAGCGTTTTATTTGCGACTGGTTGACGGCTTTGGGCAACCGGTCGAGGGCACAGAGATTACGTGGGCTTCGAGTTCGAAACTGTTATTGGAGACGTCAAGCGGGAAAACCGATCAGTCGGGTATTTTAATGAACAAAGTGACCGTCGCTGCCGACGTTGGGACTTACAACGATCGATTCTCCATCACCGCAACCACACAAACGCCGCTCAAGGTTCTGGCAAACTTGTATTTAGAAACCCGGGGTTTGCGCGTCACCAATACTCGGCCTCCCTATTTCTCCACGATAACCGTGTATCTGCTGGCGGTGGACGAGCAGGGAAATCCGCTGGCGGGAGCGGATGTAGAGTGGAGCACACTCTTGTCTGTGCGACTGTCCCAGACTCGAACCACTACGGATCAAGAGGGAAAATCACACATTACGGCTACTCATACCAGCACGCCCGGTCAAGTCATGAACTCATACCCGTTTCGGGCGACAGTAAACGGCATTGTGTACACGTCTGAAGGAGTCTGGTTTGGCACTCCCGGCATACCTTGACGCATGTGTTCAACCGAATAATCCCGCCGCGATGTTGATCGAAAAGCCCAATATCGCGGTGTTGAACAAAAAGCCGATCAGCGATTGCGCCAACACGATTTTTCGCAAGCCCCGTGTGGCCACTCCGACGTCCGACGTTTGTACCGCCACACCGATGGTGAACGAGAAATACAGGAAGTCCCAATAATTGGGCGTGGTCAAACCCTCGGCAAAGCGCAGCGCCGGGTCTTTGCCGTTCCAGGTGTAAAACAACCGTGCGTAGTGCACGCTGAAAATCACCCCTATCAGCAGCCATGAGCCGATCACGGTCAAGGCGGTGAACCCGTAATGCAGCAACTTGGCACTGCTTTGCAGGTCCTTGCTGCCGGCCAGTTCAAAGGTGATGGTCGCCAGGCTGGCAATCGCCGCGATACACACCACGAACAGCACCAGCCCGGCGTTCTCGTCCTCGACCTCGGCAATGCGTTTGACGTCCGGCGCCTTGGCCCGGGCCGTGAGCCAGAGCATCAGCACCAGGTACGTCCAGACCCCGGCATTCCAGCCGAAAAGAATTTTGCTGATGATCGAATCGGCGGGAACCAGAATGCCCACCGCGACGCCGAGCGTGGCAGCGGCGGACAGGCGCGGGTGGGTGCGGGCGAGGAGGGGCATGTGGACTCACTGAGGCAGAAGTCTGCCCACCATAGCCCAGGTAAACACGCTTTTGTAGGAGCTGCCGAAGGCTGCGATCTTTTGATAGTGATCTTGAAGAGCAACGTCAAAAGATCGCAGCCTGCGGCAGCTCCTACCGGGGGAGTGTCAGGTTTTCTACTGGCGTTCAGGCTTTTGTAGGAGCTGCCGAAGGCTGCGATCTTTTGATAGTGATCTTGAAGAGCAACATCTAAAGATCGCAGCCTGCGGCAGCTCCTACCGGGGGGGTGTCAGGTTTTCGTGTGGCGCTTGCGCACCAGCTTCATCACCACCACGAAGAATACCGGCACAAACACCACCGCCAAGGTCGCGGTGATCATCCCGCCGATCACGCCGGTGCCGATGGCCTGCTGGCTCGCGGAGCTGGCCCCGGTGGCAATCGCCAGCGGCACGACGCCGAGGATGAACGCCAGCGACGTCATCACAATCGGTCGCAAGCGCAGGCGCGCGGCTTGCAGCGTCGCGTCGATCAGGTCGTGGCCTTCGTCGTACAGGCTCTTGGCGAATTCGATGATCAGGATCGCGTTCTTCGCCGACAGACCGATGATGGTAATCAGCCCGACCTTGAAGAACACGTCGTTGGGCATCCCGCGCAACGTCACCGCCAACACCGCGCCCAGTACGCCGAGCGGCACCACCAGCAACACCGAGGTCGGGATCGACCAACTCTCGTACAACGCCGCCAGACACAGGAACACAATCAGCAACGACAACCCGAGCAGAATCGGCGCCTGGCTGCCGGACAGTCGTTCCTGCAGCGACAACCCGGTCCATTCCTGACCCAAGCCTGCCGGCCCTTGCGCGACCAGCCGTTCGATTTCCGCCATGGCTTCACCGGTGCTGTGACCCGGTTTCGGTTCGCCGGAAATGCTGATCGCCGGGTAGCCGTTATATCGGGTCAGCTGTGCCGGGCCCTGGGTCCATGTGGCCTGGACAAAGGCCGACAGCGGCACCATTTTTCCGGCATTGTTGCGCACGTGAATCTTCAGCAGGTCGGCGACCTGACTGCGCTGATCGCCTTCAGCCTGAACCACCACCCGCTGCATCCGCCCCTGATTGGGGAAGTCGTTGATGTAGGCCGAACCGACGGCGGTGGACAGCACGCTGCCGACGTCGGCGAAGGAAACTCCCAAAGCATTCGCCTGTTTACGGTCGACGATCAGTTGCACCTGCGGCGCTTCGGCCAGCGCGCTTTCGCGCACGTTCATCAGGATCGGACTCTTCTCGGCAGCGGCCAGCAGCGCGGTGCGCGCCTGCATCAGCGTGGCATGGCCGAGGCCGCCACGGTCCTGCAAGCGAAACTCGAAACCGCTGGAGGTGCCGAGGCCGTCCACCGGGGGTGGCAGGACCGAGAACGCCATGGCGTCCTTGATCTGGCTCAGCGCGATGTTGGCACGGTCGGCAATCGAACTGGCGGAATCGTCGCTGCCGCGCTCCGACCAGTCCTTCAGCGTGGTAAAGGCCAACGCCGCGTTCTGGCCGCTGCCGGAGAAGCTGAAACCGAGGATCACCGTGCTGTCGCCAACGCCCGGTTCGGTGGCGTTGTGCGCTTCGATCTGCTCGACCACCTGCACCGTGCGATTCTTGCTCGCGCCCGGTGGCAACTGAATGTCGGTGATGGTGTAACCCTGATCTTCAACCGGCAGGAACGAGGAGGGCAGGCGGCTGAAGCACAGGCCCAGAGCGATCAACAGCACGCCGTAGATCAGCAGGTAACGACCGCTGCGTTTCAGCGCATACGCCACCCAACCCTGATAGCGTTCGCTCAAGCGCTCGAAGCCTTTGTTGAACCAGCCGAAGAAACCGCCCTTGGCGTGGTGTTCGCCCTTGGCAATCGGCTTGAGCAAGGTCGCGCACAGCGCCGGGGTCAAGGTCAGGGCGAGGAAGGCCGAGAACAGGATCGAGGTCGCCATCGACAGCGAGAACTGGCGGTAAATCACCCCGACCGAACCCTGCATGAACGCCATCGGAATAAACACCGCGACCAGCACCAGGGTGATGCCGATGATCGCCCCGGTAATCTGCTTCATCGCCTTGCGCGTCGCCTCTTTCGGCGACAGCCCTTCGGTGACCATGATCCGCTCGACGTTTTCTACGACGACTATGGCGTCGTCCACCAGAATGCCGATGGCCAGCACCATGCCGAACATGGTCAGCACGTTGATCGAGAATCCCAGCGCGAGCATGGTCGCGAACGTGCCCATCAGTGCCACCGGCACCACCAGCGTCGGGATCAGCGTGTAGCGGATGTTTTGCAGGAACAGGAACATCACCGCAAACACCAGCGCCATCGCCTCGACCAGGGTGTAAACCACTTTGGTGATCGAGACTTTGACGAAGGGCGAGGTGTCGTAGGGGATCTTGTATTCGACGCCCGCCGGGAAGTAGCGCGCCAGTTCATCCATCTTCGCCCGCACCAGCGTCGCGGTGCTCAGGGCATTGGCGCCGGGGGACAATTGCACGCCGACGGCGGTGGACGGCTTGCCGTTGAGGCGCGTGCCGAACTGATATTCCTGGCTGCCGATCTCGACCCGCGCGACATCGCCGATGCGCACGGTGGAGCCGTCAGGGTTGGCCTTGAGCACGATGTCGGCGAATTCTTCCGGGGTCGACAACTGGCCTTTCACCAGAATGGTCGCGGTGATTTCCTGCGTGCTGCGGGTCGGCAAGTCGCCGATGCTGCCCGCCGAGACTTGAGCGTTCTGCGCGACGATCGCGGCGTTGACGTCAGCCGGGGTAAGGTTGAAACCGATCAGTTTCTGCGGGTCGATCCAGATGCGCATGGCCCGTTCGGCGCCGTACAGTTGCGCCTTGCCGACACCGTCCAGACGCTTGATTTCGTTCATCACGTTGCGCGCCAGGTAATCGCTTAGCGCCACGTCGTCAAGCTTGCCGTCGGTGGACGTGAGGGTGATCAGCAGGAGGAAACCGGCGGAGACTTTTTCCACCTGCAAGCCTTGCTGATTGACCGCTTGCGGCAGGCGCGACTCGACGACTTTCAGGCGGTTTTGCACATCCACCTGAGCCATTTCCGGGTTGGTGCCCGGCTGGAAAGTCGCCTTGATCGTGGCGCTGCCGAGGCTGCTTTGCGACTCGAAATACAACAGATGATCAGCACCGTTGAGCTCTTCCTCGATCAGGCTGACCACGCTTTCGTCCACGGTCTGTGCGGAAGCGCCGGGGTACACGGCGTAGATTTCGACCTGCGGCGGCGCGACGTCGGGGTACTGCGCCACCGGCAACTGCGGAATGGCCAACGCGCCGGCCAGCAGGATGAACAGGGCCACCACCCAGGCGAACACCGGGCGATCGATAAAGAACTGCGGCATAAAAAAGCGTCCTGCTTACTGACCAGTCACCTGGGCAAGTGGAAGAGGGGTGTCGTCGATCTGCACTTTCTCGCCGGGCTTGGCGTGTTGCAGGCCTTCAATGACGATGCGGTCACCGGGCTTGAGGCCGCCGGTGACGATCCAGCGATCGTTTTGCACGGCGCCCAGTTCGACCGGTTGCTGCCCGACGCGCAGGTCCGCATCGAGCAGCAGCACTTGCGCAACCCCGGCGCTGTCACGCTGGATCGCCCGCTGCGGCACGCTGATGCCTTGCTGATTCACCGCTTGTTCCAGACGCACCCGCACGAAGCTGCCGGGCAGCAAGTCGAGGTCCGGGTTGGGGAATTCGCTGCGCACAATGATCTGGCCTGTGCCGGGGTCGACCGTGATGTCGGTGAACAGCAGTTTGCCCGGCAGCGGGTAAAGGCTGCCGTCGTCAAGAATCAACGTGGCTTTGGCCTGGCCCGCACCCACTTCCTTCAACTGACCGGAGCGAAAGGCGCGGCGCAGGTCGTTGAGTTCGCGGGTCGATTGCGTGAGGTCGGCATGAATCGGGTTCAGTTGCTGAATCAGTGCCAGCGGCGTGGTTTCGTTCTGCCCGACCAGCGCGCCTTCGGTGACCAGTGCGCGCCCGATGCGCCCGGAAATCGGCGCGGTGACAGTGGCGTAACCGAGGTTGAGTCTGGCCCGTTCGACCGCGGCTTTGTTGGCGGCGACGTCGGCGGCGGTTTGCCGAACGGCGGCGCGGGCGTTGTCGTAGTCCTGGCCGCTGATGGCGTTGCCTTCGATCAACTGCGCGTAACGCTGCTCTTGCAAGCGCGCCTGAAACGCATTGGCCTCGGCTTTGCGCAGGTCGGCTTCGGCGCTGTCCAGGTCAGCCTTGAACGGCGCCGGGTCGATACGAAACAGCACGTCGCCTTTTTTCACATCGCTGCCTTCGTGGAACACCCGTTGCAGCACCACGCCGGCGACCCGCGCGCGGACTTCGGCGATCCGTGGCGCGGCAATCCGCCCGCTCAATTCGCTGGTGATCGACAGCGGCCGGGCGTCGATGGTCTCGATGCGCACCGTGGCCAACGGCGGCGCCTCATCGGCGATCGAGGATTTGTCGCACGCGCTCAGCGTCAACGCCAGGGCAAGCAGGCTGAGCTTGGCAAGCAGATTCTTCGACATGTAAATACCCCAATAATGAACTCCCGCATGCTACGGGGAGCGGGCGAGGGTAGCGGTGAAGCTTTGTTGGTGCTGTGTGAAATTGTGTAAGGGTTTTACTCGGGGGTGGGCGTGGGCGTATATCCTTTACCCCCTGAATATTTTGCGCTTGTTATGCCGCCATCGC
>NZ_CABVHK010000002.1 GCF_902497785.1 Pseudomonas fluorescens
GCTCGCTCCCACAGGGGATTGTGTTGGTGCTCACCGGATATGTACGCAACCAACAATTGCGCAATGCGGGTCAGAACGCCGTCACCCCACCATCCACCGCCAACGAATGACCCGTGGTAAACGCCGCGCCATCACTGCACAGATACAACACCGCACTGGCGATTTCTTCGACTTTGCCAATACGCCCCACCGGGTGCATCGCGTTGGCGAATTCGCCTTTCTTCGGATCAGCCTCATAGGCACGGCGGAACATGTCGGTGTCGATCACCGCCGGGCACACCGCGTTCACCCGAATCTTTTTCTTCGCATACTCGATGGCCGCCGATTTGGTCAGGCCGATCACCGCGTGTTTCGACGCCGCATAAATACTCATTTTCGGCGCCGCACCGAGGCCGGCGACCGAAGCGGTATTGACGATCGCACCCCCGCCCTGGGCCAGCAGCAACGGCAACTGGTACTTCATGCACAACCAGACACCCTTGACGTTGACGCCCATGATTGCGTCGAACTCGTCGAGCGTTCCGTCGGCCAGTTTGCCTTTCTCGATTTCGATGCCGGCGTTGTTAAAGGCGTAGTCGAGACGGCCGTAGGCATTCACCACTTCGTCCATCAGATTTTTTACATCGCTTTCCAGCGTGACGTTGCAACGCACGAAGGTCGCTTCGCCACCCGCCGTTCGAATCAGCGCAACGGTGCCCTCGCCACCGGCGGTGTCCATGTCCGCCACTACCACTTTCAACCCTTCGGCGGCGAATGCCTGGGCGGTCGCGCGACCAATGCCATTGGCGCCGCCGGTGACTACAACGACCCGGCCGGAAAACGTCATGCTCATGTGTGTGTGTCCTCGAATAGAAGAAAGTGGGTTGGCGCAGACCCAGTCTAGCCACAGGCGTCCCCGGCGCGGCAGCACTATCAGAAGGCCGGTTGAGCGCCCATGAGTGGTAGTGATAGAACCGCCCGTCTCACTATCACTGCACTGGATCAGGCTGCATTCGCCGCATCAGCCAAACTTGCGGCATCCGCACTGAAGGTCTATCAACAAGGCTTCATTCATCTTGAGTGCCTCTCATGACTACCCAGACCAATCGCCAATTCCTGCTCGCCAAACGTCCAGTAGGCGCGGCAACCCGCGAAACCTTTACCTATCAGGAAGTACCGGTCGGCGAACCGGCGGCGGGTCAGATTTTGGTCAAAAATGAATACCTGTCGCTGGACCCGGCGATGCGTGGCTGGATGAACGAAGGCAAGTCTTACATTCCACCGGTTGGCATCGGCGAGGTCATGCGCGCATTGGGTGTAGGCAAAGTCGTGGCGTCGAACAATCCAGGCTTTGCGGTCGGGGACTACGTCAATGGCGCCTTGGGCGTGCAGGATTATTTCCTCGGTGAGCCGCGAGGTTTCTACAAGGTCGACCCGAAACTCGCGCCGCTGCCACGTTATCTGTCGGCGCTAGGCATGACCGGTATGACCGCCTACTTCGCCCTGCTTGATGTCGGCGCCCCGAAAGAAGGTGACACCGTGGTGCTGTCGGGTGCCGCAGGAGCGGTGGGCAGCATTGCCGGGCAGATCGCCAAGATCAAAGGCTGCCGCGTCATCGGCATCGCTGGCGGTGCGGACAAGTGCAAGTTCCTGATCGATGAGCTGGGTTTTGACGGCGCCATCGACTACAAAAGCGAAGACGTTCATGCCGGCCTTAAACGCGAATGCCCGAAAGGCGTGGACGTGTACTTCGACAACGTCGGCGGCGATATCCTCGACGCGGTGCTGAGCCGTCTGAACATGAAGGCGCGGGTGGTGATTTGTGGCGCCATCAGCCAGTACAACAACAAGGAAGCGGTCAAAGGGCCGGCCAACTATTTGTCGCTGTTGGTGAACCGCGCGCGGATGGAAGGCTTTGTGGTGATGGACTACGCCGCACAGTTTGCCGCGGCCGGACAGGAAATGGCCGGGTGGATGGCCAAAGGTCAGCTCAAGAGCAAGGAAGACATTGTTGAAGGGCTGGAGACCTTCCCCGAGACGCTGATGAAATTGTTCAGCGGCGAGAATTTCGGCAAATTGGTGTTGAAGGTTTAACGCACTATTTGAATGGCACACAAACCAATGTGGGAGCGAGCCTGCTCGCGAAGAGGGAGTGTCAGTCGACATTAATGTTGGCTGATACACCGCTTCGCGAGCAGGCTCGCTCCCACATTTCGGTATTGGGTCAGGCGATTTCGGCAACTACCGCCGCCAACGCCTTGGCCGGATCCGCCGCCTGGCTGATCGGGCGGCCAATCACCAGATAGTCGGAACCGGCGTCCAGCGCCTGACGCGGGGTCAGAATGCGGCGCTGATCGTCCTGGGCGCTACCCGCCGGGCGAATCCCCGGGGTCACCAGTTGCAGCGACGGGTGGGCCGATTTCAAGGCCTGGGCTTCCAGCGCCGAGCACACCAGACCGTCCATCCCGGCTTTTTCCGCCAGTGCCGCCAAACGCAGCACTTGCTCCTGTGGCTCGATGTCCAGACCGATGCCCGCCAGATCCTCACGCTCCATGCTGGTCAGCACAGTCACGCCGATCAGCAGCGGTTTCGGGCCGCTGCGCTGATCCAGCACTTCCCGGCAAGCGGCCATCATGCGCAGGCCGCCGGAACAGTGCACGTTGACCATCCACACGCCCATTTCCGCCGCCGCTTTGACCGCCATGGCGGTGGTGTTCGGGATGTCGTGGAACTTGAGGTCAAGGAACACTTCGAAACCCTTGTCACGCAAGGTGCCGACGATTTCCGCCGCGCAGCTGGTGAACAGTTCCTTGCCGACTTTGACCCGGCACAGTTTCGGGTCCAATTGGTCGGCCAGCTTCAGTGCGGCGTCACGGGTGGGGAAATCCAGGGCGACGATGATAGGAGTCTGGCAGACGGACATGTGCGGGCTCTCAGGCAGGACGAAATCGGCGCGCATTGTAGCGGAACCAGCGCCGCTGCGGGGCCCGATGATCGGTAATTCGTCGTCGGCGCTCAGCCAAGCCTGGCCTTTTGCAGATCCAATGTGGGAGCGAGCCTGCTCGCGAAGGGGCCATTAGCCTCAACAAACAGCTTAAGGCCGGCGATCCTCCACCCGCGCCTGGCTTTTGCTCCAGTCGGTCAACAGACTGTACGCAACCGCCAGCAAGGTCGGCCCGATAAACAGACCAATGAAGCCGAACGCGATCAACCCGCCAAACACCCCCAAAAGCACGATGACCAACGGTAAGTTCCCGCCACGGCTGATCAGGTACGGTTTGAGCACGTTGTCGACACCGCTGATGATGAACGTGCCCCAGATTCCAAGAAACACTGCCATGCCGTACTCGCCTTTCCAGGCCAGCCAGGCCGTGGCCGGAATCCACACCAGTGGCGGTCCCATCGGAATCAGGCTGAGCAGGAAGGTGACAATCCCCAGCACCAGCGCGCCCGGAACACCGGCAATCAGGAACCCGATCAGCGACAGCACCGCTTGCGCCGCCGCGGTCCCGATCACACCGTTCACCACCCGTTGCACCGTGCCCGCCACCAGTTCGATGTAATAACCGGCGCGGTCACCGATCAAGCGTTGCAGCAGCCCATGGACAAACGCCGCCAGTCGCGGCCCGTCCCGATAAAAAAAGAACACAAACACGATGCTCAACGTCAGCTCGAGAATGCCGCCGCCGATCTGCGCACTGCGCGCCAGCAGCCAGTTACCGACCTGACCCAGATAGGGTTTGATCGACAGCATCATCGCCGCGCCCTGCTCGTCAATACTGTTCCAGATGCCGACCAGCCGCTCACCCACGAGGGGAACACCGCCCAGCCAGGTCGGTGCCGCAGGCAGGCCATCCACCTGCACATCCTTGATGAACGCCGTGGCATCGCGCACGTGGTCCGCCAGGTTGAACCCCAGCCACACCAGCGGCACCGCCACCAGCAACATCCAGCCCAGGGTCAGCAACGCCGCCGCCAGGGATTCGCGACCGTTGAGCCAACGCGTCAGCAGACGCATCAGTGGCCAACTGGCGAACGCCAGCACCGCGCCCCAGAACAACGCCGACCAGAACGGCGCCATCACCCAGAAGCTCGCGCCAAACAGCACCAGGAGCAGGATTTGCACCAACAGCCGATCGTTATTGATCATCCAGGTCTCGAGAAAAGTCAGTTTGCAAAAGGGTAGGCGAACGCGCATGGCACGTTCGCCAGATACAGCTTATCGCAACAACTCGACGTGCAGGCCAGAGCCGTCGACGCTGCCGGTTTCCATCCTCGCGGTACGCACCCCCTGCCCGATCAGAGCCTGACGCCAGGCTTCGGCTTTCGGCCCGGAAACGCTGACCCGCAACGTAGTGTCCAGATTCAATCCTCGGGAGATCAAGCGCAGCCAGGTCTCATCGGGATCGCCGGTCAGTTTCGGGAAATCCAGCTCACCGGTGCTCTTGAGTTCGCGCAACAAGGTGGCGGAAGTCGGCAGCAAATCACCCAGCGGCGCCGTGGCATCGAACTGTTCGACGTGCAGATAGGCTTTACGGTTACCGCGCGTGATGCTGTAAAGCGCGACCAACGTGTTGTCCTGCGGTGCGGCCAGGCGCAACAGCAGGTACGCCTGTTGATCGTCGGCACCATACAGTTTGGCGTTGCCAAAGACCTCATTGGCCCACAAGCTGCTCTCACCGCAATCCCGTGCCTGGCACCAGAACAGCAACTCGGCGTCCTGCTTTTGCAAGGCTTCGCGAGCGGCGGTGAAAGCTTCGGTGGAAGAATGCTCCGGCGGCAACTCGTAAGTGACCGAGGTGGTGTGTCCGCGGGCACTGACCTGGCCATCGAAACGCAGCTGGCCACTGATCTTGCGGATAGAACCCAGCGGATAGATCCGCTCGAGTTCCGCCGCCGGGCGATAGTCGACGATTTGTGCATCGGTTATACGCGGCACGATGGGCAGGTCCTGACTGCCCGGCACATCGGCGGCAAACAACAAAGGGCTGAAACTACACAGCGCGAGCAAACTGAATGAACGCATGGACAGGCTCATCGGATCAGCATGGCCTGGGCACCCTTGACGACGCTGGCGTCATCAATGCGTTCGGGAATCAGCAAACCGCGCTGCACTGCCGGGCGCGCTTCCATGGTCGCCATCCAGCGCTGCAAACTGTCCAATCCGTCCACGGCCACACCGGACCACTCGTGCCCGCGAACCCACGGATAGGTGGCGATGTCGGCAATGCTGTACTCGCCCGCGAGGAATTCCACCGATTGCAGGCGGCTGTCGAGCACTTCATACAGGCGACGGGTTTCATGCTGATAGCGGTCGATGGCGCCCTGGAGTTTCTCCGGAAAATAACGAAAGAACACGTTGGCCTGGCCCTGCATCGGGCCGATTCCACCCATCTGGAACATCAGCCACTGCAACACCACAGAACGTCCTTTCGGGTCCTGAGGCAGCAGTTTGCCGGACATTTCAGCGAGGTAAATCAGAATGGCGCCGGATTCGAACACGGCAAAATCGCCGTTGGCGCGGTCGACAATTGCCGGGATCCGGCCATTGGGATTGATCTTGAGGAAGTCTGCGGACTTCTGTTCCTTTTTGTCGAAACTCAAGGCGTGCACTGTGTAGGGCAGGCCGAGTTCCTCGAGCACGATAGAGACCTTGTGGCCATTCGGGGTCGCAGCGGTGTAGAGATCTATCATGGTTGTCTCCCATTTCAACCCGCCCAGCCTCGACAGTTGCCCGGCGCAAGTCAAGGAACAGCGAAGAACCGATTGAAACAGTCTGCGACAAGGTCGGCACCGGTGTCGTCATTCAGGTGCAAATGATGCCCGCCTGGCAGCTGTTCACGCCTGAAGGGTAGACGGTCCAGCAACTCCGGATGTTTGGCGAGCATACCGTCGGCCGCGACCACCAGCAGCGCGGGGCAACTGACCCGCTGAACGAAGGCCATCGCCTGTTCGGTGGTAAGACGCAGCGGCGACGGCAGCGTCAGACGGTTATCGGTGCGCCAGGTGTAACCGCCCGGCACCGGCATCAGGCCACGCTGGGCCAGTAACTCGGCGGCTTCGCGACTGACCGCCACCAGACCTTTCATCCGCGCTTCGATGGCGCGGTCGAGGGTGTTGTAGACCGGCTTGCGTTTCTCCTGCAGGTCCAACTGCGCTTGCAGGGCCATGCCCATACGTTCGGCGGCATTTTCGCCTTTGTCCGTAGGAGGAATGATGCCGTCGATTAACGCGAGGTGGGTAACCCGCTCCGGCATCGACCCGGCGATGATCAGCGACGCGATTGCGCCCATTGAATGCCCCAACAGAGCAAACCGCTTCCAGCCAAGCTGTTCGGCGACTTGCAGCACGTCATGGGCATAGTCCCACATGGCGTAACCCGCACCCGGCGGACGATGCCCGGAATGACCGTGACCGGCCATGTCCAGCGCAACGATACGCAGCCCTTCGAGCTTCGGCGCCAACCGTGCAAAGCTGTTGGCGTTATCCAGCCAGCCGTGCAAGGCGATTACCGGCAAACCGTCTTCGGGGCCGAACAGGTGCGCAGCCAGCTCGATGTGCGGCAGGCTCAGGCGGACTTCTTCGACACCGTGGCTCATGCGCAATCCTGCTGCTGGCGAGTGTCCCAGCGGCTGAACAGGTTTTTCAGCAGCGTGGCCGTGTCCTGGGGACGCTCAAGGGGAAACATATGCCCGCCCGGCATGGTCAGGGATTCGCCCAGCGGCATGCGCCCGACGGAACTGGCGTGATGGCGCATCACCACGCGGCTGTTGCGGCCGCGCACCACCGCCAGCGGCACTTTAAGTTGCCGTGCACGGCCGGGGCTGGTGTCCGGCACGCCGCGGTAGATGCTGATTTCCGTGGCCGGATCGAAGCGCAGACGCAACTTGTCGCCGACCTTGTGCAAACCGTGTTGCAGGTAAGCGTCGAAACACTCCGGATCGAAGCCGCGAAACAGGGTTTTTCCAGCGAAATACACTCGGGCCGACTCCAGGTCGGCGAATTCTTCCCGCCGTCCCAGCGTGCGCCCGGCCGGCGTCAGGCGGTCGATAAAACCGAAGCGCTTGGCGGCGCGAATCACCCACTGATCAGCGCGGGTCAACACTGGCGAATCGAGCATCACCACGCCGCGATACAACTCGGGACAACGCAACGCGGCGTGCAGGTGCAATACGCCGCCAAACGAATGACCGACGCCCCATACCGGTTGCGCCTGCTGCTTGAGGTGATGAATCAGCTCGTCCACCAGATTGTGCCAGTTGTCGTCCGCCGGGAAACGCGGGTCATGGGCGTGCTGCGGCAAATGCGCCACCTGATACTCGGGCGCCAACGCCGCGAACAATTTGCCGTAGGTTCCTGAGGGGAACCCATTGGCGTGGGCGAAAAATATCTGCTGCGACATACCGGCAAATCCATAAGCGAGAATCAGACGTTGATTGTCCGCAACACAACGTCGGGCAGCAATGACTGTAACTGCCAGGAATGATGACAGTCCGGTCATGCCGATGGGCCATTCTGAAATCGGAATCTTGTGGTGAACGTGCTTGCTTGCCTTCAAGTGCGCAGGCGTTGCTGGAATACCGAGTGGGGCTGCTGTGCAGCCCAGCGGGAGCAAGCTCCCTCGCCACGGGTCATCATCAGTAGGAATAATTGCGTTCACTGGCGAATCAACGCAGCGGCGGATTTTCTCCCAACGGCACCACCGCCATGGTCAGCCGCGACACACAACTGGCCTTGCCCTCGTCACTGGTCAACCGAATGTCCCAGACATGGGTGGTGCGCCCGATATGAATCGCCCGGGCCACCGCCGTCACCCGCCCGCTACGCAACCCGCGCAAATGGTTGGCATTGATCTCAAGACCCACGCAGTAAAACTTGCTGGCATCGATGCACAAGTAGCTGGCCATGGAGCCGACGGTCTCAGCCAGCACCACCGAGGCGCCGCCGTGCAGCAGGCCATAAGGCTGATGGGTGCGGTGGTCGATGACCATGCTGGCGGTCAGGGACTCTTCGTCGAAGGCTTCGAAGCGGATATCCAGCACTTCGCCGATGGTGTTTTTCTGGATTGCGTTCAACTGCTCGATGTTGGGAGTGGTACGCCACAAACTCATTGCAGACATCCTTTGTTGGTTTTATTTGTCACTCAATCCTGCCACAGCACCGCTTCGCTGCGCTCGCTCCATTCTTCGAACCGGTCGCCGTAAGCGGCTTCGATCATGTTGCGCTTGATCTTCAGGGTCGGCGTCAAAAAGCCGTTCTCCACGGCCCAGCTGTCTTTGACCACCACCAGACGGCGCAGGCGCTCGTGCTTATCAAGGGCGGCGTTGACCTCTTCGAGGAGTTTTTCCAGGCTCGAGTGCAGGCCGGCGCGCGCAGTGCCGCCGGCGTCCTGTTGCCCGACTGCCGACAGCACGCACAACCCCAACGGCGCGCTCAACCCATCGCCGACCACGCACACTTGCTCGATGCGCGAATGCACCGCCAGACGATTCTCAATCGGTGCCGGCGCCACGTACTTGCCTTTGCTGGTCTTGAAGATTTCTTTCAGCCGCCCGGTCAGGCGCAGGTTTCCTTCGGCGTCTTGCTCGCCCTTGTCACCGGTGCGCAGGAAGCCGTCTTCGGTAATGGTGTCGGCGGTTTTCTCCGGTTCCTTGAAATACCCGAGCATGGTCGCGCCGCTGCGCACCATCACTTCACCGGATTCGGCGATCCGCACTTCGACCTCCGGGCAAGGCTTGCCGATCCAGCCAGGCTTGTTGTCGCCCGGGCGACCAATGTGGGAATAACCGCAGCTTTCAGTCATGCCGTACACCTCCAGCACATCCAGCCCGAGCTTGCGGTACCACAGCAACAAGGTCTGGGGCACTGGCGCCGCACCGGACAGCGCGACGCGCAAGGCATCCAGCCCAAGCCCTGCCAGCACTTTGTGCCCTACCCGCTTGCCGATGAAGGGCAGCCCGAGCAGAAAATCGAGGCGCTTGGCCGGGATCTTGCCGTACACACCCATCTGGAATTTGGTCCAGATGCGCGGCACGCCAAACAGCGCAGTCGGCCGCGCTCGCTGCAAATCGGTGAGAAAGGTTTCCAGGCTCTCGGCGAAAAACACCGTTTGCCCGGTGTAGATCGACGCCAACTCGACAAACATGCGCTCGGCGACGTGGCACAGCGGCAGATACGACAGCAGCCGATCCGACTCATTAAGGTTGAACAGCTGCGTGCCGCGGGTGGTGGCGAACCCCAGATTGCCAAAGCTGTGCATCACCCCTTTGGGCATGCCGGTGGTGCCGGAGGTGTAAATGATGGTCGCCAACTGGTCGGCTGCCGGTTTCGGGTCGTCCTGGATCGGCGAACTCTGCTGCAAGTCGGCCCAACTGAACGAAAAACTGCCCGGCGGATGCAATGGCAGGCTGATGGTCGGGAGGTCGGGACTGACACCGCGGGACATGCCCGGCCAGTCATCGAGCTTGCCGATAAAAGCCAGCGCCGCTTCGGAGTGTTCAAGTACCTGGGAGACAGATTCGGCGGTGAGGTTGGGGTACAACGGCACTGACACATGCCCGGCCATCCAGATCGCCAGGTCCGCAATGATCCAGTGGGCACAGTTTTTCGAGATCAGGGTGATGTGGCTGCCTTGCGGCAATTCACGTGCTCGCAGCCAGTGCGCGGCGCAGCGGGCCTGGTGGCCGACGTCTTCCCAAGTCAGGGTTTCGACCACGCCACCACCCACGGGCTGGACCAGAAATCGCTGGCGCGGATGACGGGCTTCACGCTCGTAAAAGACGTCCAGTGGCAAACGAAAAGCAGCAGACATGCGACTCGCTCCTGTTTTTTTATTCTGGAGCAAGCGTAGTCAACCAAGCGGTTGCTTGGTTGTTTTTTTACATGGGGAAACGGTTAAAAGGATCGCAGCCTCGTTGCACTCGACAGCTCCGACATGAAAATGCACAACCCGTGTAGGAGCTGTCGAGTGCAACGAGGCTGCGATCTTGCGCCGTCAGGGGTGCTTGATACCGTTGAGCTTCATCGCCCCGGCCAGCGGCATATCGCCTTCCAGCTCGGCAAGGCCAGCGGTTTTCACCGCTTCGGGTTGCTGCACATGGCCGTGTTGCAGGTAGCCCAAAAGGTTGCCCACCAGTGGGTTATGGCTGACCAGCAATGCATAATCCACCGAGACCAATTGTTCTGCCACCGCTTGCGGGCGGTTGTCGGGAGTCAACCACTCGACGGTACGGATCTCCGGCTGAAAACCCAGGGCTTCTCGCACCAGCTCGGCCGTCTGCTGTGCGCGCAGATACGGGCTGGCATAGATCGCGGTAATCGGCTGGCCGATCAGCTGCGCAGCGCTGCGCAGCGTTTCTTCACGACCGTGAGCGGTCAGTGCCCGTTCGGAGTCAGGACGCGAGCCATAAGGCTCGGCCTCACCATGACGCAATACCCAGAGTTTCATAGCTTGGGTTCCTCATCCCGGACCGGATGCGGCGCAGGGGCTACCACGTGTGGCGCTTCGCCTTCCGGTGTGCGCGGCGTCGGCCAGTCAGCGAACGGCCAGGGTTTCTGGTCGCTGTGGAAGGTGCCGAAACGGCCGATCTGCGCCAGGAACTGGCTCAGGCTGTCGCCGAAATTCATCAGGCTGGCGCTCGGCGCGCCATAGATCAAACGATAGACCAGTTGAATCAGCACCACGGCGCCGAGGATGAATTGCGCCACTTGCCAGACCAGCAAGAACACGATCATCCACAGCACACGCAGCAGGATGGATTCGTAACTGGCTTCGATTTTCGGATCGTTCATGTCTCGCTCTCCTGCTCCTTTTCGGGAGCGTGCTCAGTTGAAACCACTGGTGGAAATGAAGTCGACGTCGGTCTTCGGTTCGCCACGCATCAACAATTCAATCACCTGATTGAGCGTGCGCCCCTCGAACAGGATCGCGTGCAGCCCGGCGACCAACGGCATGTAAACGCCCACTTCCTGCGCCTTGGCCTTCAGCACTTTCAAGGTGTTCACACCCTCGGCGACTTCACCCAGACGCGTCACCGCGTCCTCCAGGCTCAAGCCCTGGCCCAGGGCAAACCCGACCTGGTAGTTGCGGCTTTTCGGCGACGAGCAAGTCACGATCAAATCACCGACGCCTGCGAGCCCGAGAAAAGTCATCGGGTTGGCACCCTGGTTCACCGCGAAGCGGGTCATTTCCGCCAGCGCCCGGGTGATCAGCATGCTCTTGGTGTTTTCGCCCATGCCCAGCGCCACCGCCATGCCGGCAATAATGGCATAGACGTTTTTCAGCGCCCCGCCCAACTCCACACCGAAGCGATCGGCGCTGGCGTACACGCGGAAGGTGCGACCGTGCAGCGCTTCCTGAACCCGCTGGCACAATTCTTCGTCTTCGCTGGCGACCACCGTCGCGGTCAATGCGTGCTCGGCGATTTCACTGGCCAGGTTAGGCCCGGACAGCACGCCGATGCGCGCTTGCGGGGCAATCTCTTCGAGGATCTCGCTCATCAGTTTGAACGTGTGGGCTTCGATGCCTTTGGTCAGGCTGACGAGCAGCTTGCCGCTCAACCGTTCAGCGTGCGGGACCAGTACCGAGCGCAGCGCGCTGGACGGCAGCGCGACGAAGCACAGGTCGCAAGCCTGCAGTGTGGCTTGCAGGTCGGTGACCGCTTCCACGCCCGGCAGAATTTTGATGCCTTTGAGGTAACGCGGGTTTTCGCGATTGACCCGAATGGCTTCGGCCTGTTCCGGGTCACGCATCCACTGAAGGACCTGATGCCCGTTTTCGGCCAGCAGATTAGCCACGGCGGTACCAAAACTTCCGCCCCCCAGGACCGCAATCGGGCGCTGTTCAGTCATATGCAATCCGTTAATCCATACCAGTGGCGATGTCGGCATTATACGGAGCGCCCCAGTGGCGGCCAGCCCCCGCGTCAATTAGCGACACATGTAAGGAGAAGACCGATAAATACGAGGAAAATGCCGCCATCGTGACTGGAAAAGTCGAGCGGCTCGGTTAACATGCGCGCCGAGTCATCACTATCAAGGATGTGTTGTGTCGTTTGGCCCCGTCTCACCTCGTTCGCCGCTGGTTCTGGCGCTGATCTTCAGCCCGCCACTGCTGGCCGACGACCTGTTTCTCGACAACGAAGCGCTGCCGCAAGTGCTGACGGCCACGCGCCTCAAGCAGTCGCCCGCCGCCGTGCCGGGCAGCATGACGGTGATCGACAGCCAACTGATCAACGCCAGCGGCGCCCGCGATATCAGTGAGTTGCTGCGCCTGGTGCCGGGCATGATGGTCGGCAACCTCAGCGGCAATCAGGCAACGGTGAATTATCACGGCACCAACGCCAGCGATGCGCGACGCATGCAGGTGCTGATCGATGGCCGTTCGGTGTACCGCGCCGGCCTGGCCACGGTGGACTGGACTGACATTCCGGTGGCCATGGAAGACATCGAGCGCGTCGAGGTCTTTCGCGGCCCGAACACCGTCAGTTATGGCGCCAATGCGCTGATGGCGGTGGTCAACATCATCACCCGCCACCCGGCCGACAGCCACGGCACGCGGATAAAAATCACCCGTGGCCAGCGCGGCATTGACGACTTTTACGCCAGTCAGGGCATCGGTTGGGACGGTGGCGACCTGCGTCTGTCACTGTCCGGCCAGCAGGACGACGGCTTCGACTCGGACCGTAGCGGCGCCGATTACCGCGACAGTCGCCGCGTAAACCGTTTCAACCTCGCCGTCAGCCAGGCGCTCGACGAACGGCAAAGCATCGATTGGCAATTGAATGCCAAGGACGGCAGCAATCAACGCCCCTACACCTACCGCCCGGTGTTTTCGGGGATTACAGCGGCCGGGAACAATTCCGACGTCATCGCCAAGGACTACGCCGGTTCCTTGCGCTGGAACCTCGACATCAATCCCGACCACAGCCTCTATATTCAAGGGTCGGCCCAGCACTGGGATCGCCAGCAGACCTGGCGCGCCTGCGATGCCGAGGTCTCGTTCAGCCCTGAGCTGACCGAGCTCTGGCAACTCAATCCGAATTACACCGAGCGCCTGGCGCGCAATATCGAGCGCTTCGTCGGCCCGGGCGCTCCGGCCGGGACGCCGGCGGAACAGGCTCTGGCCAGTCGAGTGCTGGACCAGTGGCGCAACGGCGCGCGGCAAACTCTGTGCGGCGATATCGACCAGAGCACCCGTGAATCACGCTACGACCTGGAACTGCAAGACACCCTCAGTCTGTCCGACAGTCTGCGACTGGTCAGCGGCCTGAACTATCGTTACGACCGGGCAGATTCCGAGACCTACTTCAATGGCACCCTTGATGACACCACCTGGCGTGCGTTCGGCCAACTCGAGTGGCGAGCCACCGAGCACTGGCTGCTGCAGGGCGGCGCCATGTTCGAAGACACGCAATTGACCGGCAGTTCGCTGACGCCGCGGGTGGCGGTCAACTATCTGATCAATCCGCGCCACGGTTTGCGCGCGGTCTACTCGGAAGCGATCCGTTCGCCGGACATGTTCGAAAACAACGTCAACTGGAGTTACCGGGTCACCAACCTGCAACCCGCGGCCTACGGCCAGAGCAGTGCCCGGTATTTCGTCAGGACCCGCGGCCCCGGCAACCTCGAGCAGGAACACATGCGCTCACGCGAGTTGGGCTACAACGGTTACTTCGCCGAGTGGAGACTGGCGGTGGACGTCAAGGTGTTCCACGACGAGATCACCGGCATGATCAGCGAACCCCTGCGCAACAATCAGTACATCGCCAGCAACGCCAACAGCTCTCGATTCACCGGTGCTGAAACCCAGCTCGACTGGCGCCTGAGCAGTGCCGATCGGCTGCGCCTGACGTACGCCTACGTCGATGCCGAAGCGAGCAATCCGCTGGACGCGCGGCAGACTGCGCGCAACAGCGGTTCCGCCGGTTGGCTGCGCGATTGGGGCCATGGCTGGAACAGCGCACTCTTCTACTATGGTGACGACGCACTCAATGGCTATCGCTTCGAGCGGGTTGATACCCGCATCGCCAAGCGCATCGTCCTGGGTAAAGCCAACCTGGAACTGTCGGGCGTGCTGCAACAACGCCTCGATCAACAACCCACCACCTTCATCGATAACCACTACGACGAGCGGCGAGCGCTCTACTTCAGCGCGGAGCTGGCGTTCTAGATGTCGACGTGTCGGTCACTGAGAACGCCAACCCTTGGCCGCCTGCTGGTCGGGTTGTGCCTGGTGTTTGCCGGTTTCGGGTGGAGCCTGTCGGCGAATGCCGCTGACATTCTGCTGGCCGGGGCCGATGACAGTCCTGGCATGCAGTCATTCGCGACGGCCCTGAGCGCGTTACGCCCCGGTGATACCGTGCGTTTTCAGCCCTTGGCCAAGCTTCCGGCGCCTAACAAATTGCCCGCCGGCACCCGGCTGATCCTGCTCGACCTGCCAAGCCTCGACTGGCGCCTCCAGGACCACCGGGGCCCGGCAACGCTGGTGTTGCGCATCAGTCGCCTGCAAGCCCGCCAGCGCCTGGGAGCCACTGTGCCCGCGCACTTGAGTCTGCTGTGGAGCGACGCGCCACTGGGCCGGCAATTACGCCTGATGCGCATCCTTCTGCCTCAGGTCAAACGGGTCGGCGTGCTTTACGACAGCCACAGTGAATTCCTCGCGAACGAAGTGCGCGAGGCCGGCGCAAACCTGGGCCTCGACATCGTCACCGAGCGCTGGGACAACACCAGCGACAGCCGCCCTTTGCAGTCGCTGCTCAATAGCAGTGAGGTGCTGCTGGGCCTTGACGATCCCGACCTGTACAACCCCAAAACCGCGAAAAACCTGCTGCTCAGCAGCTATGCGCGGCAAACCGCACTGATCGGCCCCAACGCCGCGTTCGTCAGGGCCGGAAGCCTGGCCAGCACTTACAGCGATCAAAGCGACTGGCTGGCGATTCTTGACGACCTGCTGGACCGCCCGCCGGCCACGTGGCCGCGCACGCACTACGCCAATCGCTTCAAAGTCTCGAGCAACCCGCAAGTGGCTCGTTCATTAGGTATTGAACAGATCAATGAAGCGTTGGTCGCAACACAGTTGGCCGAAGGAGAACGACGCCCATGACCTTCCATCGTCGATGGGACATCAACACCCGCACGCAAATCATCAGCCTCGGCCCGGCACTGCTGTTGACCTTGCTGTTGATCAGCTTCTTCACGTTCGTGCGGATCCAGGACCTGCGGCAGGAACTCAACCACACCGGCCAACTGATCGCCAACCAGCTGGCGCCGGCCGCCGAATACGGGGTGATATCGGGCAACAACGAAGTGCTCGAAAGCCTGCTCAAGGCCACCCTGGCCACGCCCAATGTGCGCTTTCTCGAAGTCCAGGACAGCGCGAACCGGATCCTGATCTATGTCGAGCACCCGTCGGAAACCCACACCCGTTCGCAACAGGTCGAAGTGTTCCAGGCGCCGGTGCGCCTTCAGCGAATTGCGCTGCACAATGATTTTTTCCAGAACAGCAAAGTCGCCAGTACCGCCCCCGCCGAAGATTATCTGGGCCGGGTGATCGTCGGCCTGTCCAATGACGCCTTCAGCAAGCGCCAGCAGGAAATCCTGTTCAAGGCCGGCATCCTGGCGCTGTTCGCCCTGCTGTTCACTTACCTGATCGCCCGGCGCCTGGCCGGCAGCCTGTCGCAGCCGATCCGCGATATCGGCAACGCGGTCAAGGCCATCCAGAGCGGCGATTACAAGACGCCTCTGCCGATTGTCGATGACACCGAACTCGGTGCGCTGTCGCAGCACATCAACAACCTCGCCAGCGGCCTCGAACAGGCCAGTCGTGAACAGCATCAGGCGATGTCGCAGTTGATTCAGACGCGCGAAGAGGCGGAAAAGGCCAACAATGCCAAGTCCGACTTCCTGGCAATGATGAGCCATGAACTGCGCACCCCCATGAACGGGGTGCTCGGCATGCTGCAACTGCTGGAAACCACCGAGATGACCGAAGAACAGGTCGAGTACGCGGCCCTGGCCTCAGAGTCCACCGAACACCTGCTCAAGGTTATCAATGACATCCTCGATTTCTCGCGTATAGAGCGGTCGGAACTGGAACTGGAGCACATCCCGTTCAACCTTGCCGACCTGATCAGCAGTTGCGCCCAGTCGTTCCAGCACAGCGCGGTGCAACGCGGGCTTGCCTTGGCGCTGATGATTCCCGAGGACATGCGTGCCTTGCAGGTTCAAGGTGACCCGACGCGGATCCGGCAAATCCTGGTCAATCTGATCGGCAATGCGCTGAAGTTCACCGAACAGGGACGCGTCAGCATTGAGCCGCAGTGGCAGTCGCTGGATCACGAACTGTTGTGGTTCACCTGCACCGTGCGCGACAGCGGGATAGGCATCTGCGCCGAGCGCCTGGAGTTGATGTTCAACGCGTTCCAGCAGGCCGACAGCTCCATTTCGAGGCGGTACGGCGGCACCGGGCTGGGTCTGCCGATTGCCCGCACCTTGGCGGAACGCATGGGCGGTACTTTGCGCGCCCAGAGCGAAGAAGGTCGCGGCTCGGTATTCACGCTGGAAATCCCTTTGGCGTTGTATCAACAGAAGCTGCCGACACTGACGCCGCGCGCGCAGAGTGGTAACGGTGATGGCAAGGGCGAAGGCCGCAATGTGCTGCTGGTGGAAGATAATCCGGTGAACCAGACTGTCATCGAAGCAATGTTGCGCAGCCTGGGCTTTACTGTCAGCGTCGCCACTGACGGCGCTCAGGCGGTTCGCAGTGCCGAGAGCCTGATATTCGAAGCGATTCTGATGGACTGCCGGCTGCCGATAATCGACGGTTACGAGGCCACACGGCAGATTCGTCAATTGCCCGGCTGCACGGATTTACCGATTATCGCGCTGACCGCCAATGCTCTGCAGGGCGACCGCGAAGCGTGTTTATCGGCTGGAATGAACGATTACCTGGCAAAGCCTTTCAAACGCACTGACCTACAGCAAATTCTGCAACGTTGGGTGCAGTAGTGCAGGCCTTTCGACCATCTGCGACTGGCGTGAAAGGCGAAAGTGCGGCAGTCTTAGGCACCCGAACAGGCCCGAAAAGGGGCTTGAATAAAAATTTCAGTGCACAAGTGTACATTCATGTCCTTGGTGCTGTGACTTTCACCACAACGCAATAGTCTATGAGTAGGCTGCTGACTCGAGGCATGAACGCTTCGATCGGCCGGGAAGATTTGCCCCACCTGCCGCATGGGATTATTGAGGAGCTCGCATGACCAAACAAAACGCCTTTACCCGGGAAGACCTGCTGCGCTGCAGTCGCGGTGAGCTGTTCGGCCAGGGTAACGCGCAACTGCCCGCCCCGAACATGCTGATGGTGGATCGCATCACCCATATCAGCGAAGAGGGTGGCAAGTACGGCAAAGGTGAATTGGTCGCCGAGCTGGATATCACTCCGGACCTGTGGTTCTTCGCCTGTCACTTCGAAGGTGATCCGGTGATGCCAGGCTGCCTGGGCCTTGATGCCATGTGGCAACTGGTCGGCTTCTTCCTGGGTTGGCAAGGCCTGCCGGGCCGTGGCCGTGCGCTGGGTTCGGGCGAAGTGAAGTTCTTTGGTCAGGTCCTGCCGACCGCCAAAAAAGTTACGTATAACATTCAGATCAAGCGTGTGTTGAAAGGCAAGCTGAACCTGGCGATCGCCGATGGTTCGGTCAGCGTCGACGGCCGCGAGATCTACACCGCCGAAGGCCTTCGGGTCGGCGTTTTTACCTCCACTGACAACTTCTAAGGGTTATCCGCATGCGCCGCGTCGTTATCACTGGTCTGGGCATCGTTTCGTGCCTGGGCAATGACAAAGAGACCGTCTCCGCTAACCTGCGTGCAAGCCGCCCTGGCATCCGGTTCAACCCGGAATATGCCGAAATGGGTCTGCGTAGCCAGGTTTCCGGCTCCATTGACCTTCCCCTCGAAGAGCTGATCGATCGCAAGATCTATCGCTTCGTCGGCCACGCGGCGGCCTACGCCTACCTGGCCATGAAAGACGCCATCACTGACTCCGGTCTGACCGATGAGCAGGTTTCCAACCCGCGTACCGGCCTGATCGCCGGCTCCGGTGGCGCCTCCACGCTGAACCAGATGGAAGCGCTGGACATCCTGCGCGAGAAAGGCGTGAAGCGCGTCGGCCCATACCGCGTGACGCGGACCATGAGCAGCACGGTTTCCGCGTGTCTGGCGACCCCGTTCAAGATCAAGGGCCTGAACTACTCCATCGCTTCTGCCTGCGCCACCAGTGCTCACTGCATCGGGACCGCCATGGAACAGATCCAGATGGGCAAGCAGGACATCGTGTTCGCCGGCGGCGGTGAAGAAGAGCATTGGAGCCAGTCGTTCCTGTTCGACGCCATGGGCGCACTGTCCAGCCAGTACAACGAAACCCCGGAAAAAGCTTCCCGTGCCTACGACGCCAAGCGTGACGGTTTCGTCATTGCTGGCGGTGGCGGCATGGTCGTGGTTGAAGAGCTGGAACACGCTCTGGCTCGCGGCGCGAAGATCTACGCGGAAATCGTTGGCTACGGCGCGACCTCCGACGGCTACGACATGGTCGCCCCAAGCGGCGAAGGTGCCATCCGCTGCATGCAGATGGCCATGTCCACCGTTGACGCACCGATCGACTACCTGAACACCCACGGCACCTCGACTCCGGTCGGCGACGTTGCGGAAATGAAAGGTGTACGTGAAGTATTCGGCGCCAATGCTCCGGCCATCAGCTCCACCAAGAGCCTGTCGGGTCACTCCCTGGGCGCCGCCGGCGTTCATGAAGCGATCTACTGCATGCTGATGATGGAAGGCAACTTCATGGCGGGTTCCGCCAACATCGACGAACTGGACCCGGAAGTGGCAGACATGCCAATCCTGACCAAGACTCGCGAAGACGCCACCATCAATACCGTGATGAGCAACAGCTTCGGTTTTGGCGGCACCAACGCCACGCTGGTTCTGAAGCGCTGGCAGGGTAAGTAATACCCCACCGCTACGCTGCACATAAAAACGCCCCGACTGGTTCGGGGCGTTTTTTTTGGCCTTAAGAAAAATGAATTCGCCCCGACTTCTCCCGTAGGAGCTGGCGAAGCCTGCGATCTTTTGATCCAACAGCAAGATCAAAAGATCGCAGGCTTCGCCAGCTCCTACGGGCTTGTGAATCGAGGCTCGAACATGAAGCTTTTGTCATGAAACTTCAGCGCCTGCGACCGAATGTCGCGTGTTACGCGGGCTGCAGGACTTTTGCAGAATTCGCAATTATTTGTTGCCAATCTCAACCGTTTACTTAGCAAGCTATCCAAACCTATAAAAGAGTCCTGCACAGGCCTTGGTGCAGATAACCGAGATTGGAGCTAGCAGATGACTGTGAAAGTAACTGAACGCGACGATTCACACATGTCCCATGAAGGCGTAGCCGCCGGTATCCGTATTTGGGATGTGCATCAACAAGACATGCTGGTCGGGATGTTCCACTCCGAGACTGACGCTCATAACTACCGGGCCGAACTGGAACAGCAGGAACACAAGCGCGAGTCCGCGAACGGCTGAGAGAAATCCAGATAACAATGTCAGCCTGCTCAGCCGACGCGAGCAGGCTGTCGTCAGATCAGCCCCCTTCAAGCGACATCAATGGAAACTAGGTAAAGGTTGTGGTCGATGACCTCTGAAGGGACTTCATCGGCGATCTCACCCTCTTCCACTCTCACAACTTCGCACTCTCCGCGGCCCATACCATCGTTCCTGATAGCGAACTGAATCGAGGATTGATGACGCTTGAAGTAGTTGAAAGGCATACCGCAGGCGATCAGGAAATCAATCTTCGCCGCTGTGATTTCAATTTCGCTGTCGCGCTCACCGTCTTCCTGCACCATATAATCGAGACACAGATTAATGCCGAACGGACATTCCGGCGCGAGGCTGTTTACAAACGTTTGCCCGTAACCGCCAAAGTAACTGTGCTCTGCCTGCACACTGCTCAGCGCTTTAACTTTTACCCGTACTTCGCTACTTAGTTGGAACGTCAAAAAACCGTTCTCGGCGGATTCATGCTCCCCAAAATCGATAGCCGACACATGCCGTTTCGGCCACATCGACATCAGTGGAATGTCGACCTCGTATTCTTTATTAGTCATCGCCAGTAAATAGTTAATGACATCGTAGTAGCTGCGTTCGCCTTCCCCTACCTTGATCAGGGTTGCGCAACTTCCTGCCAACAAAACGATCTTGCCATAATGTTCAACCGGCAAATCTGTCATTAACAGTCTTACACACGCTGGAACTTTCTCAAGATAAGCGGTTGTCAGTTCATTCAGCTCTTCTTCACTGTCGACTTCGCGCCATGGAATATTCCAGAAAAACTCGGGCAATGTAAAAAACAGACAGGCAGCTCCCGGAAATTTTTCACGGGCTGCGAGTGCCGCGACTTCAAGTTTGCGGCGTACGTAAGCAACGCGCATATCCAGTTCGCTGGTTACATAATCGGTGATGGACTGCCGTGGGGCGCGCAGATAAGAAAACTGCGGCGTAAACGTTGGTTGACGCAAAGAAGCGATATTTATCAGCATGGGTAATTTCCTTATAATTTATGATTAATAACTCATCCTCCTCAAACAAAAATTAAATAGCCATACACTAAGCGTGTATTAATTTTGAATAAAGAAAACCCGAAAGATCGTATCGATACAATCTTTCGGGCTCAATATATAAATGACGTCAACGTTAGTGAATATGTAACAACTCAACTACCACATGAGATCATCAGGGATTTGATAAGCCGCGTACGGATCGTCCTCGGCAGCTGCTTCTTCAGTCTGCACATTCAACTGCACGATGCGTTGCGGATCACGTTCCTGGATTTTCAGCGCCGCTTCACGCGGAATCACCTCGTAGCCGCCGGCGTGATGCACGATCGCCAGCGAGCCGTTGCTGAGCTTGTTACGCATCAGCGTGTTGACGCTCAGGCGCTTGACCTTTTTGTCATCAACGAAGTTGTAGTAGTCCTCGGTGGTCAGCTTCGGCAGGCGCGAGACTTCGATCAGTTGCTTGATCTGCGCGGCGCGGGCCTTGGCTTCAACCTTCTCCTGTTGCTGACGGTTAAGCTCCTGGTCGCGCTTGACCTTCTCGGCCATGGCTTCCTGGGCAGCACGCTGCTGGGAGTCATCGAGTTCGATCTGGCCTTTGTGGGCCAGGCGCTGCTGTTTCTGCTTCTCTTTGCCGACCTGTTTGGCCTGCTTTTGGTTGACCAGCCCTGCCTTTAGCAACTGGTCGCGAAGGGAAATGCTCATGGTGCTTATTTCTCACTTAGGCCACTGCTCAACCGCAGCTGGGCAAATTCTTTTCCTGTCGTTTGGCTTCGCCCCACAAGGCGTCCAACTCTTCGAGGGTGCAATCTTCCATGGGACGGTGGGTGTCGCGCAATGCCTGTTCGATAAAACGGAAGCGTCTTTCAAATTTGCTGTTGGCGCCACGCAGGGCGGTTTCCGGATCAACCTTCAAGTGCCGCGCCAGATTGACCACTGAAAACAGCAGGTCACCCACCTCATCGGCAATCGCCGCCGAGTCGTTATCGGCCATGGCTTGGAGCACCTCATCAAGCTCTTCGCGCACCTTGTCCAGCACCGGCAAGGCGTCCGGCCAGTCGAAACCGACCTGCCCAGCGCGCTTCTGCAATTTTGCCGAACGGGATAACGCGGGCAACGCTGCGGGCACATCGTCGAGCAACGACAACTGTTGCGGTGCCGCAGATTTTTCGGCGCGTTCTTCAGCCTTGATCGCTTCCCAGCGCTGCTTGACCTGTTCCTCATTCAGACGCGGTACATCCAGTGGCGCGTACAGATCGCCAGTGGGGAACACGTGCGGATGACGGCGGATCAGCTTGCGGGTGATGCTGTCGATGACGCCTGCGAATTCGAAGCGCCCTTCTTCCCGGGCCAGCTGGCTGTAATAGACCACCTGGAACAGCAAATCACCCAACTCGCCCTGCAAGTGATCGAAGTCGCCGCGCTCGATCGCATCGGCGACCTCGTAGGCTTCTTCGAGGGTGTGCGGGACGATGGTTGCGTAGGTTTGCCTGATGTCCCACGGACAACCGAACTGCGGGTCGCGCAGGCGGCTCATCAGGTGTAACAAGTCTTCAAGGCTGTACATACACACTCTCGTTCAAACGTAGGAGCTGCCGCAGGCTGCGATCTTTTGATTTTAAACAACAAGATCAAAAGATCGCAGCCTGCGGCAGCTCCTACGGGCGTACCGATTACGGCGTGCGGTTACGCCGGGTTTCGATGATGTTGGGCAACTGCGATATCCGCCCCAGCAACCGGCCCAATGCATCCAGCCCCGGAATCTCGATGGTCAGGGACATCAACGCCGTGTTGTCCTCCTTGTTCGAGCGTGTGTTGACCGCCAGCACGTTGATCCGCTCGTTGAGCAGCACTTGCGACACGTCACGCAGCAAACCGGAACGGTCGTAGGCGCGGATGATGATGTCCACCGGGTAGGTGAGCACCGGCACCGGGCCCCAACTGACTTGGATGATCCGCTCCGGTTCGCGCCCGCCCAGCTGCAGCACCGAGGCGCAGTCCTGACGGTGAATGCTCACGCCACGGCCCTGGGTGATGTAGCCGACGATTGCGTCGCCCGGCAACGGCTGGCAGCAGCCGGCCATCTGTGTCATCAGGTTGCCGACGCCCTGAATCTGAATATCCCCACGCTTGCCCGGTTTGTAGCCGGTGGCTTTTCGCGGAATCAGTTCCAGCTGTTCGTTGCCGCGTTCCGGCTCGACCAGTTGCTGCGCCAGGTTGACCAGGTGCGCCAGGCGCAAGTCGCCCGCGCCCAACGCCGCGTACATGTCCTCGGCGGTTTTCATGTTGGCCTTGTCGGCCAGTTTGTCGAAGTCCACCGCCGGCAGGCCGAGGCGATTGAGTTCGCGTTCGAGCAAGGTCTTGCCCGCCGCAACGTTCTGATCGCGCGCCTGCAATTTGAACCAGTGAACAATCTTCGCCCGCGCCCGCGACGTGGTGATGTAGCCCAGGTTCGGGTTCAGCCAGTCACGACTCGGGGTGCCGTGCTTGCTGGTGATGATCTCGACCTGTTCACCGGTTTGCAGGCTGTAGTTGAGCGGCACGATCCGCCCGTTGATCTTCGCGCCACGGCAGTTGTGACCGATTTCAGTGTGCACGCGGTAGGCGAAGTCCAGCGGCGTCGAGCCTTTCGGCAAGTCGATGGCGTGACCGTCCGGGGTGAAGATGTACACCCGGTCCGGCTCGATATCGACCCGCAACTGTTCGGCCAGCCCACCGATGTCGCCCAGCTCTTCGTGCCACTCGAGCACCTGACGCAGCCAGGAGATTTTCTCTTCGTAATGATTGGAACCGGATTTGACATCGGTGCCCTTGTAGCGCCAGTGCGCACAAACACCCAGCTCGGCTTCTTCGTGCATGGAATGGGTGCGAATCTGCACTTCCAGCACCTTGCCCTCAGGCCCGATCACCGCCGTATGCAGCGAGCGGTAGCCGTTTTCTTTCGGGTTGGCGATGTAGTCGTCGAATTCCTTCGGGATGTGCCGCCACAACGTGTGGACGATGCCGAGCGCGGTGTAGCAGTCGCGCATTTCCGGCACCAGCACCCGAACGGCACGCACGTCGTAGATCTGGCTGAACTCCAGACCCTTGCGCTGCATTTTGCGCCAGATCGAATAGATGTGTTTGGCCCGGCCACTGATGTCGGCATCGACGCCGGTGGCCTGCAATTCGTTCTTCAGTTGGCTCATCACGTCGGCGATGAAACGCTCGCGATCGAGGCGTCGCTCATGCAGCAACTTGGCGATCTGCTTGTACTGATCGGGCTCCAGGTAACGGAAGGACAAGTCCTCCAGCTCCCACTTGATGTGACCGATTCCGAGACGGTGAGCCAGCGGTGCGTAAATGTCGAAGACTTCGCGGGCGACGCGGTTGCGTTTCTCGTCGTCGGCGGTTTTCACCGCACGGATCGCGCAGGTGCGCTCGGCCAGTTTGATCAGCGCCACGCGCACGTCATCAACCATGGCCACGAGCATCTTGCGCAGGTTTTCGACCTGGCCCTGAGTGCCAAGCACCAAGGATTGACGGGGGCTCAGGCTGGCGCTGATGGCCGCCATGCGCAGCACGCCGTCGATGAGTTTGGCGACCACCGGGCCGAAGCGCTGGCTCACGGCCGGCAATTCGATCTGGCCTTCGCGCACGCCGCGGTACAGGACCGCCGCAACCAACGAATCCTGATCGAGTTTGAGGTCAGCGAGGATCTCGGCGATCTCAAGGCCCGTGCGGAAACTCGAGGTCCCTTCGGACCACAGATTCTTTGCCGCATTGGCCTGCTGTTCGGACGCGCGAGCGAACTCGCACGCTTCCTTCAAGGCTTCGCGATCCAGTGCCAGATCGACACTGACCGCATGATCGAGCCAAGCCTCGAGATTGATACTGCCGTCGGTGTTGATCGGCTGGTGTGCTCTCACCTGTACCATCTTGCTTACCTTCCCTACGACGCACATTCAATGCGTCAAATCGCTGACCCTTATTGCCGGAGTGCATTCGCGGGGCCAGGGCGAATGCTGCACGGGCGGGCCAGTCGGACCAGACGAGCCGTCCTAGCTCGCTTCAAATAACGCCATGGCCTCGACATGTGCCGTCTGAGGAAACATATCGAGAATCCCGGCACGTTTTAACCGGTAGCCCTGCTTGATCAATTCCACTGTGTCGCGCGCCAGCGTTGCCGGATTGCACGACACATACACCAACCGTTGCGCGCCAAGCGACTTGAGCTTGCGCACCACCTCGAAAGCGCCGTCACGGGGTGGGTCCAAGAGTACCGCAGAAAAGCCTTCGCGCGCCCATTCGGCATCGGTCAACGGCTGGGACAAATCGGCCTGAAAAAACTTCGCGTTATGCAGGTTGTTGCCAGCAGCATTCGCGGCTGCCCGCTCGACCATGGTCTGCACGCCTTCGACCGCCACCACCTCGCGAACGGTTTTGGCCAGCGGTAAAGCGAAGTTGCCCAAGCCACAGAATAGATCGAGAACGCGTTCACCGGAGGTCGGCTTCAACCAGTCCAGCGCCTGGGCGACCATCGCTTCGTTGACCCCGGCATTGACCTGAATGAAATCGCCGGGGCGGTACGCCAGATTCAAATCCCACTGTTCGAGTCGATAGCCCAGCGCCTGATCGGCATTGACCGGTTGCGGCTCGCCGTCACCGTGCAGCCACAACTGCGCTTCATGGACCACGCAAAAATCCTTGAGGATCGTCAGGTCGGCTTCCGACAACGGCGCCATGTGCCGCAGCAATACCGCCAATGACGAGCCGCTGAACAATTCCACATGCCCCAGCGCCTGAGGTTTGCTCAAGCGGCGCAACATGTCCGGCAAGCCCGTCATGATCGGCTGCAAGGGCTGTACCAGCACCGGGCATTCATTGATCGCGACAATGTCCTGACTGCCTGCCGCGCGGAATCCGACTTCAAGGTTTTTCGCTTTCATGTCCCAGCGCACTGCGATCCGGGCGCGACGGCGGTAAGCGAATTCCGGACCGCTCAACGGCGCTGCCCACTCTTCGGGTTCGACACCGGCGACCTTCGATAATTGCTCGGCGAGCATGCGCTGTTTCAGTGCGAGTTGTTCGTCATGCGGCAGATGTTGCACGCTGCAGCCGCCACAGCGACCTGCGTGCGGACACGGAGCCAGGCGGCGCAATTCGCTGGCCTGGAAAACACGTTCGGTGCGCGCCTCGACCACTTTGCCGTGGGCGCCCAACACCCGCGCCTCGACTTCTTCACCGGCCAATGCGCCGAGAACGAACCAGGTGCGCCCTTCGAAAAACGCGATGCCGCGACCGTCATTGGCCAGGCGCTCGATGCTCAAACGCTGCTTTTTGCCGGTCGGAATTTGTGGGGCCTTGCTGCCGCCGGTGGGCTGGAAGCGCAGGCCTCTCTCGTGCTTGGCCATCAGTAGGGCGCGTCGAAAATGCCGGTCGACAGGTATCGGTCGCCACGGTCGCAAATGATCGCGACGATCACCGCGTTTTCAACTTCTTTGGACAGGCGCAGCATCGCTGCCACGGCGCCGCCCGAAGACACGCCGCAGAAGATGCCTTCTTCGCGCGCCAGACGACGGGTGACGTCCTCGGCTTCGCTTTGCGCCATGTCGACGATGCGGTCCACGCGATCGGCCTGATAGATCTTCGGCAGGTATTCCTGCGGCCAGCGACGGATGCCCGGGATTGCCGAGCCTTCCATCGGTTGCAGGCCGATGATCTGCACGTCGTCGCTTTGCTCTTTCAAGTAGCGCGACACGCCCATGATGGTGCCGGTGGTGCCCATCGAACTGACGAAATGGGTGATGGTGCCCTCGGTCTGGCGCCAGATTTCCGGGCCGGTGGTGGTGTAGTGCGCCTCCGGGTTGTCCCCGTTGGCGAACTGATCCAGCACCTTGCCACGGCCTTCGGCTTCCATTCGCTGAGCGAGGTCACGGGCGCCCTCCATGCCTTCTTCCTGGGTGACCAGAATCAGCTCGGCGCCATAGGCCGTCATCGCCGCCTTGCGCTCGGCGCTGGAGTTGTCCGGCATGATCAGGATCATCTTGTAGCCCTTGATCGCAGCGGCCATCGCCAGGGCGATCCCGGTGTTGCCCGAGGTCGCTTCGATCAGCGTATCGCCGACATGGATCTGCCCGCGCAACTCGGCACGGGTGATCATCGACAGCGCCGGCCGGTCCTTGACCGAACCCGCCGGGTTGTTCCCTTCAAGCTTGAGCAGAAGAGTGTTGCTGGTGGCACCGGGCAAGCGCTGCAAACGGACCAGCGGAGTGTTGCCGACGCAATCGGCGATGGTTGGGTACTGCAAGGTCATGGCGTATTCGCAATCCAGACTGCGGGGGCGCCTATCATACCGGCAAACGTTCGCAGGCCATATCACGCAAAGTGCGGTGCTTATGGCTTATGGGAATAAGGACGACGGGGTGAGCAATCGCTTGATCGAACCTCGCCTTACAGACAAACGACGTCAGAGAGGTAGGAAGAATTCTTTTTCTCCAAAATATCGGGTTTTAAAGACGCGTTCTTCGGACGTTTCACTCAAGGCTTGGAGGTTGGCGTGAACTGGTGGGCAAGGGACTTCACCGATAGTCTTTTTATGCGGGATATCTTTTGAATCCCTACCGCATCACCAACCAACTTTATGATGAGCGTACTTATGAAAGTCCTTATTGCGTTTTCTTTCGCAGGGCTGTTCCTTGCGAGTCAGACCTCAGTAGCATGCACCAGCATTCGTGACACCTACAGCGGCACGGTACCCGCTAACACCGATGTCATTGCTCAAGGGCCCTTTACTATTACGGGTGCAAATGGATGCCGACAAGCCAACATCTCTTCCACTATCACTGCCGTAGGCGCGGGTTCTCCACCGGATCTGTATATTGACAAACTGACAGATTCAACCTGGACCAAGGTCGCCGGGGGTACCGGCAATACTGCCTCAGTGCTTGGCACACTGGGGACTTACAGAATCCGCCACTCGAATACACTAACTGTCGACAGACAGTATTCTGGAAGCACCCGCTACAGCCGATAGACAACAGCAAACCGGCGCCCGAAATTCTTTCGGGCACCGGGTGACTCAAGCTTGAATACTGACAGACAGATCCTTTCTGGTTGAATGCGAAAAATAGGAGAGCGCGTTAATGACTTGATTTGCGCCCTCTAAAGCCTTCAGCACCACCTTGAATGACTCTTGATGAGCGTACATAGGCCAAGTACTGGCATATGCTTGGGTATCCCCCAACATCTGATTGAACATTGCGATCGCATTATATTTGACGTCTTTTTCAGTCTGAAAACCATATTCATCATAGGTCATATTACCGGATATGAATTGCCCGGCGACTCGCCTGTCTATCAATTCAACCTCATAGAGCTTCGATCCGATTTTCGCAAGCTCATTAGTACTTATCGATGTAAAATCATATCCTTTAATCAAATTTTTTAATTCGCCAATCATGGTATCGCTCGTCAGGTTCAATGCCCCGGCAGCGTCCTTTGCATCGGTTATCGTGCGCGCATTTTGTGTCTCGTACGGATTTTTAATAAAATAGGCATCAGCCTGTTTCGACAAGACGGCCGTTCTTATTATGACGTTCATTGATTATCCTTCTTGATTTAAAGCCACAAGTTGAATATCGACTCTTATAATAAGGTCTTGAGCCTTTTGGTTATTTTCAGAAACCTCTTACACACCCACAACTTTTTGAAGTAGGACGCCTCCGACAAGAAAGTAAGAATCCGCCCTATCAATGGTTTTTTACGTCCGCCCAGCAACATTCAAGGCATAGAACTCATGCAGCTTGGCTTGCAACAACTGTTTGTCAGGTAACTGCACCTGGTATTCAGCGACCAGCGCTGGCGACAGGCTGCGGTTAAGGGCGTACTCGACCACCTCGTCTTCTTTGCTGGCACAGAGCAATACACCAATGGCCGGATTTTCGTGGGGTTTGCGCTCATCTCGATCCAGCGCTTCCAGGTAGAAGTTCAGCTTGCCCAGGTACTCCGGCTCAAAACGACCGACCTTGAGCTCGATTGCAACCAGACAGTTGAGCCCACGGTGAAAGAATAAAAGGTCCAGGGCGAAATCCCGCCCGCCTACCTGCAGCGGATACTCCGAGCCAACAAAGCTGAAGTCACGGCCAAGCTCAATCAAGAATTCCTTGAGCCGCGCCAGTAAGCCTTGGTGCAGGTCGGTTTCGGCATGGGCGCCGGGCAGATCCAGAAATTCGACCATGTAGGCGTCGCGGAAGATGTCGAGTGCCAAAGGGTGGCTTTGTTTGAGCGCTGCGGTGGCTTTTGCCGGTTGGGTCACGCTGCGTTCGAACAGTGCGGCTTTGAATTGGCGCTCCAGTTCGCGCGTCGACCACTTTTGCTGAATGGACAGGCGCAGATAGAATTCGCGCTCTTCCGGATGCGTACTCTGGGACAGAATCAGCAGATTGTGGGTCCAAGGCAATTGTGTCAGCAGTGCTGACACTTTTTCATCGCCCCGGTAAGCCTCGTAAAACTGGCGCATACGGAACAGATTGCGCCGGGTAAAACCACGCAATCCCGGTTGAGTTTGAGCCAAGTGATCAGCCAATTGACTGACAACGGAATCACCCCATTCAGCCAGTTCGATCTTGCGACTGATGTAGCCACCCACCTGCCAGTACAGCTCGATCAGCCGGGTATTCACCGCCTGTACTGCCTGCTGCCTGGCACTGTGAATCAGCGTCAGCACTTCATTGAAACGATCGTCGGTAGTGTTGCCGGGAACCTTGGGTGCATTCATGCCAAACTCCTTGCGGATGAATTAAAGCGTGAGCTTAAACCGTCAAGGAAGCTGCAAATTACCGGTGATACCCTTTGGGAAATGTCGTACAGAAACTCCGGAACGCTCCGGCTATATTGGATAGGCGGTTCCCCTTCGCGAGCAGGCTCGCTCCCACAGGGATCTGCGGGGATCACACAATTTGTGGACGGCAAACATCTATTGTGGGAGCGAGCCTGCTCGCGAAGGCGTCATCACTGACAACACCGTCTTCGGCCAATAACCGCATATTCAGCCGCAACCCGGCCCCGGTGTTCTCAGCCCAAAGCCGCCCGCCCTGGCGCTGCACCGCATTCCTCGCAATGCTCAACCCCAACCCGAACCCGCCATCTCCCGGCCGCGAACCATCGAGCCGGGTGAACGGTGAAAAGATTCGCTCCAGATCCTCTTCAGCCACGCCGCCGCCCTCATCCTCCAGCCACAAATGCCAATAACCGCCCTCGCGCCGCCCATCCAGCCGAACCACGCCGCCCTTCGGCGAATGACGAATGGCGTTGCGCAGAATGTTTTCCAGGGCCTGAGCCAGGGTATTGAGATTGCCGCGCACCCAGCAGGAAGAATCCACCAGGCACTGCAACTGATCGGTGGGGCAGCAACTTTCATAGCAGGCGTTTTCCGTGAGCATTTCCCACAGTGCCTGGATCTGGATTGCCTCGTCGGGCAACGGTGAGCGCTCGGTGTCGAGCCAGGCCAGTTGCAGCGTGTCCTCGACCAAGCGCTGCATGCCGTCGACTTCGCGGCCAATGCGTTCGCGCAGTTGCACCAGGCTTTGTTCGCCTTCGCTGGCCACGCGCAAACGGCTCAACGGCGTGCGCAATTCATGGGACAGGTCGCGCAGCAGCTGTTGTTGCAGGGCGACGGTGCTTTGCAGGCGCTCGGACATGTGATCGAACGCGCGACCGAGCTCGCCCAGTTCGTCGGAACGATTGGTGGTGCGCCGTGACAGCCGCACGCCCAACTGATCGGCACGCCAGGCATTGGCCTGCTCGCGCAGTTGATTGAGAGGAACCACCAGCAGTCGATACAACCCCACGCACAGCAGCAACGTGAACAGCCCCGGGATCACGCCGTTGGTGATCACGCGCCAGAACACCCGGTAGCGCCCGGGCATGAAACGCTGGGGCAGTTCGAGGACCAGGCTGCCGACAGACGAGTCGCCCGGAAAGGGTACGCGCAACCATGGCAGGCGTTTTTTGTGAATGGGCCAATCGAGGCCGCGCAGGAATGTCAGGCGCTGGATTTCCGGGTCCGTCAGTGGCTGGCTGCTCAATGACTGCAAATCAGCACCGATGACGCCGGCCCAACCCGCTTCGCGCTGGCGCATTTCCTCCAGCCAGGCATCGACACCGGCATTCTGGCCCTGCTGCCACGCCTGCTCGGCCTCGGCGGCGTAACCGGCCAGAGTGCCTCGCGCCTCATCCGACAGGAACTGATTGCGCTCTTCCATATAGCGCCCCCAGGACCAGCTCAGCCAGATCATCAACAGACAGAACGCCACCAGCAGACAGGCGAGTTTCCAGAACAGTGAATGCCGGCCCGGCAGATCAGCCCACTTCATGGTCGGCACTCAAGACGTAGCCCTTGCCCCAGACAGTGCGCACTTCGCGCTCGCTGTAACCGATCGCTTTGAGTTTGCGACGGATCTGGCTGATGTGCATGTCGAGACTGCGGTCGTGGGCGGCGTAGCCCCGTTGCAGCACGTGCTGATAAAGGAAGGCTTTGCTCAGCACCTCATCGCCGTTGCGATTCAGCGTGTCCAGCAGCCGATATTCGCTGCGGGTCAGGCCGGCCGCATGCGCGCCGTAAAAAACCTCAGACAGCTCATCGTCAAAGCGCAGACTGTCCGCCGCCACGGCAACCGGTTCGATGGCCGGGCGACGATCAAGCGCCACCCGCCGCAGGATCGCTTCGATGCGCACGCGCAATTCGGCCATGCTGAACGGTTTGGGCAAATAGTCATCGGCGCCGAGGCGAAACCCGCTGATGCGGTCCGCCTCGGCCCCCAGTGCCGACATCAGCACCACCGGAGTGGAGTGGCTCTGGCGCAATTGGGTCAACACATTCAAGCCGTTCATCCCTGGCAGCAGGATATCCATCAGCACCACATCGAAGGCTTGTTCCCGGGCAATCGCCAGGCCTTCCTGCCCGTTCTGGCACCAGGTCACCTGGAAACCGCTACGGCCCAGTTGCTCGTGAACATAGGCACCGAGCACCAGATCGTCTTCGATGGAAAGGATGCGGGGATGGCCAACAGAGATGGGAGTCATGAGTATCTGCAAATAATTCTCAGTTGGGGATTATTCAAGATTGCCTGGCCCGGGGCAACCCAAGGTTGGCCCGCAACGCAAAAGTGTCGAACAACCCGACGAATGACGACATCAATTTTACGAAGATTGCCCGCAAGCAAATCGCTACACTGCGCGAGTGGCGCGTGCCGGATGTACGCGCAGTTTCCAAACGGCTGGATGCAGGAGAGAGGCGTGCTCAAGAAACTGGGAATTAAAGGCCGCGTGCTGTTGCTGACCTTGCTTCCAACCAGCCTGATGGCGCTGGTGCTGGGCGGCTATTTTACCTGGATGCAGCTATCCGACCTGCAAACCCAACTCATGCAGCGCGGCGAAATGATCGCCGAACAGCTCGCGCCCCTCGTCGCCCCGGCCATGAGTCACAAAGACAACGATCTGCTGGAGCGCATCGCCACCCAGACCCTGGAAACGCCGGACGTGCGCGCGGTGACCCTCCTCGCCCCGGACCGCACGCTGCTGGCGCATGCCGGCCCGACCATGCTCAATCAGGCGCCGCTGGGCAATGGCTCGCAAATGCTCCGGCGCAGCGGCAACGACGCGACGCGTTATCTGCTGCCGGTGTTCGGCAAGCACCGCAATCTCGCTGGCGACCTGATTCCCGAAGAAGCCGACCGCCTGCTGGGTTGGGTCGAACTTGAACTGTCGCACAACGGCATGCTGCTGCGCGGTTATCGCAGCCTGTTCGCCAGCCTGTTGTTGATCGCCGCGGGCCTCGCCGGGGCGCGTTGCTGGCGTTGCGCATGGGCCGCACGATCAATCGGCCGCTGAGCCAGATCAAGCAAGCGGTGGCGCAACTCAAGGACGGCCAACTGCAAACCCGCCTGCCGCCCCTCGGCAGTCAGGAGCTGGATGAGTTGGCATCCGGCATCAACCGCATGGCCGGCACCCTGCAAAACGCTCAGGAAGAATTGCAGCACAGCATTGATCAGGCCACTGAAGACGTGCGCCAGAACCTTGAAACCATCGAGATCCAGAACATCGAACTGGACCTGGCGCGCAAGGAGGCGTTGGAAGCGAGCCGGATAAAATCCGAATTCCTCGCCAACATGAGCCATGAAATCCGTACGCCGCTCAACGGCATCCTCGGCTTCACCCACCTGCTGCAAAAAAGCGAGCTGACCCCGCGCCAGCTCGATTATCTGGGCACCATCGAAAAGTCCGCCGACAGCCTGCTGGGGATCATCAACGAGATCCTCGACTTCTCGAAAATCGAGGCCGGCAAGCTGGTGCTCGACCATATTCCGTTCAATCTGCGCGACTTGCTCCAGGACACCCTGACCATCCTCGCTCCGGCGGCCCATGCCAAACAGCTGGAACTGGTGAGTCTGGTGTATCGCGACACGCCGCTGTCGCTGGTGGGCGATCCGCTGCGACTCAAGCAGATCCTCACCAACCTGGTGAGCAATGCGATCAAGTTCACCCGCGAAGGCACCATCGTCGCCCGCGCCATGCTCGAAGAAGAGCACGATGACAGCGTGCAGTTGCGCATCAGTATTCAGGACACCGGCATTGGCCTGTCAAACGAAGACGTGCGCGCGCTGTTCCAGGCCTTCAGCCAGGCTGACAACTCGCTGTCGCGGCAACCTGGCGGCACCGGTCTGGGATTGGTGATTTCCAAGCGCTTGATCGAGCAGATGGGCGGCGAGATCGGCGTCGACAGCACGCCGGGCGAAGGGTCGGAATTCTGGATCAGCCTGAGCCTGCCGAAAACCCGCGACGACGCCGAAGACTTGCCGGGCCCGCCACTGCTGGGACGGCGCGTCGCGGTGCTGGAAAATCACGAACTGGCCCGTCAGGCATTGCAGCATCAACTGGAAGACTGCGGCCTCGACGTCACGCCGTTCAACACACTGGAAAGTTTGACCAATGGCGTGACCGGCGCGCATCAGACCGAGCAGGCGATCGACCTGGCGGTGCTCGGCATCACCAGCAACGACATGCCGCCAGAACGCCTCAATCAGCACATCTGGGACCTTGAGCACCTCGGCTGCAAAGTGCTGGTGCTATGCCCGACCACCGAACAGACGCTGTTCCACCTCTCGGTGCCTAACCCGCACAGTCAGCTTCAGGCCAAACCCGCCTGCACCCGCAAGCTGCGTCGGGCCTTGTCCGATCTGGTCAATCCGCGCCAGCAACGCAGTGACCCCGGCGAACCGGTGTCGAGCCGTGCGCCGAAGGTGCTGTGTGTCGACGACAACCCGGCCAATCTGCTGCTGGTGCAAACCCTGCTCGAAGACCTCGGCGCGAAAGTGCTCGCCGTGGAAAGCGGTTACGCCGCCGTCAAAGCGGTGCAGAACGAGACGTTCGATCTGGTGTTGATGGACGTGCAGATGCCCGGCATGGACGGGCGTCAGAGCACCGAAACCATTCGCCTGTGGGAAAGTGAGCGGCATTGCACGCCGCTGCCCATCGTCGCCCTTACCGCCCACGCCATGGCCAACGAGAAACGCGCGCTGCTGCAAAGTGGCATGGACGATTACCTGACCAAACCGATCAGCGAACGGCAACTGGCGCAAGTGGTGCTGAAGTGGACCGGCCTGGCCCTGCGCAATCAGGCGCCGGAGCGATCCAGCGACAGCCACGCCAGCAATCATGAGTTGCAGGTGCTGGACCATGAAGAAGGCTTGCGCCTGGCGGCGGGCAAGGCCGATCTGGCGGCGGACATGCTGGCGATGTTACTGGCGTCGCTGGAAGCCGACCGCGAAGCGATCCGTTGCGCCCGCGAATCCAACGACCACAACGCGTTGATCGAGCGGGTCCATCGTCTGCACGGCGCCACCCGCTACTGCGGCGTGCCGCAACTGCGCGCCGCCTGCCAGCGCAGCGAAACCCTGCTCAAACAACAGGACCCAAAAGCCACCGGCGCGCTGGAGGACCTCGACCGGGCGATCAATCGGCTGGCGGCTCAAGCGCGGATCAATGCTTGATGCAACGCAATGCTTGCCAAATCCCTGTCCGGCGCGACGCCATTCCACTGTGGGAGCTAGCCTGCTCGCGAAGGCGGGGAATCAGGATACGGTGATGTCGCCTGATACTCCGTCTTCGCGAGCAGGCTCGCTCCCACAGTGGATCAGATCTACTCCACAAAATGCGTAAATATCCAGGAGGACCGCATGCGCACCATTCTTTTCAGCAGTCAGACCTACGACCGCGACAGTTTTCTTGGCGCCGACCTTCCCGCCGGTATCGAGCTGCACTTTCAATCGGCGCGGCTGAGCCTGGACACCGTGGCGCTGGCGGAACATCACGAGGTGGTCTGCGCGTTCATTAATGATGACCTCAGCGCCCCCGTGCTCGAACACCTGGCCGCCGGCGGCACGCGCCTGATCGCCTTGCGCTCGGCGGGTTACAACCATGTCGATCTCGCGGCGGCCAAGCTGCTCGGGCTGTCGATCGTGCGGGTTCCGGCCTACTCGCCCCACGCGGTGGCCGAACATGCAGTGGCGCTGATCCTCGCGCTCAATCGCCGTCTGCACCGGGCCTACAACCGCACCCGCGAAGGGGATTTCAGCCTGCACGGGCTGACCGGTTTCGATCTGGTTGGAAAGACGGTTGGCGTGGTCGGCACCGGGCAGATTGGCGCGACCTTCGCGAAAATCATGAACGGTTTCGGCTGCCGGTTACTGGCCTTTGATCCTTATCCCAACCCGCAAGTGGAAGCCCTCGGCGCGCGTTATCTGAGCTTGCCAGAGCTGCTGGCCGAGTCGCAGATCATCAGCCTGCACTGCCCGCTCAACGAGCAGAGCAAACACTTGATCAACCGTGAATCACTGGCGCGCATGCTCCCGGGCGCGATGCTGATCAATACCGGTCGTGGGGGCCTGGTGGACACGCCAGCACTGATCGACGCGTTGAAGGACGGCCAACTGGGTTACCTGGGGCTGGACGTCTATGAAGAAGAGGCGCAGCTGTTCTTCGAAGACCGCTCCGACCTGCCGCTGCAGGACGATGTGCTGGCGCGCCTGCTGACCTTCCCGAACGTGATTGTCACCGCGCACCAGGCCTTCCTGACCCGCGAAGCCCTTGGCGCGATTGCCTCGACAACGTTGCAGAACATTGCAGCGTGGGCCGCAGGCAGCCTGCAAAATCAGGTCGATGCTGGCTGAACCGGATCGAAGGTCATTTCCCTGCGCGGTGCCGCATCGATGTCCGTGCTAGCATGCCGCGCATATTTGGAGGACCCATGGTCGAGCACGATTTCCGCTATAGCCTGATGAACCCGCAACACACCCTCACCGAATGCCGCGCCCTGGTGCCGGGGCGTTATCAAGTCACCGGCAACGGCGGCTCGATTCGCAACAACGACGTGCTGGTCGTGACCCTCAAAGGTGCCAAGGACCTGTCCATGCGCCTGACCGTCGAGACGGTTCGCCACTTGATCAACCCGCCCGGCCAATGGGTGGCGGTGGCCAGTGGTCCGGTGTTCGGCGAACTGGCGATTCACACCTGGAAAGTCAATTGCGACAGCTGCGCCAAGGAGCTGAGCTTCGAGTTTGCGGTCGACGCCAAGTTGGGCAACAAGGCTGAAAAGCCTGCCGCCACGGCGCGGATTACCGAGCTGGGCTGGAAGTCTGTCGGCGAGAAACACCTGTGCCCGAAATGCCAGGAGCCCGCGTAATGAAACGCCTTGCCCTGACCGCGCTGGTCGGCGCCAGCCTCATGGGCTGCGCCGCCGAGCCTGTGCAACTGCAACAGAACCGCAGCTACATTCTGGAATGGATCGGCGAGCGGCCGTTGATGGGTTACAGCCACCTGACCGTCACCCTCGGTGAAGACGGCCGGGCTTATGGCAACGGCGGCTGCAACCACTGGTTTGCGCCGTACACCCTTGAGGGTCACACGTTGACGTTCGGCAAGGTCGGCAGCACGCGCAAAATGTGTGCACCGGCGTTGATGGAACAGGAAAAGCGCTTTCTCCAGGCGTTGGAAAACGTGCAGCGCTGGGATGTTTCGCCGATCGAGCAAATGCGCTTCTGGCCGGCACAAGGCAAGCCGTTGCGTTTGTGGCTTGAAGAGGGTTGAATCCTGAAAAGATCGCAGCCTTCGGCAGCTCCTACATGGGATCGCGTATTTCTGTAGCAGCTGCCAAAGGCTGCGATCTTTCTCTCAAAAGCAGCTCAATTTTTAGCCTGCAACGCCTCAAGCTTCGCCATCACCCCCGCCGCCGTCTGCTCGCCCATCAACTGTTCCCGCACCTTGCCCTTGTTATCGATGATGTACGTCACCGGTAACGCTTCGCTGCGTGGCAATTCGAACACCTCCGCCGGATCCGACGCCAGTACCGTGAACTTGATCCCCAGTTTCTCACTGGCGCTTCTCAGCTCTTCACCCTGCACATTGTCGAAGTTGACCCCGAACACACCGATGTTCTTGCCCTTCAACTGATCGGCCAGCCCGTTCAATTCCGGGATTTCGGTCCGGCACGGGCCACACCATTCGGCCCAGTAATTGAGCACCAGCCATTGCTTGTCCAGACGTTCGGCGGCGACTTTCTGGCCGTTCTGATCGATGCCATAGTCGTTGCCGCAGCCCCCCAGCATCAGCGCCCCGAAGATCGCCAATGCCGCTGCCAGTCGCCTTGTCATGTCATTTTCCTTGTTCAGAATTGATTGCGCCTGCGACCCATCGCCTCCCAAGGTTCTGGATTACGCGCTGCACAGTTAGAATAGCCGTCACCTTACGCAAGATGCGACCCGCACATGACCGATCTGACGCTTTATCACAACCCGCGCTGCTCGAAATCCCGCGGTGCGCTCGAACTGCTCGAAGCCCGTGGCCTGACCCCGACCGTGGTCCGCTACCTCGACACGCCCCTTGACGCCGCGCAACTGCAGAGCCTGCTGAAAAAACTCGGCATCGGCGCGCGTCAGTTGCTGCGCAGCGGTGAGGAAGAGTACAAAACCCTCAACCTCGCGGACGCCAATCTGAGCGAGGCGCAATTGATCGCGGCCATCGCTGCTCACCCGAAACTCATGGAGCGACCGATCCTCGAAGCCGGTGACAAAGCCATCATCGGCCGTCCGCCGGAGAACGTGCTGGAGTTGCTGCCGTGAGCGCGCCGTACATTCTGGTTTTGTATTACAGCCGCAGCGGCTCGACCAATGAGATGGCCCGGCAGATTGCCCGGGGTGTCGAGCAGTCCGGGATGGAAGCGCGGCTGCGCACCGTGCCGGCGATCTCCACCGAGTGTGAAGCGGTGTCGCCGGACATTCCGGACGAAGGTGCGCTGTACGCCAGCCTCGACGACCTGAAGAATTGTGCGGGCCTGGCCCTCGGCAGCCCGACGCGTTTCGGCAACATGGCCGCGCCGCTGAAATACTTCCTCGATGGCACCAGCAACCTGTGGCTCACCGGCGCACTGGTGGGCAAACCGGCCGGCGTGTTCACCTCCACCGCGAGCCTGCACGGCGGTCAGGAAACCACGTTGTTGTCGATGATGTTGCCGCTGTTGCACCACGGAATGCTGATCACCGGCTTGCCTTACAGTGAATCGGCCTTGCTGGAAACCCGTGGCGGCGGCACGCCGTACGGCGCCAGCCATCACGCCGGGGCCGACGGCAAACTCGGCCTGAATGAACACGAAGTGGCGCTGTGCCGGGCCTTGGGCCTGCGCCTGGCGAAGACCGCACAAAAGTTGGTGAGCTGAGATGGCGAAAAAGCCAAAGGTACTGCCTTCCATTGAATGGCTCGAACCGCGAGTGCGGTCGATGCGCGTGATCAGCCTGCTGTGCTACCTCGGTCTGGTGGGACTGCTCTGCGCCTATTACCTGGTGTTTGCCGACCTGCATGGCGCGCGGCCGTGGGTGATTCTGCTGATCGAACTGGTGCCGCTGCTGATCTTGGCGCCGGGGATGATGATGGGCAGCGCGCGCGGGCATTCGTGGATGTGTTTTGTGGTGAACCTGTATTTCATCAAGGGCGCGTTGGCGGCGTACGACCCGAACCGGCAGCTGTTTGGTTTGCTGGAGATGGGGGCGAGTCTGGCGGTGTTTTGCTCGGCGTTGATGTATGTGCGGTGGCGATTTCAGTTGAATCGCAAATTGGCTGGCGAGGGCGAGATTTCCGCCGCCTGATAAGAAAAGATCGCAGCCTTCGGCAGCTCCTACCGGGATCGCGTAGTCCTGTAGGAGCTGCCGAAGGCTGCGATCTTTTTTGCTTCAATGATTGACGGTGTACGCCAGCATCATCGAAATCTGGCTCATCGGCCGACCGCCGCTCTGTTCATGCCACTGATTAAACACCTCCTGGACCAGCGCCAGATCTCGCAGACTGGTCGGCACCTTGTCCACGATCTTCTGCGCATTCAACCCCGCCACCACGTCGTAGCTCGGCACAAAGGTGTCCTTGCCGACCATCCGCAAAAACCGCGGTGCCGACAGCCCGCCCAATTGATGGCCGCGCTTTTTCAGGTAGGTCCACAAGCCGACAATATCGGTCACTGGCCAATCGGCGATCAACGCGCCGAAGCTGCCTCTTTCATGTGCCTCGTCGAGGATGAACTGCGCATTGCGCGGCACGCTCTTGAGCTTGCCCAGGTGGCGGATGATCCGTGCGTCCTGCATCAGGCGCTCCAGGTGTTCGGCGCTCATCAGCACCACTTTTTCCGGGTCGAACCTGAAAAACACTTCTTCGAACGACGGCCACTTGGCGTCCACCAGACTGTGTTTGAGCCCGGCGCGGAACACACGCAGCGCCATGGTCGAGAGGTAGCGGTCGTCGCTGATCTTGCGCAATTGCGCCGGGGTCTTGGGAACGGGCAGATGGGCTTCCAGTTCAGCCGCCGAACCGAAGCGGTTCAGACAGTATTCGTGCAGCCACTTGTAATCGCGCATGCCCTCTCCTGAGGAATAAAAAAGAAATGTGGGAGCGAGCTCGCTCGCGATGGCGGTGTGTCAGTCAATTATGTTGAGACTGACAGGACGCTATCGCGAGCAAGCTCGCTCCCACAGTGTTTGCATTTACAGGTTCACTACATTGACAAAGCGCGAAGCCGCGGTTTCGTCAATTTTCAGGCTGGTGAAATCAAACAGGTTGCGGTCCGCCAGTTGCGACGGGATCACGTTCTGCAAGCTGCGGAAAATGCTTTCGGTGCGGCCTGGCGTCTTGCGCTCCCAGTCTTGCAGCATGTCCTTGACCACCTGACGCTGCAGGTTTTCCTGCGAGCCGCAGAGGTTGCACGGGATGATTGGGAATTGCTTGAGGTCCGAGTAGGCCTGAATGTCTTTTTCGTTGCAGTAGGCCAGCGGGCGGATCACCACGTTGCGGCCGTCGTCGGCGCGCAGTTTAGGCGGCATGGCCTTGAGCGAGCCGTTGAAGAACATATTGAGGAAGAACGTCTCGACAATGTCGTCGCGGTGATGACCGAGGGCCATTTTGGTCGCGCCGATCTGGTCGGCAAAGGTGTACAGCGTGCCACGACGCAAGCGTGAGCACAGCGAGCAAGTGGTCTTGCCTTCCGGAATCAGCTCTTTGACCACCGAGTAGGTGTCTTTCTCGACGATGTGGTACTCGATCCCCAACGCTTTCAGGTACGCCGGCAGCACATCCTCGGGAAAACCCGGCTGCTTCTGGTCCATGTTCACGGCCACGAGCTCAAACTTGATCGGGGCGACCTTCTGCAAGTGCATCAGCACATCGAGCAAGGTGTAGCTGTCCTTGCCACCGGACAGGCAGACCATGACCTTGTCGCCGTCTTCAATCATGTTGAAATCGGCAATAGCCTCGCCGGCCTGGCGGCGAAGGCGCTTTTGCAGTTTGTTCTGATTGACCGTGAGAGTGCCCATGACGCGAATCCGTAGGTGTGACGAAAAGACCGGCATTTTACGCAAAAACGCATCAGTGGCGAAGGCCCGACTATCCCCCTGTGGGAGCGAGCCTGCTCGCGATAGCGGTGTGTCAGTCAAACGGTAGTGCCTGGGACACCGCTTTCGCGAGCAGGCTCGCTCCCACAGGGTTCACCATTGACAGTCCCGGCCGCGATTAACAGCTGTTTTTACAGCGCGATTTGCTCTAACGCCCTCGCACCCGCGCCGTTAAGACCTTTCTATACTGCGAACTAAGGTCGCACACATATCCAGACCTTTTACTTACGTGGCCACTTTGGCCTGTAGGCGCTCCACTGGGGGGCGACGGTAAAAACAAGAGGAGTGACTGGCATGATCCATCACGTAGTGGGGCTCTTCACCCACCCCGACCAGGAATGGAAAGAAATCCGTGGCGACCAAGAGGAAAGCATCAGCCACATGTACCTCACCCACACGCTGATTCTCGCGGCGATCCCCGCCGTGTCGGCGTTTATCGGCACCACACAAGTCGGCTGGGTCATCGGCAATCGAGCGCCGGTCATGCTGACCCAGGAAAGCGCGCTATGGATGACAGTCATGTCGTACCTGGCAATGCTCGGCGGCGTCGCCGTGATGGGCGCGTTCATCCACTGGATGGCACGCACCTATGACGCCAACCCGAGCCTGGCCCGTTGTGTTGCGTTTGCGACCTACACCGCAACCCCGCTGTTCATTGGCGGTCTGGCGGCGTTGTACCCACACATGTGGCTGGGGATGATCGTCGGGACGGCGGCCATCTGCTACACGGTGTACCTGTTGTATGTGGGGCTACCCACTTTTATGAACATTCCATCTGACGAGGGATTTCTGTTTTCAAGTTCAGTGCTTGCCGTAGGCCTGGTGGTGCTGGTGGCCATCATGGCGTTTACAGTAATTGTCTGGGGACTCGGCGTGGGGCCGGTCTATACCAATTAGTCACACTGCTTCCTATAACCAGATCTGCCAACACAGGCCGCCGCAAGGCGGCCTTTCAATGTGTGGGGGGCAACGACCATTCGGCGCTTCGACGATTCGCAAGGCGCAAAGGTTGCGGCATACTCGACGTCTCTGGAGATCCATCAAGCATGCCCGAGCAACTCAATTCCCGCGTCGAAGACTGTTACCAGCAAGCCGAATCCTTTTTCAAACGAACCTTCAAGCGCCCCGTGGTGAGCCTCAAGCTGCGCGGGCAAAAAGCCGGGGTCGCGCATCTGCACGAGAACCTGCTGCGCTTCAACCCGCAGCTGTACCGGGAAAACAGCGAAGATTTCCTCAAGCAGACGGTCGCCCACGAGGTGGCGCATCTGATCGCCCACCAACTGTTCGGCGATCGCATTCAGCCCCACGGCGAAGAGTGGCAACTGATCATGCGTGGCGTGTACGAACTGCCGCCCAATCGCTGCCACACCTATGACGTCAAGCGCCGCCGCGTGACGCGCTATATCTACAAATGCCCGTGCGTTGATAGCGATTTCCCGTTTTCCGCGCAGCGCCATGGTCTGGTGCGGCAGGGGCGGCGGTATTTGTGTCGCAGATGCCGCGGCACATTGGTGTTCAGCGGGGAGATGCGGGTCGAGTAAGTCGGATTTGTAGTGTCTTTCAGAACGCCATCGCGAGCAGGCTCGCTCCCACAGGGGATTTGTGAACGACGCAGATCCAATGTGGGAGCGAGCCTGCTCGCGAAGGGGCCGGAACAGGCGCTAGAGAATTACCTTGGCAGCGCGCAATTGGTCGATCCGCTCAGCACTGAACCCCAACTCCCCCAACACCTGATCCGTGTGCTCACCCAACGCCGCACCAACATGCCGAGGCTCGGGCAACCCCTCCGAGAATTTCAACGGGCAGGCCATCTGCCGTTGGGTAGTACCATCACCCCGAGGCACTTCAGTCACCAGTTCCCGCGCCTGCAACTGCGGATGCCGCACCGCCTCACCCAAGGTCAATACCGGCTCGACACACGCATCAAGCTCGGCAAACAGTCCACACAACTCGTCGAAGTCATGTTTCTCGAACTCGGTCTTCAGCGCATCCTTGAGCTTTTTCTGCTGGGCCGGTTGCGGCGATAAACCCAGGGCCGCCAGCTCCTCCAGCCCCAGCGCCGTACACAGCTGCTTCATGAACGCCGGCTCCAGGCTGCCCACTGACAGCCAGCGCCCATCCCGCGTTAGATAGTAGTCGTAGAAACTGCCGCCATTGAGCATCTGGTCTTCCCTGCCCGGCTCTTCGCCGCAGGCCAGATACCCGGCGCCGGCCAGAGCGTTGAGGCTGAACGCGCAGTCGGTCATGCTCACGTCCAGATGCTGCCCCGCGCCGGTCTGCTGCCGGGCGATCACCGCCGCCAACAGGCCGATCACCCCGTGCAGCGAGCCACCGGCGACGTCCGCCACTTGCATGCTCAAGGGCAGCGGGCCGCTGTCGGCGCGGCCGGTGTAGCTCGCCAACCCCGCGAGCGCCAGGTAATTGATGTCGTGACCGGCGCGGTCCTTGTAGGGGCCGGTCTGGCCGTAACCGGTGATCGACACATAAATCAGTTTTGGATTGATCGCCTTCAAGGCCTCATACCCCAGGCCCAACCGTTCCATCACACCGGGGCGGAACTGCTCCAGCACGATGTCGTAGTCCTGCAGCAATTGCCTGATCACCTCAAGCGCCTCTGGCTGCTTGAGGTCCAGCGCCAGGCTGCGCTTGTTGCGATTGAGATACGCGTGGCTGGCCGACACACCCTGGTCGTGTGGCGGCAATACGCGCAGCAGGTCCACGCGGGTCGGCGATTCAATGCGCAAGACCTCGGCGCCCATGTCGGCCAATAACAGCGAGGCAAACGGCCCCGGTAGCAGCGTCGAAAAATCCAGAACCTTGAGTGATGCCAGTGGACCGGGCATGAGCGATCTCCGTGAACGATGTCTCCAGCCTAGGCAACCAGCGGCATTGCAGCAATCACCTGATGTGTCAGCAACCGTGACCGTTCTGCTCAAATCCCGGGCAAAAGAAAACCCGCCGGAGCGGGTTTTCTTATTACAACGGTGCTTACTTGACGTTGATTGGGGTTGGGCCTTCGGCCACACCCAGGTCGTCTTCTTCACGCTCGTCGGCGATACCGCGACCGCCCGAGGCCAGCTCGGATTGCAGCACGTCAGTGTCCAGCTCCTTGACCCACTTGGCGACAACGATGGTGGCAACGGCGTTACCGACCAGGTTGGTCAGGGCGCGGGCTTCGGACATGAAACGGTCGATACCGAGGATCAGCGCCAGGCCGGCAACCGGCAGGTGGCCAACAGCCGACAGGGTGGCCGCCAACACGATGAAGCCACTACCGGTCACGCCAGCAGCGCCTTTGGAGGACAGCAGCAACACCACCAGCAGGGTGATCTGGTGAGTGATGTCCATGTGGGTGTCGGTGGCCTGGGCAATGAACACCGCCGCCATGGTCAGGTAGATCGCAGTACCGTCGAGGTTGAACGAGTAACCGGTCGGGATCACCAGACCCACCACGGATTTCTTCGCGCCCAGACGCTCCATCTTGATCAGCATGCGTGGCAATACCGATTCCGAAGAAGAGGTACCCAACACGATCAGCAGTTCTTCACGGATGTAGCGGATCATTTTCAGGACGCTGAAGCCGTGAGCGCGAGCGATGCCGCCCAGCACGATCAGGATGAACAGCAGGCAGGTGATGTAGAAGCACGCCATCAACTGACCCAGTTGCACCAGCGAGCCGACACCGTAGGCACCGATGGTGAACGCCATCGCACCGAAGGCACCGATTGGCGCGAGCTTCATGATCATGTTGATGATGTTGAACATCACGTGGGCGAAGCGATCGATGAAGTCCAGGATCGGCTTGCCGTAGGCACCCAGGCGATGCAGGGCGAAACCGAAGATCACCGAGAACATCAGCACTTGCAGGATATCGCCTGTGGCGAACGCACCGACGATGGTCGACGGGATCACGTTCAGCAGGAAGCCGACGACGCTTTGATCAGCACCGGCCGACACATATTGAGCCACTTTAGAGGCGTCCAGCGTGGTCACGTCGATGTGCATGCCGTTGCCCGGCTGGACGATGTTGACCACGATCAGGCCAACCAGCAGCGCGATGGTCGAAACGATTTCGAAGTAGAGCAGCGCGTAACCACCGGTCTTGCCGACCGACTTCATGTTCTGCATGCCGGCGATACCGCTGACGACGGTACAGAAGATGATGGGCGCGATGATCATTTTGATCAGTTTGATGAACCCGTCACCCAGCGGCTTGAGGGCCACACCGGTCTGCGGATAGAAGTGACCGAGCAGGATGCCGATGGCGATGGCAACGATCACCTGGAAATACAGGGATTTGTACAGTGGCTGACGAGTCGTCATTGCAAAGTTCCTCAAGAGCGCGCGGTGACAACATCCATCTGTTGCCCACGACACCTGAATTGCGAACCCTCCTGCACTGGAGGGATTTGTTTTTTCGAGCTGCGCGACGGCAGGCATCTGCTCGTTGTATCGCAAGGCTCGTGCCACCTTTGCCAAAAGCCCGGCGAGCCTTTTGACATCTGGGGTTACAGGTTTAACGAGCGACGGACGCTTTCAAAAACAGTGGCGGGTTTCCGCCCATCCGCCAGACCTCGTCCTGCAATTTGGCGGATATCCGCCTTGTCCATCGTCAGCCTGGGTGAGTACCATCCGTCGTCCAATGACGGATCTGCATGCCATGCGCCACCGCACCATCGCCAGTCACTTCGCTCGCGCCGTTCTCGGTGGCGCGCGTCGCCTGGGTCACGACTGTTCAACGCTGCTGCAACAAACCGGCATCAGTCCCGAACTGCTGGAAGAACCGCGTGCGCGCATCGCGCCTGAACAGTTCACCCGATTGATTCAGGGTTTGTGGCTGGCACTCGACGATGAATACCTGGGCTTCGGGCCGGTGCCGTGCAAAACCGGCAGCTTCGCGATGATGTGTCACGCCTTGATTCACTGCCGCAATCTGGATAAAGCGCTGCATCGCGGCTTGTTGTTTTATAGCCTGTTCCCCGAAGGTCCGCGTCTGACCCTGACCCGCGAAGACGAATTGATCCGCCTGAGCCTCGACGACTCGCAGTTCCGCGATCCCGATCACTTCCTCACCGAGAGCCAGCTGATGGTGTGGCATCGACTCGGCAGTTGGCTGATCGGCCAGCGTATCCGGCTGGAGCAGGCGACCTTCAGTTACCCGAGGCCCGCGCACGGTGCTGAATATGATTTGCTGTTTCCCTGCCCGATGGAATTTTCAGCGGCGCAGAGCAGCCTGCTCTTCCACAGCCGTTACCTGAGCATGCCGTTGTTGCAAGACGAACGGACGCTCAAGCATTTCCTCGAGCGCTCGCCGGCCGACCTGCTTTCGCGTCCCGACGATGGCGACAGTCTGAGCAGTCAACTACGCCGACTGCTCAGCCGGGACAGTGCTCGCTGGCCGGATCTCGAAGCGGTAGCCGCGCACCTGCACGTCAGCCCGCAGACATTGCGTCGGCATTTGCGCGAAGAAGGTTCGAGTTTTCAGGAATTGAAGGATCAGTTGCGCCGGGATATCGCGATTTATCACTTGGGCCGTGCGGACCTGTCGTTGCAACAGATCGCCGAACAGCTGGGGTTTTCCGAGCCTTCGGCGTTTCATCGGGCGTTCAAGAAGTGGACCGGGCTCACACCTGGGGCCTATCGCGCTCAGGAAAATTAAGCTCAAAAGATCGCAGCCTTCGGCAGCTCCTACGGGTGCACGCCAACCCCTTGTAGGAGTTGCCGAAGGCTGCGATCTTTTGAGCCATCCCACCCATTTCAAACCACCGGAAAATGAATCCGGAACGCTGCGCCCCCCATCGGCGAATCCCCCAGGGTCAGCTTCGCGCTGTAACTCTCGATGATGTCCTTGACCACCGCCAACCCGATCCCCTGCCCCGGATGCTGACGGTCCAGCCGTTCGCCACGCTGCAGAATCCGCGCGCGCTGATCCGGCGGCACACCGGGGCCGTCATCTTCGACGCACAATTGGATGCCGACGAGGGTTTCACGCACGCTGATGCGCACTTCGCCCAGGCACAGGCGATACGCGTTTTCCAGCAGGTTGCCCATCATCTCCAACAAGGCCCCCTGCTCGATCGGCACGCAACACTGCTCCGGCAAATCGAAAACCACCTGCACGCGCTTGTCGCGATAGACCTTGTCCAGCGTGTCGCAAAGGCTTTGCAGCACTGGCCGCAAGCGCACCTGATGGCGCACCAGACCACTTTTGCGCAGGCTGGCGCGCTGCAACTGATAGCTGATCTGCTGGCTCATGCGCTCGATCTGGGTTTGCAGCACCCAGGCCTGATCACGATCTTCGGGGCGCTGCGCCATGTCCTCGCTGACGCCTTGCAACACGGCCAACGGGGTCTTCAGGCTGTGGGCCAGATCGTCGAGGGAATCGCGATAGCGGCTGCGCTGTTCACGCTCGCTGTGCAGCAAGCGGTTGAGGGAGCCGGTCAGGCGCAACAGTTCGCGCGGGTGTTGTTCGCTGAGGCTTTCGCGGGTGCCGCTTTCGATTTCGTCGAGTTCCTGACTGAGCCGGCGCAAGGCCCGTAACCCCCAGGTCAAGCCGATCCACAGCAACGCGAGTAGCACCAGCAACGCGGCGCCGAAGCCCAGATAAAGATTTTCCCGCAGGCCTTCAAGGGTGACTTCGTATTCGCGCACCGGTTGCAGCGCGACGATGCTGAACGCCGCGCTTTTGCCGCCCAGCAGTTTGACTTCGACGTCATAGACGAAGAACTCCTGGCCGTTGGCTTCGCTGATCCTGGCGAACTCGTTACCGCGCCCGTCATAACGCGGTTTGTAACTGAGGTGCTCTGCCTGCGTGCCTTTGGAGCGCCAGACCAGACGACCTTCGCGGTCATAGATGTAGCCGAGCAAACGGCTGTCGGTGAGGTTGAAGCGCTCATCGGGCAACTGCGCCGGCATCTGCAGGCGATTGCCCTCGACCCGGGCGGCGGAGATCAGCGTGGTGACGTCCGACGCCAGGCGCTGTTCAATCGAGTCCTGCAACGCGAGGCTGAACGCGCCTTGCATCGCCGGCAGCAGCGCCAGCATGAACAACACCGCCAGGAGGGTGGCGGCGAGCATCAACCGGACGCGAAGAGAACGAATCAAGTGCAGCGCTCGTTGAACAGATAGCCGAGGCCGCGCACGGTGTCGATCGGCTTGAACCCGGCCGGGCCTTCGAGTTTGCGGCGCAGACGGCCGACCAGCACTTCGATCACGTTCGGATCGCGCTCGTCGTCATCCGGATAGAGCTGCTCCATCAACCGGTCCTTGGCCACCACTTGCTGGTGATGACGCATCAGGTATTCAAGGATTCGGTATTCATAAGCGGTCAGCGCCAACGGCTGATCATCGAGGGACGCCTGCTTGCGATTGAGGTCCAGCAGCAACGGCCCGGCGACGATGGTTGACTGGGTGAAACCGCTGGAGCGGCGCAGCAGTGCGTTCAATCGCGCCTCCAGCTCTTCGAACTGGAACGGCTTGACCACGTAGTCGTCGGCACCGGCAGCCAGGCCTTCGACCTTGTCCTGCCAATTGCCGCGCGCGGTGAGGATCAGGATCGGGAAAGTCTTGCCCCGGGCGCGCAACTGGCGGATCAAATCGAGCCCGCCCATGCCCGGCAATCCGAGGTCGATCACCGCCAGGTCATGGTTGAACTGCCCGGCCTGGTACAGCGCCTCCTCGGCGTTGGCCACGGACTCGACCACGTGGCCGCTGTCCGTCAGGCGAGTTTGCAGGTGATGGCGCAACAGCGCTTCGTCTTCGACGACCAACAGTTTCATAACGCGCTCCCGGGCAAACGACATCTGCAGCGGTACAACAAGGTATTTTCAAGACAGATCATAGCGGCCTGAAACATCCTCTGGACGGAGTTTAATGCCATTGTGCGAGACCGACACGCTGGCGTAAGTGGCGCAGTAATCAGCCGGGGGGTGCTGTTGACCCAACTGCGCACCCCAGGCGCTGTCCGCTTTGACCACGCCGATGGCGCGGGAACTGTTCAGGCTGAGGGACTTTTTTTCCTTCTCGGCGCTCTTGCGCAGCACCTGGTTGGCGAAAGTGTCGTCGGCAGCGAACGCCGCTGTGCTCGCGCTTAACACGGTGAAAGCCAGCAGCAGGTTTTTAAAGCCAGTCATAGGGAAATCCTCATGCGCAGGTGCTTTGGGTACGGCGCTACATTACGCACCGGCCCCTGAACTCCCCCTGAACGCGGACTGAACCTGAGCTGAATCAAATCGACTAGGCTGTCTGGACGACTTTCTTTTCAGGAGATCCGACCATGCGTGTGTTCCTCGCCCTTTGCTTGCTGGCCTTGAGCGGGCTCAGCCAAGCGGCGATCAAAACTCAGGAAATTCCTTACCAGAGCGCCGACGGCACGAAGCTGATCGGGTATTACGCCTACGACGACGCCATTCAGGGCCCACGCCCGGGAGTCGTCGTGGTGCACGAATGGTGGGGCCTCAACGACTACGCCAAGCGCCGCGCCCGTGATCTCGCCGGTCTGGGTTACAGCGCGCTGGCCATCGACATGTACGGCGACGGCAAAAACACCGAGCACCCCAAGGACGCCATGGCCTTCATGCAAGCCGCGACCAAAGACAGCGCCGCCGCCAGTGCGCGGTTTCAGGCAGGGTTGGATCTGTTGAAAAAACAGGCGCAAACCGATCCGGATAAAATCGCAGCCATTGGTTATTGCTTCGGCGGTGCGGTGGTGTTGAATGCGGCGCGTCAGGGTTTGCCGCTGCTGGGCGTGGTGAGTTTCCACGGCGCGCTGGCAACCAAAACACCGGCGACGCCGGGCGGTGTGAAGGCGAAAATCCTGGTCGAGCATGGCGCGCTGGACAGCATGGTCACGGCGGATAACGTCACAGCGTTCAAGGCTGAAATGGACAAGGCCGGAGCCCACTATCAGTTCGTCAGCCTTGAAGGGGCCAAGCATGGGTTCAGTAATCCGGATGCGGACCGGCTGGGGCATGGTGATCATGGCGGGCCGGATATTGGTTACAACAAAGCGGCGGATGAGAAGTCCTGGGCGGATATGCAGGCGTTTTTGAAGAAGATATTCAGCTGAGCAGATAGGCCCTGTGGTGAGGGGGTTTTGTGGCGAGGGGATTTATCCCCGTTCGGCTGCGAAGCAGTCGCAAACCGGGCGACCGCGTTCTCCTGTTGAAGCGCGGCCGCAGGTTTTGGGGCCGCTCCGCGACCCAGCGGGGATAAATCCCCTCGCCACAAAAGCGCCCAGACACTACCCAGCTTCAAGGCAACCCGGCAAAATGCCCGGCATGAATCCCGTCCCCGCCCTGCCCGCTTGCTGCACCCCACTCGATGCTCATTGGCCGCTGCCATTTGCGTTGCCGGATACCGTGCTGTTGAGCACGCACTTCGATCCCTCACAATTGACCAGCGATGACTTTCAGCGCAGCGCCATCGAACCGCCGGCGACTATCCAGCGCTCGGTCGCCAAGCGCCAGGCAGAGTTTCTCGCCGGGCGGATTTGTGCGCGGGCAGCGCTGCAACAGCTGGAAGGGTCAAGTGTCGTCCCGGCGATTGGCGACGACCGGGCGCCGGTCTGGCCTGCGCACATCTGCGGCTCGATCACCCACAGCACCGGCCGGGCAGCGGCAATCGTTGCGCAGAAAAGCCATTGGCGCGGCCTCGGCATGGATCTGGAAAACCTGCTCAACCCCGAACGCGCAGAGCGCCTGGCCGGGGAAATCCTCACCCCGCCCGAGTTGCAGCGCATGGCAGCGGGCAGTCGCGATCAACTGGCGATGCTGGTGACGCTGACGTTTTCGGTGAAGGAAAGCCTGTTCAAGGCGCTGTACCCGATTGTCCGGCAGCGCTTCTACTTCGAACACGCCGAAGTGCTGGAGTGGAGCGAAGCTGGGGAAGTGCGCCTGCGGTTGCTGACTGACCTGTCCGGTGAGTGGCGCAATGGCACTGAGCTGGAGGCGCAGTTTGGGGTGAAGGATGGGCAGTTGTTGAGTTTGGTCAGTATCCAGGCCTGAAGGTTTTTGGTGGTTGATAGGGCCTCTTCGCGAGCAGGCTCGCTCCCACAGGGATCGTTGGTGTGGCAGAAATCCATTGTGGGAGCGAGCTTGCTCGCGATGAGGCCCGCCCAGCCGACATCAACCTCAGCGCTTCTCCTGATTGCGCGGCCAGCTCAAACTGAAACACGCGCCTCCGAGGCTTTTGCTCCTGCTGATCAGCGCGCGCCCGCCATGCCAATGAACGATCCGTCGCACTATCGAAAGTCCCAATCCATGCCCGCCCGACGCCCGCGTGCGGCTGTCATCGAGTCGCAGGAACGGGGTGAATATTTTCTCCCAGGCTGACTCGGGAACTCCCGGTCCATCATCTTCGATATCCACCCGACACCGCTGCTGCCCCACTTGATAACTCACGGTCACCCGTGACGAGGCATGGCGCATGGCGTTGGTGACCAGGTTCTGAATCGCCCGGTGCAAATAGCGTGGTTCGGCCTCGACCCAGGCATCATCGCAATCGGCGGCGGACAGGCACAAACCGCGCTGCACCGAGACGTCGGCGCGCAGCGGCGCCAACTCCTCGATCACTTGATTGACCAGCGCGTCCAGATCGATACGCTGGAAATTCAGCGCCGGCGAGCCCTGTTCCAGCCGTGCGTAGGTAAGCATCTCGTCGACCAGCCGATCCAGGTCCTCAATGTCGTGATCCATGCCTTCGCAATATTTCTGCAAGGCTTGCGGCGTGCTGGCCGAGCCGATCATCTCCAGGCCAAAACGCAGGCGCGCCACCGGCGTGCGCAACTCGTGGGAGACCGCGCGCACCAGCTCGCGTTGAATCGCCAACAATTGCTGTAAATGCTCGGCCATGCCGTTGAACGCAGACGCCAGGCGCCCCACCGAATCGGCACCGCGCGTCGGCACGCGGGTTTCCAGGCTGCCTTTGGCGATGCGTGTGGCGGCCGCTTCGAGACCGCGCAGACGGCGCTCCAGTTGCCGCACCAGTAAGTAGACGATCAAGCCGATCAGGCTCAACCCGAGCGCCGCGATCAGCACCAGCCACTCCGGCGGGTACGGATTCATCTGATACAGCGGGCCGATTTCCAGCACCCACGGTGTGCCGGGCATGCCGGCAAATACCCGGATCGAATCGCCGCCCTTGCCCAGCGCCATCACCGTGTCGCCCTCGGTCACCCGACGGCTCTGGTCTTCGTCCATGTCCGCTTCGTCAACCGTCACCAGCCGCAGGTCAAAACCAAAACCCTTTTCTTCCTTTAGCTGCGCCAGACGCTTGGGCTGGTCGGCCACCGGAACGCGCACCAGTTCGTCGGCGAGCAGGTAGATAGTCGCCCGCGCCAGCTGCTCGCTGATCTGCTGCACTTCGCCGGTCAACATCAACTGTTCCTTGGCGCTGACCAACCGATACACCTTCGCCGCGTGGGGGCCGGTTTGCTCCACCAGCGCCTGGCCGCGCAGCACGCGGGTGCGCTGGGTCAGGTCGAGGTCGGTCTGGGCAAAGGTTTTCAGCGCCAACGGGATGCCGAGCAAGCGTTCCCAGCCCAACAAGGCGCGGTGACGCTGGGTTTCGTTCATCGGTTGCAGGTTGTCGGCCATCAACGAAAACGTGCCGTGGGCCAGTCGCTCGCGGTACTGCTCGCCGCGCACCTGGTTGAGCATGTGCAAGGCCAGCACGCCGAGCACCGCCACCAGAATCAGCGCGGCGCACATGCCGCCATAAATACGCAGGAAGATCGAATTCACAGCGACGGGTCTACACAGGCTTCCGGCACAAACAGATAACCTTTGCTGCGCACAGTCTTGATCAGTCGCGGATGGTCCGGGTCGTCGCCGATTTTCGGCCGGATGCGCGAGATGCGCACGTCGATGGAGCGGTCCTGGCCGTCATAACCGATGCCGCGCAGGGCGGTGAAAATCTCTTCTCGAGACAGGATGCGCCCGGCATTGGCCACCAATAGCCACAGCAGGTCGAACTCGGCACTGGTCAATTCGATGCCGTTGTCATTCAGCCAGGCTTCACGCAAGGCGTTGTCCACCACCAACGGGCCGAACTGCAGGCGACGTAGTTTTTCCGGGACGGCTTCTGGCGCTTCACTGCGTCGCAGCAAGGCCTGCACGCGTGCCAGCAGCAAACGCGGGCGCACCGGTTTGCACACATAATCGTCGGCGCCGAGGTCGAGGCCGAGAATCTGGTCGGTGTCGTCGGTGCGCGCAGTGAGCATCAAAATCGGGCCGTCGTACTTGTCGCGGACCTTGCGGCAAATGCTCAGGCCGTCTTCGCCGGGCAGCATCAGGTCGAGGATCACCAGGTCCGGTTGCTCCTTGATGATGCGCGCCGCCGCCAGCGCTCCGTCGCCCTCGATGGACACGCGCAGGCCATTGGCTTCCAGGTAATCGCGGGTCAGTTCGGCCAGACGCTGGTCGTCCTCGACAATCAATACCTGCCAGGCTTCTTGCTCCACGGTGACCTCTGCTTGCCAACAACACTTATAAGGAAGGATCCGCCCGTCTTTTTGTAATGATTGGGGAGGATAAGAATGCGTACGTACCGACCGATTGTATAAACGTCGCCCGTCGAGAACACAAGCCGGTAAATGCGTTCGGACAGGCCGCTTTTTTGTGATAGGGTTCGCGCCCTTAAAAATCCGCGCGGCTGTTTTCAATCATTGAAAATCCGTGAAAAACGGTCCACTCCAGCAAGGTCGCGGCCTACACGCCGATTCCACCTTTCACACACAATTTACGCACAGGTTTATCCACAGGTAGTACGTTGCAACACCCTCCAAAACGCATTATCTTGTAGCTCGGCGCCGAAAAAACCCTACATATAGGGTTTTTGCTCAAAAGCCCAACCACATTTCAGACCAGAAACTCAAGCGCTTTATTGCCTGTTTATGGTTGAACCCAGCGTCATTTTACAAGCCCAAACCGCTCACGCGGATGGCACCGTTTTTTCAGGCCGGTACGGCCAAAACGGTACGGGTGTTGCAGTCATTAACTGCCACCCGGAATGGAATCCGGTGACGAGCCCAGGTTCGTTACCAAAGACTTCGGCAAGGACGCGGCATCATTAGCCTTTTTCCTACTGTCCCGAAGTTGTTATGCCCGACGCCCGTCGGTTGTAGTGCTTCAGGACAGAACGGTGGGCACCGTGAAGGTGCCCAAACAAACATAGAGAATGTGGAGACAACCCCCCATGCAAACCGACACAACTCGCGAGAACCCGCAGGGCACCTTGCCGCAGGCCGCCGATTCGACTTCGGATCTGTCCGCCACCGCGCCTGGCCAGCTGCGCGTGATCAAGCGTAACGGCACTGTCGTTCCTTACACCGACGACAAAATCACCGTCGCGATCACCAAAGCGTTTCTCGCAGTTGAAGGCGGCACCGCTGCCGCTTCGTCGCGAATCCATGACACCGTTGCCCGCCTGACCGAACAGGTCACCGCGACCTTCAAGCGTCGCATGCCGTCGGGCGGCACCATCCACATCGAAGAAATCCAGGACCAGGTTGAACTGGCCCTGATGCGTGCCGGCGAGCAAAAAGTAGCCCGCGACTACGTGATCTACCGCGACGGTCGTTCGAAACAGCGCGCCGCCCACGCCCCGGCGGAAGAAGCGGTCAACGCTCACCCGTCGATCCGCATCACCCGCGCCGACGGCACCTTTGCGCCGCTGGACATGGGTCGCCTGAATACCATCGTCACCGAAGCGTGCGAAGGCCTGGCAGAGGTCGACGGCGACCTGATCCAGCGCGAAACCCTGAAAAACCTGTACGACGGCGTGGCCCTGACCGACGTCAACACCGCGCTGGTGATGACCGCCCGTACCTTGGTCGAGCGTGAGCCGAACTACTCGTTCGTGACCGCCCGCCTGCTGATGGACACCCTGCGTGCCGAAGGCCTGAACTTCCTCGAAGTCGCTGAAAGCGCGACCCACCACGAGATGGTCGACCTGTACGCCAAGGCGCTGCCGGCTTACATCGCCAAGGGTATCGAATTCGAATTGCTGAACCCGGTCCTGGCTACCTTCGACCTGGAAAAACTCGGCAAGGCGATCAACCACGAGCGCGATCAGCAGTTCACGTACCTGGGCCTGCAAACCCTGTACGACCGTTACTTCATCCACAAGGACGGGATCCGCTTCGAACTGCCGCAGATTTTCTTCATGCGCGTGGCCATGGGCCTGGCAATCGAAGAGAAGAACAAAGAAGACCGTGCGATCGAGTTCTATAACCTGTTGTCGTCCTTCGACTACATGTCGTCGACCCCGACCCTGTTCAACGCCGGCACCCTGCGTCCACAACTGTCGAGCTGCTACCTGACCACCGTGCCGGATGACCTGTCGGGCATTTACCACGCGATCCACGACAACGCCATGTTGTCGAAATTTGCCGGTGGCCTGGGCAACGACTGGACCCCGGTTCGTGCGCTGGGTTCTTACATCAAGGGCACCAACGGCAAATCCCAGGGCGTCGTGCCGTTTCTCAAAGTGGTGAACGACACCGCCGTTGCCGTTAACCAGGGTGGCAAGCGCAAAGGCGCGGTCTGTGCCTACCTGGAAACCTGGCACATGGACATCGAAGAGTTCATCGAACTGCGCAAGAACACCGGTGATGATCGTCGTCGTACCCACGACATGAACACTGCCAACTGGATCCCTGACCTGTTCATGAAGCGCGTCTTCGATGATGGTCCGTGGACCCTGTTCTCGCCGTCCGAAGTACCGGACTTGCACGACCTGACCGGCAAGGCCTTCGAAGAGCGTTACGAGTATTACGAAGCGTTGTCCCAGTACCCGGGCAAGATCAAGCTGTTCAAGACCATCCAGGCCAAAGACCTGTGGCGCAAAATGCTCTCCATGCTGTTTGAAACCGGCCACCCATGGCTGACCTTCAAAGACCCGTGCAACCTGCGCAGCCCGCAGCAGCACGTCGGCGTGGTTCACAGCTCGAACCTGTGCACCGAGATCACCTTGAACACCAACAAGGACGAGATCGCCGTTTGCAACCTGGGCTCGATCAACCTGCCGAACCACATCGTCAACGGCAAGCTGGACACCGCCAAGCTCGAGCGCACGGTGAACACCGCGGTTCGCATGCTCGATAACGTGATCGACATCAACTACTACTCGGTGCCACAAGCGAAGAACTCCAACTTCAAGCACCGTCCGGTCGGCCTGGGCATCATGGGCTTCCAGGACGCGTTGTACCTGCAGCACATTCCTTACGGTTCCGACGCTGCCGTCGAGTTCGCCGACAAGTCGATGGAAGCGGTCAGCTACTACGCGATCCAGGCTTCCTGCGACCTGGCCGACGAGCGCGGCGCCTACGAGACGTTCCAGGGTTCGCTGTGGTCCAAGGGCATCCTGCCGCTGGATTCGCAACAGATCCTGATCGAGCAACGTGGCCAGAAGTACATCGACGTTGACCTGAACGAATCCCTGGACTGGGCACCGGTTCGTGCCCGTGTGCAGAAAGGTATTCGTAACTCCAACATCATGGCCATCGCACCGACCGCGACCATCGCCAACATCACCGGCGTGTCGCAGTCGATCGAACCGACCTACCAGAACCTCTACGTGAAATCGAACCTGTCGGGCGAATTCACCGTGATCAACCCGTACCTGGTTCGCGACCTGAAAGCTCGCGGTCTGTGGGACTCGGTCATGATCAACGACCTGAAGTACTACGACGGTTCGGTGCAGCAGATCGAGCGCATCCCGCAAGAACTCAAAGAGCTCTACGCGACCGCGTTCGAAGTGGACACCAAGTGGATCGTCGACGCGGCCAGCCGTCGTCAGAAGTGGATCGACCAGGCTCAATCGCTGAACCTGTACATCGCCGGCGCCTCGGGCAAGAAGCTGGACGTGACCTACCGCATGGCCTGGTACCGTGGTCTGAAAACCACTTACTACCTCCGTGCGCTGGCCGCGACCAGCACCGAGAAGTCGACCATCAACACCGGCAAGCTGAACGCTGTTTCCAGCGGCGGCAACCACGGTGAAGATTCGGTCCTGGCGGCTCCTGCCGGTCCTGCTCCAGTGCCGAAGGCTTGCGCCATCGACGAGCCGGATTGCGAAGCTTGCCAATAAGCTGAGCCGGTAGGCACCGTAAGGTGCTGACCCGACAACCCCCGATGAGCCTCTGGCTGATCGGGGGTTTTCTTTTGTGCCTTTTTCAGATCAAAAGATCGCAGCCTCGTTTCACTCGACAGCTCCTACAAGAGATCGCATTTCAAGGTAGGAGCTCTACCAGGGGATCGCGATTCAACGTAGGAGCTGTCGAGTGAAACGAGGCTGCGATCTTTTGACCTGTATGCGACACCCACAAAAAAGCCCCTCTTGCGAGGGGCTCTTTAAGTAGCGCTTTCAGCCAATCACTATCAGGTCATCTGAATGATGGTCTGCATGATAGTGCTCTGCGTCGAGATGGTCTTCGCATTCGCCTGGTAGTTGCTCTGCGCCTTGATCAACTCCACCAGTTCGCTGGTCAGGTTGACGTTGGACTCTTCCAGGGAGTTGGAGTGGATCTCGCCCAAACTACCGGTGTTCGGCGCATCGTAGCCCGGGATACCCGACGAGTAGGTTTCTTTCCAGCTGGTGCCGCCCACAGGCTGCAGACCTTGCTCGTTGGTGAAGCTGGCGAGCGAGATCTGACCGATGGCCTTGGTCTGGTTGTTGCTGAAGTTGGCGAGCATCACACCGCTGGCGTCGATGGTCAGGTTGGTGATCTGGCCAGTGGCGTAGCCGTTCTGCGTAGGAATCGAACGCGCGGTGTCGGCGTTGTACTGCGTGGTGTCGGCCAGCGAGATGGTCACGCCACCCGGATCCGAACCCGCGCCGTTGGCTTTCCACACGCCATTGGTCACGGTACCGGGAACCCAGCCGGTAACCTTCAGGTCAGGGCTGGTGATCACCGATGGCGGAATGGTCGCCGGAACCACCGGTGTGGTGACCGAAGTCAATGTGCCGGAGGTGTTGAAGTTCATGGTCGACGCGAGCGGAGGGGAAGCCGCCAGCGTAGGGTCGCTGCCATCCGGATTGCGCCCATCGATCAGGCTGTAGGTTTTCCAGGTGTTCGGCCCCGTCTTCACCATGAACTGATCCATGATGTGCTCGTTACCCTGAGTGTCATAAACCTTGGTGCTGAACTGCTTGGTGAAGGATGCCTCTTTGTTGGGGTCGAACGGGTTGGCAACCTGGTCGATCTCCAGCGAAGTGGAGTTCAGGTTGATCGTCGACGACACCGTGGTGGTGGTTTTCGGCGCCAGGTTCGAGGTGTCAATGCGCAGGTCAGTCAACACGCCGTTGAGGATCTTGCCATTGGCATCCACGCCATAACCTTGCAGGCGCGCAGAACCATCACTGTTGGTGACGTAACCTTCCTTGTCGACCTTGAACGTACCGGCACGGGTGTAGGACAGCGATCCGTTGTCGTTCAGCACGAAGAAGCCGGAACCGTTGATGCCCATGTCCAGCACGTTGCCGGTGTTGTTGACGTCGCCCTGGGTGAACTGCTGGGAAACGTTGGCCAGGCGCACACCGTTACCGGTGGTTTTGCTGCCGGAACCCAGCTTGGTGGCCGAGTACACGTCTTCGAATTCTGCACGGGACGATTTGAAACCGGTGGTCGCGACGTTGGCGATGTTGTTGCCGGTCACGTCCAATTGCTTGTTGGCTGCATAGAGACCGCTAAGGCCGATATTGAAAGACATATTCCACTCCTTTGTGCCGTGTTAGTCGGCTCTACATACCAATGGTTTGTACTTTGGACAGGGCAATGCTGCCCAGCCCTGCAAGGTTAAGCATCAACTCACCGCCGGTCTGGCTGATGGTGACGCTGCTGACGGTCGCCGGCAGGTACGTCACCAGCGAGGTCGCCTTGCCGTCGTAAGTTGCGGTGGCGCCGAAGGTGTAAGTGCCGGCCTTGGCCACTTCGCCGGCATCGTTCTTGCCGTCCCAGATAAAACTGGCGCTGCCGGCTTTCTGCAGGCCCAGGTCGATGGTGCGGATGACCTTGCCATCGGCGTCGGTGATCTTGACCTTGACCGGGTCCGCCGATGCCGGAACCGCGACGGTACCGTTGAAGCTCTTGGCGGTATCGACCACGGCCTTGTCGCCCGGCGCGATGACCGAACGCCCCACCAGGGACGACGCCTGCAACGCCTGGGACGAGTTGTAGTTGCTGGCAATGCCGGCCACGGTGCTGTTGAGCGTGGTAATGCCTTCCAGACTGCTGAACTGCGCCAACTGGGCGACAAACTCGCCGTTGTCCTGCGGCTCCAGCGGGTTCTGGTTCTTCAGCTGCGTCACCAGCAACTGCAGGAACGCGTCCTTGCCCAGCTCCTTCTTGCCGGCGGCGCTGTTGGTCGCGGCCGCCAGGCCATCGGCACTGGAGTTGGTCTTGATCGAAGAATTGGCCAGGATGTCTTTGAGGCTAAGGCCACTGGTGGTATCGGTAACACTCATCTGAGTCGCCCCTTATCACTGACCGAGGGTCAGGACCTTCTGCATCATGGTTTTGGCGGTGTTCATCATTTCGGCGTTGGTCTGGAACGAACGGCTCGCGGAAATCATGTCGGCCATTTCTTCGACCACGTTGACGTTCGGGTAGTAGACATAACCCTTGGCATCGGCCGCCGGATGGTTCGGCTCGTAGCGCGCGTCCAGATTGCTCTGGTCTTCGACCACGCCCAGTACCTGCACGCCTTGACCGGCGGCATCCTGATTCTGGAACAGCGAATCACTGCCGCCGCTCTGCCCGCCCTGGAACATGGTGGCGAACACCGGGTGACGCGCGCGGTAGGTCTGGTCGATGCTCGACGAGACGGTCTCGGCGTTGGCGATGTTCGACGCCACGGTGTTCAGGCGAGTGGTCTGGGCACTCATGCCACTGCCGGCAATGTTGAAAACGCTGGATAGCGACATGACTTACTCTCCGCGAAGGGCTGATACCAGCCCTTTGAATTTGCTGTTGAGCAGGGTGAAGCTGGCCTGGAAGTTGATCGCGTTTTCCGCGTAACTCGCCTGTTCCACTTGAGCGTCCACGGTGTTCTGGTCAATCGACGGCTGCATCGGCGTGCGATACATCAGCGACTCGTCGCCATTGCCCAGGCCTTCGGCTTCGATATGACGGCTGTTGGTCTTGTTCAAGGCGAACGCGCCGTGTTTGGTCTTCTCGCTCTGCTCGGCGAGCACTTTCGAGAAGTCCAGATCCCGAGCCTTGTAGTTCGGGGTGTCGGCGTTGGTGATGTTGTTGGCCAGGACTTCGGCACGCTGAGCGCGGAAGCCCAGGGCTTGTTCGTGGATACCGAGCGCTTTATCGAAGCTGATGCTCATGTCGGGAAACCTTCGGGTGACCTGATTTTTCGTAACAGGGATATAGCAAGCGGCGTGCCAATTCAAAAAAGCCCGGAAACCGGGGCTTTGCGGACAGCGGCGAGGCGGCAATGCCAGAAAAGCGGCAACGGCTGACCGCCGGCTGCCGCTTTTCTGCCGCTTTCCTCAGTCGCGCGCCGCCCACTTTTCGGAATCGAATACCACCCGCCCTGTAGGAGCTGCCGAAGGCTGCGATCTTTTGATTTTGATTGTTAAAAGCAAGATCAAGAGATCGTCCGAACGCGGCCCGAGCCTGCGGCAGCTCCTACGTGATGCAAAAGCGGCAGGCGCAAAAAAGGGAGCCTTTGAGGGCTCCCTTTTTTTGCGCCTGCCGCTGTTGCATCACTTCGCCTGGTAAATAATCCCCGGGCTGCACTGGACCATCTGGTAATGATCCGGCAAACCGTTCAGCGCTTCGGAAGCGCCCAGGAACAGATAACCGCCCGGCTTCAGCGTGCTGTGGATGCGCAACAGGATGTCCTTCTTCACCTCGGCGGAGAAGTAGATCAGCACGTTGCGGCAGAACACGATGTCGAACTTGCCGAGGCTCGCGTAGCTGTCCAGCAGGTTGAACGAGCGAAACTCCACCCGGCTTTTGATCGGCGCCTTGATCGCCCAGCGTCCCGCCCCTTTCGGGTCGAAATAACGCTGAAGACGCTCGGGCGACAGACCGCGGCCCAGCGCCAGGCTGTCGTACTCGCCGGTCTTGCAGTTGGTCAGCATCGTGCCGGACAGATCCGTGGCAACGATCTGCACACCCATCTTCAACTGGCCCAGGTTGACCCGCTCGAACTCATCGATGGACATCGACAGCGAGTACGGTTCCTGCCCCGACGAGCACGCCGCCGACCAGATCCGCAAACGCTGGCCCGGAGCGGCCTTGATCGCTTCGGGCAGCACCTTGTTCTTCAACACTTCAAACGGATAGGTGTCGCGAAACCACAGGGTTTCGTTGGTCGTCATCGCATCCACCACCATCTCGCGCAAACCGCTGCGCGGCTGGGTCTGGATGCGCTGGACCAGCTCACCCAGGGACTTGATGCCTTGCTGCTCCATCAGTTTGTTGAGACGGCTCGAGACCAGGTACTGCTTGTTTTCACCGAGCAAAATGCCACAGGCTTTTTCCAGGAAGACCCGGAACTGTTCGAAATCCAAATTACCCGTAGACAAAGATACCGCCTCTTAAATCGTGTTAATCACCAGCGACAGAAGGCCGCTAGCTGATGTCTGCTGCTTTGATCCGGGCAACTACCCGGGATGCCAGGTCGTCAGGACGGAATTTGGCGAGAAAGTCATCGGCACCGACTTTCTTGACCATCGCCTGATTGAACACACCCGACAACGAAGTATGCAGGATGATATGAAGCTTTTGCATGCGAGGGTCGTTGCGGATCTCGGCCGTCAGCGTGTACCCGTCCATCTCCGGCATCTCGATGTCGGAGATCATCATCAGGAACTCTTCTTCCGGCTTCTTGCCCTCGTCGACCAGCTTGCGCAGATACTCCAGCGCTTGCCGCCCGTCGTTCAACGCCACCACTTCAACACCGACCGTCTGCAGGCAACGCGTGACCTGTTTGCGCGCCACCGACGAGTCATCGACCGTCAGCACTCGCAGGGACAACGCCTTGTGCTGTGTCTCGACATCCACCACGCCCACGGAAATCGCTTCCGGTGTCGGCGCCACTTCTGCCAGGACTTTCTCGACGTCGATGATTTCGACTAACTGATTGTCGACCCGAGTCACAGCCGTCAGGTAATGATCGCGTCCCGTGCCCTTGGGCGGCGGATGAATCTCTTCCCAGTTCATGTTGACGATGCGTTCCACCGAGCGCACCAGGAAACCCTGGGTCTTGGTGTTGTACTCCGTGATGATCACGAAGGGATTGCTCTGATCTTTCAGCGCTCCGGAACCGGTCGCCATTGCCAGATCAAGGATCGGAATGGTCGCCCCCCGAATATTTGCCACACCGCACACGACAGGGTTGGACTTGGGCATCAGGGTCAGCTTGGGGCATTGCAGCACCTCGCGAACCTTGAACACGTTGATCCCGTACAGCTGCTGGCCGTCGAGACGGAACAACAACAGCTCCAGGCGATTCTGCCCTACCAGTTGCGTGCGCTGGTTTACCGAATCCATTACACCAGCCATTGCCAGACTCCTACACAACGCTAAGTGTGTTGCGACGCACATTCATCACTAAACGGCACGGCGCTTGCTTTTTAACTCTTATGAACACAGAACCGACATTTTTCCGACGCGTGACATCCACCTTCCGCAGATTGCTCTGTGCAATGTCGGCCGTTTGCCTGTTCAACGCTGGCAGCCCTGCCCTTGCTGACGCGGTTACCTTGCCTGACATGCTTATCGGCGTCACCCAGGGCTTTCTTGAATTCACCGTAGAAGACTATCTGGCTACCAGTCAAACCGAAGGCCGCTACGAAATACAGGTCAACCAGCTCGATCCACGCCTGCGCATGCCCATGTGCGACAAGGAATTGACAGCCAGCCTTGAGAGCCCGGCCAAGCCATTGGGCCGGGTAACGGTGAAGGTTCGCTGTGAGGGAACCTCCCCCTGGACGGTGTTCGTGCCCGCTCAAGTCCGGCTGTTTCGCGAGGTTGTGACGACCAGCCGGCCCCTGCGCCGCGCCGACATTGTCGAGCCTGCCGACGTGCTTCTGCGCGAGCGAGACATCAGCCTGATCAGCCAGGGTTACCTGACGACTCTCGACCAGGCGATCGGCCAGCGATTGACCCGACCAATGGTCGCCGATCAGGTCATTACCCTTGTTCATCTTGAACAGGCGGAAGTCATCCGCAAGGGCGATCAGGTCGTGATCACCGCCCGCAGTGGTGCGATCAGCGTGCGAATGCCCGGCGAAGCACTGTCCAATGGGGGTATGAGCGAGCAGATACGGGTCAAAAACCTCAATTCCAAGCGGGTCATCAAGGCGCAAGTCACCGCGCCGGGCCAGGTGGAAGTGTCCATGTAAACACTCGGCTCCTGAAGAAGTGGCGTTGCCCGAGGCTGTTCCCTAAACTGTGCCGCATGCAGGAGAAGTGCTGGCGCAGGCAGACTCATTGATAAATGGGTCTAAAGTTTTCACAGGGAGAGCCGAAAACATGGCAAGCGTCCAAATACTCAGAGGTTTTTTACCATGGTTATTGATTTCAGCCGTTTGAACAGTTCTTCGTCATTGACGGGCAGTACACGTACCAGCGTTGCCAAGGAAACCGCCGAAGCCGGCAAATCCGCGCCGCTGACTACCCCGGCCGAACAGGCCAGCACCGTTAAAAGTGGGGAATCGGTACACCTCAGCAATGAGGCTCAACAGTTGCAACAGGTCACTGACAAGCTGCGTGATCAGCCTGCCGTCGACAAAGCCCGCGTGGCAGAGTTGAAAGCAGCGATTGCCGATGGCAGCTACAAAGTCGACAGCAACCGTGTAGCCAGCAAACTGCTCAACTTCGAAGCCCAGCGCTAGGCCACGGCCCGCGCCAGGCTTTTGGACGCTTAAACCCCAAGGCCAGCCATGCACGACACTAATTTACTGCAACTGATCACCGACGATTTTGCTCCAGCTCAACACTTGCTGGAGTTACTGCAAACCGAGTCCATCGCCTTGCACGGTCGCGACATGCCACTGCTCGAAGAGATTCTGGCGCAGAAACAGGCAATGATCATTCTGCTCGAACAGCATGGCCGCAAGCGCAGTGAAATCCTCGCCAGCCTTAACCTGCCGCTCAATCGCAACGGCCTGGAGCAACTGGCCAGCCATTCGAGCATCGGCGATGAGCTGCTGGCGCAGAGCGATGTGCTCACCGATCTTCTGGCTCAATGCCAGGCGGCGAACATCAACAATGGCCAGTCGATTCTGGTTCAGCAGGCCGCTACGGCCAATCAGCTGAAAATCCTCACCGGCGGCGAACCGCCAGCCCTCTACGATGCTCGCGGATCAACCGCCAAGCTTGCGAAGCCGCGCCCGCTCAGTCAGGCTTGAGCCGGCAAGTGCCACGCCCTATCAAGACGCGCAACATGCTGGCAATATACTGGCCAGCCGTAGTCATATTTTGTCTGGAGATTGATGAACCGTGTCCAATGCCTTAAACGCGGAAGATGCGCCGCAGCCACCCAAGGTGCTTACCACACCGTTGGAGATCTCCGGCAACCTGCGCCAATTACAAGAAAGCCATGATCCGCTGATTATCACGTTCCATGAGCGCACTCAGCGCTTCCAGAGTTATCTGGTGGACGTAGATCGCGAAAGCGGCACCATCACGTTCGATGAAATGATCCCCCGTGACGGCGAACGTTTCTTGCTGGCAGGCGAGCCTTTCAGGGTCGAAGGCTTTCACGATGGCGTGCGAATTGCCTGGGACAGCAACGGTCAACTGAGCATCGACGAATCCGGTGACAGCCGCTGCTACCGTGGTCCGCTGCCGGACGAAGTGGTTTATCACCAGCGCCGCAACGCCTTTCGCGCGGCATTGAAGCTGGCCCAACTGGTCAGCGTCGATCTGGATGGCGAAAAGCTCAAGGCGCCGATCAGCGGCAAGCTGCTGGACATTTCCGCCACCGGCTGCAAGTTGCGCTTCGAGGGTGACATCACCGGCAGCCTGCAACTGGGTCAGGTCTACGACCGTTTCGCCGCCGCCCTGCCCTTCGGCAAAATGACCGCGCCGGTCGAACTGCGCTACCTGCACTTCGAAGAAAAGATCTCCACCACCTTCGCCGGCATTCGCTTTCACAATATGAGCGGGCTGGTGCAGCGTCAGGTCGAACGCTTCGTCTATCAGCTGCAGCGCGAAGCCCGGCGCTTCGACAAAGACGACATGTAATTCGAAGCTTCAATGAAAACGGGCAGTCCCTTGCGGTGACTGCCCGTTTTTTTATGCGTGGAGTTTAAGGCCTGGCCTCGGTGAAGCTTTGCTCGCGACCCGCGTCCGGATCTTCTGGAGGCGCAGGGGTTGGTGTCTCGGTTTCCGTTTCCGGTTCAGGGCTCGGCTCAGGGTCCACCGTGTTATGCATCTGCTCCTGCACCACTTGTTCATCAACCCGCGGATCGAGGCACGCCACCAAAGGCGAACTCGACATGCTGTCCGGCATGGCCACGTGATGCAGCGGCGCGTCGTCCACCTGATGCAAGTTGGTCACCGCTTTCGGACGGATCCGCCACACCAGCACCAACGCGAAGAAACTGAAGAAAGCGTAAAGCATCTGACTGCCAAACATCTTCATCAAGACCCCGGCGACCAGCGGCCCGATACTCGCGCCGACGCCGTAAGTGACCAGCAACATCGCCGTCAGTGACACCCGCCGATCCGCCTCGACGTGGTCATTGGAGAACGCCACCGCCAACGGGTACAGGCAGAATTTCACCAGCGAGCAGATGAAGCCGGTGATGAACAGCACCTCCAGCGGCACCTGCTGCATGATCGCCAGCGGCAACGCGGCAACCGCCAGCACCAGGGCAAAGCAGCGGATCAACAGCGCCCGGTCATAACGGTCGGACAACCAGCCCAATGGCCACTGCACCAGCAGGCCGGCAAAAATGCAGCTACCCATGAACAGACCGACCTGCTCGGTAGACAGCCCTTGCTGCGAGGCATACAGCGGCGCCAGACCGTAGAACGAACCGATGATCAGTCCCGCGCCCAATACCGTGCTCAGAGACTGCGGCACGCGCTTGATGAAGAATCGCGGCTCCATCGGCGCCGGGTGCAGCGCCGCCGGGTGAATCCGTCGCGTCAGCGCCACCGGCACCAGGCACAGGGCGAAGCACAGGGCGACCAGCATCAACAGTTCCAGACCCAACGCCGGGTGCATGACCAGAATCAGCTGGCCCAGCACCAGTCCCAGATAAGAAGCGATCATGTAGCCACTGAACACCGCGCCACGTTGCGAGGCTTCGGCCTGCTCATTGAGCCAGCTTTCGATGACCATGTACTGGCACATCATGCCGAGACCGACGATGACCCGCAGGAATATCCACGCCGGCAGCCAGTCGACCAGGCCATGGCCCAGCACCGCCGCCCCGACAATCCCGGCGCAGGCCGAATAGGCCCGGATATGCCCGACCCGGGCAATCAGCCGGTGACCGATCTTGCCGCCCAGCACCAGGCCGAAATAGTTGGCCGCCATCAACGCACCGACCCACAAACTGTCGACATTATCTGCCGCCAGGCGCAAGCCCAGGTACGTACTCAGCAAGCCGGAGCCGATCAACATCATCAGCGAGGCAAAATACAGCGCTCGAAAGGGTTTCCAGATTTGGCGCATCGGCGTTCCGAGCGGCTCCTTGCGGTGAGAAACGGGCTATCCGAAAAGATAGCCCGAAGACGAAGGTTCGTCAGGCCTGGGCGGCTAAAACACGGCGCTCCCAGGGGGTAATTTCATCAAAGAAGCTGGTCAACTCCATGGTCTTCGAAGCGACGTAGCCTTCGATGAACTCCTTGCCAAACAGTTCCTTCGCCAATTGGCTACGTTTCAGACGCTCAAGAGCGGCGTGCAAGGTACAGGGCAACGAAAGATTATCCGGGACCTCGAATTCTCCCTGAATGGCCTCGCCCGGCTCCAACTGGTTTTCGATGCCATACAGGCCCGCCGCCAGGCTCGCGGCAATCGCCAAATACGGGTTGGCGTCCGCACCGGGCAAGCGATTCTCGACCCGCCGCGCGACGGGCGAACTGGCCGGAATGCGCAAACCGGCGGCCCGGTTGTCGTGGGACCAGCAGGCATTATTCGGTGACGCAAACGGATGGCACAAGCGCTGATACGAGTTCACGTTCGGCGCAAACAGCGCGGTGAAATCCGCCATGCCGGCCTGCTGACCACCGATGAAGTGACGGAAGGTCGCTGTCGGCTCACCCGCTTCGTCGCTGAACACGTTCCGCCCGCTGCCGATCTCGACGATGCTCTGGTGAATATGCATCGAACTGCCCGGCGTGTGCGCCAGCGGCTTGGCCATGCAGACCACGGTCAGCCCATGCTTGAGCGCCACTTCTTTAAGCAGATGCTTGAACAGGAATGTCTGGTCCGCCAGCAGCAGTGGATCGCCGTGCAACAGGTTGATCTCGAACTGGCTGACGCCCATCTCGTGCATGAACGTATCGCGGGGCAAGCCAAGCGCCGCCATGCATTCATAGACTTCGCTGAAGAACGGCCGCAAGCCGTTGTTGGAGCTGACGCTGAACGCCGATTGCCCGTCCTCGCGCCGACCGTCCAGGCCAAGCGGCGGCTGGAAAGGGTGCGTCGGGTCGGTGTTGGGGGCGAAAACAAAAAACTCCAGCTCGGTCGCCACCACAGGCGCGAGGCCGAGCGCCGCATAACGCGCGATCACCGCTTTGAGTTGGCCGCGGGTCGACAGGTTCGAGCTCTCGCCGGTCAACTCGTCGGCGTCGCAAATGGCCAAGGCCCGCGGTTGCTTGCTCCAGGGCAAGCGGTGAATCTGTGCGGGATCAGGCACCAGCGCCAGGTCACCGTCATCGCTGCCGTAAAACCGTGCGGGCGGATATCCGCCCATGATGCATTGCAGCAGCACACCCCGCGCCATCTGCAACCGCCGCCCCTCGAGAAACCCCTCGGCGGTCATGACCTTGCCCCGGGGCACGCCGTTCAGATCCGGCGTAACACATTCAATCTCATCAATGCCCGTCAGTCGCTGCGCGAGTGAACGCTGGCCATCGGTTGTCATGACGCAATCCTTTGTAATGGTGCAAGCCGCGAACGGCGACCCGTACAAAATAGGCTTCGCGTGTTCGGAATATCAAGCACCGAAAAACAAAAAGAAATCCGATTCCAGGCACGCCGTAACAATCCCCGTAGGAGCTGCCGAAGGCTGCGATCGTTTGATGTTGCCTTTAAAGAAGAATCAAAAGATCGCAGCCTTCGGCAGCTCCTACGGGGATTTTGATATTCAGGGGAGGTAGAGGCTGAATACTCCGCCACCCAACGGCCCGCCGTTGCTGATTTCGGTGCGCCCGCCGACGCCGTTACGCTGATGCAATGCGGCAATCCGCCCGGCGAAATACAGGCCCAGACCGGTACTGCCACTGCTGTGGTTGATGCCCTGCACGTAATCGGCCTGACGCTCGATCATCTCGGGCGGGTAGCCTTCGCCATCATCGTTGATCGTCAGCACCAGTTGCCCGGCCTCGTCACTGACGCTGATCAACACCGCGTGGCGAGCGTAGCGGATGGCGTTGTTGATGCAGTTGGCCAGCACCGACGCAATCAATTCGCGGTCGAAGAAACCCAGCGGGCTCAACGGGTCCACTTCATAGGTCGCCATGATGCCGCGGCTGGCAAACACGTCCTGATGGCAGGCCAGTTGCGCTTCGATGAAGTCATCGAGTTCGTGATAGGCCGGCTGCAACGGCAGCTGATTGACGCCGAGTTTGTACAGCCCCAGCAGTTGCACCAGCATGCCGTTGAGATGGGCAAACTCGAATTCGATCACGCCCTGCTCCGGCGTATGCCGCGCCGGGTCGGGCAAGCGCGACAGCCACTGGCTGTGAGCCTGCATCAGCATGGCCAGTGAGTTCTTCATGTCATGCACGGTGGAAGCAATGACCGTGGAGAAATCCAGTGCCGGTTCGTCTTGGCTCATCCGCTGAACGCCTTGATTTTCAGTTTCTGATAGCGCGCATGGCGCGCGTCGGTGTCGGGCATCATGCCGACCGTTTTCAAGCAGGCCTGACATTCTGCAAGTTCCGCCGACGGCACGCTGGTGTCGGTGCCGTGCAACAGCGACTGGGCAAAGTTCAGCGCGATGCTGATGTTCTTCGGCTGCAACGCCAGGGCTTTGCGGAATACCTCGCGCGCCTCGGGCAAGTTGCCCGCCTTGTACACGCGCACGCCTTGACGGTTGAGGTCCGCTGCCGCATTGCCGGAGTTGAGGATGGTCGGGTCGTCGGTCAGTTTGGCGATGCCCTGCATCACCGTCGGATCGTCGCCGTAGATCTCTGCGCAGTTTTTCAACATCGAGGCACCGGCGTCGGCCTGCCCGAGCATTTGCAATTGCTTGGCCACCAACAGCGCCGCCTCGGCGCTCATGAATTGCTCCATGCCATCGAGGCGCAGCATGGCTTGCTCGGTGAGTTTCTCTGCGGTTTCGGCGTCGTTGAGCAACAGGCTCGTGGCCTTCATCAGCCGTGCTCGAATCTGCAGGCCCGGGTCGGAAGGGTTTTCCTTGGCCACGGCACTCAGCGTCGTGTTGATCTCCAGCCGCGTCCGGGTATCCAGGCCCTTTTCGCTGCCCTTGCTGATCAGCGCGTGGGCCAGACCGAGGTTGCTCTCCGCGTCCTTGAAACGTGACTGCGCCCCTTGGCTGACCGCCTGCCGATACGCCTTGGACGCCGTCTCGAAATCTTCGTTGGTCATTGCCAACTTGCCCAGCAGCGCTTGCCGGCGCACGGCCAGCGGCGACAAACGAATCGCCTCTTCCAGCACCCGCTGCGCCGCTTTGGTATCGCCTTCGGCGACCAGCACATCCGCCATGCCGTCGTAGAGTGCCGGCATCATCGGGAACACTTTCAGGGCTTTTTCATAGACGCCTTTGGCCTGGCTGACCTGGCCACGCTTGAACAGCAACTTGCCCAGCCCGGCAAATGCCCACGGCAAAGGTCGATCGGCAATGATGCCGTCGTAAAGACGCTCCAGCGCCTCGTTCTGATTCAAGTCACGCAGGGCATCGGCGCGGTAGCGCAGGCACAGCGGGGAATAGCGGATGTCCTGCTTGCACAGCTCGATGCAGGCATTCAGCACCTCCACCGGTTTCCCCCGATCGAGTGCTTGCAGGATCGGCTTGAGCAAGGTCTTGCGTTGCTCCAGACGCTCCAGGCGCTGGGCCAGGCCCGAGCGGTTGAAGGGCTTGGTCAGGTAAGCATCCGGCTCGTGCTCCAGGGCGCTGAGCACCATGGCCTGACTGGTCTCTGCGGTGACCATGACAAACACAGCTTCATGGCTGATCAACTTGTCGACCATCAGGTCTTCAAGCACTTGCTGACCATTCTTCTTGCCATCGCCGAGGTGGAAATCCTGCAGGATGAAATCGTAGGCCTTCTGCGAACACATGCGCAGCGCCTGTTCGCCGGTGTCGGCGGTGTCCACATCCTTGACGCCCAACTCGCGCAACATGGAGCGGACCGAGCTACGGAAATCCGAGAAATCATCGACGATCAGAAAACGCTTTTGGTGATACGACAGCATCGAAGATTTCCAGGCAATGTTGGGAAGAAGATCATGACTGTCCGGGTTATCGGCCAGCAGGTGCATTCCCTTGAGATGAATCCTCGCGTCGATGGCGGCCCAAGCGCTGGTGACTGATATGTAGCCAAAAAGAGGGTAAACCGTGCTCAGGACGAGACAAACGGCACAAAAAAACCCCGCCCGAGCACTGCCCGGCGGGGCTTCATTTTGGCCTGATGGCTGCCTCCCTGCTGTCATGGAAAAATGCAGAGGGGAGAAAACTCAAGGCCGGAATTGTTTGGTGTCCCAGGGCAGGTTCGAACTGCCAACCTTCCCCTTAGGAGGGTCAATTTATAACCTAGCAGGCTTGAGGCAGCCCAGCAATTACAGGACTTTACGTCCGGTTGCGTCCGTAAAAACGGCGCCGTATAGTTCTTTTTGCTGCCACGGTGCTGTCACGGAGCTGTATTGCTTGAAAACGAAGATCACCCAGAAACTCATCAACAGCTTGGCCACTGAGCCGAAGGCTTACCGCGTGCATGACACTGTACAGCCCGGCTTATTCATCCGCGTGCTGCCGAGTGGGCATAAATCGTACATGGTCACCTGGGGCCGCAACAAGAATGCCACCCTCGGCCGCGTCGGAGTGGTGACGCTCGATCAGGCGCGCACCGAAGCCGCCCAGTATCTTGCCGATGCGCACGCCCATGGCGAGCCGTTGGCCATCGCTCAGGGGCGGAAAGGTGCCGCCCTGCCCTCCTTGCGCCAGTTCATCGACGACACTTATATGCCTTGGTTCAAAACGCACCACAAAGGGCATGAGAAAACCCTACACACGCTCGACAACAACTTCGAGGCGATCATGTCTCAGCGTCTCGACTCTATCACTGGTCGCGATCTTGAGCAGATCCGCACCGGATGGATGCTGTCAGGCAATAAGCCATCAACGGTCAACCGCAAAATGGGCTCGATCAGCGGCGTGTTCAGCCGGGCCGTTGAATGGGAGTACATCTCCGCGCATCCGCTGACCAAGCTGAAACAGCTCAAGGTCGACTCCATGGGGCTGGTCCGCTATCTGGATGCCGATGAGACCAAGCGCCTGCGCGAAGCGCTGGACGCGCGCCAAGACGAAGCGCGGGCCGAGCGCGAGACTGCGAACAAGTGGCGGGCAGACCGCGACAAAGAATTGATGCCGAGCTTGCTGGAATTGCCCTTCACCGACCACCTGAAGCCCATGGTGCTGGTGTCGCTGAATACCGGAATGAGGCGCGGCGAGCTGTTCGACCTGAAATGGTCAGAGGTGAACTTCCCCACTAAGACAATCACCGTTGCCGGCTCCACCACTAAAACGAGCGACACGCGGCATATCCCGATGAACAAGGAAACCTTCGGCGTGCTGGATAATTGGAAAAAGCAGGTAGGAAAGTCTCGATACGTTTTCCCGAGTCAGGCCGGTGGCCGCCTGGAGGATGTTAAAAGTGCCTGGCTCAATCTGCTGGAGCGCGCCAAGATCGATGGCTTCCGCTGGCACGATATGCGTCACGACTTCGCGTCACGCCTGGTAATGGCCGGCGTACCGCTCAACACGGTACGGGATCTGCTGGGGCACGCCGATATCAAGATGACACTCCGGTATGCCCACTTGGCGCCGGAAACAAAAGCCGCGGCGGTTGAACTCATTTAGCCAGAGAATGAGCCCGCATACTTTTGTAATCGGCATAGCCCGGCTGAAGCGGCTTGTTGTTTGCCAGAAACCTCACATATTCCTCAACAATTGGCCACTCCTTCTCTACCAAGGCAAGGTTCACCCGAGGCTGCATTAGCGGCTTGAACCCAAACTTCTCTGTCGAACCATTCAAATCCCCGAAAACATCGAACTCCCCATCGAAATACTTATCGCCATTGATAAACATAGCGACCATCGATAACTCCTCTCCGGCGAAATCAGGCCCGAGCGTTCCTGCGCGTAGCTTGTAGAGAGTTTCATTCTCCGACCAGATCGCAGTGAATGCGACCATGAAACTGATTTTTCCCAGATCCTTTTGCGGAGCTTTAAACGGGTTCGTGATGGTTCGGTCATTCATCCCATTCTCAAGGCATGACTCTAGGATCTTCACGATTTTCTCGTTGCTAGATGCCGCCAGCAGTTCAAGCGCAGCTTTAAGGTAGGGGTCGACCCTCGCCGATAGAACAACCTTCTTCGAACGATTTGCCATTTACTCGCCTCGCGATGTCTACAAACTTTTTGCTTGCAGGTGATGTTACTTACAAATAGGATGTTTACGTCCGGACCAGTATCGTACAGTCCGCCCCACCGATCAAGGACAAGCTAATGAACCACCCCGAACACATCGCACCTCTTGCAGTTAGCGTGGAAGACGCTGCCCGCGTGGTTGGCTATTCAAGATCAGGAGTTTATGAGCTCATCGCTTCTGGCGACCTTAAGGCTTTCAAACTCGGACGGCGTCGTCTGATTTTGATGACTGAGCTCAAGGCTTGGATTGAACGCGCAGCAAAGGAAGGCGCCCGGTGAACGCGGTAGCGGTCGAGGGGGCAATACTGGCCGGGAAGCTCCCTAGAAGACTGGCCCTAGGACTGGCTTTAGTAGAAAGAAGTGTCGAGCCAGTGTTCGTACCACTGACTCGACTGTCGCACAGCAAATCTGAGCAGACCACAATGCAACCGCCAAAGCATATCACCATCCATTTGATAGACCATAAGGGCGTGATCCTTGATAGGCACAGCTTGTCGAAAACGACACGTTTGATTGACCTTGAAGCACTCCGCTGTCGTGGCGTCTCTAGAGTGGAAGTACCGCGTGCTATCTCCACTAAGCAAGATATGGACTCCGCTGAATGGGCAGGCTTCAGCGCTCAAAAAAACAAAAATGAAGACTTTGGAATCGCAGGGGAGCATCAATGAACAATGTCCTGAGTTTCACCCTGCCCGAAGATCTGCTCTGCGTAGACAAAGGCGTTGAAGCCGGTGTGCCGATCGACGCTATCACCTGCGCAATTGCACGCGCTGACTCGGTGTTGACCCTACTCGAAGACCACTTTGAAAGTGAAGGCGACAGACCTCGATTAGCCAATCACGTACTGGCAGCGGTTATTTGGGACGTGCGCGGCACCTTGGGCCTCATCAAAACCCTCACGCTGCATGGTGACGCCTCCTCTGTTCCTATGGCGCAGAAAGGCGGTGCGCTATGACGCCACCCACCACACTTGGCCGAGCTGCGTTTACACGCGTGAACGCTACTAATCAGAAGCTGTTTCGAGTCAACGCCGGTATACCGGTCGAAGAAGCGCTGGAGATGGCTTCGCAATTCCAGCAGCACGCCAACCAGCTCTCTTTTGAAGCTGCCATGAGCGACCACGGCGAACGTTTCAGTTGGCCTGCTCTGTACCTGGGCGAGATGGCCAAAGCCCTGATCGACGACATCAACGACGCGCTATTTGCGTCAAGGGTCGACACATGACCCAACACAAAAATACCACCAGTAAACGCCTCAGTTTCGCCGACGTAAAAGCCGCCGCGCTGAAAGACATTGATCGCGTCCTGTCGCACTGGCTGCCCAACGGCAAGCGCGTGGATGGCGGCAAGGAATACACCGCCCCGAATCCGACCCGCAGCGATAAGCGCGCCGGGTCGCTCAAGATCAGTTTGAGCAAGGGCACGTGGGCCGATTTCGCCACCGGCGACAAGGGCGGCGACCTGATCGATCTGGTGCGCTATCTGGACGGCGGTACCGACGTCGAGGCCTGCAACAAACTGGCTGACTTGCTGAGCATCTCACCCGGCGGCTCCCAAGCCAAGCCAGCGCCCGCCAAGACAAAAGTGCCTGAGTGGATAGCCATTCAGCCGATCCCCGCCGAGGCCATGAACAAGTGCCCGGCCACGCATCGGCAACACGGCGCGCCGTCCAAGGTTTGGATTTACCGAGACACGCAGGGTCAGCCGCTCATGGCGCTTTACCGCTTCGACCTTGGTCCGGATGAGGACGGCAAGCCGAAGAAGGCTTTTGCGCCACTGACTTGGTGCCAGCGCGCCGACGGCCAAACCAACCAATGGCGCTGGCAGGGTCTGCCAGAACCGCGTCCACTGCTGCGCCTTGATGAACTGACCCAGCGCGCTGATGCACCGGTTGCCCTGTGTGAGGGCGAGAAAGCCGTGGACGCCGCCTCTGAACTTCTGCCGGGTTACGTGGCCACCTGCTGGCCGAACGGTTCCAACTCCTGGCACAAAGCCGATCTGACACGGCTCAAAGGCCGCCACGTGCTGTTGTGGCCGGACAACGATGTCAGCGGCAAAGCCTGCATGGAAGCCGTTGCCGATAAGCTGCGTGAAATCGGCGCCGCGTCGGTTAGGGTCATCGCGCAGGAGGTGTTCAAACGCAAGCCCACGCTGAAGAACGACCGCGCCGCCTTCGCCAAAGGTGGTCAATGGGATGACGGCGACGATGCGGCCGATGCGCTCGCCAAAGGCTGGACAGCCGCTCATATTGCCGAGCTGGAAAGCAGCGGTGAACTGTTCGGGTTGGCTGTCGTAAAGCCGGTACCCGATCACAACGAGACCAAGCCGGAACCGAAGGCAAAAGCAGCAGCCAAGCGTCCCGTAAAATCGAAAAATGACCTGATGCCCGGAGGCTTTCGCCTCACCTCCGAAGGCGTGTTTTATGCCAGCGACGACGGCGAGGCGCGCCCCGTGTGTTCGCCTCTGGAAATACTGGCCCGCACTCGCGACGACAAAGGCCAGAACTGGGGCCTACTGGTGGAATTCGACGATCCCGACGGCGCCAAGAAACGTTGGAACATCCCGGCGCGCACCATGACCGGTGACTTCGGCAAAGACGTGCTTGGCCCGTTGGTGGACATGGGGCTGCGTCTCGCCGGTAGTCGCTCCGGACGCAATGCACGCAATGACCTACAAAGTTACCTCGGCGGCTTCGACAGCTCGCAACGGGCACGACTGGTCACCCGCTTGGGCTGGCACGACAGCGCCTTTCTGCTGCCAGAGCAACAGGTCGGCGCACACAGCGAACACTTGCACTTTTACGAGGCGGGTTCTCAGCTTCCGCCGATCAACGAAGCAGGTTCGCTTGAGCAGTGGCAGGAGCAAATCGGCGCACTGTGCGTCGGCAATCATCGATTGGCGTTCGTCGTCGGCGTGGCCTTTGCTGGCCCGCTGCTGCACATGCTCGGCCATGAGTCGGGTGGCTTCCACTTGTACGGCGACAGTTCAGGCGGCAAGACCACGCACCTGCAAGTTGCTGCGTCGATCTACGGCGGGCCGCGTCTGGTGCGTTCCTGGCGCTCCACCGACAACGCGCTGGAATCCATCGCCGCCGCGCACTCCGACGGGCTCCTGGTGCTGGATGAAATCGGCATGTGCGATCCACGCATCATTGGCGAAACGGTGTACATGCTCGGCAACGGCACCGGCAAGGCGCGAGCCAACGACCGAGGCCAGGCGGGCCGACAGGTGCAGGAGTGGCGCTTGCTGTTTCTCTCTACCGGCGAGAAGACGCTGGCTCAACACATGGCCGAAGCCAACAAGGAACTGAAAGCGGGCATGGAGGTACGCATGCTCGCTGTTCCGGCCGATGCGAGCAAAGGCCTCGGCATGTTCGACGCGCTCAATGGTTTTGATGACGCAGCGGCTCTGTCCGACGCACTCAAGGCACGGGTAGCGAAGTACTACGGCACTCCGCTCACCGCCTTCCTCACTGCGTTGTGCGAACCGGGCAAACGTCATGGTTGGTCTGCCATCCTGCGCCGCACGCTGGAAGGGTTTATCGCCCAATCGCTACCGGCCTCGGCCAGCGGACAAGCGCACCGTGCAGCCGTTCGTTTCGGCCTCGCGGCGGCAGCGGGTGAGCTGGCCACAGCGATGGGGATCACCGGCTGGCCCGACGGGACCGCCACCACCGCCGCTCGCGTGTGCCTCAACGCATGGATGAACGAGCGTGGCGGTGCCGGGAACTTCGAGGGCGATGCGATCCTGGCGCGGCTGCGCCAGGTCATCGAGCGCTTCGGCGAAAGCAGGTTCACCCGCTGGGAATCAGCGGCGGCAAAGATCGACGAACACGGTCCGCGCACCATCGACCGCCTCGGCTTTCGCAAGACGCTCGAGCACGGACTGGGCGACTCCCTTCACACCACCAATACCTACTACGTGCTGCCCGAGTCATGGCGCTCGGAGATCTTCCGGGGCATGAACATCAATGCAGTGAACAAGGAGCTGCTACAGCGCGGCGCCCTGGAGCCTGGGAGCGATGGCAAGGCGTATAGCTTAGTCCGTCTGCCCGGTCTCGGCCCGCAACGCTGCTATATCGTGAAGACGATTCCGGGTATGGATGAGAGCGAGGCTCGGGCTGCCTGAAGGCATCTCCGCTGATCGAGGTAGCGCCGGCTTATTCCCGGCCTCGCCAGCCGCTCACCCTCCAATCGAATTGAACCGAGACTAAAAAAATGAACGAGATTCAAGAACTTAAAGACCGCCGTGACCAACTGCTGACCGAGGCAGATCGACTGCACTCCGAACTGCTGCCACTTGAGGCCGTGCTGGAAAGCGAGGACCCAATCGAACCAGATCGGAAACGCGAACTACGGGACAAGTACAACGAGCTGAAAAGGAATTTCGACTCGCGCAACAACAATGCCGATCTTCTAGATCGGAAGATCAGTCGCCGGGAGAACCTCGCCAATTGCGATTTCCTGATGGCGGGTTACATCGAGGAGATGGATAACTGGACCGCAGATGAGCAGGAGCTTAACGAAAAGCGCCAAAGCCTCAGTACCCGCCTGGAACAGATCCAACAGCAGGCAGTAGAGGACATGGCCAAAGCTCGCCAAGCCGAAACGGAAGCTGCCACTGCGTATGCGCAGGCGGTCGCATGGGGCGATACCGAAGGCGAGAAGACCGCCAACGCCGAGGCCCAAAAGGCCGCAAAGAACCTCACAGCGGCCGCCGAACATAATCGTCGGCAGAATCTGATCATGGCCGCTCTGGACCAGGAGCTGGTCACCGTAGATAAATACATCGTCGAAGCACAGGAAAAGCATAAGGGGATAGAACGCACCGCCCTCTGGCTCTCGCAGACGGTACTGGAGGAGCAATGGAACGAGGCCGCAAAAGCGTTGTTCGAGGTGGGCGGAAAGCTGTGGGCAAATTACAGGCTGCTGGGACTTGATCAGGTAAACCTTATGAAACTGGCCGTTCCAGAGGAAGGCGAAAACTTCGGGAACTGGACGTGGCAGGAGCTTTCCGACCGCTCGCGCCAATACGCCGCGAAGGACTTACTCCAGCTCAACGAGCTGCCGATACCGCAACAGCCTGAACAAATGAGCGAACAGGAACAACGCGAGGACGAACGCAATGAACAAGCCAATACAGAACAGCGCGAGCTGGTCTGACACGCTCAAAATTCGGAAAGCTCATCTGAATGCCTTGCTGAAAACCATCGACGCGCGTCCGGGCAAAACCAGTCAGATACAAACGCTGACCGTCAACGCGATCAAAGCGGAAATGGTCCACATTGATTGCCAACTAAGTCGCAGGTAATGACGCTGAACTTGTAACCAGTATTACTATCTTAATAATCACGCAAGACCCCACAGAACAAGGGAATCAAAATGTCTAAACTTGCTGAATACCGTCAGCTGGAAAAACATCTCGCCGAGCAACTCGAGGCACTGGAAGCACTGAAAGGTGATGATGGACTGAAAAAAGAAATCGAGTTCGAAACGAAACTACGAAAGCTGCTCGAGCACTATGGCTTCAGCCTAAAGCACATCATCAATTTGCTGGATCCGCACCCAACGGCCCGCCGCCAAACCGCAGCTCCGATCGCCAGCACACGCAAGCCTCGCGAACTGAAGATCTACAAAAACCCAAATACCGGTGAAGTCATCGAAACCAAGGGGGGGAATCACAAAGCGTTGAAAGAGTGGAAAGCAAAACACGGTGCCGACGTCGTAGAGGGATGGCTGAAGAAGTAAGACAGCTTCACCTGAAAAAGGGCCCAGGCGGGCCCTTTTTAGTTCATCCCGCCTCTTGGCTGCGGGCCTTTTTAGGGTGATCTGGCTGAATAAGTAACTTCAGTTGCTTCATCACTTCACGTAACTCTTCTGAGGCCGCCTTAATGCTTTCCTGCTTCGGCATATCAATCCCATGGACAAGCCGATTTCGGAAATCTTGAATTCGCTTAGCTGCCTGGCCGAGCGTGGGTCCGGTTTTTGGAAAATATTGATGGAGCATCGGAACCAAACGCGCGGGTGCCCACAGCTTGGAATCACCGGAAACCTCTTTCAGTAACGTGGTGAGCAGCCGCTCATAGTCCACCCACAACTGAATGAACTCACCGATTGCCTCCTGCTGCTGACGAGTCTCGCCCGTCACCAAAGATACTGCAGGTGTAGGCTCTACTCGTCGAATTTGCTCATATGTGGCGTACCGGCCAGGATCCTCGATCAGAACTTGGTCTATCACTTGCTCAGACAATGGGCGTTTCTCGAAGTCGTTATGCAGAGGCTGCACGTACTGAGCTAGGGTTTCGGGCTTGTTCAAGCCCAGCGACTTCAGCAGGTCAAATAATGTATCAACCCTACCCATCGCCGCTTCTGTCACGGTTGCCTCACCCAATGCAGCTCTAGCGAGTTCTATCAATGACGCCGCCAAGTCATAGTGATTAGAAAATTCACGACCTTGAGTAGACGCTCTTTGCTCACCAGCTCTTTGCAGCCGCTCTAGCGCAATTTCGCCGGACAGAACCAAGCCATTAAGCTCGTCTAAAATTGAATACTCTTCAACCGACAACTCACCTTGAAGCGGCTTGTATACCAAGTCATGCTCCACCTCTGACCATGCATGCATAAGCACAGAAGCGACCTGAATCTCGACTTTTGCCTCGGCATACCGCTGGTTGGAGTCATACAACGACGCCTCTCTCAAAACCACACGATAGTGCGTGGCCCAGTATCCAGAAAAACGTTTTTTATAGGATGGTGCTGCGGCTGTTGGAAACTCTTTTGGTGCCTCGGTAAGATCGAATAACGCTTCAATTATGCGACCGACCTCTTGCCGCTCACCAGGAAAGTACAAGGCAACCCGAACCCCTGCTAGGTCAACAATATCGTCGAAAATCGCAGAGACGGTCCCATATTGGCGTTTCAACGCGCGTTGTCTGACCTTTGCCTCCAGACGGGTCGGGTTTTTCGCTCGTGAGGTAACAATTGCCCGCACGCCGGCCGACCGCAAATTAGCCTCTAGGCTCTGAGCGACCATGCGACAGGCTTGTTCGTAGAAATCGTATTCCTTGCGGTAGCGGGCGATAAACTCTGAGACGAGATCCAAGATATTCTTCCATTGAATTAAGCTGCCGCGCGCCATCGACATTACACTTGCCAAGCGCTTAGCTGAATAGCATACAAGGTAGCGGATAGCCACCACTATGTCTACGAATGGCCTGCTCCCCTGACAGCGGCAAATAGTTATTCGATAGAGTTAGCCAGCTATGCCTCGTTCTATATGTCGAATAGCTAAGGGGAAGGGTTATCGCCTTCTACCGCCTTCTACCGCCTGCTCCCGGTCGAGACGACAGGCAGCAACCGGTCAAAAGCGGACGATCGACATCGCTTTGATATAATGGTATTGCAGAGGTAGGCAATTTTATTTTCCCACATTAGGAGCTTCCAGTGGAGCAAAGTAGATCAGAACATATATTAGCCTTAGCGAAAGAGCTATTGGACGACATTGAACTAAGCAGGCTGCCTGCTGAGTCCTTGCTTTTGAAAGCATCAAGATTAGCCCGATGGGTCGGGTCCGACGAAATCAAATATTGGATCAGCCTGGAGATGCAAGGGTACAACAGCACCAATGAAATATCGCTTAAATTTATGGGGCTTACAGGCAGATGGAAAAACAGAGATGAAATGAAAGGCTACTGGGGACCTCTCGCGCAGCAGGAGGCCGCACTCGCAGCCCAAAATATAAAGTTAAGATCTCTAACTACCCCCGACACTAGTGGAGACTGGGCGTTCCGTGTAATGAACATGCACCAGGAACAGTTAAGTGATACGACCAATATTATATCCACATTAAGCGGCATTAAAAGCCGTGTTCTTTCGATCCTTCATAATTTTGTTTCCGCAATATACTACGAAAAAGAATTTGACAGCCTGTCTGAATCCATCTTCGAAAAATATAAAAGTGACGTAGATAGCCTAATATCCACAAACTGTGGCGATGTCTTAGAACAGATACCATCGGTAATGTCTAGGTTGGCAGAAGGGAATGCGGAATCTATCAGTCAAGCATTGACTACAGTCAGAAGAATAATTGATTCCTTTGCAGACTCTATTTTTCCAGCTAGAGAAACCACGATCAACATTGGTGGAAATGAAGTTACACTTGGCGCCAACAAACATCAAAACAGGATAAATGCATTCGTTAATGAGAAAATAGAAAGCAAATCGCGCAAAGTTAAGATTCGTCAAAATCTCGCAAACCTTTATGATCGAGTATCGACAGGCGTTCATAATGATGTATCTGCCGAAGAAGCTAGATCGCTATTTTTAAACTGTTATCTGTTGCTGGGTGAAATTCTGCATATCGGTGAAGCCCAGTAGTTATTTATTCGATTTATCGTATCGAGCTACACTCTGGCTTAGGCACAGAACTCAAAATAGCATTTGAAATATTTTTAGGTCGATTGCATCCTGTCGCGGCAGGCTGCAATCGGCCAAAAGAGGACGACACCTCAAACTTCCTATTGGCTTTAAGTAGACAGTCAGGAGTAGCCGAAGCCGAGCCCGTTCCTCTTACCGACTGACTAATAAGTCGGATCAATGTTTGTTAACGATATTTGAATCTATTTAAGCGTATTTGGGAAAAGATTTTTCAACCGCCTCCCCTTTTCCACCAAGGAGAATTTTTCAACAGAAAACCCATTGCATTCTTCTGTTACTTGATTGTATGTGAAGCTTGCAAGAAACCCAGGTCTAACATACATGATTACAGTGGCTATTCCGTGACTCTGATCTGCATCGTAAACAGAGTCGCTGCTCAGTATTAAATCACGATGGTTTTCAAACTCCCTGGCCGACATGTCAATTTTCAACTCAACGATTCTCAATTCAAATAAGCACGACACATAGACCTCATTATTTCCTAGGTCTTCGGTTTTGACAAAGTAAAAATCCTCCAAACCCTCGACAATCTCTGCGGTAATTGGAGAGGAGTTCGCGAGGATGCCGACATTCGAAAATAGACGCTCGCTTAAGACGGAGGCCAATCTGCTTTCTACATGCTGCAAAAACTGAACAGCATTTTCCTCTAAATATCTAGAAAATTCATTTTCTGCTTTATTGCGATCCAGCGCATGCTCGTGTGAGTCTACATGCCCCCTCAAAAATTCTTGAAGTGACGTCACCAATTGCAAGTTACAAAGTAGTTGTTTTGACGTTATATCTTGCAGTAGATCATCATGAAAACAGCCTTTATTTGCGCCCATAAAATCACTTGTGTTTCCAGTGATGAAAAACACATCTCCAGCGATCCTATTTTCTTTTAAATAATCAAGAAGCGAAATCCAGATTAAGGTATCTCTAAATCCTTTTTCATTTTCACGAAACGGCCTTATTTTGAGCATGGCTCTTTCGGCTATAAGTGTCTGAGAAATGCCTTCATACTCAACAATTTCAAGACACTCCGCTCTGTCGACTAGCACTGACTTTAAGTCATATGAATTAACGCTTTCATGACTCGTTGCTTCCACCACTACGGCTGGAGCCAGCTGACTAAGAGTACTTGAGATGCTGCGTATGTCTCGATAAGCCTCTTCAAGAGCACGACGATGCAGATTTTCGACTTCTTGTATAACCAGTCGCGAGACAATCAAAGCCCCACTTTCATTGTTTAAATAATGAAATAACAGGCGTAGTGGCGCAGACCGAAGAAACCAATTATTGTGAAATATATTCGTATCCAAGAAAACATACATAAACGCGAACCGTACGTTGCATACAATTCCATCATATTAAAACATTCAGTTAATTTTGTCGCTTTAAAAAAGGTTGATTTTCCACTTGCTTCGTGAGTAATGTAATTGGATTCCTTGGCTCGTTACGTCTATCCGTAGCAGCGGGAGTCCCCTCCCCCGTAACTCCCTAACCGAGGAGAAGCGCGGAATCCTTAAGGAACGACCCGCTGACCTCAAGGGGAAAGGAGATTCCAAGAGTGAGTACTTTTGGCCAATTTTAACCCTTCGTGACTGGCAGAAAACGGTCAATTGTAGACTCTAGCCTTTCGACAAACATCCCAACAACCTGCTCTTCTATGTCCGCTCGAACACGCTAGTAGGACTCGCCCCAAGTAGCACTTGGATCAGAGGTAAGATCAATACCGTTCTGAACGTATAGGCCGGGTTCGACATATTTCAACCACCGGTCCTTCAACGAAAGATCAATCCGGCCAAGTAAGCTGAAATTCTCTGCGTGATCCGCCCCGCACGTGCAGTCGTCCTCATGCGTAACACGCTCCCAGCCACCATTGCTGTCGATCCGGTAGTGCAATCCATAGAAGCGTCCAATGCCCATGATGCGAAGTCCCGGATGATCAATGCCATACTCAAAAACACAGACAATGTCTTCAGGCATCTTCACGATTCCCACGCCCTTCCCATATCGTGTGTCCATCCCATGGTAAACAAGACCATCCAGCTCGATAGAGATCTCATCGTACTCTTCAAGCAGCTTGTTGATCTCTGGAAGGATGAAGCGAGGCGTACTAGCTCCATGATACAAGGAGCTACCACATAGAAGCTGGGCCATTTGTGTGGCGGTCGCGGTCTCGCAAGCTGGCGGAGGCGGAAGATCTCTGGTCCAGAACGGTCGATACATCGCACTCCGAGGCGGCATGTGCTTTTGAAGGTGCCAGGAGTACTCTGGAAGCTCCAGTGATCGCCGGAAGGCTTCGATGCCGTCATCCGGGACGTGTCGCAACTTTTCCCATGGCATCGCCAGCAGCTCGCGATACACAGGATCGTCCGAAGGTTCAGGGAATAGCCAGCCAACGCTATACTCCCCCGCAAAGTTGCGCAGAACCTCTGCCGACGCGGTGATATGACAAAGGATGCAATCACCACTTAGACCACTCTGAATCAAAGGGCCAACCATGTACGCGTCTTGTCGCACGTATCGCGGAGCTCCCTGGTCTGTGGCGATTTCTGATAGGTGAACTGCTTGAATTCCGGACTGTCGAAGCGACTTCTGGCTTATTAGGTAGAGGTGACCTATGCCCTCGGTTGGTACAAAGCACGCATTGAGTGTGCGCAGCCAGACCGGGTCTTCGAAACAGTCTTCAACCAAATTGACTTCCATCTTTGACTCAAACTTATTGCTTGCAAACCAAGCGGCAACGCGCGGATCACCTGAAGCATCTAGGAAGAACGAGCGAAACCCGTAGTGCTGTAGGATCGCTTGGTTGGTGGCTATATCGCCGGTCTCCTTCCAGCCGAGTACTAGATGCTGCAGAGCCCTCTTTGCGTAATAGGTCCACTTAATCATCAGATCGGGCACGCACCCCTGACGCTGAAATGAGGTTGGCAATGAAGGGAGACCATTAGAACTGGGGTAGTGCTGGACTTGCCCCCTGTAAAGAACGCCGGGTCCAAATCGTTCAATAGTCACCCTGAGCTCTTCAAGTGTCTCGCAGTGCAGCGTTTCCATGCCCCCTCCCTTTTCCCGGTACTCAGGCTCGGCCGGCCCCCGGCACTGACACAGCTTAACCCAGACAGCCTCCGCTATCCTTGCCTATAGGTGATAATGTCCTTTATCACACATAGGATAAGAAAGGATTCACCCGATGGCCCGAGCTCAACCACCAGCCGCCCCCCTCAATCCAAAACTTCAGCTTTCTCCTACGGTCATCCAGCGGGGAATTGAGCGTCTAGACAAGTGTATTAGCGACCTTTCGGATTTCGATGTTCGCACTATGGTCGATGGCGAGTCTTCACAGTTGGACTCGTTGAGATTAATCATCAAAGACATTCTGGAGCGCTATTTTGGTGAAAACACCTCGGCTTATAACCGCTTCATCAGTGCTGCAAATCTTCGCTATGGCGGGGCAATAGAGATTCTCAGTGGCCATGTTCCGGATTACAACGGCAACACACGCAAAAATATCAGCCAGTCTGTTGGGTTACTTAAGGCCGCTCAAGAAACGCTGATAGAAGACCTTGCCGAGCATGAATCGTCTTCGTTGCTTCCGGAGGTACTGAAGCACGAGTCGAAGATATTATCGCGCCGTATTTTTGTGGTGCATGGGCACGAAGAAGGTGCGCGGGAAACGGTTGCTCGTTTCCTAATGCAACTGGGCTTCGAGCCGATTATCTTGCATGAGCAAGCCAATCGGGGTGGTACGGTCATGGAGAAAATCGAAAAGCATGGGGACGTGGGGTTTGCCGTGGTGCTGCTGACGCCCGACGATGAGGGGTGCGTCAAGGGCGGCACGCCGGAGCCGCGAGCCAGGCAGAACGTCTTACTGGAACTGGGCTATTTCCTAGGCCGCCTCGGACGCGACAAGGTGTGTGCACTGAAGCGCGGTACAGTGGAGATTCCCAGTGATTTCGCCGGTGTGGTCTGGGAGTCCATGGAAGGTAATAGCTGGAAGCAAGCCTTGGGCCGTGAACTTGAAGCCGCCGGTCATGAGATCGATTGGAACAAAGTCATGCGGGGCTAAGTGCTGGGCTTCCCTAGGTTCTTGGCGATTGAATACATGCGTAACACCTTTCCGCAGTGTTACACCAAACACAGGTGAGACTCCAAGCAGGTGTTACTAAATTTTTAGCCTTTAAATTCAATAACTTAAGTAAATTTGTAACACACGTAACTCACGTAACACCGTATTTGACAGGTATCTGCCCCGCTCCCCGTTAGCAATGAGCTCCACCAGCGAGACGATCCCATCAGGAACCGGAGCCCCTGATGCATTAAGACACACACGGGGTCGGAAACCCGCAAGCTCAGCGGGCTGGTCAAAGAAAAAATTCGGTTAACAGTTAACTCGGGTTAACAGGCACCCAAATTGTGCCGGGGCCCCTGAGGAATTACCCTCGACACGGGGCGAGTAACCCGCCCGATCTTGGTAGCGGAAAAGTGCCCAGCTTAGTGAACAGGTGAACTGGGTGAACTGCGGTTTACCTGTGCATCTGCCCTATAGCTTTGGAGGTGGTCTGGGACCCTGGGCAATTGCGATTGGTACGGGGCAGAAAACCCGCGCGATCTCGGTAGTGGCTGATTTTTCTACATTGGTTGACAGGTTGACTCGGTTGACAGCTCGGTGTGTGCGTAATCAGCAACACAAAGGGTCATCATTACCGATGCGGTAACGATGACCCTTTTTCAACCGAATTCTTTCAATTTCAACGACTGAAATTTCAGTAACTTTGGAAACCTCCCACTAACTCAGTCACGCGGGTTTCCGACCCCGTGTCCTTGCAAATCTCTCAGGGTCCCCGGCACCATTCGTTCGACACAGAAAGCAGACCTAATCAATTGTTCAACAGCTTTCAAACAGGGAGTACACATTGGAAGTCAGCCATTACTACAACAGGGTAACCGCTAACACCGGCAATTCATGGACGCTTGCTACACGCCTCGGAGACATGATCTACAAGGCCGAACAGATGTACGGACAACGAGACCAATCCTGGACGGTGCTCGGTGTCGAGTTCGGAGGGGATATACCTCGTATCTGGTTCCCGCAACCTGGTAAAAGCATTGTTATCAAACTCGCTACAAACGCCTTGGACGACTCCATCATCGCCTGCTACCAGCTGGCACACGAATGCATACACCTGTTGGCCCCATGCGGATCAGCACTAGTACCCGTTATCGAGGAGGGTCTCGCTACGGTTTTTTCTGAGGATTACGTAGCGCACGTTTTGAACGGGCATGTCGTTACAGACGAAGCTCCATACATTAACGCTGCGGCGCTGGTGCGAGAGCTGCTTACCATCCGTCCCAATGCCATCTTAAGACTCAGGGAGATCGAGCCTGCCTTTACAAAAATGACTCCCGAGACATTTCGTCAGGCAGGTATAGAAGATCAGGACTCACTGATAGAAAAATTACTGGCTCCCTTCTAGCACCAGCGTATTAGTAGGCCGACCAATTCCTGTAGCTGAGCAAGACGTCCGACGCGGTGTATCCCCATTTGTATCCCGAACTGAATACAGCCTAATAGACGCCAATGATTTCGGGCGTTTCAGCTCTACGTTCAATTGACCCCGCGAAATCGACGTTACGGGTGTTACACGCGTTACAAAACATCACATCCTATTGATACATATAGGTTTTATTAATGTAACGAGCAATCAAAAAACCCTATCGGTAGGGTGTTACGCTTCCGAAAGGTGTTACATAAAACATAAAATAAGCCCTTATCCCCTGCTGGCGGGCTCCGCACAGTCCACCGCGATGTATCGCGGGCTTAGCCGCTCGGAAGGGGCGGGGGGAGCATTGAATTGCTCCCGGGATGCGTCTAGATATGCAATTGAGACGGCAAGGTGACGACAAAGCGTCGTGTCAACGAAGTGAATTTGTAAGAGCGGAAATGAGCGCTAGATCATCCCGGAGCGCGACCTGCTCAAAGGCTCGATGACGGAGAGCAGTAAAACGGTGACATGAGAACTTCAAACGGCCAAATCACAAAGCCCGTTGCTGTCACTCTGCTGTCACAGCTTTCAGCTGATAAAGACGGACCAGGCTGTAAGCATTGAATTATATGGTGTCCCAGGGCAGGTTCGAACTGCCAACCTTCCCCTTAGGAGGGGGATGCTCTATCCAATTGAGCTACTGAGACACGAGTCGTCTGCACCAAGGTATGCAGTGCGATAGACGGCCTGCATGTTAACGGGCGGGTCCGCTTTTGTCATGTCGTCCGTTGGGCTTTTTAAGTGTAGGCAGGCGCCTCCCGATGGCGCGGGATTTGTTTACCGTGCATTTTGCATTACTGCAAAATGCCACCCTTGCAAATTGCAATGCGCACACCTTCGCCGCCGACCCTAATTTGTTGTTTTTAAAGGATTTAATAGCCGATAAACTGTTGGCACGTCGGCTGCTTAAGCTGTTCGCACAGAACAACGGAGGCCGGCCTCATGAACAGTGCACTTTTAATCTCGAACGCAGTCGCTCTGGCGGTTGTGCTGGGTTTTCATTTTACCCCCGAGAACGGCGCTGAGCCGGTCGCGCAACGCATGCCGCATTACCTTCAAGTGCAGAAAGCGCCGCAATTGGCAGTATTGGGTGATCGCCACGGCTTCTTCAACCAAGAGGTCAGCCAGGAAAATGTCTTGGTGCCGGCGCCGTCTTCCGAACGTCTGATATTTTGAGCCAACCCATCAGGAGCACAGTATGTCCAAATCAGCCGCAGGTTTTTTCGTCCTGGCTTTGTTAAGTGGCATTCTTCATTTGTCACTGGTCGAGGATTCTGTGGTCACTCTGCCCCTCATAGCTTGCGCAGTGTTTGCAGCGCTGTTCGTGCTGGCACTGATTGCGGGTCGCAAGTTCAAGTTTGACCCGGTGTTGCGCTAATCCGGATCAAGTTTAAAAGCTCGCGGACTGTCGTGGACAGTTCGCCGGAATTGTCGAGTAGATGGATGGGCGTTTCCTCGACTGATCGCTCAGTTGCAAATAATCCATTGCGGTGCAACCTCGCCTCAATCTCGGCGAGACTTTCCCTGCCCCGCCGAAGCAAGCGTTCACGCAGTACCTCCTCCTTCACCGTCAGCAGGACCGGAAGCAGCGTCGGATAGCGACTCATGGTTTCGGCCAGATGCCCACGGGAGCCGTTAACCAGAACGTCGCGCCCCTCCTTCAGCCACTGGTCGATGACGATAGGAATACCGTAATCCAGGCCATTGGCATTCCAGCACAGTGCGAAGTCGCCTGCGCCGTTGCGGCGCGCGAACTCTTCGCGGGAAACGCCGATGGCGTCTTCTCCCACCGATTCAGCGGATCGCGTGATGACCCGACGCACCACTTCGCAATCGAGTGCCCGCAAAGGCTCTCGTGCTGCTTCGATCAGGCTGTCCTTGCCGGCTCCCGAAGGTCCCATCAGGTAAATCAACCTGCCATCCATCCTGAAACAGCCCCCATGACGTGGTTGCCACTAGTAAATCGGCCAATTGCCACTATTCTGTACCAGGTAAGGAATCGTGATCGAATCCGCATAGCATGCACCTTCAGGCGTCCTCGGACATCACCCGTTGGGCAACAGGACGCGGACAGCAGTTCGGACCAGGGGGATCTTTTCAAACCAGTCCGCATTTCTGATAATTGGTGCTGGCATAACGCCTTTATCCAGTTCAATATTTGTCACAGAATTGACGCCAATCAACTGGCTACTTTGAGGCATGATGCGAGCCTCTATCAATTCAGGTTGAACATTTGGCCGGAGTCCTTGTCCTATCAGACATCCTGCGGCCAATCCCGAGAACCGCTCCCCTGAACTAACCGGTTAAATATATGCGCCCATTGAAACAGGCAATTTATTCCAGCCGTACGGCTGACAAGTTCGTCGTACGTCTGCCAGACGGAATGCGTGAACGCATTGCCGAGGTGGCTCGCAATCATCATCGCAGCATGAACTCCGAAATCATCGCGCGCCTTGAACAGAGCCTTATTCAGGAAGGCGCGCTGGGCGAAGAACTGAGCATGCGCCTGGACAGCCCGGAGCTGTCGCTACACGAACGTGAACTGCTGCAACGCTTCCGCCAGCTCTCGCACCGCCAGCAGAATGCTCTGGTTTCGCTGATTGCTCACGATGCCGAGATGGCCGCAGACGCTTCCTGATTTTCATTCGAAAGCCCAAGCCAGCTTAATCGCTGGCTTTTTTTCGCCTGAAATCCGGGCACAAAAAACCCGCCGATTCAGTTTGAATTGGCGGGTTTTAAGGGTCTGGATCAGAGCAGGAAGATTGTTGCCAGCCCGAGGAAGATAAAGAATCCCCCGCTGTCTGTCATGGCTGTGATCATCACACTGGCGCCCATCGCCGGGTCGCGACCCATCTTCACCAGGGTCATGGGAATCAAAACCCCCATCAATGCCGCCAGCAAAAGGTTGAGCGTCATCGCGGCGGTCATCACCACGCCCAGCGACCAGCTGTCGTACAACAGATAAGCGACCATACCGATCACGCCGCCCCACACCAACCCATTGATCAAGCCGACGGCCAATTCCTTGCGCATCAGGCGTGACGTATTACCGGTGCTCACCTGATCCAGCGCCATCGCCCGGACGATCATGGTGATGGTCTGGTTACCCGAGTTGCCACCGATGCCCGCAACGATTGGCATCAATGCCGCCAGTGCCACCAGCTTCTCGATAGAACCTTCGAACAGACCGATCACGCGAGACGCGAGAAACGCAGTGACCAGGTTTACCGCCAGCCAGGCCCAGCGGTTACGCAGGGACTTCCAGACCGATGCGAAAATGTCTTCCTCTTCACGCAGACCCGCCATGTTGAGAACTTCGTTTTCGCTCTCTTCACGAATCAGGTCGACCATTTCATCGATGGTCAGACGGCCGATCAACTTGCCGTTCTTGTCGACCACGGGCGCCGAGATCAAGTCATAACGTTCGAACGCCTGAGCGGCATCGTAGGCATCTTCATCCGGGTGAAAGCTCACCGGATCACTGGCCATGATCTCCGCTACTTGCTTGTCCGGGTCATTGACCAGCAATCGCTTGATCGGCAACACGCCCTTGAGCACGCCGTCGTAGTCGACCACGAACAGTTTGTCGGTGTGTCCCGGCAACTCCTTGAGCCGGCGCAGATAGCGCAAAACCACTTCGAGACTGACATCCTCACGGATCGTCACCATCTCGAAGTCCATCAGCGCACCGACCTGCTCCTCGTCATAGGACAATGCCGAGCGAACGCGCTCGCGCTGTTGTCCATCGAGGGTTTCCATCAGCTCGTGGACGACGTCTCGCGGCAGCTCGGAGGCCAGGTCAGCGAGTTCGTCGGCGTCCATGTCCTTGGCCGCGGCCAGGAGCTCGTGATCGTCCATGTCGGCGATCAGGGTTTCACGAACCGAGTCGGATACTTCGAGCAGGATGTCGCCGTCGCGATCAGCCTTGACCAATTGCCAGAGCGTCAGACGATCGTCCAGCGGCAAGGCTTCAAGGATATAGGCAACGTCAGCGGAGTGCAGATCATCAAGCTTGCGTTGCAGCTCGACGAGATTTTGCCGGTGCACCAGGTTCTCGACCCGGTCGTGATGCGGACCTTCCTGGCGATGAGTCAGGTCTTCGACCACCCGCTGACGCTGCAACAGCTCAACAACTTGAGCGAGGCGGTCCTGCAGGCTTTCTTGCGTTTTCTTTACTTCAACTTCGGACATAGGCGAACTCCACTCCCAGCAGCGGGGCACGCCGGAAGGATCAATCAGTCAATTCATGATTGGAAAAACGGTTTACTGAGTAACTACTGGGTAAGTCCATGGAGATATTCCACAAGCCCCGGCGGGGCTGACGGGCGCAATGATACACCGCCCGACGGTTTTAAATGTTAAAAAATCGTGGCTGAAACAAGCGCTTGCGAGACAAACCTGAGCACCGTCCTGATCCATGAAAATGCGACGACTCATTCTGAAAAGAAAACACACCAGCGCCACACAATGTAGCGGCTACCCTTGAGTCAGACCGTCATGGAGGACGTTTGATGCGACTGACCGCACATTGTTTTTTGCTGCTCGCCCTGCTCTGCCTGCCACCCGAGGCGATTGCCACCACCGTTCACCGCTGCGAGGCAGCCAACGGTCGCATCACATTCACCACGCTGAGCTGCCAGGCCGGGGATAGCCTGTCGTTGCAGGATGTGCACACGTTCATACCGGGCAGCACGGTCGCGCTGATGCCCGAAGCGCAAAGGCGAGAAACATCAGGTATGAATATCAAACGCAGGGAGCCGACAGTCGTCGGCCAAAGCGAAGACCGTTGTGGAAATCAGATCAACGCCCGAGAGCGCCGGGAAGCGATCATCAATCAGCGGATTGTCGCCGGCATGAGCCAGCAAGACGTCGAAAGCGCGCTCGGCAAACCTGACAAGGTCAGCATTCGAAATTCAGCCACGACTTATCGGTACGACCAGAAGCGCGGCCGTAGCGCACACGTCGAGTTCGATGAGAAAGGATGCACCCAAGGAAAAGCCAAATCCCGGACGGCAAAAAGCCCGCGTTAAACGCGGGCTTTTTGGTGTTTGGTGCACTCGACAGGATTCGAACCTGTGACCGCTCGGTTCGTAGCCGAGTACTCTATCCAGCTGAGCTACGAGTGCATGTGTGGTTTTATACCAGATCACAACTGGTTGAAGCCAAGTCATTCACATTACTGCAAACAACTCTTAAATGGTGCACTCGACAGGATTCGAACCTGTGACCGCTCGGTTCGTAGCCGAGTACTCTATCCAGCTGAGCTACGAGTGCATTTGTTGCCGCGCATTATAGGCCGTCGAATCTTTTTGTAAAGCGCTTTTTTCTAGTAATTTCAACAACTTACCGAAGAAGCCAGATTACAACGTACTACGCAAATAATGGCGGAGAACGGGGGATTCGAACCCCCGACACCCTTTTGAGGTGTACTCCCTTAGCAGGGGAGCGCCTTCGGCCACTCGGCCAGCTCTCCGCAACACGGGGCGTATATTAACCAGCTTCTTCCCCGTTTGCAAACATAAAAAACGATAAAAATTAATGGCTTGGTTCTTCGTCCTTCTCTTTCTTTATACGCAGGTAAATTTCCTCACGGTGGACCGCAACCTCTTTCGGGGCGTTGACACCGATACGCACTTGATTTCCTTTGACGCCGAGCACGGTCACGGTGATTTCGCCATCACCGATAATCAGGCTTTCTGCGCACCGACGAGTCAGAATCAGCATACCTTTCTCCTCACGCATTCATTTCAGGGACAACAGTCTGCAAAAAAAAGGCACCCGACCTACAACCGCAGTGGTCGCAGCCCTACATGCCTGAGTATTGACCAGCGCGGACAAAAGAACAGCCTCGGACCACGCCATTCAAAAAAACAAAGGGCGCGGTCAGACCGCGCCCTTCGGCAAACGCATCACTCGCCCGTGCGGGCCGGTGCGTCCAGTTCGAAAGCCGTGTGCAGAGCGCGCACAGCCAGTTCCAGGTACTTCTCTTCAATCACCACCGAAACCTTGATTTCCGAGGTCGAGATCATCTGGATGTTGATGCTTTCCTTCGCCAGGGATTCAAACATGCGGCTGGCTACGCCTGCGTGGGAACGCATGCCGACGCCGACGATCGAGACCTTGGCGATCTTGATGTCGCCAACCACTTCACGGGCACCGATCTCGCGAGCGGTGTTTTCCAGCACGGTTTGTGCAGCCTGGAAGTCATTGCGGTGCACGGTGAAGGTGAAGTCGGTGGTGTTATCGTGCGCAACGTTCTGCACGATCATGTCGACTTCGATGTTCGCGGCACTGATCGGGCCGAGAATCTTGAATGCCACGCCCGGGGTGTCTGGCACGCCACGGATGGTCAGCTTGGCTTCATCGCGATTGAAAGCGATGCCGGAAATGATCGGCTGTTCCATGGTTTCCTCTTCATCAATAGTAATGAGGGTGCCCGGACCCTCCTTGAAGCTGTGCAGTACGCGCAGCGGAACGTTGTACTTGCCGGCGAACTCGACCGCACGGATCTGCAACACCTTGGAACCGAGGCTGGCCATTTCCAGCATCTCTTCGAAGGTAATCTTGTCCAGGCGCTGAGCCACGGACACGACACGCGGGTCGGTGGTGTAGACGCCATCGACGTCGGTGTAGATCTGGCATTCGTCAGCCTTCAAGGCTGCCGCCAGCGCTACGCCGGTGGTGTCGGAACCGCCACGACCGAGGGTCGTGATGTTGCCGTGCTCGTCGACGCCCTGGAAACCGGCGACAACCACCACGCGACCGGCCTTCAGATCACCGCGAATCTTCTGGTCATCAATCTGCAAGATACGCGCTTTATTGTGAGCGCTGTCCGTCAGAATCCGCACCTGATTACCGGTGTAGGACACCGCTGGCACGCCGCGCTTGATCAGTGCCATGGCCAACAGTGCGATCGTCACCTGCTCACCGGTGGAAACGATCACATCCAGTTCACGCGGAACCGGTTGGCCGTCACCACTGATTTGCTTGGCCAGATCGATCAGACGGTTGGTTTCGCCGCTCATTGCAGACAGCACGACCACCAGGTCATCGCCGGCATCGCGGAATTTCTTAACCTTGTCGGCGACCTGCTCGATTCTCTCGACAGTACCGACCGAGGTGCCTCCAAATTTCTGTACGATCAAAGCCATTTCAAAGCCGCCTATGCCCATGAAGGGCGCCCAAATTATCACTCAAACAGCGTTCCGGCCCGCCACTAGACTGCGAGCCGGACACACGGTCTTATAAACCCTGCTCTACAAATGGAACCGTCAGGGCCAAGGCCGCGTCCAGTGCGCCAGCGTCAATACCACCGCCCTGCGCCATGTCCGGACGACCACCGCCCTTCCCGCCCACTGCCGCAGCGGCTTGCTTCATCAAATCACCGGCTTTGAGTTGGCCAGTCAGGTCTTTGGTTACGCCTGCAACCAGAACGACCTTTTCCTCATGGACACTGCCGAGCAGGATCACTGCGCGGCCGAGTTTGTTTTTCAGTTGATCGACCAGCGCCAGCAGCGCCTTGCCGTCCTGACCGTCCAGACGCACGGCCAGCACTTTCACGCCTTTGACGTCCAGCGCCGAAGCCGACAGATCGTCGCCCGCCGCGCTGGCTGCCTTGGCCTGCAACTGCTCGAGTTGCTTCTCCAGCTGACGATTACGCTCGAGCACAGCCGACAGCTTGTCGATCAGGTTGTCGCGGCTACCCTTGACCAGGTTGGCCGCTTCCTTGAGTTGTTCTTCAGCAGCGTTCAAGTAGGCCAGCGCTGCGGCACCGGTGACGGCCTCGATACGACGCACACCCGATGCCACACCGCCTTCGCTGATGATTTTCAGCAGGCCGATGTCGCCAGTACGGTTGGCGTGGATACCGCCGCACAGCTCGACGGAGAAATCACCGCCCATGCTCAGCACGCGTACGCTGTCGCCATACTTCTCGCCAAACAGCGCCATGGCGCCTTTGTTCTTGGCGGTTTCGATGTCGGTTTCTTCCATTTCAACGGCGGAGTTCTTGCGAATCTCGGCGTTGACAATGTCTTCCAGCGCTTTCAGCTGCTCAGGCTTGATGGCCTCGAAGTGGCTGAAGTCGAAGCGCAGGCGCTGACTGTCGACCAACGAACCTTTCTGTTGAACGTGATCGCCCAACACCTGGCGCAATGCCGCGTGCAGCAAGTGAGTGGCCGAGTGGTTCAGCGCGGTGGCGTGACGCACGTCGGCTTCAACGTGGGTTTCCACTGGCGAGCCAACGGTCAGGCTGCCCAGCCCCAACACACCGTGGTGCAGGAATGCGCCGCCGGTCTTGGTGGTGTCGCGCACGTCGAAACGGCCGCTGCTCGATTGCAGATAACCGCAGTCACCGATCTGGCCGCCGGATTCAGCGTAGAACGGGGTCTGATCGAGAACGACCACGCCCTCTTCGCCTTCACTCAGTACGTCGACCGACTGGCCGTCTTTATAGATAGCCACAACCTTGGCCGAACCACTGGTGGCCTTGTAGCCGGTGAACTCGGTGGCTACGTCTACCTTGACCAGCGTGTTGTAGTCCAGACCGAACGAACTGGCCGAACGGGCACGGACGCGTTGGGCTTCCATTTCGCGCTCGAAGCCGGCTTCGTCGACAGTCAGGTTGCGCTCGCGGGCGATGTCGGCGGTCAGGTCCATCGGGAAACCGTAGGTGTCGTAGAGTTTGAACACCACGTCGCCCGGCACCACGGTGCCTTTGAGTTCCAGCAGATCCTGCTCGAGGATTTTCAGGCCGTGCTCCAGGGTTTTGGAGAACTGCTCTTCTTCAGCCTTGAGCACGCGCTCGATGTTGGCCTGCTGTTTCTTCAGCTCCGGGAAGGCTTCGCCCATCTCGGCGACCAGCGCCGCGACGATCTTGTAGAAGAAGCTGCCGGTCGCGCCCAGCTTGTTGCCGTGACGGCAGGCGCGACGAATGATCCGGCGCAGCACGTAACCGCGACCTTCGTTGGAGGGGATTACGCCATCGGCAATCAGGAAGCCGCACGAACGGATGTGATCGGACACCACCTTGAGCGAAGACTGGTCGTCATTGCTGCAGCCAATGGCCGCGGCCGACGCGCTCAGCAGGTTCTTGAACAGGTCGATTTCATAGTTGGAATGAACGTGCTGCATCACCGCACTGATCCGCTCCAGGCCCATGCCGGTGTCGACCGACGGCGCTGGCAGCGGATGCAACACGCCATCGGCGGTGCGGTTGAACTGCATGAACACGTTGTTCCAGATTTCGATGTAACGGTCGCCGTCTTCTTCCGGCGAGCCCGGCGGGCCGCCCCAGATGTGGTCGCCGTGATCGTAGAAAATCTCGGTGCAGGGACCGCACGGGCCGGTATCGCCCATGGTCCAGAAGTTGTCGGACGCGTAAGGCGCGCCTTTGTTGTCGCCGATGCGGATCATGCGCTCGGCCGGCACACCGATTTGCTGGGTCCAGATGTCATACGCCTCGTCATCCGTGGCATAGACCGTTACCCAGAGTTTTTCCTTGGGCAGTTCCAGGACACCGGTCAGGAAGGTCCAGGCGTAAGTGATCGCGTCGTGCTTGAAATAGTCGCCGAAGCTGAAGTTGCCGAGCATTTCAAAGAACGTGTGGTGACGAGCGGTATAACCGACGTTTTCCAGGTCACTGTTCTTGCCACCGGCACGCACGCACTTCTGGCTGCTTGTTGCGCGGGTGTACGCACGTTTTTCCTGGCCCAGGAAGCAGTCCTTGAACTGGTTCATCCCCGCGTTAGTGAACAGCAGGGTTGGGTCGTTGCCCGGAATCAAAGAGCTGGAGGCTACACGGGTGTGGCCTTGCTCTTCGAAGAAGCGAAGGAAGGCTTCACGGATTTCTGCGCTTTTCATTAGGTTCTTCCACGGAGGCTGCGGCCAAAGGCCTGTGCGAAACGTCAACAGACGAAGCGACGGCAAAGGGCCGCATTATATCGGCCCTGCGCGCGGGGTACAGCGTGTTTATACGATAGAAACGGTCAATTGGACGGCTAACGCTGTCAGTTGCGCGAAAACTCGACGAATGTCGCGATGACTTGCTCGATTTGCGCGCGGCTGACGTCCATGTGCGTGACCATTCTAAGACGGCCAGCGGCGCTGAGCTTGATGCCGCGCCCGGCGGCGAACGTTTTGATCGCTTCGGCCTTGTCGCCCATCTGCACGTAAACCATGTTGGTCTGGACCGGCTCGACGTCATAGCCGGCATCACGAAGTCCGTCGGCCAGGAACCGGGCGTTGGCGTGATCGTCGGCCAAACGCTGGACGTTGTTGTCCAGCGCATACAGCCCGGCGGCGGCCAGAATCCCGGCCTGACGCATGCCACCGCCGACCATCTTGCGCAGGCGCCGTGCCTTGCCGATCAACTCGATCGAGCCGCACAGCACCGAGCCGACGGGCGCGCCCAGACCTTTGGACAGGCACACCGAAACGGAATCGAAATGCTGGGTGATTTCCCGGGCGTCCACGCCCAGCCTGACCGCCGCGTTGTACAGCCGCGCGCCGTCGAGGTGCAGTTGCAAGCCGTGCTCACGGGTGACGTTTCGCGCCTGGGCAAGGTACGCCAAGGGCAGCACCTTGCCCTGCATGGTGTTTTCCAGCGCCAGCAAACGGGTACGGGCGAAATGAAAGTCGTCGGGCTTGATTGCCGCCGCCACTTGCGCCAGATCCAGCGAGCCGTCGGCCTGCACCTCAAGCGGTTGCGGCTGGATCGAACCGAGCACCGCCGCGCCTCCACCTTCGTACTTATAGGTGTGCGCCTGCTGGCCGACGATGTATTCATCGCCGCGCTCGCAGTGCGCCATCAAGCCCAGCAGATTGCTCATGGTGCCTGTCGGTACAAACACCGCTGCGGCAAAACCCAGGCGTTTAGCCAACTCGGCTTCCAGACGATTGACCGTCGGATCTTCGCCGTAAACGTCGTCACCGGTGACCGCGTGGGCCATCGCGTCGAGCATCCCGGCGGTCGGTTGGGTGACGGTGTCGCTGCGAAGATCGATAACGCTCATGAATCTGGCCTCGGTAAGCAGGGGAAAATCCCTTTCAGGAGGGATTACTGCGGTCATGCGGACGAATAATCAACCCTGGTATGGGGAAAAAAAATACAAACCCTGTGGGAGCGGGCTTGCCCGCGATAGCGGACTGTCAGTCGATAGGGTCGGAGGCTGACATACCGCTATCGCGGGCAAGCCCGCTCCCACAGGGTTGTGCGTCAACTTTGGCGATGCGCGGCGCAAAAAATTGTGTTAAAAACGCTGCGCCGCCAGACGATCTGTCGGCAAAACGTTCTCAGGGCGGGGTGCAACTCCCCACCGGCGGTAATTGCGCGCAATGCGCATAGCCCGCGAGCGCTTGGCGACAGCACGGCTTCGGCGGTGACTGGCGACAAGGTCAGCAGACCCGGTGTGATCCCGGGGCCGACGGTCATAGTCCGGATGAAGAGAGAACGGGATTGGCGCCAAAGGGCCGTCCGCGGGCATTCGTGCGAGCGTGCGCACCCTTAAATCCCATTCGATTCATATGCCCTGTTTTAACCATAAACAGGAGTCAGAACATGCAACCCACCGCAATCGACAGCAAAAGCAAAAACCATCAGGGCGAGCGCGTCGCGTTCATCCAGGCCTGTTGGCACAAGGAAATCGTCGACCAGAGCCGTAAGGGCTTCGTCGCCGAAATGATTGCCCAGGGTTATCAGGAATCGGACATCGATTTCTTCGAACTCGGCGGCGCCTTTGAGATCCCGCTGCACGCCAAACTGCTGGCCAAGTCCGGTCGTTACGCCGGCATCGTCGCCGCTGGCCTGGTGGTAGATGGCGGGATCTACCGCCATGAGTTCGTCGCCCAATCAGTGATCAGCGGCCTGATGCAGGTTCAGCTGGAAACTGAAGTGCCGGTGTTCTCGGTGGTATTGACCCCGCACCACTTCCACGCTGGCGAAGAGCACCAGAAGTTCTTCTTTGAGCACTTCGTGCACAAGGGCCAGGAAGCGGCGAAGACCTGTGCGGATACGCTGCAGAAGATGCGCGCGTTGCGTCGTAGCGAACAGCGCGCAGTAGCGGTCTAAAGAAAAACCGGAGCCTGTAGGAGCTGTCGAGTGAAACGAGGCTGCGATCTTTTGATCTTCAAAAGTGAGATCAAAAGATCGCAGCCTGCGGCAGCTCCTACAGGGGGCGGTGTTTTCAGGCGAGGTTTTCGTCGGTGGTCGGCACGATCAGGATGCCGGCGCGCAGGCCGTTCTTGACCTTGGGATTGGGGAAGATGATGCGGGCGCCCTCCTCCTCGATGATCCAGCGGGTCTGGGCGATGTCTTCGGCCAGCAGATAACCCACTTCCAGCTCGGAAAAATTCTCGATGTCCGCCGGCAGGTTCAGGCGGAAGCTGTCGCTGTGCTTGATGATTTCCCGCGCCACGCTGAACAGCTGCAAACCGTCCAGCGACGCTTCGGTCAGCGCCGGCTCGGTGCCTTCGATAATCTGTTTCAGGCGGGTTTCCAGCAGATCGACATTGACCCCGTCGTTGTGCCCGAACGGCCGGGCCTTGCCCAATTCCAGGGTAAACGACTCGGCATTCAGTTTGTCGTAGGTGTAGGAACTGAACACGATCGACGGTTTGTTCTGCAGCAGCACCGCCTCCATACCGGCGGCGCGCAAGCGAGCCAGTTCCAGACGTGAATGCGGGCGACCTTCTTTCCACGGATACAACGCGAACTGCTCGATTTTCGAGCCGCGAATCGCAGTGTGCAGGTCGTAGTGCAGACGTTCGCGGTCCGGCGGGCTGAAGAAACTCGCGGCCAGACGCTCCAGCTCGCAGGCGCGCAGGGCTTCGGAACCGCTGGTTTGTTCGTGACGACCGTTGAACAGCCGATTGACGTCCTGTTCGATGAAGCGCTCGCCCTTGCGAATCGCTTCCGGGTTGCCGAACAGGAACAGAATGCGTGCGCGCGGCTTCAGATCGCCGCGAGCGATGTCATGCAAGAGCCGATCGAGCAACTCGATCGGCGCTGTTTCGTTGCCATGGATGCCCGCTGACAGCAGCAGGTCCAGGCCATTGTCGCGCGCTTGCGGTGGCCGCACTTCCAGCGCACCTTCGCTCAACCAGCGCATCCGCACGCCTTCGACAGTCAGTTGAGTCTTCTCCGCCGGTTCACGGCCGGCGAGGGTCAGTTCAAGCAGTTTGCCGAGGGCGAGCATAGAAGCGGTTTCCTTAGTGGTCGTGGGCGCAATCCGGGCCGTGCACGTGGTCTTCGTCACCGACTTCAGCCGGCTCCATTTCCAGTTGCAGACTTACCAGATTAGTCGCCAATGGGCGCAGCAGCAGGTTGGCGTATTCAGCGTCCCCTTCTTCGACGTCCACGCCGATCAGCAGTTGGCCGCGGCCGTCATGCTGAATCCACAGCTCTTTGCCTTGCCAAATGACCGCGACGCGGGTGCAGGAAGTTTCCAGTTGCTTGCCGTCGGTGTCTTCAAGGATTAGCCGCAGGGTATCGCTCATGTGTTTTACGCTCTCGACGTTCAATTGATCTGGAATGGATAAACCGCGCCCAGTTTAAGGATTTGCGTCAGTTCATCCAGTGCCGTCCGGCACTCAAGCAACAATTGCGGGTCCGCAAGATCGGTTTCGGCCATGCGGTCGCGGTAGTGCTTGTCGACCCATTCGGTCAGCGTGCCGTACAACGGTGCGGTCATGATAACGCCTGGGTTGACGGCCGCCAGTTCGGTTTCATTCAGCGCCACGCGCAAGCGCAGGCACGCCGGGCCACCGCCGTTCTGCATGCTCTGCTTGAGGTCGAAGACTTTGACTTCGCGGATCAGGCCGCCAGAGCCGGTCAGGCTTTGCAGGTATTGCCAGACGCGTTCGTTGCCACGGCATTCTTCCGGCACGATCAACAGCATCGAGCCGTCAGGACGCGACAGCAACTGGCTGTTGAACAGGTAGGAACGCACCGCATCTTCGACGGTGACGGCGGAACGCGGCACGCACACCGACTGGAATTTCCCGCCGACCTTGGCGAGTTTGGCTTGCAGCTCGGCGAGCATCTGCTCGGTGTCGAGGAACGCGTCCTCGTGATAGAACAGCACCTCGCCGTTACCCACCGCGATCACGTCGTTGTGGAAAACGCCCTGATCGATCACCGAAGGGTTCTGCTGGGCGTAGACCACGCCGTCATCGCTCAAACCGTGCAGACGCGCCACCGCTTGCGAGGCTTCGAGGGTCTGGCGCGCCGGGTACTTCTGCGGCGCCGGGTAGCGGTTGTCGAACGCGCTGCGACCGAACACGAAGAACTCGACGCCGGCTTCGCCGTATTCACGGCAGAAACGCGTGTGGTTGGCCGCGCCTTCGTCACCGAACTGCGCCACCGCCGGCAACGCTGCGTGGTGGGCGAAGTGTTTCTGATCAGCGAACATCGCGCCCAGCACGCGGCTGGTGGTCGGGTGTTCGATGCTGCGGTGGTATTTGCAGTTGAGGTTGGCGGCGGTGAAATGCACGCGACCGTCGGCGGTGTCGGCACTCGGGCTGACCGTGGCAGCGTTGGCCACCCACATGCTCGATGCTGAGCAACTGGCAACCAGCAACGGCATCGCGTCTTTGGCGGCGCGTTCGATCACTTGCGCGTCGGTTCCGCTGAAACCCAAACGGCGCAGGGCGGTGACGTCCGGGCGCTCTTGCGGGGCGAGAACGCCTTGTTGAAAGCCCATTTCCATCAGCGCTTTCATCTTCGCCAGGCCTTGCAGCGCGGCTTCCTTCGGGTTCGAAGACTGCTGGCTGTTGCTCTGGGACGCGACGTTGCCGTAGGACAGGCCGCCGTAGTTATGGGTCGGCCCCACTAGACCGTCAAAATTGACTTCATAGGATTTCATCAGCGAGGCTCCACGAGAATCTGTTGTTATAGGCATCAGGTAACAATTCAGTTTGACCGCGTCGCGGCCATCGCTGGCAAGCCAGCTCCCACAGGTTCAGCAGTGTTCACAGATTGTGTGTTCGACACTGACTTTGTGGGAGCTGGCAAGCCAGCTCCCACAGGTTCAGCAGTGTTCACAGATTGTGTGTTCGACACTGACTTTGTGGGAGCTGGCTTGCCAGCGATTGGGCTTCACGCCATTTTCACGCCGGGCGTCAGGGCTGCAGGCAACACCAGGCTCGGCGTTTCCAGCGAAGCCACCGGGTACGCGCAGTAATCCGCCGCGTAATAGGCACTGGCGCGGTGGTTGCCGGAGGCGCCGACGCCGCCGAAGGGCGCGCTGCTCGCTGCACCGGTCAGCTGCTTGTTCCAGTTGACGATACCGGCGCGGCTTTCCAGCCAGAACTGCTGATAACGCGCTTCCGAATCCGACAGCAAACCGGCCGCCAGGCCATAGTCGGTGTCGTTGGCTTCCGCGATGGCCGATTCAAAATCAGCGTAGCGGATCACTTGCAGCAGAGGGCCGAACAGCTCTTCATCCGGACGATCAGCCACTGCCGTTACGTCCAGAATGCCCGGGGTCAACAACGCGGCTTGAGCCTGCGGCTGAGTCATTTCCAGCAGCGCCACGGCGCCGTTGCCCAGCAAATGTTCCTGCGCATCCATCAGGGCTTTCGCCGCACCAAGGGAAATCACCGAGCCCATGAATGGCGCCGGTTGCTGATCGAACGCACCGACTTCAATCGTCGAGCTGACCGCCACTAGACGTAACAGCAACGAGTCGCCCCAGGCGCCCTGCGGCACCAGCAAGCGGCGGGCACAGGTGCAACGCTGGCCGGCAGAAATGAACGCCGACTGAATGATGGTGTAGACGGCGGCATCAAGATCAGCCACTTCATCGACCACCAGCGGATTGTTCCCGCCCATCTCCAGCGCGAGGATTTTGTCCGGACGACCGGCAAACTGCTGATGCAGATGATTGCCGGTGCGGCTCGAACCGGTGAAGAACAAGCCATCGATGCCCGGGTTCGCCGCCAAGGCGATTCCGGTTTCGCGAGCACCCTGCAGCAGGTTCAACACGCCGGCTGGCAGACCGGCTTCGATCCAGCACTTGACTGTCAGCTCGGCCACTTTCGGCGTCAGCTCGCTCGGTTTGAACAGCACGCTGTTACCGGCCAGCAGCGCCGGCACGATGTGGCCGTTGGGCAAGTGACCGGGGAAATTGTAAGGGCCAAACACCGCGACCACGCCGTGGGGTTTGTGGCGCAACACGGCGGTGGCGTCGCCCAATGGGCCGCTCTTCTCGCCGGTGCGTTCGCGGTAGCTCTGCACCGAGATCGCAATCTTGTTGACCATGCTGGTGACTTCAGTCGCCGATTCCCACAGCGGCTTACCGGTTTCTTCGCCGATGCAGCGCGCCAGTTCGTCAGCGTGGTTTTTCAGCGCGCCGGCAAATGCCTCGAGCACCGTGATGCGTTCTTCCAGGGTGCGCCGCGCCCACTCCGGAAACGCCTGACGTGCCGCTTGCACGGCCGACTCAACCTGGGCGGCAGTCGCGCCTTCACCGGCCCACAACACTTGCTGGGTCACCGGGTTCAGCGACTGAAAGGCGTCGCCCTGACCGGCCAGCCATTCACCTGCGATGTATAGCGAATTCATTATTTCGACTCCCGTGCTGCGGACAACGGAACGGCGCGCACTTGATCGCCGGCGTTGAGTTGAAGACGTTTGGCCGTTTGCGGATCGACGACCAGCGTGCCGGCGGCGAAGCGAGCTGGCGCGGCAGTCATCCGGCAGTCTTCGCGCTTGCGGTTGTGAATCAGGAATGGCGTGGCGTCATCGCCCGGCGTACCTACGGCCAACACCAGCGCCTGGCTGTCGCGGACCGCGCGGATCTTGCCGGTTTCGCACTCGACCGCCGGGCCGGCGTCGAAAATATCGACGTAGCCCTGATAGCTGAAGCCTTCGCTCTTGAGCATCGACAGCGCCGGTTCGGTGTCCGGATGCACCTGGCCGATCACGTTGCGCGCATCCGGCGAGAGGAAGCAGGTGTACAGCGGAAACTTCGGCATCAGTTCGGCGATGAACGCTTTGTTGCCGACGCCGGTCAGGTAATCCGCCTGGCTGAATTCCATCTTGAAGAAATGCCGACCGAGGCTTTCCCAGAATGGCGAACGCCCGGCTTCGTCAGACACACCGCGCATCTCGGCGATGATCTTGTTACCGAACAACTGCGGGAACTCGGCGATGAACAGCATCCGCGCCTTCGCCAGCATGCGACCGTTGAGGCCGGTGCGGTAGTCGGCGTGCAGGAACAGCGAGCACAGCTCGGAATTGCCGGTCAGGTCGTTGGCCAGAAACAGCGTCGGAATTTCGCGGTAGATATTCAGTTCTTGCGACGCGCTGACCGTCAGGCCGACCCGGAAGTTGTACCAGGGCTCACGCAGGCCGACGGCGCCGGCAATCGCGGAAATACCCACCACGCGACCCTCATCGTCTTCGAGCACGAACAGGTAGTCCGCATCGCCCCGCCCGGCTTCGCCGCGAAAGGTTTTTTCGGCCCAGCCGACCCGGTGGGCCAGACGCTCTTCGTTGGCCGGCAAGGTGGTCAAGCCGGTGCCGGTGCTGCGGGCCAGGTCGATCAGAGCGGGTAAATCGCTGCTGCGTACGGGACGAACGATCATGCTATCTCCTCAAACGGGCCGCTTGCGCCACCCGCGAAATACTTGCTGCTTTGCAGGTTGACCAGCAGGCGTTAAACCGCCACCAGGCGCACGCTCGCACCTTCACCGACGCCCAAAGCTTCGGCCGCTTCCAGATCCAGAGTCACGGGTTTGCCCGGCGCGTAATCGAGTTCGAGCAACACCGCGCGGTAATCCTGCAACTGCGCATTGGCCACCAGGTACTGACGACCGACGCCTTTGACCGGCTCGCCGATTTTCACCGGTACCACGCGGCTCTGGGCAATCGAACGGATCCCCGAGACGCGCGCATGCAGGGTCGGGCCGCCGTCGAAAATATCGATGTAGTGATCGGTCTCGAAGCCTTCGCGCATCAGGATGTCGAAGGTGATCTGCGCCCGTGGGTGCACCTGGCCCATCGCTTCTTGCGCGGAGTCCGGCAGCAGTGGCACGTAGATCGGGTAATGCGGCATCAGCTCGGCGAGGAAGGTCCGGCTTTTCAGGCCGCACAGGCGCTCGGCTTCGGCGTAGTTGAGGTCGAAGAAGTTACGCCCGATGGCATCCCAGAACGGCGAGTCGCCATTTTCATCGCTGTAGCCGACGATCTCGGTCACCACGGAATCGGCAAAGCGCTCCGGATGGCTGGCCACGAACAGCAAGCGACCGCGGGAGTTGAGCTCGGCCCACGGCGAACCCACCAACTCGCGCTGCACGTAGAAACTGGTCAGCAGACTGTTGCCGGTCAGGTCGTGGCACTGGGAGAGCACGTGAATCTTGTTATGTATCTTCAACTCGCGGGAAGCGTGCACGAAGGTTTCATTACGAAAACTGTAGAACGGCTCGGAGTAACCGGCCGAGGCAACGATGGCCGAGCAACCGACGAGTTTGCCGGTGGTGCTGTCTTCGAGGACGAAGAAATAGCTCTCTTCACCGTTGAAGCTGACTTCGGCGGAAAACGACGCTTCGCTCGCGGCGATCTTGTCACTCAGGCGCTCAACATCATCCGGCAGGGAAGTGACACCAATCGGGCTGTCCGCAGCCAGACGCTGTACCTCGCCCAGATCAGCCATTTGCGCGGGGCGCATCACCAGCATGGTGTCACTCCTTTCTCGAAAAATACTCATAAGAAAAATGCCCGGATCATGTGGGAGCGGGCTTGCCCGCGATATCGTCCTGTCAGATAACAATGAAGTCGGCTGTCAGGCCCTCATCGCGGGCAAGCCCGCTCCCACAGGTTTTGTGTCCGGCACATAAAAATTTGTTCGACGCCTGAAAGGTCAGGCGTCGAAGGTCTATCAGGCTTGTGTCAGTTTCGCTGCAGCGCGCTCGAAACGGTCCAGACCGGCGTCGATGTCCGCGTCTTCCACCACCAGGCTTGGCGCAAAACGCACTACGTCCGGGCCGGCTTGCAGAATCATCAGGCCTTCACGCTCGGCGGCGTTGAAGATGTCCTTGGCCTTGCCTTTCCAGGCATCGTTGAGCACGCAACCGATCAACAGGCCCATGCCACGCACCTGGGTGAACAGGCCGTATTTCTCGCCGATCTGCTCCAGGCGCGCCTTGAACTTGTCGTGCTTGGCGTTGACGCCGGCGAGCACTTCAGGGGTGTTGACCACGTCGATCACCGCTTCGGCGACTGCACACGCCAGCGGGTTGCCGCCGTACGTGGTGCCGTGGGTGCCGACCACCAAGTGTTTGGCCAGGTCTTCGGTGGTCAGCATCGCCGCGATCGGGAAACCGCCGCCCAGGCTTTTGGCACTGGTCAGGATGTCCGGAACCACGCCGTAGTGCTGGTAGGCAAACAGCTTGCCGCTGCGGCCCATACCGGTCTGTACTTCGTCGAAAATCAGCAGCGCGTTGTGCGCGGTGCAAAGGTCACGGGCGCCTTGCAGGTATTCAAGTTCGGCGGGGATTACACCGCTTTCGCCCTGAATCGGTTCCAGCACTACGGCGCAGGTCTTGTCGGAAATCGCGGCTTTCAGCGCGGCCAGATCGTTGAACGGCACGTGAGTGATGCCGGTGATTTTCGGACCGAAGCCGTCGGAGTACTTCGACTGGCCACCGACGTTCACGGTGAACAGGGTACGGCCGTGGAAGCTGTTGAGCGCGGCGATGATCTCGTACTTCTCGCTGCCGAACCGATCAAAACCGACGCGACGGGCCAGCTTGAAGGCGGCCTCGTTGGCTTCGGCGCCGGAGTTGCAGAAGAACGCACGTTCGGCAAAGGTCGCGTCGATCAGCTTATGCGCCAGGCGCAGGGCCGGCTCATTGGTAAACACGTTGGACACGTGCCACAGCTTGTTCGCCTGTTCGGTCAAGGCGCCGACCAGCGCCGGGTGCGCATGGCCCAATACGTTAACGGCAATCCCGCCGGCGAAGTCGATCAGCTCGCGGCCAGACTGGTCCCAGACGCGGGAACCGGCGCCACGCACTGGAATGAAGGCGGCAGGCGCATAGTTGGGAACCATTACCTGGTCGAAATCGGCGCGTTGTACCGCAGCGTGCTCAACGGACATCGGAGTCTCCTGAAGAGGAACACTCGCCGGAAACTGGCGAGCTTGGTGAGGATTGTAAGGACAGTTTTCAGCCCGGCCTTGCCGCCAAGCGACAACTTCTTATAGCGCAAACCCCGGTTTCAGCCGGGTTTACGGCAATGCGACAAATAGCGTCGCAAAGGCGCAGTTTAAACCGGCGCACAGATTACAGGCAGGCGTGTCGAGCGGTGCGGTAAATATGTACCGCACGCCCTGCGTCATCGTCTGTTTTGATCGGGCTCCGACCCATCGCTAACGGACTAGCGCAATGAATAAGCAAAAGCTCGACCTGAATGCTCCGCCGGACGCGCATTTCCATCCTGCGTTCACCAACCTGCCCGACTGGGTATTAAAAGCCTCGCCCGCTACGCGAAGCGCTCTGAAAAGCGCTCCGTTGCAGGTTCCGGGGTGGCACGCCAGCGCTACTCCCCAGCAACAACAGTCACTGAAAACACTCAGCGAGGCGCATCTGACCCGGCGCAATGACCTGGAGACGCGGCTGTCGAAACTGCAAAACGCCCAAGACTTTGCCGAAGCAGTGCTCACGGCGGCACTGAAATCGCGCTTTGCCCTCGAGCTGGATGTGAAAACCACTTTCCTGCGCCTGTACATCCCGCAGCACATCCCCTGGTTTCCAATTAAATCCGGTGCCGCGCGCACCTGGACGGTATCGCTGCTCGATGCTGCCCTGCACAACTTTCAGGAGGCGGAAACCAAAGCCGACGCCTACGAGCCCGCCTCGACATTCATCACCCAGCCCTCGCCCAACGGACAGTTCGACACACTGCCCGCGATTAAGCGCCAACTGTCTATTCAGGACTTCACCCGGCTGTGTCGGGAACTGGATATCGGCGGCCAATACGAGGCCTACCTGAAAGAATTTCTGGGAATGACCGAATCGGTGGTCGGCGCGGTACTGGAATCGAACGTCATCAGCACGCACAAAGCCGCCCTTCGCGCCGCCCTGCAACTGGCTCATACCCGGCAAGACGTGCCGACCGACGCCTGGCAGGCGATTCAGCAATTACTGGAAGGTCGCGTCGACGTGCAGCTGGATCACCAACCGCTTCACTGTCATGACCTGACGATGATGTCCTCAACCCTGACCGGCATCGTGGTGTTCGCCCCCCACCTTGAACGGTCGCGGCGGGCATCGCGGATCGTCGTCTACATTCCCGATGATCCGGAGCATCCACTCAAACACTATCCCGACTCGCCGGCCTTCATGAAAGACCTGACCCGCAAGCTGCGCTCCCCGGCTTACCAGGCGTTTTTCAGTCGATTTGTCGAGCATCAGGAACGCGGACATTTTTTTGCCGACCTGAGTCGGCGCCTGAGCAGCGTCACCTGGCATGAGCGACCGTACGGTGATCCGTTGCCGAGCTGGCGCGACACCCCCATCGACAAACCCAACCTGCAGTTTTCGGTGACGCCGATCCAAACCGGTCTGTGGACTCACCTTTACCAACGGCAAGTGAACAAGGTCCTCAATGACGCCCGGACCCTGGCCGTCTCCACCGCGAACGCCGACCGTGCTGCCCGTTGGGCGCGATGGGATGCCTTCAGCAAAGTCGCGACCACGATTCTCGAAATCGCCGCGTTCGTCGCCCTGCCCTTCGTGCCGTTTCTGGGCGAGCTGATGCTGGCCTACATGGCCTGGCAACTCCTCGACGAGGTGTTCGAAGGCATCGTCGACTGGGCCGAGGGCCTGAAGGCCGAGGCGTTCGGGCACTTGATCACGCTGCTTGAATCCGTGGCGCAACTCGGCACGTTCGCGGTGGGCGGTGCCTTGGCGGCGGGTGCGTTCAGTCGCTTGATGTCCAGCGAAGCCGTGACCCTGTTTTCCTCACTCAAACCGGTCGACACTGGTGGCGGCAAAACCCGCTACTGGAAACAGGATCTCGCGCCTTACGCGCAGTCTGTCGATTTACCGAACAGCGCCCGCCCCGATCAACTCGGCCTGTATCGGCATGACGGCAAAACGTTGCTGCGCCTGGAGGACCAGCTCTACGCCGTCAAATCCAGTGGCGAATCCAATCGTTATCAGATCGAGCATCCCGAGCGCCCCGACGCCTATCAACCGTCGCTGCGGCACAACCATCACGGCGCCTGGCAAACGGCGCTGGATCGACCGTTGACCTGGGACCGGGAAACCGTGATGCGGCGCCTGGGGCACAGTGTCGAATCGTTCAGCAGTGCCGAGCGCGAGCAAATCCTGCGCATCAGCGGCTTCCACGATAATGTGCTGCGCGAGACCCACGTCGAGTACCAGCGCCCGCCTTCGTTGCTGACGGACACGATCAAGCGCTACAAAATCGATCGTGATATTCAAGCGTTGACCGGCCAGCCCGCCCACCCCGATCACTATCAAGCTGTGAACCAGCGCCTGTCGCTGTTCGAATCGCGCTACCGCGAACTTGAGAAAACCGAAGATCGTCAGGTTCAGCTGTTGCAAGGGGAAGTGCCAGGCTTGCCCACCGACATCGCGCAAGAGCTGGTGGACAACGCGTCCGGCACCGAGCTGACGCAACTGCATGACGGGCGCATGGTGCAGCGCCTGAAAGATGTGGCCGTCAAAGCCATGGAAGCGGTACGCGTCGCCAGGGCGTATGAAGGTTTCTATTTCGACGGCATGGACACCGCGGACACTCACCGCCTGGCGTTGCACAGCCTGGAATCGATGCCCGGCTGGTCAGCCCGAGTGCGCATCGAGGTCAGGGAGTTTTCCGAAACCGGATTATTGCGCGACAGCGTTGGGCCGAGCGACGCGCCTTTGCTCAAGACTCTGGTTCACGCCGATGACGGCACTTATCAGGTGTATGGGGACCGCGCGCCCGCCACTGACTTCTATCACGCCGTGCTTCAGGCGCTGCCGGAGTCCGAGCGCACGGCGCTGGGGGGTTCCGTCGCGGAAGCCAAAGCGTTCAAACAGCAGATTGCCCAACAGGCGATCAAACAACCGGGATTGCGCACGCTGTTTGCCAAAAACCCCCATCGAAAACCCTTCTACGATCCGACCACCATGCGTTTGCCCGGTGGCACCGACGGTTATCGCCGAAATCATGGCAAGACACCGACGTTTGATGACCGTGTTCGCGAGGTTTACCCCGGTTTGAGCGCGGAGGAGCGGCGTTCCATCATTTCCGATCTTCAACGCCACCCCGATGGCCCGCGAACAGAACTCACACGTCTGGCCCGCGAACTCGATCAGTTGCATCAGGACCTGGCCCGCTGGGTCGACGATGCACCCACGGTCAGCCCCGACACCGGGCTGGCGCTCAACGATCTGGAACTGCAGGGAACACGCAACAATCGCCGATTACTGGCCCAGGAGATCCAGCGAGCGTGGCGACGCCAGTCCGACCGCGATTTCGATGTGCCGGAGGGCGCCGAACGTTATGTGCTGCGGTTCGCCGAACCTGTGCCCGGCGATCTGCCGAACCTGACGGCGGACTTCAGCCATGTTTCGCTGCTGGCACTTGAAGGCAACCATGCGGCGCAAGGAGTACCCGGTTTTCTTCAGCAATTCAGCGGCCTTCATCGATTGGAGCTACGCCGCTTTTCCCTGAATTCGCTGCCAGACGCCATCGGGCAAATGGCCGATCTTGAAGCGCTGGTACTGAGCGACTGCGCCACCAGGATCGACGCCGTCGCCTGGACAAAGCTGTCATCGATAACAAAGCTGAGGGTGCTCGATCTCTACAAGAATCCCATCGAAGGTGTGCCTCAAATCGAGTCAATGCCCGAGCTCACTCATCTGGACCTGAGCGAAACCGGGCTGACCGGCATCCCCGGCGGTGCCCTGCAAAGCACACGTCTCAACACACTCTTGTTGATGAACAACAACCTCACCGAGTTGCCTGCCGAACTGTTCGAGAGCCCGGTGTATGAAAAGCGCGGGGTGCATCTGGCTGACAACCCACTCAACGAACAGGCACGCAACCTGATCAAGCAAAATTACTTCGAGACTTCGTACGATATGGATGTGATGGCGCCCGTAGCGGACATTCAACGCGTCAACGCGTTGTACCCCAATCTGGAAATCGAACAGGCGAGCGAGTTCGTCTACGAGCTGCCCGGCACATTGGCCGAAGGCCGCGCCGAACTGGCAAAGCTTGAAGCAGAACTCACGCAGTTGAGCGACGACCTCGCCGCCTGGACGGCTGACGTGCCGGCCCGGCACCCGTTAACCGATGAGCCGTTTACCGCCGAGCAATTGTTCATCGAGCACGCCAACCGCGACGAATTCAAGCAAGCGCTGGAGCGCTGCTGGCGTCATGAGTCCGAGCTGGATGATTTCAATGATTCGCTTGAGCCCACCTTCGAACTGTTCATCACTGAACCGATCAATGGAGAACTGCCTGCCCTCAACGCCGATTTTAGCCACGTCTCCACGCTTGACCTGCAAGGTGTGAACGGTGCGACCCGCATTGGGCAATTCCTGCAATCTTTCCCCAACCTGCAAACCCTGCGCTTGCGCGAGGTTAATCTGGGCGACTTGCCGGACGCGGTGTTCAAGATGGGTCGTCTGCGGGCACTGAAACTGCCCCAATGCCGCATCAGCTTGTCCGCGGAGTCAGCCAACGCGTTGGCCGGCATGGAACACCTCGACTACCTCGATCTGGGCTACAACCCACTCGGCCATACCCCTGACTTGAGGCAGATGCCGGATCTGTCCACGGTTCTGCTCAACGACACCGGCATCACCGACATCCCACCCGGGCTGCTGCAACTGGAGGAACTGGACTGGGCCGACTTGAGCATGAATGCCATCCGGGAAATCCCCAGCGACCTGATGGAACTGCCGGTGGAAACGGCGGAAAACATCACCCTGCGAGGCAATCCGTTGTCTGCGCAAAGCCTGGAACAGCTGATCAACTACTACGAACGCACCCGCGTGGACTTTGGGGTGGAGGAGGTAATCAATCGAGGGGAAATGGATATTTCCACCTCTGAAGGCTCCGAGTTGGAGGAGTAAATCAGCCGCGCTCGGAGGGCACTGACGACAATTCGAACGGGCTACTGCTGCGCCGCTGGTTGCGATCTTCCCGCGGCGTGGCGCCGAAGAAATTGCGGTAGGCGCTGGAGAAATGCGGCCCTGAAGAGAAGCCGCACGACAGGCCGATCTGGATGATCGACTTGCTGGTTTGCATCAACATCTGCCGGGCCTTGTTCAGGCGCAGTTCCAGGTAGTACTGGCTCGGCACACGGTTGAGGTATTGCTTGAAGATTCGCTCCAGCTGCCGACGGGACACGCACACGTGCTGGGCGATTTCGTCGGTGGTCAGCGGCTCTTCGATGTTGGCTTCCATCAGCAGCACCGCCTGGGTGAGCTTCGGATGGCTGGAGCCCAAGCGGTTTTGCAGTGGAATGCGCTGGCGCTCGCCACCTTCGCGGATGCGCTCGACCACCAGTTCTTCGGACACGGCGCCAGCCAGTTCGGCGCCGTGATCACGGGCCAGCACGGCCAACAGCAAATCCAGCACTGACAGGCCGCCGCACGCCGTCAGACGATCGCGATCCCAGTCGAACAGATGGCTGGTGGCAATGACCTTCGGGAAGCGCTCGGCGAAATCGTCCTGCCAGCGCCAGTGCACGGCAGCGCGATAACCGTCGAGCAAACCGAGTTGCGCCAATGGGTAAACACCCGCCGACAAACCGCCAATCACACAACCGGCGCGCACCAGTTGCTTGAGCGAACTGCTGAGTGCCGGCGCGAGTGCAGTCGGCGGCTCATCGGCGAGCAGGAACAGTTTCTGGAAGTTTTCGAGCTTGCCGGCCCACGGCTCACCCGGCAATTGCCAGGCGCCTTCGGTCGGCGGTTCGGCCTGCAAGAACGACAGTTCGTAAACCACGTCCGGATGCACACGCTGAGCAACACGCAAGGCCTCCTCAGCCAGCGCAAGCGTCAGTGCTTTAGTGCTGGGCCAAATCAGGAAACCAATTCGATGGGCAGTCATGGTGGGCAATCCGAAACGAAAACAGTGATGAAGGCATGGGCCAATGCTAGCCCGTAAATCAACGTAAATCCTGAAACCAGCAGAGATCTAAATGTGCAAGCTGGCTTGTCGTCCCTCCTGTAGGAGCTGTCGAGTGAAACGAGGCTGCGATCTTTTGATTTGAAAAATCAAGGTCAAAAGATCGCAGCCTTCGGCAGCTCCTACAGGGATCGGCGCCAGCCTTTGGGCTGCGAAGCATGCACCATCCCGGTGCGCAACGGCAGTCCTGATTACTTCAGGCTGCCCGAGAGGAATTGTTGCAGGCGTTCGGACTGTGGATTGACCAGCACCTCACGCGGGTTACCGCTTTCTTCGACGACACCTTTGTGCAGGAATACCAGCTGGTTGGACACTTCACGGGCGAAGCCCATTTCGTGCGTTACCACCACCATGGTCCGGCCTTCCTGAGCCAGGGCCTGCATGACTTTCAGCACGTCGCCGACCAGTTCCGGGTCGAGTGCCGAGGTCGGTTCGTCGAACAGCATCACCTCGGGTTCCATCGCCAGCGCACGGGCAATCGCCACGCGCTGTTGCTCGCCGCCGGACATGTGGCCCGGGTATGCGTCCTTGCGATGCGCCACGCCGACCTTGTTCAGGTAGTGCTCGGCCTTCTCGCGGGCTTCAGCCTTGGACATGCCGAGCACGTGGACCGGCGCTTCCATGATGTTTTCCAGCGCGGTCATGTGCGACCACAGGTTGAAATGCTGAAACACCATCGACAGACGCGAACGCATGCGTTGCAGCTGCTTCGGGTCGGCGGCCTTCAGGGCTCCTTCCTTGTTGGCCACCAGTTTCAGCTCTTCGTTGTTGAGCAGAATCCTGCCGGCGTGCGGCTGCTCCAGCAGGTTGATGCAGCGCAGGAAAGTACTTTTGCCGGAGCCACTGGAGCCGATGATGCTGATCACATCGCCAGCCGCCGCTTTCAGGGACACGCCCTTGAGCACTTCATGACTGCCATAGCGTTTATGCAGGTCTTGGACTTCAAGTTTGTACATGCGGTCGGTTCTCACAAAAACAGTCAGTCAGTCGTTGAGCAAGCGCCCGTGACGCAGCGCTTCGCGCCCCGCCACCTTGGCCAGCCAGAAACCGGGTTGGGCGTAACGCAGCCGTTCAATGGCAAACAGCACCCCGGACGTACCAGCACACACCGTGCTGACCCGATCCGCCAGCGGATCGATCACTTCGAAAATCTCTTCGCCGGCCTCGATCCATTCACCGGGTTTACGCAGAAAACTCACCACACCAGGATGTGGTGCGTACAGCATTTCGGTGCCTTCGAACGGCATGCCTTCGCAGGCGTCCTGCGCAGGTGCAGGCCATTCGCCGCTGATCAGACCCTGCTCAGCGAGAAACGCCAGAATGCCTTCGGCGTACGCCTCGGCTTCCGCGCGACCGGTATCGGACTGGCCGCCTAATTCAATGGTAGTCGCCAGACAGGCCAGTGGAATCTGCGCGTCCGGGAACTGACGCGACAACCGCAGCCACGGCAGCGAGCAGGCTTCGTCAAACGAACTGCCGCCGGAATCTTCCGCCAACAATCCGACTTTCACGTCCAGGTGCGCGGCGAGCGAACGCCATTGCGGCCAGTGTTGCGGCAAGGCGTACATGTGCAGCGCGGCTTCGCAATCGCAGTGCAAATCGAGGACGACATCGGCGGTGCAGGCATGGCTGAGCAACACGCGCTGCATGCCTTGCAACTGGCTCTCGGCCGGTGGCAATGCCGCCAGAGCATCGCTCATGGCCTGGCGGATCAAGCGGATGTTGGCGTGCGGATCATCGCCCAGATGCCCTTCCAGCGCAGCGGCCACTGGCGCGCTCAGCTCGACGAAATCACGGTTGAAATTCTTGCCGCTGCCCGCCTCGAAACGCCCTTGGTGATTGCCTTGCAGCAATTGGCCGAGGCCCAGTGGATTGGCCACGGGCACCAATTCAATCACGCCGTTGAGCAAGCCTTGGGCTTCGAGCTCGGTCAGGCGCTTTTTCAGCTCCCAGGCGGTGCGCATTCCCGGCAATTCATCGGCGTGCAGGCTGGCCTGAATGTAGGCCTTGCGCTCGCCAGTGCCGAAGCGGAACACCGAAACCTGACGTTCGCTGCCCAGGTGGCTCCACGGCAATGCGTGATCGATGCGTTCCATATCAGTGCTTCCGCGGGGCGAGATAGCCCAGCCAGCGGCGCTCGGCCAGTTTGAACAGCTTGACCAGAATGAAAGTCAGGCACAGGTAAAACACACCCGCCGTGATGTACGCCTCGAACGGCAAATAGTACTGGGCGTTGACCGTGCGCGCGGCGCCGGTGATATCGATCAGGGTCACGATGGACGCCAGACTGGTAGTCTGCAGCATCATGATCACTTCGTTGCTGTACTGCGGCAGCGCCCGGCGCAGGGCCGATGGCAACAGAATCCGCTTGTACATCTTGAAGCGCGACATGCCCATGGCCTTGGCCGCTTCGATCTCGCCGTTCGGCGTCGCCCGCAGGCTGCCGGCGATGATTTCCGCAGTGTAGGCGCTGGTGTTGATCGCGAACGCCAGGCATGCGCAGAACGTCGCGCTGGACAGCCACGGCCAGAAAATGCTCTCACGCACGGCTTCGAATTGCGCCAGCCCGTAGTAGATCAAAAACAGCTGCACCAGCATCGGCGTGCCGCGAATCACGTAGGTGAACAGCCAGGCCGACAGGTTGACGGCGGCATTCTTCGAGACGCGCATCAGCCCCAGTGGCAGGGCCGCCAGCAGACCGAAAAACAGCGACAGCGCGAGCAATTTGAGGGTGGTCAGCAAACCGCCGAAGTACAGCGGCAAGGCCTCCCAGATGACGTTGTAGTCGAAGATCATAGATCAGCCGCCCTTACGCCTACCGAGTAGCGCTTCTCAAGGTGACGCAATGCCAGCAACGAGACGCTGGTGATCACCAGGTACATCGCCGCCACTGCGAGGAAGAAGGTGAAAGGCTCGCGGGTGGCATCGGCCGCCTGCTTGGCCTTGAACATCATGTCTTGCAGACCCACCACCGAAATCAGCGCGGTGGCCTTGGTCAACACCAGCCAGTTGTTGGTGAAGCCCGGAATCGCCAGACGGATCATCTGCGGCACCAACACCCGGAAGAACACCTGAAAACTGCTCATGCCGTAGGCCATGCCGGCTTCTGCCTGACCTTTGGGGATCGCCATGAACGCGCCACGAAAGGTTTCCGACAGGTACGCACCGAAGATGAAACCGAGGGTGCCGATACCGGCGACCAACGGGTTCAGGTCGATGTAATCGTCATAACCGAGCATCGGAGCGACGCGGTTGAGCAAGTCCTGACCACCGTAGAAAATCAGCAGGATCAGCACCAGATCGGGAATCCCGCGAATGACCGTGGAATACAGGTCGCCCAGCCAGGCCAGCCAACGCACCGGCGACAGACGCAGCGCAACGCCGATCAGCCCCAGAACGATGGCCAGGGCCATGGACGACAAGGCGAGCTGAAGCGTCAGCCATGCGCCATCGAGGATGACAGCCCCGTAGCCTTTCAACATGATTCAGGTCCTCGAATGTTGGGATGAAAAAATGGCGCAAACCTCAGAGATCCTGTTGCTTGCGCCATTTCGGACTTGTCGCCGGACGTGTTACTTGCCGTAGATATCGAAGGCGAAGTACTTGTCCTGGATTTGCTTGTATTTGCCGTTCTCGCGAATCGCAGTGATCGCGGTGTTGATCTTGTCTTTCAGCGCGTCGCCCTTGCGCACTGCGATACCCACGCCGTCGCCGAAGTATTTGACGTCGGTGAAGGCCGGGCCAACGAAAGCAAAACCTTTGCCGGCGTCGGTTTTCAGGAAACCGTCATCCAGCAGCGTAGCGTCTGCCACGGTGCCGTCGAGGCGACCGGCAGCCACGTCGAGGTAAATTTCGTTCTGCGAGCCGTACGGCTTGATCTCGGCACCCAGCGGGGCCAGGACTTCGCGGGCGAAACGCTCGTGGATCGAACCACGTTGCACGCCGATGTTTTTGCCCTTGAGCTCGGCCAGGCCTTCGCTGACTTGAGTGCCGGCCTTCATGACCAGGCGCGCCGGGGTGTTGTAGTACTTGTTGGTAAAGTCCACGGACTTCTTGCGGTCTTCAGTGATCGACATGGACGACAGAATGGCGTCGATCTTGCGCACTTTGAGTGCAGGGATCAGACCGTCGAACTCTTGCTCGACCCACACGCACTTGACCTTCATCTCTTCACACAGGGCGTTGCCGATGTCGTAGTCGAAACCAACGATGCTGCCATCCGGTGCTTTGGACGCGAACGGAGGGTACGCCGCTTCGATACCGATTTTTACAGGCTTGTCGTCGGCGAAGGTTGGCAGGGACAGCACGGACAGTGCCAGGGCGCCAAGCAGCACGAGTTTCTTCATCTTGGGACTCCATCGGTAAAGGGCTAAAACGGCAGAGTGAGCGACAGCCCAATATGCGAATGAGTACAACCGGTAAACAGTGCTGCGTCACAGGAATCGCGTGTTGATTTCAACACGGACAACGACGAGCGAGTGATCGGCATTCTAACGACAGGCCCGAAGTCGATATTTCTTCAATGCGACAACAAATTACAGAAGCACCGAGAAAGCCGATTGAGCACGTTGACAGCCTTGCAATTTCGTGCAAGAGCAAAAGACAGTGAACCGATCTATGCTGCAAATTGCGGGCCTATTATTGGCAAAGCCTTCTAATCCGGCAAGCTTGGCGTTGCTTCTTATTTCTGGCGGGGTGCATTGCTGCGTGAATGCGGGGGCTGGCGTTTCCCATCGCCCCGTATCGGCGCGGGCGGTTACACATTCAGTTACTTGAACTGTCGCGGGTAACAGTGGGAAAGGGCCTACGGATGAAGCCGATAATTATTGGTTGAGCGAAAGATCGCAGCCTTCGGCAGCTCCTACGCCGAACGCATTTCTCTGTAGGAGCTGCCGAAGGCTGCGATCCTTTGATCCTCAACAACAAAAAGCCCCACCAGACTCATCACCTGGCAGGGCTTCAAAAACGCCAAACGCTACTTACGCAACATTCATCGTCTTGTGCGTATCAATCAAATGCTGCACCACACCCGGATCCGCCAAGGTCGAAATATCCCCCAGGCCATCGTATTCCGCTGTCGCAATCTTGCGCAGAATCCGGCGCATGATCTTGCCCGAACGGGTTTTCGGCAGCCCCGGCGCCCACTGAATCACGTCCGGCGAAGCAATCGGACCGATCTCTTTACGCACCCAGTTTTTCAACTCGATACGCAGCTGCTCGCTCGGCTCTTCGCCGCCAATCAAGGTGACATAGACATAAATGCCCTGCCCCTTGATGTCGTGCGGCACACCGACCACGGCCGCCTCGGCGACTTTCGGGTGCGCAACCATCGCGCTTTCGATCTCGGCAGTGCCCATGCGGTGGCCGGACACGTTAAGCACGTCATCCACGCGACCGGTGATCCAGTAATAGCCATCCTCGTCACGACGCGCACCGTCACCGGTGAAGTACATGCCACGGAAGGTCTTGAAGTAAGTGTCGACGAAACGGTCATGGTCGCCATACAGCGTGCGCGCCTGGCCTGGCCACGAATCGAGAATCACCAGGTTGCCCTCGGTAACGCCTTCGAGGATGTTGCCCAGGTTATCCACCAGTGCCGGCACCACGCCGAAGAACGGGCGTGCCGCAGAGCCCGGCTTGAGGCCGTGAGCGCCAGGCAGCGGGCTCATCATGTTGCCGCCGGTTTCGGTCTGCCACCAGGTATCGACGATCGGGCAACGGGATTGACCGACGTTCTTGTAGTACCAGTCCCACGCTTCCGGGTTGATCGGCTCACCGACCGAACCGAGCAGACGCAGGCTGCTGCCGTCAGCGCCTTCAACCGCAGCTTTGCCCGACGCCATCATCGCGCGGATCGCGGTCGGCGCGGTGTAGAGGATGTTGACCTTGTGCTTGTCGACGATCTTCGCCACCCGGGTGATGTCCGGATAGTTCGGCACGCCTTCGAACAGCACGGTGGTCGCGCCGTTGGCCAGCGGGCCGTAGACAATGTAGGTGTGGCCGGTGACCCAGCCGACGTCGGCGGTGCACCAGTAGACTTCGCCCGGGCGATAGTCGAACACGCGCTCGTGGGTCATCGCCGCATAAAGCAGGTAACCGCCGGTGGTGTGCTGCACGCCTTTAGGCTTGCCGGTGGAACCGGAGGTGTAAAGGATGAACAGCGCTTCTTCGGCGCCCATCTCTTTCGGCGCGCAAACACTGCCCGCCACTTTCATCAGGTCTTCGTACCAGATGTCGCGATGCTGGTTCCACTTGATGTTGCCACCGGTGCGCTTGCACACGATGACCTTCTGAATGCTGCTGGTTTCCGGGTTGGTCAGCGCGTCGTCGACGTTGGACTTGAGCGGGATTTTCTTGCCGGCACGAATGCCTTCGTCCGCGGTGATCACCACTTTGGATTTGCAGTCGATGATGCGACCGGCCAGCGCTTCCGGCGAGAAACCACCGAACACCACCGAGTGAATCGCGCCGATCCGGGTGCAGGCCAGCATGGCGACCACGGCTTCGGGGATCATCGGCATGTAGATAGTCACCACGTCGCCGCGGTGCACATCCTGGCCGCGCAGGGCGTTAGCGAACTTGCAGACTTGTTCGTGCAGCTCGCGGTAGGTGATGTTACGGCTTTCGGCGGGGTCATCCCCTTCCCAAATGATTGCGACTTGATCGCCGCGCTCGGCCAGATGACGGTCGAGGCAGTTGTAGGAAACGTTCAGGGTGCCGTCGGCGAACCATTTGATGTCGACATGGTGATCGTCGAATGAGGTCTGTTTCACCGTGGTGAAAGGCTTGATCCAGTCGAGGCGCTTGGCTTGCTCGCGCCAGAAGCCGTCAGGGTTGACGACCGACTGCTGGTACATGGCTTTGTAGGTTGCCTCGTCGGTCAGCGTGTTGGCTGCTACCTCGGGACGAACGGGATACAGAGAAGCCGCACTCATCTTTCTTACCTCGGTGGAATAGTTGTTTTTGTATGACTCCGTTGTAGCCGGGCCGGGGCTATAGAACCATTCGACGATGGTAGTAACAAGCCCCTACAAAATGTCGTGAATACCTGAAAACACGCTCAATCCCGCTTATCTCCGCTCTCAGGTAGGAGCTGCCGAAGGCTGCGATCTTTTGACTTTTGGCGATTTTAGAATCAAAAGATCGCAGCCTTCGGCAGCTCCTACAGAGGACGCGGACATGCAACCTCTGGGTGATTGTTACGAAATTTGTCAAAGGTGTTTATCAAATCGCCACCTATATGAACGCAACCTCCACGCCTAAAATTCGCCTCGCCAACACGGCAAACCCTGATTAACCCAGTTGCAGCCCCCACGAAGGCAGTTAATCAACAACACCCGTCATCAAGTTCCACACGCAACCCCAAAAAGGTTGCGTGACCCCACTCGACCTCTAAAAGGTAAAACTGCAATGAAAGCTTTATTAGTTCTGGCCCTCTCCAGCCTGTGCGCAACCGCCATGGCAGACGAGGTCCCGACTGATGTCGCACAGCAACAACCGGTCATCGAGGAATACACTTACTCCACCCACCTCGACATCGCCAAAGTTATCTCCATGAGTGAAATCCCCAATGTGTGCGAAGTTGTTCCGATGAAAATGGAGTACGACGACTCCAAAGGTCAACGCCACATTCTGCGCTACAGCATCATGGGCAACGGCTGCTCCAGTGGCTGATCGAAACTGCCCCCAGATCAGGCCATTTCAGCCTGTCGCTGAAGGCCGATTCCAGCCCGACTCCGGTCGGGCTCCGTTGTGTTTTGAGTCAACCAAAACCGCTTCTAAACACAAGATGTAGTGAAAAACGCCGTTTTTGAGTGTTTTTTGTACAAATCTGATCTTGCGTCAAAATAACCGAAAAAAAATCTTCAGTGGCCAAAGCCCTGTATTCCCTCGGTTTGCTCGAAAAACCTTCCCTCTCGGCCCTTCGATGAGCCGATTCGTCGCACCACGCCGACCAAAATTTCCTTATAATGCCGCCTTAAACGGGCCTGCAATATTCCCTTACAGGGACGAAAGCCAGTCTGAAGCCCCGCAGCAGCGTACTACGCAGCCTGCGCCCATTAGTGGCTCTCGGAACCCCGTACAAAATTCTGTTATTTGCCTGCCTTGGTTGGTGCAAAAAACGATTCCTTAAGATCCAACGCGGTCAGAACGAACGTGTGACACACCATCACACGCGCATCTGACCCTCACGCAGGAGACGACACGTCATGCTGAGCTGGGACGAATTCGACAAAGAAGACAGCGGCGAGACCGTGGTTAAAGGCGCCAACGCCGGCCACGCGACTGAAGCCAACATGGACCGCCTCGACACCGCCGGTGGTGTTGCTGCTCAGGAAGCTCGCGCTGTCACCGCGTCCGACTCCGCCGCCATCGCTCGCGCCAAGGCTGCCCTCGACAACCTCGACATCGCCGAAGGCCTCGCCGAACTCGAAGGCGCCTCCGCCCGTGTCGCCGTCGACGAAAAGCGCATGATCAACTGCCGCGCCGACCTCAACCAACTCGTCCCCTTCAAGTACGACTGGGCCTGGCAGAAGTATCTGGACGGTTGCGCAAACCACTGGATGCCGCAAGAAGTCAACATGACCGCCGACATCGCCCTCTGGAAAGACCCGGAAGGCCTGACCGACGACGAACGCCGCATCGTCATGCGCAACCTCGGCTTCTTCTCCACCGCCGACTCCCTGGTTGCCAACAACCTGGTCCTGGCCGTGTACCGCCTGATCACCAACCCGGAGTGCCGCCAGTACATCCTGCGCCAGGCCTTCGAAGAAGCGATCCACACCCACGCCTACCAGTACTGCATCGAATCGCTGGCCATGGATGAAGGCGAAATCTTCAACATGTACCACGAGATCCCATCGGTCGCGAAAAAAGCCACCTGGGGCCTCAAATACACCCGTTCGATCTCCGATCCGAAGTTCGAAACCGGCACCGTCGACACCGACAAAGAGTTGCTGCGCAACCTGATCGCCTACTACTGCGTTCTGGAAGGCATCTTCTTCTATTGCGGCTTCACCCAAATCCTCTCCATGGGCCGCCGCAACAAAATGACCGGCGTCGCCGAGCAGTTCCAATACATCCTGCGCGACGAATCCATGCACCTGAACTTCGGCATCGACGTGATCAACCAGATCAAAATCGAAAACCCGCACTTGTGGGATGCTGAAATGAAGGAAGAGGCTTCGCAGATGATCTTGCAAGGCACTCAGCTCGAGATCGAATATGCGCGTGACACCATGCCTCGTGGGGTGTTGGGGATGAATGCGGCGATGATGGAGGACTACCTCAAGTTTATTGCTAACCGTCGTCTTTCGCAGATTGGTCTTAAAGAAGAGTATCCGGGGACTACGAACCCGTTCCCTTGGATGAGCGAGATTATGGACTTGAAGAAAGAGAAGAATTTCTTTGAGACGCGGGTTATTGAGTATCAGACGGGTGGGGCGTTGAGCTGGGATTGATTTCCGAGCTCGCCGCGATTTGACGATTGCTGTCTGTATCGGCAAATTGAAAAAGCAAAAGCCCCGATCTCATCGGGGCTTTTTATTCGCTCATGGATATTCACTTCCTCCTCACACTTGGAAAATTCCTACAACACTCACAGCAGTTTCCGCCTCAACGGCCACTCAAAACTCCAACTATTATGAAACCCGACCGGTGAGGCCTTTGCTAAAAAAATGAAATGGACCGAAAGCCTTGGCACATACCTAAATTCGGTGGAACTCGGCACCTCTCCTTAAAGTTCATTTCTTGCCCGGTACCTAGTGAACCGTTACCATTTATCAAGCAAAGGGCCTGCCACTTCTAGGCCGCAATCACCTGAGCGCGACAGTGCGCTTTTCTACTTTCGTCTTAGGCGCATCGACTAAATCAATGAAATATAAGGATTCTATCCCGGTCATCGACCTCTTTGCCGGCCCGGGCGGACTAGGGGAGGGATTCTCTTCAATCGGCGGCCCAGAGAAGGGAGTACGTAAGTTCCAGCTACGTGTCTCGATCGAGAAAGACCCTCTCGCTCACGCGACTTTATCTCTCCGCGCATTGTTTCGCGCTTTTCCGAAAGGTGAAGCGCCAGACGCTTACTACCAATACGTCCGGGGCGAAATTACTCGGGACGAACTTTTCAAACATCCGGATATCCCGGCGGAAGCCGTGGAGGCCTCGAAAGAAGCTAAGCTTGCAGAGCTTGGTAAAATTTCGCCAGACGAGGTCGACAACTGGATCAGGGAAGCTCTGATTGGCGCAGATGTATGGGTTCTTATAGGCGGCCCACCGTGCCAAGCATACTCTGTAGCAGGTCGAGCCCGTCGGACACGCGAGAGCCAAGAGAAGTTTGAAAGCGATGAGAAACACTTCCTCTACAAAGAATATCTGAGGATTATTCGCGAGTTCAAACCTACTATCTTCGTCATGGAGAATGTGAAAGGCATATTGTCCTCGAAGCACAGTGGCTCGAACATCTTCCAGCAAATTCTCGGGGATCTCTCGAATCCTGGTGGCGATCTTTCGTACAACATCCGCTCCTTGGTCGTTCCTAAAGATGTGGAGAAACCAGATCCACATGACTTTGTCATTCAAGCAGAACGCCACGGTCTTCCGCAGGCTCGACACAGGGTTATCCTGCTTGGAGTTCGTTCTGACGTTGCCTCGAACTGTCCTGCTCTATTGGAGCGTCCGCACAAGCTCGTAATGGAACGCAGCAAAACGGTTTTCACAGTTGGGCAGGCTTTATCAGGACTCCCTCCAATACGGAGCAAAATTTCAAGGGGAGGAGATTCCCCCGAAGCCTGGCTTTCAACTTTGGAGGAGGCTAGTTCTATGCTTTTCCGATCCTATGAAACTGGCCGGGGAGATTTAATAGACACTATGAAAAGTGCTGCTGAAGACGCACGGAGGCTGAAAACTAGTGGAGGTGGGTTCCTACCTTGGAAAGTTGCTCCAGAAATGAATACAAAGCAACGTGAGTGGTTCCTCGACCCTAGACTGAAAGGGGTACTACAGCATGAGGCTAGGAGCCATATGCGCTCTGACCTGCATAGATATATCTTTGCAGCAAGCTACGCAAAGTTGAATGGCACCTCGCCAAAAATACATCAATTCCCTGCTCAGCTCCTCCCAGCTCATGAAAACGTTTCTTCTGACTCCGTCCCCTTTAGTGATCGTTTCAGAGTTCAAATGGAAGATGGCCCGTCAACCACTGTCGTCGCCCACATAGCTAAAGATGGCCATTACTACATTCACCCGGATCCAAGTCAGTGCCGCAGCTTGACTGTTCGCGAAGCCGCACGACTGCAGACTTTCCCTGACAATTACTTCTTCGAGGGTAATAGAACACAGCAGTACACACAAATCGGAAACGCCGTCCCGCCGCTTCTTGCTAGAAAAATCGCAGCTGTTGTCGCTGAGATCATCGACTCCTATAGATCAGGGAAAAACCGCCAAGCGTCACTTGGTATTTGATCGAACCGGACAAACTATCGAGCAACGCAGTTAGCGCCGGAAGTGTCGTGGGGGGCCGCCCCCCCCACGACAGCGAATTTTCAGCGTGCCTCTGGGTAGTGAATGGGATGTCAGAGCGTCTCAGGAATATCTGCTAAGGGAGGAGAGAACGGTCGAGAGAACATAGCCTCTCGACACTCAGGACGCTTTGCCCATTCAGAGATCATCCTGCCATTTGCTGTCTCATGAAGGCGATCATTGACTTCCCTCGCCCAAATTTCGATCTGCTTAACAAGCTGAGGAGAAATACCTTGTCTGCTCCAGACGCGCTCGTGATTAAAGGACTTGCCATAAGCTTGAGAAATTAATGCGACAGTGTAAGCCGCAACGTTCGCGAGAAAGGCCGGTACCAATGGCCGCGCCGTCTTGTGGACTGCCTTGAACAGCAAAGCTTTTGAGACAATAGCCTTAAAATAAGAAACATCCGGAGTAAAACCCGTACCTTTAGCCTCAAGGTCAGTCATACCAGACATGAACCGATCAAAGCACTTCTGTGCGCCAAGACTGACCACATCAGCGTGGCCATCCCACGCTGTAGAGTACTTCGCCAACTCAGTTTTTGTTATTTTCCTCGAGGTTGGTACGGAGTCCCTCAGGGCGCGAAGCTTAGCTGGAGTGACACCTTCACGTGAAAGGAGGGTGTTATAACTGCCGGCAGCCCTCTCGTAGAACCATCGACCCATGCCATCAGGGCAATAGACGGAAAGCGATAACCGCTCAATATCAACATGGAATGGCTTGTTGGCTGATAGATCTGATTGCCGAACAGCATTTTGACTGTTGGCATAACGCGAGATGTCGGAGACCAGCGCCTCTTCTTTTGCGGGATCCTGCTCTTTCATAACGATGATTTTGGCTGGGACGCGCACCTTGCTCAAATCCGTATCTGCATACTTTTTCTTAGCAAAGAAAATTGAAGCTGTGGTTTGGCCGCCATTAACAATTTGCATGCCACGTAACCAAGCAATGCCCGGCGACCCATCTACAGCGCGATCCAACCGCATCTCGTCAGCGACCAATACAATCCCATTGTTGTAAGCCATGAATCTTTCAGGGGCATTCCGCAAGGTATTCTGCAGTCCCGCGTTAACACCTTTCGCCTTCACGCTTAAGAATGAGCGCACGTTGGCCTCAAGCAGTCGAGGGCCAAATTTCTCATAGATGAATCGAAGCGCCTCACCTGGAATTGCGGTAAGTGCATAGTCATAATCGCCTGTTTCACCTGGCACGAAAACGCAAGGAAGCGGAGAACCTGACACATCCTTGAAATCAACGACAAGTTCATCACGAGGCTTACCTTCAGAACGATGGCGATAAAGTCGCTCAATATCCATTACTTCAAGTTTCACGAGTTTGTCGCCAACTTCTCGAGCTTGGAAGCTTTTCGACTTGGCTATACCGTCCGTAAGTACATAAACACGAACCTGTTCGAGCCCGTCGTAAATTTCTCGAATCGTCAGCGCAAGGGAATGGACATCGCTTGACGGATCGAGCTTTTCGGCAATGCGTCCAGCCGCACAGAGCTCCAAAAAGCGAACACATTGAGCCGCAGCCGTCTTGACGTCTTGATCGGCAATCGGGCTCAAGCTTTCAAAGCCTTCGTAGAGGCTTACGAACAGGTCAAGTTGGTCTGCGTCTTCAGACATGGCATAACCGCTCAAGCGCAAGTTCGCATTGGCGATCTTTCCCTGAAAGTGGCAGACAACTGGATCGAAAGTCATTCCTGCTTCAACGAGGTGCTGCATCACCACTTCGGAAAAAACGAGCTCACCAAATGTGGCGCCGTCAGACATCTGGCTCGCAATCTCGCTCCTAGTCTCTGCGAAAAAGTCATCAAGCGTCATCCAGTTACTCCTAGTTGTTTCAGAGCCGCGTCGAGGTCCGAAAGGAAGTCTCCGGCGTGGTCCAGATTGATTTCGTAGAGGGCCCGCGTGACTCCAGTGGGAACTATTCCCGGTGTCAATCTTGGGAAGCCTTCGGATATAGAGAAGACCCGCCTCCCCTTCGATTCGAATTTTCGGGTGTAGTAACTTGAGTGGCCTTCGAAGTAACCCGCAACCATGAGCCTCTCTCTAAGAAAGTTGACAGCTCCAGGCTCATCACCTAGTCGTAGCTTGGCTTTGGCGATCAACTCGGGAAGAGTATGGCCGCCCGCTTCACGAGAAAAACGCTCGGCAGCGAGAAAGAGAGGCGATGCTACGGAGTCGTCCAACTGCTCAAGGGAGGTTATTTTTACAGGGAAGCCAGACGTGGACATCGTAGCCTTGACTTCAACCGCACCGTCTCCCAAAAGGAAATCTTGCGGAGCGTCATCTGGTCCCACCCAGCCTTGGAGTACCTCCCCAACCGATACTCCTGACTCCAGTAGAGCAATCATAAAGTTGAGTTCGCCTGTCAGACCGAGTTCTGCCTCGAGACTGAGAGGATTCGCACCACGCGACATGAACTGCTTCCAAGCAACTACTCGCCCAATTAAGACCCGCAACAACTTGGTTTCGTCTACGCCAGTGGCTGCGGTCTCGTCTAAAGCGCCAACTACATCGCAAACCATCGCAGCGAAGAGCTCAATGCTTCCAGCGTCTTGCCGCGTGAGCGCTAATCTAAGCCCTCCAGGATTTACTGCTTCGGCTCTCTCGATCAGGAAGCCTTGGCCCTCGGGCAATTTTTCCGTACGGGCCAACTTAGCAGTCGGAAAGCAGAACAATATTGCCTCGACATTGGCGGGCGAGCGCCGGCCGGCCTGCACTTCGACAGGCCCAGCAGGAGCAAGGGAAATAACCTGCCAGCCTGGTATGGTGTCGTTTCCGGAAAGCGACGACCAAGCCAGCAGGAACTCTTCATTCGGACGGACCATATTCTTGCATCCAGTAGAGGAGGTTAACTTCGTATTCCACGCTGATTGGGTTGTCACTGCTGGGGAACGCGATGGCGAAGGCCATAATGGGCTTGCTCCAATCAGGGACGATTAGTCGTTCAGGCGTCTTTTCGTTGTAGAAGTGCGGCGTTAGCGGGTAGAGCAAAAGCAATCCGCGGTCCGCGTCCCCACCATGTTTTCCACGAGTTTCGCGAATGCCCTTGCCACTCGGGAAGTTCGGCAAAGAGATACGGCCGCGCGAAGGTTCAGGCTTCCAAGCTGCACGAGTAAGAGCCAATGCCTCTCGCCAAACATCATCGCTGAGGTCGATACCTTCGTCTTTGGGGTCGGTGAGCACACCGATGGCGAAACTCTTTGGATCAACCCTCTCAGGATCGACAGGGTCCTCGGTCTTGCGAATCGAATAGTTGTCCGAAGGTTCGCCACCGGGGAATACGTGCTGATCTCCAACGCCATTACCACCGCCGAGCAGTGCGACGCTCCACTTTGTCAATTGTCCGGTGCCGACCATCTTAGTTATGAATTCCGACAGCAAGACAGCCTTTGCACTTGTGGCATTCGGATGCGTCGCATAAGCGCCAAGAAACGTTAGAACCTTGGATACGCTAACGTCCTTCCAAAGACGTGCATTTGGCCATGAGTCTGGATCACCATCGCGAGCATGCTTCGGCGAATCCGCCCATGAATTGCCGAGTGACCCGATTAGAGCGTCGGTAGCATCGAGATTCTGTTGCTGAATCTTGGCGTCACGATGAAATAGGATGGTCTGTGGTCGAGTCCCACTGTAAGTCAACGAAAGCGTCTGCGCGTTTCGCATTTTCAACGGAGAGGTGACAGTAAGCACCTCATGAGACATCACCTTGAGTCCGTACTGCTCCGGCGTCAGCTTCGCTTCGGCCATAAAGTCGAACTCCTCCCGTAGTTCCTCCGAAGCATCGGCAATGTGGCCGAACCACTTCACCAGATCAGGAGAGGTGTAGAGGCGACACAGATCAAGGTAACCAGGGCGATAGCCAAACCAGCGGCCCATTTGCATGAGCGTGTCATACATCTTGGTTGTACGCACGAAGTAGCTCACACATAGCCCCTCCAAAGTAAGGCCACGGGCAAGCTTGTCGCCGCCAATTGCAATCACTTTGAGCACCGCGCCGGGTGTCGCATAATCCAGCGCGTCCTTGGCCGTACCGTTGATAGAGCGGACGTCAATGTCATCCAGCACATCAGGCAAAACTGCAAGGATTTCATCCCAGGTTGGCATAGTTGGGGGACGATCCTCTATCGGGGAGAGCTCTGCCACTTGATCTCGGATGGGGAGAAAATCTTCAACCCAGAGCTTGCGCAACTGCTCTAGCTGCTCTTCGGCGTCAATGCCGCGGGTGATCTTCTGGCGCATGCGACGTACGGCCGCCTCAATCTGTTCGCGCACATGGTTTTGCACGTCTACGAAGCGGGTGACGTGAACCAGCATGGAATTGTGCTGGCCATCCTGGCCGCGTAACTCTCGCACCGCACAAGCCAGCACGAAAGCGCATATTGCCTCATTCAGGGAAGGCGGAATGATCTCCTGCCCCTTGTAGGTTGGGACGTGGGTCTTTTTGTGCTTGGGTGGCATCCATCCTGAATCCTTCTCGGCATCATAGTGATCTGCGATGCTCCGTGAGAGGGGAAGCGCACCCTTGCGTCCGTCCTTCGTCATCTTGCCGAACATGCGGGCAGGACCCACGTAGTTGGACGGGGCGGCAAGGTTGATTATGAAAGACCTAGGGAAGAGGTCCGGGCCTTCCTTAGCCGTCGCGCCTTTGTGATGAATGAAGATGTTCGCAAAAGGGGTAGCTGTGTAACCGACATAGGCTTTACGTGAGAATGCGTGTAGTAACTGACGGATCAGGCGATTAATAGTTTTAGGCTGATGCTCCTCGTCCGGAGTGCCGTCATCGTTGAACATTTGCTCACCTGTATCGACCGAGGCGTTATCTGCCTCGTCGTCGATCATCAGTAGAGGTAGCTTTGTGACGAGCTTTCGTCCATCACTCGCATCTGTGCTATCAGCTACTCGCTTTTGTATCCAATCCAACAGGGCAGTTAAAACAGTCTTCTGTTTCTTAACCACAAAAAGCCATGGGCGCTCCTCAGGAGAGATGCCGTGGAAGTGTCTAGCGATAGCGTTGTTAAAGTCGCCGTTTTCCGCGCGCGTGGTCGCAGAGTTGGTTTTCAGGTCTTCGCCGAACTCAGCTACGCCAATGGGCATGCCTGGATCGCGGTCAATTGTCGTCTCGTAGCCTAGAAAGCTTTCCTCTAGCCGCATTTGGGTTTGCGAGCGCAGGTTGTTGTGCATGCCCGCGAGCACGATGATTATTTTGTAACCCGCATCTGCCGCCTTACAAATGAGGCCGGAGTAGTTACTGGTTTTCCCGGACTGCACATGTCCGACAACAAGTCCTCTGCGATCCCAGTCATCTCCACGCTGTGGGTCTTCTAACAGACCTAGGATATCGTCGGTGGCCTCATCAATCCCTTCAACCACCGTGTCAGAGAGCTTGGACTCTAAAAAGTCCTCGTAACGCCGCCAGTATTGCCAATTACGTTTGCGCGCGGCTGTGAGCCAGTCAAAGTGCCCCGCGTTGTCTTTTAGCGTGGTCGATTTGCCAATCCAGTGGCTGAAGCGCTGGATCAGCGTAGCTACAGCCTTTCCCTGATCCACTATATAAGGTGAATCGCCAGAGAACATCTCCGTCGCAAGCCGGACCTTTTCGGCAATGAGGGTCGGGGTAATTTTGGACTTATCCTTCTCGGTCTTCACCAGCCGCTGCGCAGTAGCGATAACATTTTCCAGCAGCTCCACTTGCGCAGCTATCTCTTCCGCTGAGGTCATTCTTGCTCCCCTAATTTGGCAATCAATGTTGGATACTTTTGAAATGGCTCGGTCCTAAGCATCGATTTGCGAGCCTCTTCGACACTCAACCCCTTGCGTTCAATCAAGTCATTAAAGAGTACGCCTGCAACCTCGAACACAGCCGCGTTGGGTTCCCCCTCGAACCCGGTACGTGGCGTTTCTTTATTCTCGGCTGTATCGAGCCATATTCGCTGTACAGGCACAGTTTCCTCGACGACCCGAAGCATGGCCCGAACAAGGCTTGCGTTTCCGCCAACCGCCTCAATCACCGCGGCCACCGCCGGATGTCTCTCATCAATGCGGTAGCGAACACCATCCTTTAGCCTATCGACACGCCATGCTTGATGTTCAATCTTGATTCCACCAGGCCCAGGCATTGGCGTGCCCCGAAAAGCAAAGACTCTTCTGGCTCTTTCTCTCGTATCCTCGGCCAATTTCGTAAGCCATGGACGCACTGTTATCGGAGGCCGGGCGGTTGACTTCTTGACGTCGATCTTCCAAGCGGAATCGGCTGTATTAGGGATGTCCAACCTGATCCTAGCAAGCCGATGAGGCTCCTCTCGGTTCCATGCACGTCCCTGCCCAATCCCAAGCCAACCACCTGCAAGAAGTAGGCGATGATTGCGATATACGTAAAATCCTTGTTGAGAGGTCCACCCTTCTGCCCCACCCGACCTACGGAACTCTTCTTCAGAAAGCCGATCTTTGTGTGGTAAAACGTGGCATTGAGCCTCCACGAGGCCTGATGGTGTAAGGGTTCGAGCTACTGGCGAATGCCACGGCTTCGCAGGGTGCCCTGTCATAAAGGGATCCCATGGATTTACTATCCTGCCGTTGAGGATCAGCCGAAAAACCGGGCTCGGCCCTTCTAAAAGGCGATGGAAGACCATTGCCAAACGTAGCTCAACATCGTCTATCAAGTCGGCAAAGTGATCAGGGGTATAGCCGGCCGTGACGATTCGATCCAACTTTTCCCAGAGAACTATGGTTCCGGAGTGAAGTGCATCTGCCGGCTCAACGAATGCTTCGGAGCCATGAGCTGCCCCCTCAAACATTCTCCATCCAATGTCCGTCGATGCAGCTATAGCATCGAGATCCCAACGCAGGCAGGACACCGGACCATTCATCCGTCTAGATGCAACAGTGAGACAGCGGCACTGAGAAAAGGATGCGGTTTTTAAGCCCATCCCAAAACGCCCCAGATCATTAGGCGCACGGTCATCGAGAGGACTCTTAGCGCCGAGTGTCATTGCCGCCTCTAACTCGGCGTCGTCCATGCCTCGTCCGTTGTCCAATATGGAAATTCGACTTCTATTGCCATCCCAGTCGAACGTCACACGAATTTCTGACGCTTCGGCGGAAACACCGTTATCAATCACATCAGCTAAAGCTGCGGCAGTCGAGTATCCGAGACCACGTAGAGCTTCCAGCATCGCGCCGGCTCGCGGCGGGGCATACCTGGTGCGTTCGTTCATTTGACGTAGGTAGTTCCAGAAAGAAGTGTGAAACCGATGTCAACCATCCTGCGGGTTACTTTACGAACCCGAGCATCCGGCTGTGCTGGCAGCAATATGTGAATCCGGCAATCACCCGAATGCGGTTCCTCAACGCTAAGGCCAAGAGCCTTGGCCTCGTCCAGAAGATCGTATAACAGCCGCTCGTTACGGGCGGCCCTTGCCTCCACCGGAAAAATGGGCAATGCAGGCTTGTTTACGACCTGATGGAAGACCACTACGTCCTCGGATACCGGATGATAGGACTCGCCCGTACCAAGTGCGTAGTACCTTGATTCCTGGCCACCTCTGATTCGACTTCAGGAGAGAGAGGCTGTTTTACCTCGAAGTAGTCGCCCACATATAAGGTCAATTTCTCCATTCTGTTTGGATGGCATAGTTTTTTAAGTGCTTTGGACTCGATTTGTCGAATACGCTCACGAGTAACATCAAATAGGCACCCAATCTCTTCCAAGGTCATGGCGTCATCTTGGCCCAAGCCAAAACGGAGAGTGATAACCTTGGCCGAACGATCGTCAAGTTCTCCAATCATGTCTAACAAAATTGCCCGTAAAGAAGCGCTTTCTGCAGCGATCGCCGGGTCTGATGGCTCCTCCTCCATAAGGATATCGAGCAAGGAGGTTGTAGAGCCTTCAAAGCGTTCGTCCAAACTGCTGACCTTCTCGAATACGGTCAAAAGAAGCTTGAGCTTATCTAGGGCTATCCCCGTTCGATAGGATGTCTCGCGCTCGCTTTCAGGCCCCCCCATCTGAAACTCGAACTTATCCCGCTCACGTAAAATATTCCTTGCCAGGTCTTGCATGTGAACGGGAACACGGACCGCTCGCTCCTGATTAGCAATTGCACGCGTAATTTGCTGGCGAATCCACCATGTCGCATAAGTGGAAAACCTGAACCCTTTGCGCCAGTCGAAGCGTTCGACCGCCCTCATCAGACCTATATTGCCTTCCTGCACAAGATCATCAAAAGGAAGCTCAGACCATCGATACTTATTGGCTATAGAAAGCACCAAACGAAGGTTGGAAAGAATCATCCTTTCCCGTGCTGCCTCCTGGCGTCGAATTGCAGAAAAGAAGCCTGCACCTGCTAAATCACAATCTGCCTTTCTCGACAGCTCAATGAGAAAAACTCTGGAAAGATTGGCGGCAGCAAGGGCATCACGGACTTTCGAGGAGTCATTGCCGGCAGAACGTGCAGCTGAAACCGCAGAGACAAAGGTTGCTGCAACCGAATCAATTCCGAATTCATCGTCCTCGTGCTCAACATCCTCAACGGAAGATGTCTCACTAGCGCTCTCGCTACCCTCACCTTCGCCAACAAGATCATCTCGAGAGATGAACGCCTCATGACTTGCTTCCCCGCGAGCTACCTTATCGGCAGCTTCAAAAACGACACCAAGGCCCAAGGGCCAATACGAGAGAGCATTCAGCGCCTGCCTCTTTGCGTCCTCCATTTCCCGGCCTAAAGCTAATTCCTCTGCTGCCAGGAGTAGGTCTTTTTTCAACCCCTTTGCGTAGAATCTCAGCGGCTCGTTGCGACCTGATGCGAGATTTTCAACGAACTCCAAGGCCTCTGATAGCTCAAGTTCTTCGTCAGCAGTCGGTTCAAGAAGATCCGAATGCTCGGCCAACCGCGTCCACTCATCGATTACAATGCCGAGATCGCCCAAAACGAAAGTCAGAAGACGTTCAATATCTTCATTGCGAGAGGTGTCAACATCTCGACATACATCGATAAGAGTTGTCTCGGATACAGTACCTTCGCGCAATCCCCGGAAGAGCAAGCCACGGATGCCCTCGCCATCATCATTCGCTAACGGAAGCGCCCTTTCTGGAAGAAACAGATCGACATCGTCCCACTCCACATCGGTGTCGATCGCCTTGTGCTGACCTATCGTTCCTTGAAGCGTGCTGATTTCTTGAGCTACGGTCATGTCCCCATTCGGGGCAATCGCTTCGGACTCCGCTACCCAGTCATCTTCGAATCCAAAATCGAGAGACTCATCGTCTAAGTCAATTAGATTTGAGCGGGTCTCTGCTTCGCCATTCACGACGATATGCTCGCCAGTTCGGAGGCAAGGACGCTTCTCGTATATAGCGGGTTCAGCTACTGGGAAAGCGTCAGACACAAAGACTTCATCGACCTGAGACGCCACATCAGCATTTTCATCCGACTCATTGTGATACAACGATTCACTCGAAAAGGAGGGATGGAAGGACTCCGTCGCCTGCACGTCGGTCTGAGGCGAATCCTCATCACTTACGTCGTTTTCATTTACCTGGACAGAAGAACCAAGAGCCTCTCTCAACAGAGCGATACATTGGGCACACTTCCCCACCTCCGCGTGTTGGAGAGCGTTCCTGCCTTCGGGGTCGAGAAGCTGCGGCTTCGCGCCAGCAGCGAGAAGCAGCTGCACAATGCCCTTTTTCCTTCGGGCGCAGGCCAGCATCAGAGGAGTAGCGCCTCTCCCGTCTCGTGCATTGAGGTCGTCACCCCGCGCTATGTGGAGTTTGACTGCGACCTCAACACCAGCGATGGTCGCCATGCGCAACAGAGGGTTCAGCTTAACCACGGAGCGACCGACATACCCATGCGCCCGCCTCATAAGTCGCTTCCGCAACAATGACTCGAGAGATGAGTTGGCTGCAAATATCAATTTTCAGGGGCGACTCCTTGTCCATGTTGCACTCCTCTAAGACTCGCGACTCATAGCCAACCTCAAAGCCGGCATGACCTTAAGGACAAATTAATTGAATGTAAGGTCTTCAGAAATCAATTATGTGGATATGGCATTAAGAGGCTTGAAATGGCCCAATGCCATTCACAATATCCACTTGTCATAAGCACGTAAAGGCAGAGCGGAGCCACCGCCGGAGCCCGGAACAAAAAATCCAACGGTGATTGAAGAATCTTGAGTCCAAGCAGAGCGTATCGGTACCGTCCCTGTGGGAGAGATTCCTACATTGCGCACATGAATCCAGTCACTATAGGGATCAACCTGCGCGAACTTCAGCAAAGAGAAAGCTAAATTAAGTGAGGCGATACAGATCAAGCAGTTGAGTCAATTTACAAGCCCGGACGCATAAATTGAATGAGTGCAGACACAGTCACCCCAGAGCACCGCTCCAAGATCATGTCGATGATCAAGGGCAAAAACACGAAGCCTGAAATGGCCGCGCGATCGGTGTGTCATGAGATGGGGCTTCGTTATCGTCTGCATAGGAAGGATCTGCCAGGAAAACCGGACTTGGTCTTCCCCAAGCACCGACTATGCCTATTCGTCCACGGCTGCTTTTGGCACAGGCACCCTGGATGCAAGTATGCGTATACGCCCAAGAGTAGGCTCGACTTTTGGTTGCCGAAATTGGCAAAGAACGTCGAGCGAGATCTTGATGCACAGCAGGCACTAATCGCGCTTGGCTGGAGAGTGATGATCATTTGGGAATGCCAAACCAAAAACAGAGAAGTCCTACGTACCGAGATACAGAAAACGTTCGGCTTGAATGCCTAAGTCCTACACATTCTCGGCGGAAAAATGATGAATGATTTTGAAGGGTTGACCACCTGGTATTGACCCTCTAGGCTCTTACTTCGGCGCCTAAGAAACGCCTCAACCAGAGCGGCCATCCGCACCCGACAGTCATGCGGCTTTTTTTCGTCTGCGGTTCCTCTACGTCTGCGAAAAGATCCCCGTTATGTCGGGAGTGGGCGAATACAAGACCCGAAAGGGGAATATGTCCGGCCCGTCTCTGGTGGGTTTCTTAGCTCCCGACACCCATAACGAATGCCCTAAGAAAGCAGCCAGAGGTAAAGGATATGCCTAATATTCCGACCTTCACGATGAAGGTGACTCACCGTATCCGTATGTCCAATCGCGTGCTTCCGTTTCAGGAGGTCCGCCATGTCTGAACCGCTCGTTTCAACCCTGTTCCTTCGTCACGGTACCTGTCTTCGGGCCCTTCTGTTGGAGAACCAGGCGTGGTTCTGTGCTCACGACCTGGGACGATTGATGGGCAAACATCTCGACGAACGCATGTCACGCAAGCTGGATGCAGATCAGCGACAGATGATGCTCGTGGAGGCTCAAGGCAGTACTGAAGAACGACTTATGATCAGCGAGTCTGGTGTTTACGCGCTGCTGGTTTATCACTACTGCCCCGAGTATCGACTACTGAGGGAATGGCTGACTCACCAGGTTGTTCCGACGCTACGTGATGCGCGTCCATCACGTTCGGTGGAACGGCCAACGTTGAGCGTGCTGGACTGGCCGAAGATGTCGCTCTGCATGTTGCACTGGCAGGATGAACCGTGGATTCGGTTGCGGGATATGCCTTGTGTGTTGGTGGATGATCCGTTCAATCAGCGTGGTTCTTGGTGGCGAAAGGCGTCACGGGTGTTACGCGGATTCTGACTGCTCAAACGCGCCAACCGATCCGCTGCTTGAATTTTCAAGTAGCGGATTTGTTCATCTGACGCGGGGGACTGTGAAATTTCAGAGCTGCAATCGCGCAGGTCAGAATCCACCCCCACTACGCAACAACCTCAACATAACTCGACTTTCCTCCCCCAGTCGCACCCGACAACCAACCCCATACAAAGGCCAGCGTGGTGCGCCCTGCCTCATCAACACCCAGCGTGCCACGCGACCAGCCGGCCAGGATCTCGCCGTCGGTGATGATGCAGTGATAAAGCAGCAGCTTGGGTCAAAACCACATCAGCACCAAAGCCGGCTGCGATAGTGGCGGTTTTTTTGTTCAGTGATCCGCTTCTCCCTTGATGGCCAAAACGCTGCAGGGCACCTGATACAGAACATGCTCCGTGGTGCTGCCAATCAGCTTGTCCACCCCTTTGTGATGGGTATTTCCCATTACGAAGACATCCGCTCGAGTATGAGTGGCAAAGTCGGCCATCGCTTTGGTTGGCGGCCCTGCAATGAAGTGTTGTCGCTCGGGTGGCACGCCGTGGCGTGCAGCCAAGGCAATGAAGCACTTTTCAAGTGACCGGCGCACGTCGTTGCTGAAGCCTGGCATCGTCACGGCGCCAGCACCTGCATCAGAGAAATGCGTGTGTGTCAGTTCATAGGCATACAGCATGTGCAATTCAGCATCACATTGCGTCGCCAATTCGTTCGCCGCCTGAATGACGCTGTCGTTGATTCCGCTGATCTGACCCTCTGGATGCGATGGATCAACCGCTGCCACAATCACCCGAGGCAGCGGACACCTGACTTCGCTGACCAGATGTATGGGGGTTGGACATTCGCGCAACAACTGCCAATCCAAAGGCGTGACGAATACGCGTTTGAGCGCTGATTCATGATGTACGTCCTTGATAATTAGGTCCGGCTGCATTTCAGCCACATGCCCAAGGATCTCTTGCAGCGGGTCACGGGTCAATGCAACTTCGGTGGTCACATTGATGCCCTTCTTACGCATGAGTTCGGCCTCATCCGTCAACCACTGCAGGTTCTCCTGCCGGCAACTCTCACGAAGTTGTTCACTGTTGCTCATTAACCGCAAAAGGTCGAAGTCTTCGATGAACACCGCGATATGCAGCGCTGCACCTGTGGCATCGGCCAGTGCGATTGCCCGCTCCATCGCCGGCGAGTGACGCATGGTTGGACCTGCGATCAGAAAGAGTCGTTGATACTGCCTCATGTGACACCTCCAAACGTTCTGGGTTATCCGCTAGCGCCCCCAGCACTCTCGCTTGTCCCACCATTGGCGATCTTTTATCGCCTCAACTACCTGGATCGACACTATCAATATACGCCTGCATTACCGGCTTAGCAGTTTGTCAAAACCGCACCAGCACCAACACAGCGGTGTTCTCGGATTTTTCGCGAGCAAGCTCGCTCCTACAGGGGAGGTGTGTTGCCGTTGATTTTGCGGTGTGTTGAAAACAGTCAGTGCAACGCGCCGTGCCTCCCGCTATTAATACCCTTCCCCACTCAAGGACCCGAGCCCGCCATGAAATTCGACCTCGCCTACTGCCTCAGCCTCGACGACAAGCTGTCGATCTATGACGTGCGCGATCTCAATTTCGACGAGACGATGGATTTCGATTCCGCCAAGGAACACTTCCAATGCCCCAATGACGCCTGCCGTGCGGCGTTCGATGCGGCAAATGTGTTGACGACATTCAACGCCAAGAACATGAATTACGTTCGCACCCCGCACTTCAAGAACACGCCCAGCACCCGGCATTTGGCGGATTGTCCTTATGTCAGTCTCAAGGCGTCGGCGCCAGGTGTGGACGCGGATGGTGCGGAAACGGATGACAGTCGCGAGGAACATTTCCCGTCGGAGTTGTTGCTGACCCGACGTCAGTATGTGCGTAAGGCGTCGAACCCGGCTGTAGCGGCGGATGTGTTGCGGGACGATCCGCAACCTCTGTCAAAGCCCAACGATGCCGAGCACCCAAGCCACGAATCAGCACCAGACAAGACCAGCATCTTCGCCCACCCGGTGGAGTGTTTTGTGTCGAATTTCGAGGACAAGGAGCTGCTCAAGCGCATGCCGCTGAAGATTGGCGAGCACACGGCGCCTTATGGATCGTTCTTCAAGAAGATCGAGTATCTGCAGGACAACAAGGGGCTGATTTACTGGGGCAAGATCAAGGAGATCAAGGATTACACGCAGAGCTTTCGCATCGATTTCGAGCAGAAGGTCTGGTTCAAGCAGGCGGATGAGGCGAAGAAGAAGCCTTATTCGGTGAACGTTTATTTGAGCAAGAAGTTGATCGAGAACCACCGCAAGCGCAAAGCGTTTCTGGAGGAGATCAAGCATGCCATCGACAGTGAAGCGGAGTTGTTTTGTTTCTTTTATGGCGTGACGCCGGAGTTGAAGCAGGTGCCGAGCAAGAAAAACCCCGAGCAGACGTTCGGGGTGTTCAGTGCGAATATCGAGAATCTGGATCACTTCATTATTCGTGAGGCGCCGGGGTTGGAGGCGAAATGACGGCGTTCAATTCAGGCACATGCTGACCATCACCACTACCAGCAAACCGATGTACACCCGCGCATGCATCCGATCCGGAATCCGGCCAATCCACGGCGTAGCCAATCGAATCCCCACCAACGCGCCCATGGTCAAAACCGCAAACGCCAGCAGATCCACATAACCGACAAACCACGGCCCCAAATCAAAATCGGTAAACCCCGCCATCGCCATGTAAGTCAGCGTCCCGGCCAACGCCACGGGCAAACTCAAAGGATTGGCCATGGACGTCGCCTGCGACATGCTCAACCCGCAACGCCGAAGTAGCGGCACGGTCATGACGCTGCCGCCTACGCCGAGAAACGTGGCAATGGCACCAATTCCTACGCCGCCACCGGACACTTCCGCCCTCCCCAATCGTCGTGGGATGTTGTTGTCGGACTGCGTAAGAAATCCGCGCCTGAACAGGCAATCCACAATGGTCACGCCCAGGTAGGCAATGAACGCATAGCGAATCACCTCACCACTCACCCACATTGCCGCCATTGCGCCCACCACCGCGCCCAACCCGATGAAGCCACCCAGCGGCCACAGGTAATGGCGAATCAGATTACCCGCGCGGTGATGTTTTCCGGTGGCGACCAATGCGTTGACGATCATCACGCAGGTCGAGGTGGCGACGGCAATGTGCATCGCCGATTGTCCGATGGGGTCATCTACACCGTGGCTGGCAATGAGCATGCGGTACAGCAATGGCACGACGACGAAGCCGCCGCCGAAGCCGAATAGCACGGCGGTGACGCCGGTCATGCAGCCGAAGAGTGTCAGCAGGAGATAGAACATTGGGCGTCGTCCGTTGATTGGGGGTGGTCGACGATAATGCGATGTGGCTTGGCCTGCTTCAGCAAGTCAGCCAATAATGATTGCGTTTACGCCAACTTCTGGAAGCCACTCCGATGCGCAATGTTTCGATTAGTTTGCTGGATGACACGCCACGCTCGGTGGTGGCGATCGGTACTGATTATTCCTACGGCCATGTGCTGCCTCGTCATACGCACCGGCGGGCGCAGTTGTTGTACGGCGCTACCGGGGTGATGCAGGTCAGCACGCATGACGGCAATTGGGTGGTGCCGCCGCAGCGGGCGGTGTGGATTCCGGCGGGGGTGGCGCACGAGGTGTTGATGCTGGGGGTGAGCACGCGGAGTTTGTACGTCGAGCCGGGGGTGGCTGATCTGGGGAGTCGTTGCCAGGTGATCCGTGTTTCGCCGTTGATGCGGCATTTGCTGATGGAGGCGGTCGAGATGCCGTTGGCGTATGACGAGGCCGGGAGGGATGGGGCGTTGATCGATTTGCTGCTGCACGAACTGGCGCGCAGTGCTCACTTGCCGTTGCACATTCCGTTGCCCGTCGATGTGCGCCTGCTTGGGTTGTGCCAAGGCTTTTTGCAGCGGCCGGATGCGCATCAGTCGCCGCAGCATTGGGCGGATCAGTTGCACATCAGCCTGCGCACGTTCAATCGCCTGTTTCGCCAGCAGACCGACCTGAGTTTCAGCCAATGGCGGCAGCGCGCTTGCGTGGTTTTAGCGCTCGCGAAGCTGGCGGCAGGTGAGCCGGTGACGCGGATTGCACTGGATTTTGGCTATGAGAGCCCGGCAGCGTTCTCGACGATGTTTCGCCGTGTGTTGGGTCATGCGCCGTCCGTCTGGATGGAGGGTGCGAAATAGGACAAATCAAAAAATCCATTTGATCCGGGCGCAAAACAACTGTACAAAAACACAGTACATTTTGAATCAGCACTCTTGAGCCCGGAGAACACCATGGCCTCTTATGCGATGAAAATCACCCTGGAACGTATCGCCCTCTTCCAATTCACCCCTGCCCACTGCGCCCAGGCCCGGGCGATGCTGGGTTGGAGTGTTGATGAGCTGTCCCGGGAGTCTGGCGTTTCGGTAGACGCGATTGAGCGATTTGAGGCCCGGCGCGATGTGCCGGATGAAAACCGGCTGGCGTTGGCGTATCGATTTGAGTCGCAGGGGTTGGTGTTCTTCCCCGGGTTCGCACCGGGGCGGGGTATGAGTGTGAGCGGGGCTGCACCGGATTCGGTGGGGCGTGGGGATTTTGCGATGGTTGAGTGATGTGGAAGGTCGCAGCTCTAATGCTCGATGAGCGTTTTAGCTGCGACCTCGCTGCTTCGATCATCCACTACGGCTTAAACGCAGGCACTCGCCGAGCCTGAGACACCTGCTCATACCCATAGGCCAAGCCCAAAAGTCTCGCCTCGCTCCAGCGCGGTCCATAGAAGAAAACCGATGTCGGCACGCCGTCTTCGGCTATCCCGGAGGGCACCATGATGCCGGGGTATCCCGCCAGTGGTACGACGTTCATGGCGGGCGACTCGACATCCGATACGAGGGCATCGAGTTGATGTGTGCTCAGCCAATTATCGATGCCCGCGGCGTTTTCAATTTGAATTTTCTGCCAGAGTTTGTTGTAGGTCTGCTCATCAAACACAACCTTGCTGGCGGCTATTAACGTGTCTTGATTGTGCCCTTCGGCGTTTGGGGTATTTAACAATAAGAGGTCTTCCAGCGTCTGCGCCGGAATACCTGTTCGAGTCGCGAGGTAACGCGGCAATTCATGCTTGATGCCCATGTGGAATGCCTCCTCCACCTGTTCCGATAATGGGTCATTCAGTTCTACGGGGATCAACGTTGCGCCGGCAGCCTGCATGAGCTCCAACGCTTTGGAAAACTGAGGGTCGGTAAGCATCGGCGCACCGCTGCGGTCGAACTTGGCGGGGTAGCCGATTCGCTGTCCAACCAGTGCGTCTGGACGCAAGAGTGCTGTGTAGTCCACCGCGTCCAGCCACTGGGGCTTTTTGATCGGATCAGCGGGATCAGTGCCGGTCATGGCATTCAACAAGAGTGCCGCCTCGCGGACGGTTCGCGCCATGGGTCCGGGTGTATCCAGTTTGTGAGTCACGGGGATAATGCCGCTGCGACTCAACAAGCCCACCGTGGGTTTGATGCCCACCACGCCGTTCAGGGACGCCGGGCAGATGATCGAGCCAGCGGTTTCGGTGCCGACAGCCAGCGGGGCAAAACCTGCGGCGACGGCAGCAGCGGAACCTGAGCTGGAACCGCAAGGATCGGCGCTCAATACGTGCGGATTTTTGGTCTGCCCGCCGCGCCCGCTCCAGCCGCTGGGGAGGCCCGGGTCGCGAAAATTGGCCCATTCGCTGAGATTGGTTTTGCCAAGTATCACCGCTCCGGCGGCTCTGAGGCGTTGCACAATGAAAGCATCCTGCGCGGCAGGCGTCCCGACCATGGCCAAAGAGCCGGCGCTGGTCTGCATTTGATCGGACGTATCGATATTGTCTTTAAGCAGCACGGGAATACCATGCAAAGGTCCGCGGATGTACCCGGCCTTTCGCTCGCGGTCCATTGCCTCGGCCATGGCTAATGCATCGGGGTTGAGTTCGATGATGGCGTTGATCATCGGCCCCTGTTTATCCAGCGCTGCAATCCTATGTTGCAAGTGCTGCACGAGCCTGACGGCCGTCAATTGCTTGCCATCCATCTGCTGATTGATTTGATCGACGCTCAAATATTCGAGCCTCGATTCAGGTGCGGGCGTTTGTGCATGCACGGTGCCGGCGATCAACAGCAGGACACACCGGGCCAGCCACTTCATGCGGCCATTTAACGTAACTTCCATGTGGAAAAGATCCCTCGTGATGACTGATTGATGAGTGAAAAAGCTCACTTCCCTTCCAGCCTACAGACGCCGCTGGAAAAGTCCGTCATCACTTAGCGCTGGATCCTGTACGAACATTCGCGCTCATCTGTAGCCGCTTTAGCCAACACTGTGCTCGTAAACCTGCTGCTCGACCTCATACCACCAGGCACTGCCCCGTTGCGGATGGGTCAGAGTGAATGCCTCGCCCATTTGCGGCGTGGTAATCGAAACACTGCGCTCCCAGGCCAAGGCCAGAATCCGGTCAAACGGTTCGTACCAGGCGTGCATCGACAGATCGAAGGTGCCGTTGTGAATCGGCAGTAACCAGCGGCCTTTCAGGTCAATGTGCGCTTGCAGGGTTTGCTCGGGCTGCATGTGCACATGCGGCCACTCGACGTTGTAGGCGCCGGTTTCCATCAGCGTCAGGTCGAACGGGCCGTACTGTTCGCCGATGCGCTTGAAGCCGTCGAAGTAGCCGCTGTCGCCGCTGAAAAAGATCCGAGTGTCGCCGTCGATCATCACCCACGAGGCCCACAGCGTGCTGTTGCCATCGAACAGTCCGCGACCGGAGAAATGTTGCGACGGTGTAGCGACGAATTGGATGCCGTCGACGTCGGTGCCCTGCCACCAGTCGAGCTGGCGCACCTTGCCAGGTTCGATCCCCCATTTGATCAGCGTATCGCCGACGCCCAATGGTGTGAGGAAGTACCGGGTCTTGTCCGCCAGTTTCAGCACAGCCTGATAATCCAGGTGGTCGTAGTGATCGTGGGACAGAATCACCGCTTCAATTGGTGGCAACTCTTCCAGGCTTATCGGCGGTTGATGAAAACGCTTGGGGCCGGCCCATTGGACGGGTGAGGCGCGTTCAGCGAAGACCGGGTCGGTGATCCAGAACTTGTCTCGCAGTTTCAGCAGGACGGTGGAATGACCGAGGCGATAGATGCTGTGGTTGGGCGCGGCAATTAACGCATCGCGGGTCAGGCGTTGCACCGGCACAGCCGCGCTCGGCCGTGTACTGCGCGGTTTGTGGAAGATCATTTTCCACATGATGCGCAGCATTTTGCGAACGCCTTCGCGCTGCACAGGCGCATGATTTCGAAAATGCCCTGCTGTCTGACAGGAAGCTTCAGGTTCGGAGGCGTTGGTGGCATTGGCCATGACTGAATGACTCCAGGAAACCGCTCGAATCTCGGTATCTGCTTTAGGACGATATTGGCCAAGGCACGCACGCATCAGCCGGACACTTTATTCTTGGCCGTGCAGGATTAACAAAACATTACACTGCACAGTGTAGTTCCAAGGTTGCATCAATCCCGATCACAAGTAAACTGCTGAGTGTAATTCTTCACATTGTCCTGCCGAAGCGAACTTATGACTGCTCCACAGCGCCTGACTGACCGAAAACGCGAAGCGATCATTCAAGCGGCGATTGCCGAATTCCGTGCTCACGGTTTCGACACGACCAGCATGGACAGGATTGCCGCCAATGCTGGCGTGTCGAAGCGCACGGTGTACAACCACTTCCCGAGCAAGGAAGCGTTGTTCGCCGAAATCCTCCATCAATTGTGGACACGGTTGACGCAGGAACAGGACACGTCCTACAACCCCGACCAACCTCTTCGGGACCAGATGCGCGTGATGCTGATGGCGAAGATGCAGATGATGGCCGATGACAATTTTCTCGACCTCGCGCGCGTGGCCATCGCCGCCACTATTCATTCGCCGGAGCGTGCCCAGGACATGGTTTCGCGCATGGGCAAGCGCGAAGAGGGCCTGACCGTGTGGATTCGCGCCGCTCAGGCCGATGGACGACTGAAGCCGGTTGATCCGGAATTTGCCGCGCAACAGGTTCATGGACTGCTCAAATCCTTTGCCTTCTGGCCGCAGATTTCCATGGGGCTGACCGGCCTGGCGCCGGAGAGGCAGGCCACCGTAGTGGAATCGGCACTGGATATGTTCCTCGCCTGCTATCAGCTGTAAACCAAGCGCCCACGGTCGAGACATCGACTTTCAACAACGCCGAAGCCCGGGCCAACGAACCGCCCGCGTACCAGCGCGAGGATCAGAGACAGGTCGGAGTAATCCAGTCGATAGTGCGTGGCTGCATTGATCACTTGGGTAACGCCAATCTAAAGTGGGCTCCAGGAATCAACAAGCGTCGAGAGCACTCATGGAAAACACCACCCTGCGCATTGCCCTGATCGGCGATTACGACCCGCAAGTCACCGCCCACCAGGCGATTCCCATCGCCCTCGCAAGGGTGGCCGAACACTGCGGACTGGACGTGCAGTTCCAGTGGCTGGCCACCGACCACATCAAAGACGACACGCCGCTGGAAGGGTTCGACGGCTTCTGGTGTGTGCCGGCCAGCCCTTATCGCAATGAGGACGGGGCACTGCGAGCGATTCGCTTTGCCCGCGAACAACAGCGACCTTTCCTCGGTACGTGTGGCGGTTTTCAGCACGCCGTACTCGAATACGCCCGCAACGTTCTGGGGTGGCGGGATGCCGAGCACGGCGAGACATCAGCCGATGCGACGCGAGCGCTGCTAACGCCGCTGACGTGTGAACGGGTGGAAGTCATCGACAGCATTCATCTGGTTGAAGGTTCGTTGATCGCCCGAGCGTACGAAAGCGCCGAGATTCGTGAAGGCTATCGCTGCCGTTACGGTGTGAATCCTGAGTTCGAGCCAGCGTTGCTGAGCCAACAGCTGTGCGCCACAGGACATGATTCGACGGGCGACTTGCGGGCAGTGGAATTACGCGGGCATCCGTTTTTTGTCGCCACGTTGTTCCAACCTGAACGTGCCGCGCTTAAAGGTCTGTTGCCGCCACTGGTGAGTGCGTTGATCGAGGCTTGTAAAGGGCAGAAATCATGATTGCCCTTTAGCCTTTGAATGATGTGGTGTTTTTGAGGCCGTCTTCGCGAGCAGGCTCGCTCCCACATGGGTTTATGTGTACGACGCAGCACCTTGTGGGAGCGAGCCTGCTCGCGAAGAGGCCAGCATCAACACCACAAATACTCAGCCTTGCACCAAACTCCGCACCGCCGAAATCTCCGGCACTTCCCGCCGCGTCATGTACACCCGCAACGGCTCGGTGATGTTGATTCGGTCATCGATATTCTGATCCAGCAACAGCTGAATCAGCTCGCGCCTAAGCGTCATGGCCTGCTCCGGGCCCGGAGCCCAGACAAATTCACTCGCCGGAATGATGCCGTCATCCGCGACGTCCATGCCGAAGGAGTCTTCGCTGAAACGCACGATGTACTGGCCGGTCTTGCGATTGAGGCCAATGAAGCCTTTGAGCTGGTCGGCGGCCTGGCAGATGAGTTGGGAAGTGATGCGCATGATAAACCTCACACAAGTGATCGATGGTTTACACGCAAGGCAAGATGATTGGCTTTCCCTCTGCCGGGGAAACTTCCGGGGCCAAGAGTACTGCAAAGAACCGCACAAAAGCGCAGGAAAAATCTGCTTTAAACACGTTTATGTCGGTCTGGCGATAGCGCGAGGGGCGCTCAGTTGTTAAAAGGGACGTCTTTGAAAATACTCTGCGAAAGGATCTCGACCATGTCGGTTAATTTCACCAAGAGCGCCCTGGTGCTGAGCGTGTTGTTCGGCCTCGGCCAGGTACAGGCCGCCAGCGAGCCCAGCCCCACTGCACTGGCGACCCGTTCAGGCATTCCGCACCCGGCGGTGATCGCCCACCGTGGCGCATCTTTCGACGCCCCGGAATCCACCGCCGCCGCCTACAAACTGGCGCGCGACTTGGGTGCCGATTATCTGGAACTGGACCTGCAGCGCAGCAAGGATGGCGTGCTCTTCGCCCTGCACGACAACAACCTGCAACGCACCACCGACGTCGCCAGCAAGTTCCCGGAGCGCAAGGACAGCCCGGCGAACGCCTTCACTATTGCCGAGCTGAAAAGCCTCGATGCCGGCAGCTGGTTCAACACCGCATACCCGGATCGCGCGCGCCCTTCCTACGCGGGGCTGAAAATACTGACCCTCGACGAAATCATCGACATCGCGCAAGGCAATCCGCTGCACAAACCCGGCCTGTATATCGAAACCAAAGAACCCAAGCAATTTCCCGGTATCGAGCGCGACCTCAAGGATAAATTGCAGGATCGCGGCTGGCTGAGTCCGGCCGGTTCGAAACTGGCGAAAAGCAACCTGGCTGTCGGTCAGGGCAAAGGCAAGGTGGTGTTGCAAACCTTCGAGAAGAGCAGCCTCGAACTGCTGGAAAAAGAGATGCCGCAGGTGCCGAAGATTCTGTTGCTGTGGGTCGGCGAAGGCAGCATCGAGCCCAAGTCAAAGGTGTCGTTCGCCGAGTCCGGCGACAAGGACAAGGCCGTTTACTACGCCAGACAGGAACCGAAAGACAAAGCCGAATTCCAGCATTGGGTCGAGTATGCCAAGGCTCAGGGCGCGATCGGCACCGGCCCCTCTGCGGCGCTGACCAAGGGCGGCGATCAGAGCTACTCGGACCTGGTGAAACCGTGGATGAACCAGTACACCCACGATCAGGGTTTGTTGGTGCACGTTTACACCGTCGATGAGGCGGTGGATTACCAGAAGGTCATGGACGCCGGCGTCGATGGCATCTTCACCAACCGCGCCAGCGAACTGCTCAAGTTCTACAAACGCCCGGCGGCGGGCACTGTTGCGCAGTTGTTGCAGAACAACGGGTTTTGATCCGGGACCGAGGTGACTTCTTCGCGAGCAGGCTCGCTCCCACAGGGTCCGCGTTTGCCCGCGAAGCTTTTACAAACGACGCAGATCCGGGAATTAAGCCTGAATTAAGTTGCCACAGTTAATCTGGACTCACTTAAACAGCTCACCCAAGGAAAGAACCTCATGAAGACTTTGACTGCCCTGTTCACTGCTGCCGCCCTGACCCTCACCGCTGGTTTGGCCCAGGCCGACGTGCCTGTCGACCAAATTCCACAGTTGGTCAAAGACGGCAAGATCAAGCCGCTGGAAGAGTTGAACCAGATTGTGTTGAAGCTGCACCCGGGCGCCACAATTACCGACAGCGACCTCGACAACCACTTCAACAACTATGAGTACGAAGTTGAACTCAAAGATGCCAAAGGCGTTGAATGGGACGTGGATTTGAACGCCGCCACTGGCGAAGTCCTCAAAAACAAACAAGACGACTGATACCCTCACACCAAAAAGCCGCACGATTTTCGGATCGTGCGGCTTTTTTGCGTTTGCGGTGACGCTTACGCGCTCAAACGCGCCGTCACCTCATTCAACTGCCCCGACAACCCATGCAGGTTGTGACTGGCCGCTTCGGTGCGCTGCACATTGTCCAGGTTGGTGCTGGCGATGCTGGTGATCTCGGTGAGGTTGCGCGAGATGTCCTCGGCCACCGAGGTTTGCTCTTCGGCGGCGGTGGCGATCTGGCGGTTCATGTCGCGAATCGCTTCCACGGCATGAGTGATACGCTCCAGCATGGCGCCGGCCTCGGTGACTTGCTGAACGCTTTCTTCGCTACGCGACTGTCCGCTTTCAATCGCCTGGGCAGCGTCCACCGCGCCGGTTTGCACGGTTTGAATGATCTGGTTGATCTCGATGATCGAAGCCGCCGTGCGCTGGGCCAGGCTGCGCACTTCATCGGCGACCACCGCGAATCCGCGCCCCGCTTCACCGGCACGCGCCGCTTCGATAGCCGCGTTGAGTGCCAGCAGATTAGTCTGTTCGGCGATGCCGCGAATCACTTCCAGCACTTTGCCAATACGGCCGCTGTCGGTTTCCAGCTGTCGAATGACCGTCGCGGTGTTGGCAATTTCACCGCGCATGCGGGTGATGGTGTGGATGGTGCCCTGCATGACTTTTTCACCCTGCTGGGCTGACTGGTCGGCGTCATCTGCCGCACGCGCAGCATCGGCGGCGTGACGCGCGACTTCCTGCGCAGTGGCGGACATTTCGTTCATTGCCGTGGCCACCTGATCGGTGCGGTTGAACTGCTCGTTGGTGCCGCTTGCCATGAGGCCGGCGATCGCTTTCAGCTCACCGCTGGCGCCGTCCAGATTTTTCGCACTGGTTAACAAGCGGTTGAAGGTGTCGGCGAGGAAGTCGCGCAACGTGTTGGCCGCTATCGCCAGTTTGCCCAGTTCATCCTGACGGGTGCTTGCCACGCGTTCGGCAAACTTGCCCTGACTGAGTTGCGCCACGTAGTCGATCAGTTTGCGAATCGGCTCGACCAGGTTGCGGTTGACCAGCCACAGGCTCAACACGCCGATCAACAGACCCGAAGCGAGCATCACGATGATCCCCAGCAAGACGGTGCGATCGGCGCTGGCGCTGATCAGCTTCGATTGTTCGATGCCCTGCTTGCGCAATTCGCTGACCAGTTCACTCATCTGATCGCTGGTCGCCCGGTCCACCCCCTTGACCGCGGAGTCGCCCGCCGCAGGATCGGCACCGGCCGCCACGTAGGCATCGCGGCCCTTCTGGTAGGCCGCGCCTAACAAGCGGTGTTCGTCACGCAGGCGTTCGATGCGGGTTTTGAGTTGCGGTTCAATGCCTTTTTGCCCGGCCAGTTCGCTGAGGATGCCCTGCACATCGCGCTGACGGTCCTCGAACTGCTTCCAGTACTTGGCAAGATCCGCCGGTTGCTTGCCGCGCAACAGGACGTTTTTCCATTCCTGAACCTGCACCTTGAATTGCAGATTGGCTTCATCGATCAATTGTGAGGTGCGCAGCGGCCCCTCGATCAGATTCGCGAAGCTCTGAACGCCGTTGGACAAAAAGTGAAAGCAGGCCAATGCGATCAACAGCATCGCAATCAGGCTGCCACTCAACAGAGCGAGAATTTGCGCTCTCAAGGACTTTTGCAAAAACATCGAAAGGTACTCATGACAGGAATGAGGCACGCCCGGGTAAGGCGTGAAAGTAGTCCGGACATCCCTGTCTGCGGCTTTGGCCGGTGGCCTGAAGCGCGCAACTCAACCCAAGCGTAATCGGCGTGCCAGAGCGGTTCTTGAAGAGAATCCGACCATCGGTAGACGTTATCTGACCGTCACAAAACCGTCATCACGCGTTGCGATGATGCGGCTCACGTGAACCTGTAAAACCCGCGACAGGCGCCTCCGCACAGCGAGACCTCATGAACCGCAGCATCGACCAAAGCCATCGCGATCCGGACCTGTTCGGCCTGCTGTACGGTTTCAGTTTTCGTCCAGGCGAACGGGGTCGGGAAATCGATTCGGCGACGGCGTTGCAGCGCCTGCAACAACCGGACGACAGCGACGAATTTCTCTGGTTGCACCTCAACCTCGCCCACGCCGCGTGCGAGCGCTGGATGAAAAGTCATCTGGAATTGCCCGACGAGTTTTTTGAAGCCTTGCATGAAGGCTCGCGGTCGACGCGAATCGAGCATGTCGATTCGGCATTGCTGGCGGTGGTCAACGACGTGGTGTTCAACCTCAGCAGCATGGTTTCCTCGGACGTGTCGACGCTGTGGGTGTGCGCTCGCAGTCGGCTGATCGTCAGCGCGCGCCTGCAACCGCTGCATTCGGTGGACAAGTTGCGTTCCTCGGTGAAGGCCGGTGAGCGGTTTCGCTCGCCGCTGGAATTGCTCGTGCATCTGCTGCGCGACCAAGGCGAAGTGCTGACGCAGATCGTGCGCAAGACCAGCCAGAGTGTCGATCAGATCGAAGACGAATTGCTCTCTTCGCGGCTGTCGACCAACCGCGCGGAACTCGGCGCCAACCGCCGGGTTTTGGTGCGCCTGCAACGGTTGCTGGCGCTGGAGCCGGGCTCGCTGCTGCGCCTGCTCAATCGCCCGCCGCAATGGCTGCAAAAGGAGGACGTGAAGGAGTTGCGCAAGTCCACCGAGGAGTTTGCCCTGATCATCAACGACCTCACGGCACTGGGTGAGCGGATCAAGCTGTTGCAGGAAGAGATCGCTGCCAACCTCAATGAACAGAGCAACCGCACGCTGTTTACCCTGACGGTGGTGACGGTGCTGGCGTTGCCGATCAATATTATTGCCGGGTTCTTTGGCATGAACGTGGGCGGCGTGCCGCTATCCCAGGACCCGGAGGGGTTCTGGATTCTCGTGGCATTGGTGGCGACGTTTACCGTGATTGCCGGGCGTTGGGCGTTTCGCAAGCGCCAGGATTATTAAGATCAGAAGATCGCAGCCTGCGGCAGCTCCTACATAGAATTGCGATCCCATGTAGGAGCTGCCGCAGGCTGCGATCTTTGCTTTCAGAACAACGAACAAACGAAAACCCCAAACACTGACCCAACGCAGCCTCTCTGTAACATTTAGCAACGATCATGACGAACACTCCTCCCCTCCTCAGGATTGTCCGCTATGGCTACTCCTTCCTTCACTGCCGCCCAGGCGCCTGCCAGCAGCGCCAAGCCGCAATTCGACAAGAAACCCGGCCTGCTCACCCTGCTGATTTTCTTCGGTGTGCTGGCCAGCGGGCTGTTGTTCACCGCCTACAGTCTGATGCACGACATGAACGAGCTGGGCACAGTCGTGACCACCTGGACGCCGTTTTTGCTGCTGGGCGTGGCGTTGGTAATTGCGCTGGGCTTTGAGTTCGTCAACGGTTTCCACGACACCGCCAACGCCGTGGCCACGGTGATTTACACCCATTCGTTGCCGCCGAATTTCGCAGTGGTCTGGTCCGGGTTCTTCAATTTTCTCGGGGTGTTGCTGTCCAGCGGCGCAGTGGCTTTTGGCATCATCGCCCTGCTGCCGGTGGAGCTGATTTTGCAAGTCGGATCGTCCGCCGGTTTCGCGATGATCTTCGCCCTGTTGATCGCCGCGATCCTGTGGAACCTCGGCACCTGGTGGCTGGGTTTGCCGGCGTCGTCGTCGCACACCCTGATCGGTTCGATCATCGGCGTCGGCGTGGCCAACGCGCTGATGCACGGGCGCGACGGCACCAGCGGTGTGGACTGGGCGCAAGCGACCAAAATCGGCTATGCACTGTTGCTCTCGCCACTGGTCGGCTTCGGCTGTGCGGCGTTGTTGCTGCTGGCCATGCGCGCCTTCGTCAAGAATCGCGCGTTGTACAAGGAGCCCAAGGGCAACACGCCGCCACCGTGGTGGATTCGCGGCATGTTGATCCTGACCTGCACCGGCGTGTCGTTCGCCCACGGTTCCAACGACGGGCAGAAAGGCATGGGCCTGATCATGTTGATTCTGGTGGGCACGTTGCCGATGGCGTACGCGCTGAACCGCACCATGCCGGCGGATCAGGCCTTGCAGTTCGCTGCCGTCGCCGAAGTCACCCAGCAAGCACTGGTGAAAAGTTCGCCGCTGCCGGCGCCGGCCGACCCACGTCCAGTACTGTCCGATTACGTGCGCAGCAAGGAAGCCACGCCGCAACTGATTCCCGCCCTCGCCGCGCTGGCCGGCAGCATCGGCGCTGAAGTGAAGGGGTATGGATCGCTGGCGAAAGTCCCGGCCGAGGCCGTGGGTAACGTGCGTAACGACATGTACCTGACCAGCGAAACCATTCGCCTGATGGACAAGAACAAGGTCGGCAACTTCGACGCGGACACTCGCGACAAGCTGCAACTGTTCAAACAGCAGATCGACAACTCGACGCGGTTTATCCCGCTGTGGGTGAAGATCGCGGTGGCGATTGCGCTGGGCCTGGGCACCATGGTCGGCTGGAAACGCATCGTGGTGACGGTCGGTGAAAAAATCGGCAAGACGCACCTGACTTACGCGCAGGGCGCTTCGGCAGAAACCGTGGCCATGCTGACCATCGGCGCGGCGGACATGTTCGGGCTGCCGGTGTCGACCACCCATGTATTGTCATCGGGGGTCGCCGGGACCATGGTCGCCAACGGCGGCGGCTTGCAGATGCGCACCATCCGTAATCTGCTGATGGCCTGGGTGTTGACCTTGCCGGCGGCAATTGTGTTGTCGGGCAGCTTGTATTGGCTGTTCACCCAGATTTTCTAGTTTCAACACCCTCCCCTGTGGGAACTGCTGCTCTGTGGGAGCGAGCCTGCTCGCGAAGATCGTCAAGACAACCCGGTCATTTAGACAGCCCGCGTTATCGTTGACGTCCTTCGCGAGCAGGCTCGCTCCCACAGGGATTTTTTTTATCCGTAGAACGCTATTCGTCGCAAATTCAGGGGATGACGCTTTTATTGGTCCCCCGCCCGCCCTATTGCACTTCAGTTTGCTACCGTGTGGCCGACTCTTAAGAGACTCGATGCATTCAGGAGTGGGATCGTGAATCTGTACATCAATCAGCTGCAACACAAAGCTGACTTTAAAGAAGCCATCTACGCCGGCGACATCTTCCTGAACACTCAGCTGCGCGCCGCCAAAGAGTTGTGTGCGTTCGCTCAGGAAAGCATCACCGCCGCCTTCGACGGCGAGACCCGGCACCAGGCGCTGCACACGCTGATGCCGGTGGAAGAATTCGTGGTTCTGGTGACGCGCCTCAAGGGCCAGTTCACCAATAGCCTGCGCGCCAAAGAGCTGATTCGCAGCTTCACCGACGAGATCGGTGCAGCGCCCGAGGAATTCATCTTCGACGTGCCGCGCATCCGCGTCGTGCCCAACTACGACTACCTGCACGCGGGCGTCAGCTATGCCTATAAACCACATCGCGACACCTGGTACGGCGGCGTCGATTGCCAGATCAATACCTGGATGCCGGTCTACACGATCCAGCCGGACCAGACCATGATGATCAACCCGGCCTACTTCGATGCCCCGGTGAAAAACACCTCGGCGCAATGGAGCCTGTCGGACTGGATTGATGTACAACGTCAACGCGCCAAAGACAACGTCACCGAAGAAGCGCGCCAGCACCCGGTGCCCACCGAAGCGATCAACACCGCGTCCGAAATACGCATCGCCGGCAACACCGCCGAGATGCTGGTTTTCTCGGGTTCGCACTTGCATGGCACGGTGCCCAACTACACGCAACAAACCCGCTTCAGCGTGGACTTCCGCCTGATGCACCTCGACGACCTCAAACACCAGCGCGGCGCGATCAACGTCGACAGCGCCTGCCCTGACGTCGGCGCCGGCTTCAAAGACTATTTCCACGCCCACGACTTTTCTAATTTCCAAGGAATCGAAGCATGACCAAGCGTCGCATCACGCCTGCCGAGGCCCAGTACAACGAAACCCGTGCGAACGTTCTGAAACGGGTCGATGCCGAGTACGTGGCCGACGCGCCGTTCGTCTTCGCCAACCGCATCGGCGTGACGGCTGCCCTGTCGCGCATGGAGCTGTTCAAGAAAGTCGCTGAAATACCGGGCGCGATCATTGAGTGCGGCGTGTACAAAGGCAACTCGCTGATGCTGTACATGCACTTGTCGATGATTCTCGAGCCTTACGCGATCAACCGTTCGATCGTCGGCTTCGACACTTTCGAAGGCTTCCAGAGCATCGACAAAAAAGAAGACCCGGCCGACGTCAACGAGACCATGTTCTCCGACACCGACCAGTCGCTGATCCAGGACATGATCGACGCCAACGACCTGCTGCGCCCGGTCAACCGTATCCCGCGTTGCGAGCTGGTCAAGGGCGACATCGTCAAGACCGTGCCGGAATGGGTCCAGACCCGTCCGGACCTGGTCGTGGCCATGCTGATCCTCGACACCGACCTGTACGAATCGACCAAAGTCGCGCTGGAAACCTTCCTGCCGTACATGCCAAAAGGCGCGATTGTGGTACTGGACGAAGTCGCTTACCGCAACTTCCCGGGCGAAACCAAAGCCCTGCGCGAAGTGCTCGACCTGAACAAAATCGAACTCAAGCGTTTGCCGTTCGACAGCTGCGTAGGCTACTTCCACGTCTGACGCAAACGTTCTGAACTGAAACACAACCACTGTGGGAGCGAGCTTGCTCGCGATAGCGGTCTGACAGTCAATGATGATGTTGAATGTGCAGGCCCCATCGCGAGCAAGCTCGCTCCCACAGGTTATGCGTTGTGTGCTTTTACCCTTCGCAAGACTGGCGCTGGAAAAACCGCTCGCGCACCACGTCATACACCCAGTGATAAACGTAGGTGTACGGCAGGAAAAACAGCAGCACCCCGGCATCCAGCAGGAACGCCTGCCACAGGCTGACGTTCAGCCACCAGGCAATCAGCGGCACGCCGACTGCAACCAGGCCGCCCTCAAACAGCAACGCATGAACGACGCGGGTCCAGGCGTTGCGCACAAGGTCGAAACGCTCAAGCAGGCGGTCGAAAATCCCGTTGAAAATCACGTTCCAGGCCAGGGCCAATGCCGCGATCACCACGGTAACGACGCCCATGTCGAGCAGCGGTTTGTCCATGATCCACGCCAGCAATGGCGTGCAGATCACGATGGCCAGCAGTTCGAAGCCGATGGCCTGAAAAATACGTTCGGTGATGGATTTGTTGGCGTTCATGACAAGCACTTCCTGAGTGACAGTGGTTGCCATCATCCCTCCACACCTCGATACTTCATAACCAATAACCATCGACCAAGGCGATAGATCATGGCGTCTCAGGAAGTGTTGCAAGCGTTCGTGCAAGCGGCGACGCAAGGTTCGTTTTCCGCAGCGGCGCGCAAATTGGGGCGCAGTCAGTCGACCATCAGCGCGGCCGTGGCGAGCCTGGAAATCGATCTGGATTTGACGTTATTCGACCGCAGCAGCCGCAAGCCGACCCTGACGCCCGCCGGGCACGTGATGTTGCAACGGGCCGAGGAAATCCTTGCGGCGACCAGCCGTCTGGAAATGACGGCCAGTCAGCTCGCCCAAGGTGTCGAGCCGAAGCTGACGGTCGCCATTTCCGACACCTATCAGTCCGACCGCTTCGAAGCGGCACTGAGTGCCTTCGACCAGCGTTACCCGGACCTCGAGCTCGAATGCCTGATCGCCGAATGCGACGACCTGGTGGCGCTGGTGCAAAGCGGTCGGGCGCATGTCGCGTTCGCCGAGCAGCAGGCTAGTTACCCGCCGGACCTGGTCAGTTCGACGGTGCAGGAGCGCACGGAAATTGCCTTGTTCGTGTCTCGCGCGCATCCGTTGGCGGCACTGGCCGTCGTCGATCAGGACGCGTTGCAACAGCATCGGGAGTTGCGGCTGGCGACCATCGTCAATCCCTATGAATCCCGTGCGAAGGGGCGTGTCTGGTCGGCACCGAGTTACCTGATGCTGCTGGAAATGGCCCAGGGCGGGTTCGGCTGGGCGCCCTTGCCGCGCTGGCTGGTAGCGCGGTTCGATGCCGGGACGTTGCAGGAATTGAAAGTGCGCGGCTGGCCAAAACCGTTATTTGTGGATGCGCTGTGGTCGCGGCTGCACCCGCCGGGGCCGGCCGGGAGTTGGTTGTTGGGCAAGATGCTGGAATAGCGGTGCGGCCATTCGCGAGCAGGCTCGCTCCCACATTAGTCCTGTGGGCCGGGAGTTGGTTGTTGGGCAAGATGCTGGAATAGCGGTGCGGCCTTCGCGAGCAGGCTCGCTCCCACATTAGTCCTGTGTACACCGATCCATTGTGGGAGCGAGCCTGCTCGCGAAGGGGCCGGTGAATTCACCCTCACTTCAAAGCCCTGATCCGCGCCTCGATAAACCGCCGCTCCGGCACTTGCCGAGTCAATTCCAGCGCCCGTTCATAGGCCGTCCGCGCCTCCGCCACCCGCCCCAACTGCCGACAAAATTCCGCCCGTGCCGAATGCGCCAGGTGGTAATCAAGCAAATCCCCGCGCTGCAGAATCCCTTCAACCAAGGTCAGTCCCGCCAACGGCCCATCCCGTTTGGAGATTGCCGCCGCGCGGTTCAACTCGATCACCGGCGAAGGCACCGCCGCCAGCAGCACATCATACAAACCGACAATCTGCAGCCAGTCCGTCTCCCCCGCTGTCGGCGCTTCGGCATGCACTGCCGCAATGGCTGCTTGCAGGCAATACGGTCCGAATCCCTGCGTGGCCAGCGCCCTCTCGATCAGCGCGCAACCTTCGGCAATCAACCCGGCATCCCACAATGAACGGTCCTGCTCGTCCAGCACAATCAGCTCGCCACTTGCCGAGGTGCGAGCCGGGCGCCGCGACTCATGCAGCAGCATCAGCGCCAGCAGCCCCATTACCTCGGCCTCGGGCAATAACTCCATCAACAACCGCCCGAGACGGATGGCCTCGCGGGTCAGTTCTTCGCGCGTCAATTCAGCGCCGACAGACGCCGAATAGCCTTCGTTGAACACCAGATAAATCACCCGCAGCACACTGTCGAGGCGCTCGGGCAGTTCCGCCAGGGTTGGCACTTGATAGGGAATTTTCGCGTCACGGATTTTCGCCTTGGCCCGCACGATGCGCTGGGCGATGGTGGCGGGTGCGGACAAAAACGCCCGGGCAATTTCCTCCGTCGTCAGGTCGCAGACTTCGCGCAACGTCAGCGGTACTTGCGCATCCGCCGCGAGTGCCGGGTGGCAACAGGTGAAGATCAGGCGCAGGCGATCGTCTTCCACGTCTTCGGCACTCCACTCGGCGTCTTCCAGCGCCTCGAGCTGCGCAATCAACATCGGCCGGGACGCCGCAAACCGCGCGCGTCGACGCAGCACGTCAATGGCCTTGAAGCGCCCGGTGGACACTAGCCACGCGCGCGGATTATCCGGCACGCCGTCCCGCTGCCAGCGCTCGACCGCGATGAAAAAAGCCTCGTGCAGCGCCTCTTCGGCGAGGTCGAAATCACCGAGCAAGCGGATCAGCGTCGCGAGTATTCGTCGCGACTCTTCACGGTAAACCTGCTCGACCCGAGCCTTGACCGACACCCCGGGCATCAGTCCCGCAGGCCTTCGGTCACCAACTGTCGGACGGGGCGCACCTCGACACAGCCGACCCGGGCCGCCGGAATATTGCCGGCGACCTGCAAGGCCTCATTGAGGTCCTTGGCATCGATCAGGTAAAAGCCGGCCAACTGCTCCTTGGTTTCTGCGAACGGGCCATCGGTGATCGACAGTTTGCCGTTGCGCATGCGCACGGTGGTGGCGGTCTGCACCGACTCCAGCGCCTCCGCCGCGATCATCCGGCCGCTGCTTTCAATCGCATCGGCGTAGGCCATGCACTCAGCGTCATGGGGGCTATCGGGCAGCGAGTGCAGTTCCCGCTCATTGCTGTAGACCAGGCATAAATACTTCATGGGGCTCTCCCGGATCGAACGGATCAACTATGGCTGCTGTTTGGCGTTTGAGAGTTGCTTTCCGATAAATAGCCCGACGCTCAGGGCTCCAGATTGAACAGCGCTGTACCGCTCATCATGTCGAACGGCGCCGACCAGTGTTCGTGAACGATGCGCCATTGCCCGGCCTCGCGCCGATAACAGGCGGTCACGCGCATCCAGCAGGCCTGGGTTTCACCCTTGTCGTTGGTGCCACCGCAATGGGCCAGCCAATGGGCGAAGGCGATGTGCTCGTCGGCCACGACGTTCATCTGGTCGAAGTCGAAGGTGTGCGTGCCCTGGCACATTTCCATGCACTCCAGCCAATGTGCGCGGTAGGCCGCCTTGCCGCGAAATTGCAGGGCCTTGACCGCGTCGTAGGAGACGATCTCCTCGCCATAAAGGGTCATCAGCTTTTCGACGTCCTTGGCGATGACTGCCTGGCGATAGGTGTCGATCAGGGACTCGATTTCGTGAGTAGCGCTCATGGTGGTTCTCCGTGGTTTTTGTTGTGAAGACACCTTTAGTCGTCTGGCAAAACGCCAAATCGACAATCAAATTAACAATAATCCATGGGCGCAAAATCGTTAGAATCCGAAGCTCATTTCTGTTGGAAAAGGACACTCCAGTGACAGCCCGACTCGTGCCTTACGAAACCCTGAACGCGCGCCAGCGCCAGCAGGTCGAGGCGATCGAAATTCACAAGGAACAAATCAAATTCTCCGGCGACATCCACGGTGCGTTGCACACCTTGCTGTCGAAGCCGGGCCCGGGCGTCAAAGGATTCGCGCTGCTGGTCGAGGACATTCCCGTCGCCTTCCTGCTGCTCAAACGCCCGCCGGTGCTACCCGCCTGGGCCGATGAACACAGCGCCACCCTGCATGCGCTGCAAGTCGATCAGCGTCATCAAGGCAAAGGCCTTGGCAAGGCCTGCCTGCAAGCCTTGCCCGACGTCGCCCGTCAGGCGTTTCCGGAGATCAACGGGCTGGAGTTGTCGGTGGATGCGGACAATGCAGCGGCCATCGCGCTGTATTCCAGGTTCGGCTGGGTCGACAGTGGCGAAGCCTATAAGGGCCGGATTGGTTACGAACGGCGGATGGGCCTGAAGTTCTGAAGTAAACACAAAACCTGTGGGAGCGGGCTCGCCCGCGATGACAATGGCAGATCCAATCGAGATTTCGCCCCTACTACCGTCAATCGCGGGCAAGCCCGCTCCCACAGGGTTCTTCAGTGTTCTATAGGCTTGTCACAACGCCAACACCATCTCATGCCACGCCATCCCGCCATGATCCGACGCGGAAGGCTTGACGTAGACAAACCCGAAGCCGGCATAGAGCGGGATGTGCCGCTCCTTGCACATCAGGTGAATGTTGGTTTTGCCCAAGCCACGCATGCGTTCGATAAACTCGCCCATCAAGCGTTTCGCCACGCCCTGCCCCTGATAATCCGGGTGTACCACCACCGACATGATCACCACCTGCGGGCCGGCCGGGTCGTGGCCGATCAATTCCTTGAACGCTTCGTCCGACATCTCGACTTGAAACGCCGCACCGGAGTTGATGAAACCGGCTACAGCGCCGTCCACTTCGGCGACGATAAAACCCTCAGGCCAGGTGGCGATGCGCGTGGCGATTTTTTCCCGGGTGGCGGCTTCGTCGCCTTCATAGGCGAGGGTTTCGATGGCGTAACAGCGGTCCAGGTCAGCGGGCAGGACGTGGCGGATAAGGAGGGTCATGGCGGCTCGATTTCAGCGTTGAACAAGCCGCCAATCATAAGTGATCAAGGCTTCAACGGCAGCCAGATTTCCAGCACGCCAGTATTGAGCTTCGGGTTGAAGTCTTCGCTGTAGCGTTCGAACTCCGGCGCGTCCGCCGCCTCTTTACCGGACTGCGGCAGCCAGGTTTTCCAGATGTACTGGAAGGTCGCGGGCAATTGATCCAGCGCACCCTGGTGTTCGAACACCGCGTACTGCTGCGGTTGGACTTCAACCCAACGGTACTGTTCGGGAAGGTCATCGAGCTTGTCGATCTCGACGCCGGCAATGTATTCGAAGCCGCCCTTGCCATCCGGATTGCAGCAGATGCCGTAGGTGACTTCGCTTTTCTGACCGGGAATTTTGCCGAGGTGCGGGATGAATTTTTCCCAAAGGTCGGGAATCCCTTGTGTGGTGTCTTGGGTAAATCGCCCGCCGAGCCCTGCAATGAGCATGAAGTGCCCATGTTCGAATCGCGGTTCGACCTGTTTCACGCCTGTTTGCTCATCCATGACTCGACTCCTGCATCAAAAAATGGGTTCGGCTGGGAGTATAGAAGCCAAACCCGATTAGCCCAGTTAAAGGCTATGTAACGCTTCGACTGCACCCGTTCCAACAAACTCGTTGTATCCCGATAGAATCACGTAGACCGCGAAATAGCAGAAGATCGCCGCTGATGCCATGTAGGAATAGCGCAGCAACTTGTCACCGAGCAATTTGCCGCCATGGCTCGCCGCGAAGCACAGGCCGGCGGACCACAACAAACCGGCGCAGAGAAATCCGCCAAGGAACAATGCCGAACTCAGCGTCCCGCCACCGCCGGAACGTGCGATCAGCGTGCCGCCCACCGCGGCGAACCAGAGAATGGCGCTGGGTGACGACATCGCCAGGAAAATCCCGCGAAAAAACTCTTTGCGGTGGGAGTTGTGACCGACTTCGGCGGTCTGGGCCAACACTGCTTCATGGTGAATCGCCGAATAGATCATCTTCGCCGCGAAATACATCAGCAGCGCCGAACCGCCGATCCACAACACCCAGCGTACGCTTTCGTATTGCAGCAAAACGGTCATCCCCGCCAGCGCCAGCACCGCGTAAATCAAGTCGCCGACACAGGTGCCCAGTCCCAGCGCAAACCCTTGAAAATAGCCGCGCTGCATGGCCAGGGTAATCATCGCGATATTGGCCACGCCGATATCCAGGCACAACGAAAGGCTCAGCAAAAAGCCGCTGCTAAATTCCATCAACCGATTTCCTTCGGAAAAATTTGTTTACGTGGAGGCTGGACAGTCTGCCACAGCTGCCCTTACATTCCGTCACAGGTCACCGCAGTGACCAGCGTCGCTCGGACGGTTCCGGGCGCTTACGTTATCCGAGGCAACAATGGCCGAACAAGGTTCGCCGCGCCGCTTTGCGCGCATAGATCGACTCCCCCCTTACGTTTTCAACATCACCGCCGAGCTGAAGATGGCCGCCCGTCGTCGTGGTGAAGACATCATTGACTTGAGCATGGGCAACCCCGACGGCCCGACGCCGCCGCACATTGTCGAAAAACTGGTCACCGTCGCCCAGCGCGAAGACACCCACGGCTACTCCACGTCCAAGGGCATTCCGCGCCTGCGCCGGGCGATTTCCAACTGGTACAAGCAGCGTTACGCGGTCGACATCGACCCGGAAACCGAAGCCATTGTCACCATCGGCTCCAAGGAAGGCCTGGCGCATTTGATGCTGGCCACCCTCGATCAGGGCGACACGGTGCTGGTACCGAACCCGAGCTACCCGATTCACATCTACGGTGCCGTTATTGCCGGCGCCCAGGTGCGTTCCGTGCCGCTGATTCCGGGGGTGGATTTCTTCGCTGAGCTGGAACGGGCGATTCGCGGCTCGATCCCGAAACCGAAAATGATGATCCTCGGTTTCCCGTCCAACCCGACTGCGCAGTGCGTGGAGCTGGATTTCTTCGAGCGCGTCATCGCCCTCGCCAAGCAGTACGACGTGCTGGTGGTGCACGACCTGGCTTACGCCGACATCGTCTACGACGGCTGGAAAGCCCCGTCGATCATGCAGGTGCCTGGCGCCAAGGACATCGCGGTGGAGTTTTTCACTCTGTCCAAGAGCTACAACATGGCGGGCTGGCGCATCGGTTTCATGGTCGGCAATCCGGAACTGGTCAACGCGCTGGCGCGGATCAAGAGCTACCACGACTACGGCACCTTCACCCCGCTGCAAGTCGCGGCGATTGCGGCGCTGGAAGGCGATCAGCAATGCGTCAAAGACATCGCCGAGCAGTATCGGCAACGGCGTAATGTGCTGGTCAAAGGCCTGCATGAACTGGGCTGGATGGTCGAAAACCCGAAAGCATCGATGTACGTCTGGGCAAAAATCCCCGACGCGTATGCGAACCTGGGTTCGCTGGAGTTCGCCAAAAAACTGCTGGCCGAAGCCAAGGTCTGCGTCTCGCCGGGCGTCGGGTTCGGTGAGTATGGGGACGATCACGTGCGCTTCGCGCTGATCGAAAACCAGGACCGGATTCGCCAGGCCGTGCGCGGGATTCGCGGGATGTTCAGGGCGGATGGGCTGGTCAATAAAATCATTTACTAAGTAGAAAATCCGGGAGCGATCTTGTTGCTCCCGGAGTGTACAACTGCAGCTGGTAACCAGGCCAAAACCACGTACATTCCAGATTGGTACCACACTACGTGACTGTAAAGTTTCGCAGTGCTGTCCAGGGAGAATGGTTTCCCCCTACGGTCTGTCTGGCCCGAACTGCATATGCACCCGGAATCCATGCAGTTTGTGAAGTCACTTGCCACTGGCCTGACGAGAGCACCTTAGCTGTGCCCACAGGCGTTCCATCACTTTTTTCGACCGTTATATCTCCTGCTTCATCTCCCTTACCAATAAACGTTGGTCTAGGACCTTGGTCAGAGTTTTCTGCTGGAACCAAGATTTCCGGAATTCCTAACGATGATGTGCCCATAACCCGCTCCTTGTCTTCGACAGTATTGATTCATCAGCAAGCCATGTCGGCATCGCCTCGACCGCAATACTCGCCCCGAATGCGAGAGACGGTCTACCTGTGATAAATGACAGTTCAGACAGGCGGTCCCCTGTCGGCCCTCACATTAATTATTGGCAACTTCATTTGCCACCTACAAAAAAACCGCATCACTGCGGTTTTTTTGTGGTTGCCGATCGTGTCAGACGAACATCGACAACAGCAGAATAAAGCCCAAACCCACCACCGACAGAATGGTTTCCATCGCGGTCCAGGTCTTGAAGGTTTCCGCCACGGTCATGTTGAAGTACTGCTTCACCAGCCAGAAACCCGCGTCGTTGACGTGAGACAGGATCAGCGACCCGGCACCGGTGGCCAGCACCAGCAGCTCACGGTTCACGCCCGGAATCATCCCCACTACCGGCACCACAATGCCTGCACCGGTAATGGTCGCCACCGTCGCCGAACCGGTTGCAATGCGGATCACCGCCGCCACCAGCCACGCCAGCAAAATCGGTGAGATCTGCGCGTTGACCGCCATGTGGCCGATCACGTCACCGACACCGCTGGTCACCAGCATCTGCTTGAAGCCACCACCGGCACCGATGATCAGAATGATCGCGGCGGTCGGCGCAAGGCTGGCATCCAGCAGTTTCAGAATCTGATTGGAGCCGATGCCCTGACGATGGCCGAAGGTGTACAGCGACAGCAGCAACGCCAGCAGCAGCGCGGAGATCGGGTGGCCGATCAGGTCCATGAAGGAGCGGAAGAAATTGCCTTCAGGCAACACCACGTCGGCGAAGGTCTTGAGCAGCATCAGGAATACCGGCAGCAGCACGGTGATCAGGGTGATGCTGAAGCTCGGCAGTTCTTTCGCGTCGGGTTCGCGTGCCAGTTGATCCACCAGTTCCTGATTCGGATGACCGGGGATGTATTTGGCAATGAAAGTGCCGTAGATCGGGCCGGCAATAATGGCCGTCGGCAATGCGACGATCAGGCCGTAGAGAATGGTTTTGCCGATGTCGGCACCGAACACGCCGATGGCCAGCAACGGGCCCGGGTGCGGTGGCACCAGGCCGTGCACGGCGGACAGACCGGCCAGCAGCGGGATACCGATCTTGATGATCGACACGCCGGTACGCCGGGCGACGATGAACACCAGCGGGATCAGCAGCACGAAACCGATTTCGAAGAACAGCGGAATACCGACGAGGAACGCGGCGAACATCATCGCCCACTGCACCTTGTCCTTGCCGAATGCGCGAATCAGCGTCTGCGCAATCTGATCCGCCCCGCCCGACTCGGCCATCATTTTGCCGAGCATGGTGCCCAGCGCCAGGATGATCCCGACGAAACCGAGCACGCCACCGAAGCCGTCCTGGAACGCCTTGATGATGGTGCCGATCGGCATGCCGGACGTCAGCCCGAGAAAGGCTGCGGCAATGATCAGGGCGATGAACGGGTGAAATTTGAACTTGGTGATCAGGATAATAAGCCCGATCACCGTGACCACTGCATCAAGCAGCAGGAACGTCTCGTGGGACATGCCAAACATTAGGGGTGTCTCCTGGTTGTTGTTGTTATTAAAGCGGGAAATTCGAAAGTCATGAGGACAGCGCTATCTCTGCAAGCAAAATTAACCGACGCGTTTCAAGCCGTGCTCTAGCCACCAGTGGTGTGCCTGAACGGCCAGTTCATCGACGCTGTGGGTCGACGCATCAAGGGCCAGGGTCAGCGGTTCGCCGACGGGCGACTCAAGCGTGGCGAACTGGCTGTCGATCAGGGTCGACGGCATGAAGTGGCCCGGACGATGGGAAACACGGTCGGCGGCGACTTCAGGCGTGAGTTCGAGAAACACGAAGCCCAGGCCCGGCAAGGCGCTGCGCAGTACTTCGCGGTAACTGTGTTTGAGGGCCGAGCAGGTCAGCACCGGGCGCTGGCCCGTGGCATCGACGCGGCGCAGTTCATCGCACAGGCTGTCGAGCCAGCCGGCGCGGTCGTCGTCGTTCAGGGGAATGCCGGCGCTCATCTTTTCGATGTTGGCCGCCGGGTGAAACGTGTCGCCTTCAATGGCCGTGGCGCCGCTGAGCTCGCACAGGGCTTCGCTGACGCAGGTTTTGCCGCAACCGGCCACGCCCATGATGACCAGGGCGGTGATGGGATGATTCATGTAACACCTCAGCGCGCAGACAGCGCTACCTTTGAAACCTCTGACACAGTTCAAAAGCAGAAGTTGCCGACGCCTTCTTGTCATTTTTGTGGGTTGCAGCGTGTTCGTTCCCGACGCCGAAAAGCGAGGTTCAGGCAAAACTCGCTTACGCATTTGCAGCCGCTTCGGGACAGCGCTACCTTAGTGCCTTGAATTTTGTTTGGCAAGCCGCCCGATGACCTCCCCTAAAAACGATAAAAATACGCGAACCACTGGCCGTCCGACCCTTAACGAAGTGGCGCGAATGGCCGGCGTCAGCCCGATTACCGCCTCCCGCGCCTTGCGTGGCGTGAGCACCGTGGCCACCGAACTGGTGGAAAAAGTCCAGAAAGCGGCGCTTGAACTCAATTACGTGGTCAACCCCGCCGCTCGCGCCTTGGCCTCGGCCCAGAGCCATTCCGTGGTGGTTTTGGTGCCGTCACTGTCCAACTTGCTGTTTATCGAAACGCTGGAAGCCATTCATCAGGTTTTGCGCCCCAAGGGCTTCGAAGTGCTGATCGGCAACTTCCATTACTCGCGCGATGAAGAAGAAAACCTGCTGCGCAACTACATGGCCTATCAACCACGCGGTCTGCTGCTGACCGGGTTTGATCGCACTGAAAGTTCGCGGCGAATGGTCGAGGCGAGCAACATTCCCTGCGTCTACATGATGGAACTCGACAGTGCCGCGGGCGTTAATTGCGTGGGTTTTTCGCAACTGGCGGCCGGCGAAACGGCGGCCGAGCATTTGTTGTCCCGCGGCCGCAAGCGCCTGGCTTACATCGGCGCGCAACTGGACCAGCGCACGCTGCTGCGCGGCGAAGGTTTCCGCAAAGCCCTGCAAAAAGCCGGTCGTTATGACCCGGACCTGGAAGTGCTGACACCACGCGCGTCCTCGGTCGGGCTGGGCGGCGAGCTGTTCCTGCAACTGATTGCCAGTCATCCCGATGTCGATGCGATCTTTTTCGGCAACGACGACCTGGCGCAGGGCGCGCTATTGGAAGCGCTGCGCTGCGGGATCAAAATCCCCGAGCAAGTGGCGATTCTCGGTTTCAACGACCTGCCGGCCTCGGCCCACATGGTTCCGCGCCTGAGTAGCATCAGTACCCCGCGCGAAGCCATCGGCCGATGTGCGGCGGAGCAGATGCTGACCTTGATGGCGGGCAATAGTGTGGCCAGACCGGTGCTGGACATGGGGTTTGAACTCAAGGTACGGGAAAGTACTTAACCCCTGTGGGAGCGAGCCTGCTCGCGAAGCTGTGTACCAGGCAACATCGGGCTGATTGACACACCGCCTTCGCGAGCAGGCTCGCTCCCACAAGAAATCTCCGCACGCACCCGCACCATCAAGCTGCGCATCGCCGACGCCACGGGTTTCAACTAACCTAGATAATGCGTCTCGACTTCGGCACTACCCGACCCCGCTTGAGTCGCACAGTGGCCGACACGCTGTTAAATTCCTGAAGTGTCTAATCGCTGAAGGAGTAGCTCAATGGAACATGCACTGAAAATTTTGGGTAAAGCGTCCTCTATCAACGTCAGAAAGGTCCTGTGGACCTGCGACGAGCTGGGCATTTCCTACGAACGGGAAGACTGGGGCAGCGGCTACGCGTCGACTCACAGCCCGGAATTCCTCAGGCTCAACCCCAACGCTCAAGTGCCGGTGATCATCGATGAAGCCGGCGTGCTGTGGGAGTCCAATACCATCTGCCGCTACCTGGCCGGTAAACATCCCCATCATGACCTGCTGCCGCACGAGCCGGCAGCGCGTGCCCGGGTGGAGCAGTGGATGGATTGGCAGGCTACCGAACTCAATCGGGCCTGGAGTTACGCGTTCACGGCGCTGGTGCGCAAGGACCCCGAGTACCAGGACCCGCACCTGATTGCCACCGGCCTGCGCGGCTGGAATCAGAAAATGAGCATTCTCGAACACCAATTGGCGACGACCAAAGCCTATGTTGCCGGGCCACGGTTCTCGCTGGCGGATATCGTCATCGGGTTGTCGATCAACCGCTGGCTGATGACGCCGATGGATCGGCCGGACTTCCCCGCCATCGACGAATATTTCCAGCGTCTGGCGCAGCGCCCCGGGTTCCTCAAACACGGATGCAACGGTTTGCCGTAACGCAGCGGTCGACCTCTGCCGGAGGGCGGCAAAGGTTAACCGCGAACAATTCGTGAAACGGCGCGCAGAAATCGCAACCCGTTGACTAACAAGGAATTTCACAGACAGGCACACTATTTGCTCAACGCACTGCACCACAAAAACCCACAAGGTCTACTCATCATGTTGGTCAGTGCTAACAAACAGACGTTAATGACCCCGATCCCGAAGAAGCCCGGCGAAGATCCGACCGCCGAAGCCGCTGCCGGACTGCAGGGGGCGATGCTGCAAACACTGCAAAGCAATGTGCAGGCGCAAACCGCGCAGGTGCAAAAGTCCGCCACCCAGAACGCCACGCAGCAAGTCAGCGAGGCGAACAAAATCAGCGACAACGTTGATGAAGCGTTCGCGAAAACGCGGGTGGGACTGCAACTGACTTACGCCCCGCTTCCGGCCGATGTTCAGGGCAAGTTCAAGGGCGGCACGGCCACCGACGCCTTCAAGGAGTACATGAGCAAAACGCCAGAGGAGCGCATTCAGGACGCCATTCTGGAAGAGATGGGTCTGACCAAGGAAGAAGTGGCGCAAATGCCGCCGGAGCAACAACAGGCGGTCGCCAAGGAAATTGCCGAGCGCATGCAGGACAAGATCAAACTGGCTGAAGCCGAGAAGAACTCCGGTAACGGCGAACATGGCAGCAGTCAGGTGGCCGACAAGTTACTCGCGGCGCTGTAACAACGCGGTTATTTATGTAGCAGCGAGCTTGCTCGCGATGGTCGTGAACGAATACGTGTATTACCTGAGTAAACGTGTCGTTCCGAAGCCCTTCGCCAGCAAGCTGGCTCCTGCAAATCGGTGTTTCAGTTCAATTGCAGCGTTGAATTGAACTGACTGATCGCATCCACCACATGCCGCGAGCCCTGCTGGATTTCCAGAATCACCTCCCCCGCCTCATTCGCCAGCTCCACGCCCAATCCCGTCCGGCTCAGACTCGACTGCATGCTCGACACCGCACTCAGCGACAAGTCGTGGTTCTTGCGCACCACCTCGACAATCTCCAGCGTCGCTTGACTGGTGCGTGCGGCAAGGCTGCGCACTTCATCGGCGACCACCGCAAAACCTCGTCCGTGCTCACCGGCCCGCGCCGCTTCAATCGCCGCATTGAGCGCCAGCAAGTTGGTTTGATCGGCGATACCGCGAATGGTCTGGACGATGGTGCCGATGATGTCGGACTGTTTGCTGACCGCGTCGATACTCAACGCCGCTTCGTTCAGATCTTTGGAAATGTCCTGAATAATCTGTACGGTTTGCTGCACCACCTGGGAGCCCTTCTGCGCGCACGCGTCATTCTGCACCGAGGTGCTGTGGGCCGATTCGGCGGCGGTTTGCAGGGTCGTCACTTGCTGGGTGATGTCGCTGGCGAACTTCACCACTTTGTACAACCGGCCCTTGGCGTCGAACAGCGGGTTGTAGGACGCTTCGAGGAAAATCGTCCGGCCCTGTTTGTCTTTGCGTTCGAAACGGTGCGAGTGGTACTCGCCGCGATTGAGTGACGCCCAGAATGCCTTGTACGTGTGAGATTCGGCATCGGCGCGATGACAAAACAGACTGTGATGCTGGCCGACGACTTCGTTAAGCGAGTAGTGAGTCGTCGTCAGAAAGTTTTCATTGGCGGTGATGACGTTGCCTGCGGGGGTGAACTCGATGACCGCCATGGAGCGGCCGATGGCCGCGAGCATGCTTTCGTTTTCGTGCTCTTTGTTGACCCTGTCAGTGATGTCGGTGGCAACTTTGATCACACTGCTGACGTGTCGGTCGGGGCCGAAGACCGGCATGTAACTGGCTTCGAGCCAGATCTCCTTGCCACTCTTGTTCAGGCGCAGGAAGGTTCCGCTGACCGGTTCGCCCCGGGCCAGATCACGCCACAATCTGGCGTAATCTTCGCTGCGATAAAACGCCTCTTCACAAAAGATCCGATGATGTTTGCCGCGTACTTCATCAACGCTGTAACCCAGGGTGGCGCAAAAGTTGTCGTTGGCGTCGAGTACGATGCCGTCAGGCGTGAATTCAATCATTGCCATCGAACGGCTGACGGCGGCGAGCTTGGCGTTGGCCTCGCTCAGCGCACAGCTGAAGCGTTGGATTTCCAGCAGGTCAGCCTTGTGATGAAGGTTAAACATGGTCGTATCACCCTAAGCGCGTTTTTTTGATTGATGAAAGTTCTTCGGTCTTTCAACGTATCCACCACAACGTTCCATGGAACAGGCACACGCATCCCTCCACAGGAAGGATTTTTCAGGTGATCAATGATGTTGAATCGGAGAGTCCGTGTGACGACGCTCGGATCAAGACATCCGTCTCTTGATAGCCCGGGACCGGGCCAGCCCTGATGTTTTCATAAGTCACTCCCTGAACCGAAAAGCTCCCTGCTGGCCAGCGTCGGTGCCTTGGTTGCGCACTCTTGGGCCGTAGACGGCGGTCATCAGATGGCGACCGTCATCGTTGTCACGAGTGAGCATAGACAGCCGGAATAGGCTTGCAAGGCCACTAGTCGGCCAGTATTAAGGACAAAATCGGTTCAGCTGAAAAACAGATGGCTGCAACACTGTCGAGGGCAGTGTGAAACGTGGTGTGGGTGCAGGTCTTGAGACCCTCGCGAGCAGGCTCGCTCCCACAGGGGGAAGGGGTTTGCAGTCAGTGAAATGGATGATTCGGGCTGTCGATGGCTTGCAGAGTATTTGATCGCTGCCCCCCGTAGGAGCTGCCGCAGGCTGCTCCTACCGGGGTGTTTTTAGACCTTAATGGCCGAACACATCCACCTTCTTGGCCTTCTTGTCTGCGCGCTTTTCATCGGCGGTTTTTGCCGGTTTCTTCTTTGCCGCTTTCTTTGAATCCATGCCTTTGGCCATGATACGTACTCCACTCATACGGGATGTGAGATCAGGTATACACCTATCCCCGGCCGCGCGTTCTTTTATAATCGTCCGCTTTGCGCACACACAGACTCCGCTTATGCCCGACACCCAGTACACCCTGCTCGCCGAGCCATTATGGCCGTTGATGAACAAGTTTTATCGCGCTCACCAATCGCCGATGAAAGCGGTCCGCGACGCTCAGCTGTGGGTGGCCCGGCGTGAGGAAATCATTGGCGCCTTGTGCTTGCGCCCAGTGTCGGGCGGACATTGGTTGACCGGTCTGTTTGTCGATCCGGCCTGTCGCGAACAGGGGATCGCTGCGGCGTTGATTGCCGCAGCGGTAGAAGATCTTGAACAACCGGTGTGGCTGTTTTGCCATCCGGACTTGCGAGAATTTTATGAGCGCCGCGGATTCACGTTCGATCCGCCAATGCCTTACGCGATGGTCGAACGCCTGAGCCGTTACGCGCGCAGCAAACCGATGATTGCCATGGGGCTGGAGCCAGTCAGGTAGGGCTACGCAGATCCCATGTGGGAGCGAGCTTGCTCGCGATTGCGATATATCAGTCACCAACAGTATTGGCTGACATGGCCTCATCGCGAGCAAGCTCGCTCCCACAATGTTTAGTGGTGATACCTGCGTTAATCGTCAGCGTTGGGGTCGAGGTCGGGGAACATCACTTCGGTAAACCCGAATTTGCTGAAGTCGGTAATCCGTGAGGGGTATAACCGGCCGATCAGGTGATCGCATTCATGCTGCACCACCCGCGCATGAAAGCCCTCGGCAACGCGCACGATCGGCTCGCCCTTGGGATCGAAACCCTCGTAGCGAATCTGCTGGTAACGCTCCACCGCGCCCCGCAGGCCGGGCACCGACAGGCATCCTTCGAAACCCTCTTCCATCACCGGGCTCAACGGCGTAATCAGCGGATTGATCAGAATGGTCTGCGGCACCGCTTCGGCATCCGGGTAGCGCTCGCTGTGCTCGAAACCGAAGATCACCAGTTGCAGGTCGACGCCGATCTGCGGCGCGGCCAGGCCGACCCCGCCGACGCTTTCCATGGTCTGGAACATGTCGTCGATCAGTTGCCACAACTCGGGGCTGTCGAACATCTCGGCGGGCACTGGCGGGGCAATACGCAGCAGGCGCTCATCGCCCATTTTGAGGATTTCACGGATCATTTGATGACTTCGTCAGCGTTCGGCTTGATCGAGTGATCCCGACCCAGTCCCGAAACGTGTTGTTTAGGTTCAACGTCGAGCTCGCCGGGGACCTTTTCACCAGGGTCCTTGCCTTCGGTCGACATGTGTTCGATCACCGCATTCATCTCCGCGCCGAGCAACAGCACCGCCGCAGAAATATAGAAGTACAGCAACAGCACGATGATCGCGCCGATACTGCCATACATGGCGTTGTAGTCGGCGAAGGTCTTCACATAAAACGCAAAGCCCAGGGACGCGACGATCCACACCGCCACCGCCAGCACCGAGCCGGGCGTGATGAAGCGAAACTCTTGTTTGACGTCAGGCATGACGTAATAGATCAGCGCCACGGCGATCATCATCAGCACCACGATCACCGGCCAGCGGGCGATGGTCCAGACGGTGACAATGAAATCTTCGAGGCCGACCTGCGAGGCGATCCAGCCCATCACTTGCGGCCCGAGCACCATCAGCGCGGCGGCGATCAGCAACATGCCGGCAATACCGATGGTGTAGAAAATCGACAACGGGAAGCGCTTCCACAGTGGCCGGCCCTCGACCACGTCGTACGCAGCGTTCATCGCGCTCATCATCAATCGCACGCCGGCCGAGGCCGTATACAGCGCAATCACGATACCGATCGACAGCAAGCCACCCTTGGATTGCTGCAGCTGATCAATGACTGGATTGACTTGCTCCAGCGCCTGGGGTGGCAAGACCAGTTCCGATTGCAGGCGCAGCCAGGAGAAGAAGTCCGGCAGGTGCAGGAAACCGATCAGGGCGATCAGAAACAGAATGAACGGGAACAGCGAAAACAGCATTTGATAGGCCAGCGCCGAGGCGTAAGTCGACATCTCGTCGTCGACGAACTCGGTGACTGTGCGCACCATCACTCGGTGGATGGGCAAGCCTTTCATGTCAGGGAAAATCATGAGCGTCTCCTTTCGCCGCAAATCGGTTGAAGTCGTGGCGACTCAGGGGCCGTTTTCTACATCAAAATAGCCTGTTTGGCGACTTTGAAACAATTTTCGGGCGCGAGTTCAGGCTGACACAAAAACGGCCATCCGTGGATGGCCGTTCCTGATTCGCATCAAAGCCTGAATCAAGCCTTGTCGACGCCTTTCTTGACGGCGTCTTTGGCTTTGCCCACTGCTTGTTGAGCTTCGCCTTTCTTTTCCTGCACCACGCCTTCGGCGCGGACTTTATCGTTGCCGGTGGCTTTGCCGACGCCTTGCTTGACGTTGCCGACTGCTTCGTTAGCCATACCTTTTACTTTATCGCCAGTGCTGCTCATGGTGTTTCTCCTGTGAACAATTGAACGAGAAAAGTCGTTACACAAAGATTGACCGGAGGCGTTTGGACGGAGTTTCATTTATTTTCACGGCGACATTTCATCGTTCAGTGCACGTTGGGCTTTATGTTTGCCGAGCAACCCCCGAGAATGCGCAACGTATTCAGGCCTTGGCGCTGAAGATCCAATCCCGTAGGAACGTTATGAAACTCGATAAAAAGCAGGCCATTGCCCGCAGAAACCAGGAACTCGGCGGTGCTGTGCTTGGCGTCAACAACTGCCATTTCAGTGAATTGAACCGCAACCGCAACATCTGGTGGTTCGATCTCCCGGTGGCTCGCCTGGCCATTGGTCAGTACGAATGGATTCACCTGCTGATGCACACGCCGGACACCGACGAACTGCTGCACCTGAAAGTGCCGACGGTGTTCCTGCGCGAGAAACTCGAGGGGCTGGTGGTGCGCAACGAAGGCAAGCGCAAAGCGGCGCTGAGCCTTGAATTGAGCGCGGACAAGGATTCGTACTTGCAGGACATGCGCCCGGCGGGCACCAACGTCAATTTCGCGCAGTTCCGCCTATAAGCGCAAAGATCGCAGCCTGCGGCAGCTCCTACATTGGGATATGTTTCCCCGGTAGGAGCTGCCGCAGGCTGCGATCTTTTGATCTTCAACAAAAAGCCCCGCATCTGCGGGGCTTTTTGTTGGGTTACGCGCTTACTTTCTTCGCGTTGAGCTTCTTCAGCTCTTCATCACGCAATTCCCGGCGCAGGATCTTGCCGACGTTGGTCGTCGGCAGCGCATCGCGGAACTCCACAGAACGCGGCACCTTGTAGCCGGTAACGTTGGCACGCATGTGCTCCATCACTTGCTCTTTGGTCAGGGTCACACCCGGTTTGGCGACGATAAAGATCTTGATCGCCTCGCCCGATTTCTCGTCCGGCACGCCAATGGCCGCGCATTGCAGCACGCCCGGCAAGGTCGCCAGGACATCTTCGAGTTCATTCGGGTACACGTTGAAACCGGACACCAGGATCATGTCTTTCTTGCGATCGACGATGCGCATGTAGCCATCCGGCTGAATCACCGCGATGTCACCGGTTTTCAGCCAGCCTTCGCTGTCGAGCATTTCATCGGTGGCGTCCTGACGCTGCCAGTAGCCCTTCATGACCTGCGGACCTTTCACACACAGCTCGCCGATTTCGCCCAACGGCTGCTCGACGCCGGCATCGTTGATGATTTTGCACAGGGTCGAAGGCACCGGAATACCGATGGTGCCGAGCTGGATGTTCTGGATCGGGTTCACCGTTGCCACCGGGCTGGTTTCGGTCATGCCGTAACCTTCGCAGATCGCGCAACCGGTGACCGCTTTCCAGCGCTCGGCCGCGGCCAGTTGCAGGGCCATGCCGCCGGAGAGAGTGACTTTCAGGGCCGAGAAATCCAGCTTGCGGAAGCCTTCGTTGTTGCACAGGGCAACGAACAGCGTGTTCAGGCCGACGAAACCGCTGAACTTCCACTTCGACAGTTCCTTGACCATCGCCGTCAAATCGCGCGGGTTGCTGATCAGGATGTTGTGGTTGCCGATCAGCATCATCGCCATGCAATGAAAGGTGAACGCATAGATGTGGTACAGCGGCAGCGGCGTGATCAGGATCTCGCAGCCCTCATGCAGGTTGGAACCCATCAGCGCCTTGCACTGCAGCATGTTCGCCACGAGGTTGCGATGGGTCAGCATCGCCCCCTTGGCCACACCGGTGGTGCCGCCGGTGTATTGCAGCACGGCGACGTCGCTGCTGGCCGGATTGGCCTCAGCTACTGGCTGGCCATGACCCTTGCTCAGCACGTCGTTGAATTTGATGGCTTTCGGCAAGTGATACGCCGGGACCATTTTCTTCACGTATTTGATGACACTGTTGATCAGCAGACGCTTGAGCGGCGGCAGCAGGTCGGCCACTTCGGTGACGATGACGTGCTTGACCCCGGTTTTCGGCACGACGGCCTCGGCCAGGTGCGCCATGTTTGCCAGGCAGACCAGCGCTTTGGCGCCAGAGTCGTTGAACTGGTGTTCCATTTCCCGCGCGGTGTACAGCGGGTTGGTGTTGACCACGATCAGCCCGGCGCGGATGGCACCGAATACCGCGACCGGGTACTGCAGAACGTTGGGCAGTTGCACGGCGATTCGATCGCCCGGCTGCAAGTCGGTATGCTGTTGCAGGTAAGCGGCAAAGGCCCCGGACAATTCGTACAGTTCACCGTAGGTGATTGTCTTGCCCAGGTTGCTGAATGCCGGCTTGTCGGCGAAGCGTTGGCAGGACTGCTTCAACACTGCCTGAATATTCGGATACTCGTCCGGATTGATGTCGGCAGCAATCCCGGCAGGGTACTTATCCTTCCAGAAGTCTTCGATCATGGAAGCCCACTCCTCAGCAACGCGAATTCAAATACCGCATTTTGATGCGGTTATTATTGGTGTTTGATTATGGGTGAGTCTGGCAGTTACAGCAGGCCGAGAGGTCCCAAAGCGCGCCGAGAGTAGCAGCTTTGCCGAGGGTCGACCAGAGCCAAAAGCGGCCTCTACAGTCACATTGGTGACTCAAGAATATTCAATAGTCAGTTTTAGAGCAAAAAACCTATATGTCGCTGAAAGCCTATGAAAATGGGCTGAAAATCAAAGGATCGCAGCCTTCGGCAGCTCCTACGCAGGAATGCGATCCCCTGTAGGAGCTGCCGAAGGCTGCGATCTTTTATCGACTGCACCACCGATCAGGCAATATCGCGCAATTCCCGCCGCAGAATCTTGCCCACCGGCGTCATCGGCAACGACTCCCGCAACACGATGTGCTTGGGCACTTTATAAGCCGTGAAGTTTTCCTTGCAGTAAGCCTTCAGTTCTTCAAGGCTCACCCCCGATTCACGTGCCACCACAAACAATTTCACCGCCTCGCCCGAACGCTCGTCTGGCACACCGATCACCGCGCAGTTGGCGACTTTCGGGTGGGCCATTACCACGTCTTCGATCTCGTTCGGGTACACGTTAAAGCCCGAGACGATGATCATGTCCTTCTTGCGATCAACGATGCGCACGAAACCGTCCGGATCGATCACAGCGATGTCGCCGGACTTGAACCAGCCTTCGACATCCAGCACTTCAGCGGTGGCTTCGGGCTTCTGCCAGTAGCCCTTCATGATCTGCGGGCCTTTGATGCACAACTCGCCCCGCTCGCCAAGCGGCTGCTCGACACCTTCATCGTTGATGACTTTGAGCGTGGTGCCCGGCACCGGCAGGCCGACGGTGCCAATCCGCGACTTGTCGCCGTACGGATTGGTACACGCCACCGGTGAGGTTTCAGTCAGGCCGTAACCTTCGGTAATGCGACAGCCGGTGAGTTGTTCCCAGCGCTCGGCGGTGGCCTTGACCAGGGCGGTGCCGCCGGAGTTGGTGAGCTTGAGGCTGGAGAAATCCAGGGTCTTGAAATCCGGATGGTCCATCAGCGCGACAAACAGTGTGTTGAGTCCCAGCAACGCCGAGAACCGCCAGTTCTTCAGCTCCTTGATGAAGCCCTTGATGTCCCGTGGATTGGTGATCAACACGTTGTGGTTGCCAGTCACCATCATGCACATGCAATTCGCCGTGAACGCATAGATGTGGTACAGCGGCAGCGGCGCGATCATCACTTCCTGACCTTCGCGCAGCAACGGCTGCCCATCGCTGCCAAACTGTCCGAGACACGCCCGCGCCTGCTGCATGTTCGCCACCAGATTGCCGTGGGTCAGCATCGCGCCCTTGGCCAGGCCGGTGGTGCCGCCGGTGTATTGCAGCACCGCGATATCATTGAGGCCGGCGTTCAGCGGCTTGATGCCCAGGCCCCGGCCCATGCGCAACGCGCTCTTGAAGGAAATGGCCTGCGGCAAGGCATAGGCCGGGACCATTTTCTTCACTTTGCTCACCAGCGTGTTGACCAGCCAGCCTTTGGCGGCGGGCATCATGTCGCCCATCTTCGCCTCGATCAGGTACTGGATGTCGGTATCGGGCAGCACTTCCTGGACCTTTTGCCCGAACATGTTCAGGTACACCAGCGCCCGGGCACCGGAATCCTTGAACTGATGACGCATCTCCCGCGCGGTGTACAGCGGGTTGGTGTTGACCACGATCAGCCCGGCGCGCAACGCACCGAACACGGCAATCGGGTAATGCAGGACGTTGGGCATCTGCACCGCGATGCGATCCCCGGGCGCGAGGTCGGTGTGAGCTTGCAGGTAACCGGCGAACGCGGCGCTGTAGCGTTCCAGTTCGGCGTAGGTCAGGGTGACGCCCATGTTGCTGAAGGCCGGGCGGTCAGCGAATTTTTTGCAGGAACGCTCGAACACCTCGATCACCGACTTGTAGGCCCCTTGATCAATGTCCAGGGGCACGCCGGCCGGGCGCTTGTCATTCCAGAAATCAGGTTGCATTGTTCTTGTCCTCTTTACCTGAGCCTATCCGGGCCGCTTTTCTGTTCGCCTTCAAAACAAGCAACGAAAAAGCGGAGCTTCACGGACACTAGCAGCTATGGCGAATCAGGCAAATATGCCAAAGGGTGTCATAGACCGTGTGAATCTTGGTGCCGTGGTGCGGCCTGATCAGACGCCAGTGCCGGGATGCGCTATACAATGGACCGAGCCCGTGCCCATGCCCGCAAAAGGAATCGCCATGATCCACGACACCTTCTGGCTGACCGCGAGTGACCGCAGTCGCCTCTTCGTCAATCAGTGGTTGCCGGCCCCGCCGTTGAAAGCCGTGATTCTGCTGGCCCACGGCATGGCCGAACACAGCGGTCGCTACGCGCGCCTGGCGCAAAAGCTCTGCGATCAAGGCTACGGTGTGTACGCGCCGGACCTGCGTGGGCATGGCAGAACTGCCGAAAACGGCACACTCGGTCATTTCGCCGATGACGATGGCTGGTGCAAGGTGGTCGGCGACCTGGCCAGCCTCAATCAGCACATTGGCCAGCAACATCCCGGCCTGCCGATTGTGCTGCTCGGCCACAGCATGGGCAGCTACATCGCCCAGGCCTATTTACTGCATCACAGCGCCAGCCTGCACGGCGCCGTGCTCAGCGGTTCGAACTTCCAGCCCATGGCGCTTTATCGCGCCGCACGGCAGATCGCCCGCCTCGAAGGATTGCGCCAGGGGCCGAAGGGTCGCAGCGCACTGATCGAATGGCTGTCGTTCGGCTCGTTCAACAAGAAATTCAAACCGGCCCGGACACAATTCGACTGGCTCAGTCGTGATCCGAACGAGGTCGATCTGTACGCCAACGACCCGCTCTGCGGCTTTCGCTGCACCAATCAACTGTGGATCGATTTGCTCGGCGGCTTGCAGCAAATCAGCAAAGCGTCCAATCTCGCTCAGATTGATCCGGGCCTGCCGCTGCTGGTGATTGGCGGCGAATGTGATCCGGTGAGTGAAGGCAAGCGTCTCAAAGATCTGGCTGACGCGCTACGTGCCGCTGGCAGCCAGAGCCTGCAACTGAACGTCTATCCGCAGGCGCGGCACGAACTGTTCAACGAGAGCAATCGCGATGAAGTGACGGCCGATGTGCTGAGCTGGATCGCACAAGCCCTCAGCCACCGCCGTCCACCCCGATCCGAATAGTTTTTTGTGGTTTTTTTGATTTGTCACAGGAATTGAAACCGATGACCCAGGTTACCAACACCCCTTACGAAGCCCTTGAAATCGGCCAGACTGCCAGCTACAGCAAGACCGTTGAAGAGCGCGACATTCAATTGTTCGCCGCGATGTCCGGCGATCACAACCCGGTGCACCTGGACGCCGAATTCGCCGCCGCCACCATGTTCAAGGAACGCATCGCACACGGCATGTTCAGTGGCGCGCTGATCAGCGCCGCCGTCGCTTGTGAGTTGCCTGGGCCGGGGACTATTTATATCGGTCAGCAGATGAGCTTTCAGAAGCCGGTGAAGATTGGCGACACCTTGACGGTGCGTCTGGAGATTCTTGAGAAGCTACCGAAGTTTCGTGTGCGCATTGCCACACGCGTGTTCAACCAGCGCGATGAATTGGTGGTGGATGGCGAGGCGGAGATCCTGGCACCGCGCAAACAGCAGACCGTGACGTTGCCGACTTTGCCGGCGATCAGCATCGGCTGATGGCCGTTAAAAGATCGCAGCCTTCGGCAGCTCCTACAGGTGTACACAAAACCCCGTAGGAGCTGCCGAAGGCTGCGATCTTTTGATCTTATGGCGACTCCTGCACCTGCACACTCGCCGTCATTCCCGAACTCAGATTGATCCCTTCGGGCAGGTTGTCCAGTTTGATCCGCACCGGAATCCGTTGCGCCAGCCGCACCCAGTTGAACGTCGGCTCCACTTCCGCCAGTAGCTGCCCATCCGGCGTGGTGTTGCGATCGGTAATCCCGCGACTGACGCTTTCGACGTGCCCGTGCAACGCCTCGCCCGCGCTCATCAACCAGATTTTCACCGGATCGCCAACGCGAATCCGCGGCAGTTTGGTTTCCTCGAAATACGCCTGCACATAAAACGTCGAATCATCAATCAACGCCATCACCGCTTGCCCGGCATTGACGTAATTGCCCTGGGCCAGTTGCAGGTTGGTGATGTGGCCGTTGCGTGGCGCATGCACCTGGCTGCGGGCGAGGTTGAGCTCGGCGACCTTGGCTTCGGCCTGGGCTTCACGCAGTTCGCCACGGGCGATGCCGGCGTTGATTTGTGCGTTTTCGCGCAGCTCTGCACTGATTGCCTGCGGGCCGAGGGCCGCGCGACGACTGGCTTCGCGCTCACGCAGATTGAGTTGCTGCTGGCGGGTTTGCACCACCGCCTGTGCCTTCTCCAGCGCCGCTTCAAAACGGTCGCGATCAATGCTCAACAACAGATCCCCGGCCTTCACCGGCTGGTTGTCGAACGCCTTCAGTTCGCGCACCCAGCCCGACACATCCGGGGCGATTACCACCACGTCGGCGCGAATCCGCGCATCCCGCGTCCAGGGCGTGAGCATGTAGTACTGCCACAGATGAAAACCGGCAAAAATCGCCACCACCACCAGGCACAGGGTTATCGCGACACGTACGGAGGTACGCATGTTCACTTCCTTATAAAAGTCTGAGTTAAAAACGTCCGAGGACGAGGGTGATCAAGGTCAAAACACACACATACAAGGCGCAGTCGAATAGCGCTTCGTGCCAGATCCAGCGGCCCACCGGCGTCAGGCGCAAGAGCATGCGCAGCGCCCCGGTGACCAGCAGCGCCAGCAGCACATAAATCAGAAACGGACTGAGCAGCACGCCGCCCACCGACCATTCACGCAAGCCCATGGCGTTGCTCCTGTTGATGGCACCAGGCGCGCCAGCTGTTTTGCAATTGCAGCACCGCGCCCTGGGCCAGTTTCACCGCATCGCTGGATGGCAACGCGTACAAGGTTTTCAAGAAGTCTGCGCTGGGCTGTTCGAGGGCGTCGGCACGCTGTCCGCTCGGGCCTTGCTCAAGGACGTTTTCCAGTTGCTCGAAATAACGCCGTTGCGGCGCGCTGGCCGGAGCCTGCGCCACCGCCAGGCTCAAGCGCAGATGCAGCAGTTCATCGCCGATGTCGAGCCCGAGCAAACCGTCGTCCCAGCGACTGCGTGCCGGTTGCGGCAGCTCTGGGTAATGCCGCGCCAGTTGCAGCAAGCGGTCGGCCATGCGCCCGCCGAACCAGCTTTCGGCGCCGCGCAGATTGCGTCGGGTCAGGCGCACCAGGTCGTGCAGCGTCGCCACCAGCAAACGCCTGCTGTGCCAGGCTGGATCACGCAGGATCAACAGCTTGAACGCCAGCACCGCCGCGCCCACGCCGATCACCATCGCCTGGGCGCTGTTGAAGAAATTCGCGACATCGAACTTCATCGCGTTCAGCGGCGAGATCAACACGATGAAATGCAGGCAGAACGACGTGGCGGTGGCACCGATCTGCGGCTTGGCCATGCCCAGCGCGCCGAAAAACAACGGCACGCCCATGCCCATGCACAGCAAGGCAAAACTGCTCCATTGCGGCAGCAGAATCTGCCCGACGATAAACGCCGCCGGGATCGCCAGGAAAATCCCGCGCATGAAGCTCATGCCGATCTGCGCGCCGTTTTCGCGACTGGCAAACAGGCTGCACACCACGCACGTCAGCAGCAATGCACCGGAGGCAGCGGGCCAGGCGGTCGCCAGCCAGAAGCACGACACCACCAAAAACGCCAACGCGCTGCGGGCACCGAAGACCAGCGCCAATGACAGGTCCCGGTGCGGGGTCAGGGTGCGTGGGGGATCGACGGTTTCCCTGCCCTCCTCCACCGCCGCCAACGCAGCGGTCGCCGCCATCGCGGTATCGAGCAGCAAGGTGAAACGAGCCAGGCAATAGCTCTGCGCCGAACTGATCTGCGGGTCGTGGGAAGCGTCGAGCAAGCGCGGGCGCAAGGCTTGCAGCGTCGCATTATCGGGGCTGTCGAGCGCGGCTTGCACTTCGCTCAGCCAGGGTGAAAGCTGCTCGGCCTCCTGCGGCGCCAACTGCTTCCACTGACGCCGCACCGACCGGGCAATGCGCAGCAACATCAACAATTTCTGGCTCAGCCCGCTGATCGCCCTTGCACGTTGCCGGCCCAACCCGCCTTCAAACCACGCATGCTCGCGCTGCGCATCCACTGCAACAATCCGGCCGAGGATTTCCAGCAAGCCTTTGCGCGCCTGGCCATCCCCGGCCAGGGTCGCTCGCGCGGCATTTATCCCACTGCGCCACGCGGCCTGTGCCTGGTCACTCAGTTGCTGTTCAACCCGCATCGGCCACAACAGCGCACTGGCGGCGGTGGCGCAGAGAATGCCCAGGCAAATTTCCGTGCAGCGAGCCACCGCCTGATCGAATACCGCCAAAGGATGGGACAGGGCCGGCAGCGCAATGATCGCTACGGTGTAGCCGGCCAGCACAAACGAATAGGACCAGGCACTGCGCAGCAGGGTCGAACTCGCCGTACAGATTCCCAGCCACAACGCCAATGCCAGCAGAAACAGCCACGGCGTCTGTGCGAAGAGGCCCATGAACACCACCGACATGATCGTTCCGACCAGCGTACCCAAAAGCCGTGCCAGGCCTTTTTGCACCACCATCCCGGACAACGGCTGGGCAACAATGAACGCCGTCATCAACGCCCACGCCGGTTGCTCCAGGCCCCAACGCAATGCCAGCCACAGCGCCAGGCCGCCGCCGATCAGGGTCTTGATCGCGAACTGCAGGGCACGGCGGTCGGGCGCGAATAACGCCTGTAAGGTGATGGGCACGGAGGGGTCTCAGAAAGGGTTCGGTATAACGAGTGTAGGAGCTGCCGAAGGCTGCGATCCTTTGATCTTGCTTTCGGCAACAGTCAAAAGATCGCAGCCTTCGGCAGCGCCTACAAGGGTAAGTTCAGGGTTAATTCCCGGGCACAAAAAAACGCCAGACTGGCTGGCGTTTTTGACAGGTTACGAACGCTTACGAGCGTGCGCGAGCCTGATTACGCAAGGCTTTCACCTGATCGTGATTGCGTTGTACGCCGTGGTACTGACGTTCAACCAGGTCACGAATGCCCACCAAGTTGTGCTTGTTGATTTTCTCGATGGCTTCTTTGTACGCCTTCAGTGCGTGATCTTCACCGCGTTCGGCTTCGTTCAGCACGGCTTCTTCATCCTTGCCGGTGAACATCGCTTTCACGTCGACCCAGCGACGGTGCAAGTCACCGCTGACGCTGGTGGAAGTTTCCGGATCGCCACCCATCGAACGCACGGCGGTTTGCAGTTCCGAAGCCGCGGCAGCGCAGTCGGCGGAACGCTGGATGAACAGCGATTTCAGCTCTGGGTGTTTGATGTCTTCAGCGCAAGTCTTGAACCCTTCCTGACCGTCTTTGCTGGTTTCAATCAGGTCGTTGAGTACAGAGATCGCTTCTTTATTCATGTCGGTCATTTTCAATTCCTCACGGGTTGATGAAAGATGCAATAGCTATTGCACCCTGCATGCCAGCTTTGAATTGACAATTTATTACTTAGAATTCAAGCACTTAACATTCCAGTGAAAATCTGTATCCGCGTTTTTTGCATGATCTGTCATTTGGCCTGCATGCAGAATGCCTGTATTTTCCAGACTGAATGAATCAAGACGACCGATTGATGAACCCTGAAAAGCTCGAATTGCTGATTACCCGCGAAATGCCCTTCGGCAAATACAAGGGCCGCATCATCGCCGACTTGCCCGGCCCTTACCTGAACTGGTTCGCCCGTGAAGGCTTCCCCCACGGAGAACTCGGCGGCCTGCTGGCGCTGATGCAGGAAATCGATCACAACGGTTTGGCGGAGCTGCTTGAACCGCTGCGCGCCAAACATGGCAAACCTGCCCCTCGCCATTGAGTCGTTCCCATGCCCGATAACACCCTGCGCGCCCGTGATGAAAAATTCTGGCAGACCTTTGCCGACCGGTACGCCGTCGAGCCCGGCCCGCTGAATCTGGAAAATGGCTATTTCGGGCGCATGTCGCGCACGGTGGTCGAGGAATATCAACGCAACATCGAACTGATCAACCGCAGCAACTCGGTGCATGTGCGCCAGCGCTTCGAACAGGGCGAAAACGAACAGGTTCGCGCGCAACTCGCCGAACTGATGGGCGTACCCACCGACAGCGTTGCTTTCACCCGCAATGCCTCGGATGGCCTGCAATCGCTGATCCGCAATTACAACCGCTTGCAGCCTGGCGATCAGGTACTGATCTGCGACCTGGAATACGACACTGTCAAAGGCGCCATGCGCTGGCTGGCCCGGCATCGCGGCGTGGAAGTGATCGAGATCGAACACGCCCACCCGGCCAGTTTCGACAGCTTGCTGGCAACTTATCGCGACACCTTCGTGCGCTACCCGAAGCTTAAGTTGATGGCGTTGACCCACGTCACTCACCGCACCGGTCTGGTGATGCCGGTGCAGGCGATTGTCGCCGCCGCCACGGAACACGGGATCGAAGTGATCTTCGACGGCGCCCATGCCCTCGGCCAGATCGAGTTCGATCTCGCTGAACTCGGCGTCGCGTTCGCCGGTTTCAACCTGCACAAATGGATCGGTGCGCCGCTGACCCTCGGCTTCCTGTATATCGCGCCGGAACGCCTGGCCGACATCGACCCGGACATGGGCGAAGCGCATTACCCGGTCACCGACATTCGCGCCCGCACGCCCTACAGCACACCCAATATCCCGGCACTGCTGACACTGCCGTTGGTGTTCGAAGAACACCGGGCCATGGGCGGGTCCGCTGCCAAGGGTGCACGGCTCAATTACCTGCGTAACCGCTGGGTCAGTGCGGTGCGGGATTTGCCGGGCATTGAAGTTCTGACTCCGGATGATCCGCGTCTGTATTGCGGCATCACCTCGATGCGCTTCACCCGGCAAGCCGATCAGCAAGCGATGGTCGAGCGACTGCTGGAGGACTACAACCTGTTTACCGTGATGCGCAGCGGTGCGGCGTGTGGCCCGTGTATCCGCATTACGCCGGGGCTGACCACCACTGCAGCGGACATGGACGCCTTGAGCGAAGCACTGAACGCACTGCGCTGACGTCACACGGTGTACTTGTCGAAGTCCTCGGGCTTGATCTGCGATGACGCCGCAAACGTGTCGATGCCGATGGTGAGCTGACCGAAAAAACCGTCTTCTTTCGAGTCACGACTGAGCGCGTGAACGGTCAGTGTCGAGGCGTCGCCGCCCATGGTTTCATAGAAAAAATCCTGCTGGTTGGTCAGCGGCGTGACCGTTCGACCGCTGTATTCCCTGGCGTTGAGCACTGAACGCGAGGCCACTTCGGGCAGGTACAGCTGGCCGACCCAGGCGACATGGCGTTCCTCCAGATAGTTCTTGCCGGCAGGTACGCGCACCGCGACGTGAATGTGCAACGCCCGACCGGCATAAAAACCCGGATAGATCGTGGTGAAACGCACAATGCCGTGCGGGTCGGTGAACTGCCCGCCGCGCAGGTAGGTATCGTCGTCGGTGCGCGGGATGGCGCCGATCGCGTCGACATCAACTTCGGTATCCGGATTGATCTTGCTCCAGCCCGAATACGCACCGCGGGCATTGCAATGCCAGATATCGACGATGGCGCCGGTGACTGGCTCGCCGGTCATCGCATCGACAATCGTCAGGCGCAGCACCAGCGGGATGCCATCCAGGCCTTCGCTGATGTTGCGCCTGATCAGTTTCGGGTTGCGAAAATACGGGCCGGCGATCTGTTCGGGCGTCAGCAGGTAAGCCGCGGGGGAAGGTGCAACTGAGGCGTGGTCGTCCATGACGTTCTCTCTTCAAAAGATGAACGGAGGTTAACGCTGGATGACCGGGATGATGCGGTAACTATGTATCGCATGATGTCCTGCCGCTAATGCCAGCAGGTAAAGAGACCGAGTGATCTGTGGCGAGGGAGCTTGCTCCCGCTGGGTCACGAAGTGGCCCCCCTCTCCATCTGAAAAGAAGGGGACTGCTTCGCAGTCCAGCGGGAGCAAGCTCCCTCGCCACAGCTTCAGGTTTTCCAGGGGCAAAAAAAAACGGTGCACCGACCAAGCGCACCGTAAAGCCGTAGAACACACAACGAAGTGTCAGGTAAAGCGATCAGTCCAGCAGCGCCAGGGCCTCGGCGGTGCATTCCTGAATGCGGGCCCAGTCGCCGTTCTTGATCCACTCCGGGTCAAGCATCCAGCTACCGCCCACGCACATCACGTTTTTCAACGCCATGTAGCTCTTGATGTTGGCCGGGCTGACGCCGCCGGTCGGGCAGAATTTCACTTCGCCAAACGGGCCGCCGAGCGCTTTGATCGCCGCGACGCCGCCGCTGACTTCCGCCGGGAACAGCTTGAAGCGGCGGTAACCCAGGCCGTAGCCTTCCATGATCCCCGAAGCGTTGCTGATGCCGGGCAACAGCGGGATCGGGCTGTCGACGCTGGCTTCGAGCAGGTCACGGGTAATGCCCGGCGTGACGATAAATTGCGAACCGGCCGCTTCAGCGGCGGCCAGCATCTGGCGATCGAGCACGGTGCCGGCACCGGTCACCAGTTCCGGACGCTGCTCACGCAGAATCTGAATCGCCTTGAGGCCGAACTGCGAACGCAGGGTCACTTCCAGCGCGGTCAGGCCACCGGCGGCGAGGGCGTCGGCCAAGGGCAGCACGTCCTGTTCGCGGGCGATGGTGATCACCGGCAGAATCCGCGCCTTGGCGCAGAGGCTGTCGATCAGGGCAACTTTGTCCGCCATGGAAACGGTCGGGGATAGGGTTGTCATAGCGGCTGTTCCTTGGCTCATGGGCACCAGTAAATCTCTAACGTGGGTTGCAAAAATGCGCGTATCGGCATGGCGGCGACATCGTCACCGGCCAATGCCGCGCTCAACGTGGTCAGCTTGGACTGACCGGAAATCGATAGAACGGTGTACCTGGCCGAAGCCAGCAACGCGCGACTCATGGTCAGGCGCTGATGCGGCACGGTGGGCGCCAGCATCGGGTAGCAACGGCGGGTGCCGTCGGGTTTCAGGGCTTCAGCCAGGTTCGGGCTGTTGGGAAACAGCGACGCGGTGTGGCCGTCGTCGCCCATGCCGAGGATCAGCACGTCGATCGGTGGCAATTCCGCCAGCAAGCGATCAGCCTGCTCGGCCGCCAGTTCCAGATTCGCGGTGGCGCTGTACAGACTCAGAAACTGAGCCTTCGCCGCCGGGCCTTGCAACAGGTAACGCTTGAGCAGGCCGGCATTGCTGTCGGCGTGTTCCACCGGCACCCAACGCTCGTCGGCCAGGGTCACGACGACCTTGGACCAGTCCAGCGTCTGCGTGGCCAGGTGCTGGAAAAACGCCACCGGGCTGCGGCCACCCGAGACCACCAGGGTCGCGGTGCCCGAGGCATCAATCGCGTCGCTCAGTTGCTTCGCCACCTTCAGCGCCAGGCCTTCAGCCAGCAACACCGGACTTTTGAACGCATGGGCGCTGACGCCCTGCGGCAGTTGCACATTAGATATCGCCATACCACGACCTCCCGTCCCGCGTGATCAGTGCAATGGAGCTCATCGGCCCCCAGGACCCGGCCGCATACGGCTTGGGCGCATCACCGGACTTTTTCCACCCGGCAATCAACTGGTCACACCACTTCCACGCGGCTTCGATTTCATCTTTACGGACAAACAGGTTCTGATTGCCGCGCATCACTTCCAGCAACAACCGCTCGTAGGCATCGGGAATCCGTGCGCTACGCCAGGTGTCGGAAAAATTCAGCTGCAACGGACCGCTGCGCAGCTGCATGCCCTTGTCCAGGCCTTGTTCTTTGGTCATCACACGCAAGGAAATGCCTTCGTCCGGTTGCAGGCGGATAATCAGCTTGTTGCTGATTTGCAGGCGCTGCTCAGGGGCGAAGATGTAGTGCGACGGTTCCTTGAAATGGATAACGATCTGCGACAGCTTCTGCGGCATGCGCTTACCGGTGCGCAGGTAAAACGGCACGCCGGCCCAGCGCCAGTTGCGGATGTCGGCACGCAGGGCGACGAAGGTTTCGGTGTCGCTCTGGGTGTTGGAATTCGGTTCTTCGAGGTAACCCGGCACCGGTTTACCTTCGCTGTAACCGGCGATGTACTGGCCGCGCACCACTTGCGTGGTCAGGCCTTCCGGGCTGATCGGCGCCAGCGCCTTGAGCACTTTGACTTTCTCGTCGCGGATGCTGTCGGCGGAGAGGTCGGCCGGCGGGTCCATGGCGATCAGGCAGAGCAGCTGCAACAGGTGATTCTGGATCATGTCGCGCAGTTGGCCGGCCTTGTCGAAGTAGCCCCAGCGGCCTTCGATCCCGACCTTTTCCGCCACGGTGATTTCCACGTGGGAGATGTAATTCTGGTTCCACTGGGTTTCGAACAGGCTGTTGGCGAAACGCAGGGCGATGAGGTTTTGAACGGTCTCTTTGCCCAGATAGTGGTCGATACGGTAAGTGCGGTTCTCCGGGAAGAACTGCGCCACGGCGTCGTTGACCTTGCGCGAGGATTCGAGGTCGGAACCGATCGGTTTTTCCAGCACCACGCGGGTATTTTCGGCCAAACCGACCTTGGCCAGATTCTCGCAGATCGCACCGTAGACGGCGGCCGGCGTAGCAAAGTAGGCGATCACCCGTTGGGCGCTGCCGGCCATTTCGGCCAGGGCCACATAGTCTTCGGATTTGAGGAAATCGACGTGCAAATACGTCAGGCGCGCCAGAAAGCGCTCGAGCACGGCTTCATCGAGCTCTTTGGAGCCAACGTAGCGGCGCAGTTCGGACGTGATGAACGCCAGATGCTCCTGCTCGCTGCCGGCCTCACGGGCCAGCGCGATAACCCGCGTGTCCTCGTGCAGCAGGCCTGCGCCATCAAGCTGGTACAGGGCAGGAAACAGCTTGCGCAAGGCCAGATCGCCGAGGGCGCCGAACAAGGCAAAGGTGCACGGTTCAACCGTAATCGAAGGCATGATGTTTGTTCTTTTATCAAGTTAAGCTACAAATACCTTTTTTCAAGGCATCGCTCAAGCAAAAATGTAGTAATAACCACAACATTTTCGCAAAATATGGATTCCGAGTGGTGGTCGGTTGGAGCCATCAGTAGGATAGGCCACCGCTTGGGGCCCGATCAAAGGCCCAATTTGCATAGCAACACCCTTATTTGCATCGCAGAGCACTCTTGTCGGCGAACCAAGGAAATCATATGGACCGCGTGCGAAATTTACTGGAACAGATCCAGAATCGCCTTGAAGACCTGAACAAGGCAGAACGCAAAGTCGCCGAAGTGATCCTGCTCAACCCGCAGCAGGCCACCCGGTTCAGCATCGCCGCCCTCGCCCAGGCCTCCAAGGTCAGCGAGCCGACGGTCAACCGTTTCTGCCGTTCGTTCGGCGTCAGTGGCTACCCGGAACTCAAGCTGCAACTGGCCCAAAGCCTGGCCAGCGGCGCCGCGTATGTCAGCCGGGCGGTCGAGGCTGATGACAATCCCGAAGCGTATACGAAGAAGATTTTCGGCAGTGCCATCGCGTCCCTGGACAGTGCCTTGCAGGCGCTGGACCCGAACCTGATCAGCCGCGCCGTCGACCTGTTGATCCAGGCCCGGCAGATCCACTTCTTCGGCCTCGGCGCCTCGGCACCGGTGGCACTGGATGCGCAGCACAAGTTCTTCCGCTTCAACCTGGCCGTCACCGCCCATGCCGATGTGCTGATGCAGCGGATGATTGCTTCGGTGGCGCACACCGGCGAGTTGTTCGTGATCATTTCCTACACCGGCCGCACCCGCGAACTGGTGGAAGTGGCGCGCATCGCCCGGGAAAACGGCGCGTCGGTGCTGGGTCTCACGGCTGAGGGTTCACCGCTGGCCAAGGCCAGTACCTTGAGCCTGAACATTCCGCTGCCGGAAGACACCGACATCTATATGCCGATGACCTCGCGCATTATTCAACTGACCGTGCTGGATGTGCTGGCAACGGGCATGACCTTGCGTCGGGGCGTGGATTTCCAGCCGCATTTGCGCAAGATCAAAGAGAGCCTGAATGCGAGCCGGTATCCGGTGGGGGATGAGTTCAATTGAAAGATCGCAGCCTCGCTTCGCTCGACAGCTCCTACGCAGACCTGTAGGAGCTGTCGAGCGAAGCGAGGCTGCGATCTTTTGATCTACCGCTACACCCCAACCCTCGCCTGCAAACTCAAATGCGCCTTCTGCCCCGGCGCCAGGCTAAGGCTGTCGGTCCCGCCGCTCGCCGCTTCGACACAGACAAACTCCGAAACCTCGTTCCAGCTCACCCCCAACAACGGCCGCGAGCCCGGATGCCAGACCACGGTGTCTCCATCATCGCCAGTATCGATGCACAATTCGCGCTGCCAGGCGTGATCCTTGAGCTGCAGTTCACCGTCATGCTGAAACACCCGCTGACAGCCGCCCTCTACCCTTAATTCGCCTTCCTGCTGGCAAACCTGACGATTCAATTGATCATATCCCTGCGCGCCGTCGAGCCCAGACAGCGCTACCTCACCGACATCGCCAATACGCCAATACGCGTGCAACGCCTGACTCAATTGGCAGGGCAGGCTGTCCTGATGCTCGGTGCTCAGGCGCAAATCCATGCGTTCGCCAAGCTGGGCATGCAGGTCCACTTGCCAGTCGCACAGCTGCAATTGCCAGTGCAGGTGCACGCCGTCGTCGTCATGGCTGCTGTCGAGCAGTTTCCAGTCGAGCAGACGCGCCCAACCATGGGACGGCCAGGCGTTTTCGCTCGGATGCCGGCCATACCACGGCCAACACACCGGCACCCCGCCGCGAATCGCCCCCACGTGCGGCCACTTCGCCGCGCACCACAGCCAGGGCTTCTGGCCCTTGGGCTGGAAGTGCAGCAATTGCGCACCCTGCCGACTGAACACCGCCTGACACAGCGGATGATCGATCACCAGCACATCGCGCATCTGATAGCGCTCCCACGCAAACACCGGACGTTCGCGCAAGGATTTGAAGAAGCGTTGTAGCGGATGCTCATGCATGTGCCACGGTCCTGAAAATCATCTGTGTACTCATATTCTTGTGTTCAGCGAACTAATGTGGCGAGGGGATTTATCGAAACGTCGCACCGCCCCGTTGGACTGCGCAGCAGTCCCTTTTTTTGGGGCCGCTCCGCAGCCCAACGGGGATAAATCCCCCCACCACAATTGCGTCAGACATAACTTTCCTTGTAAGCCCCAAAAAAAAGCGGACAGCCTGGGCTGTCCGCAAATATGCGCACATAGAGAGGAGCTTATCGCAACAGCGTTAGAACACCGACTGAATTTTCAGGCCGGCGACCAGCGCGTCATCCACTTCATTCACACCGCCCGGGTGCGTGATGTATTGCAGGTTGGGACGCACGGTCAGCCAGTTGGTGACGTGGAAGCCGTAGTTGAGTTCGTAGTTGTATTCAGTGTCCCGCAGTGGCGAAAACAACGGATCTTCGTACTGAGTAACACCATTGGCGGCGTTGACCAATTCAGCGTTCTTCTTCACGTCATCGTTGATATGGATACGGGCGAAACCGATGCCGACGTCATCTTTCGGACGCGCATCGAACGGGCCCTTGTACACAAACATCAGCGACTGATAGTTGTCGACGACGTTGGTGTCCTTGTCGTGGAATGTGGCGTTGGCCGAGACGGTCAGGCCGCGGCTCTTGTCACCGTTGTGGTCGGTCAGTTGTTGCTGCGCGACGAACCAGTAGCCGGACTTGCTGCTGTGGCTGCGGTAAGCGTTGCCGCTGGTGGCCGCGTCATCACCGTTGTCGTCTTCGCGAACGTCATCGGCCTTGGCCGTGCTCTTGTAGTAACCGACACGGTATTCGCCCGGCAGGTTGTTCGGGTTAGGCAACCAGACCAGTTCGACCGGCAACACGGTGCCCTTGGTGCCACTGCCGCTGAGCTTGAAACCGTTGCCGTGCTCCAGCTGCGACGGATTCTGGTTGTACGCGCCGATCTGCGCATAGAACTCGGGCGAGATGTTGTACTTCACGCGCACCGCGGCCTGGCTGACGGGCCAGTTGTACCAGATGTTGGTCGCCCAGTTACCCACTTGGGAACCGCAGAACGCCAGGTTCTGGAACTCGCAAGGGAAGGTGTTGAAGTCTTCGCCTTCGCCGAAGTAACCGGCCTTGACGTCCAGTTTGCCGTCGAGAAACTGGTGCTTGATCCACAGTTGGGTCAAACGGACCATGTGGCCACGGCCGTAGACTTCCTGCGAAGAGCTCAAGGTGCCGGCACGCGGATCGCCGACGCGATCGTTGGAGATGTTCTGCCCGTTACGGTTGGTCAGCTGGATCTTCGCCTGGGTGTTGTCCCAGCCCCACAACTTTTGCAGGTCCAGCGCCACGCCCAGGCCAAACTGATCGGCGTAACGCGCAGTTTTGTCGTCGTTGTAACCGCCGTGGAGGTTGCCGCCCACTTCACCGACGTAGTCCATCTTGATGTCGATGCCTTGCTCGATGAGCCTGGTCCGCTCGCCGCCCCAATCGCCGGTCATCCACTCGGAATCGGCACTGAACGCGTCAGCCGCGTGAGCGCTACCGGCCATCATCATTACCGCAACAGCTGATAATTGGCAGATAAGCTGAGCGTTGTTCTTCTTCTTCATCCCTACATCCTCGTTTTATTGTTATTAACTGTTTTTATTTAACGCGGTTACATCGGTTAACCTTTGTAGGAGCCGACTTTGTGGTGAGGGGATTTATCCCCGTTGGACTGCGCAGCAGTCCCATTTTTTAGGGCCGCTTCGCGCCCCAACGGGGATAAATCCCCTCACCACAAGCTCGCTCCTACAGTTTTTGATCTTCAGCGGCCTTTGAATTGGGTGACGTTGGCGCTGTGAACTTCGGCTTTTGGCAGACCGGCCACCCCCAGGCGCTCGCCGGTCTTGGCATCAAACAACAACACTTTCGCTGGATCGAATTGCAGGGTCAGGGTCTCGCCCACGGCCGGCGCTACGTCCGGCGCCAGACGGCAGCAGACTTTTGTGTCATTCAGATTGACGAACACCAGCGTGTCGGGACCGGTCGGTTCGGTGACCTGGACTTCGGCGCGAATGGTCGGCAAACCATTGGCTTCACTGCCCGCCAGCACGATCTGTTCAGGGCGCATGCCGAGGATCACTTCACGGTCTTCAAGCCCGGCATCCTGCATGCCCAACGGCAATTCGCAGCGCGCCTGACCGCTGTCGAGCAGCGCCAGCAGACGACCGTCCTTGCGCTGCAAGCGCAGGGGGATGAAGTTCATCGGCGGCGAACCGATGAAGCTCGCCACGAACAGGTTGGCCGGGTTGTTGTAGATGTCCTTCGGCGTGCCGAACTGCTGAATGATCCCGTCCTTCATCACCGCCACTTTGTCGCCCAGGGTCATGGCTTCGATCTGGTCGTGGGTCACGTAAACCGTGGTGGTTTTCAGGCGCTGGTGCATCAGTTTCATTTCAGTGCGCATCTCGACCCGCAGCTTGGCGTCGAGGTTGGACAGCGGTTCGTCGAACAGGTAAATCTTCGGCCGCCGCGCCAGGGCACGGCCCATCGCCACACGCTGTTGCTGGCCACCGGAGAGCTGGCCCGGCTTGCGGCTGAGCAAATGTTCGATCTGCAGCAGCTTGGACACACGAGCCACTTCTTCGTCGATTTCAGCGGCCGGCATTTTGCGAATTTTCAGGCCGAACGCGATGTTGTCGCGCACGCTCATGGTCGGGTACAGCGCGTAAGACTGGAACACCATGGCGATGTCGCGATCTTTGGGGCTCATGCCGCTGATGTCGGCGTCATCGACCAGGATCGCGCCGCCGCTGATGTTTTCCAGGCCGGCAATGCAGTTCATCAGCGTGGATTTACCGCAGCCCGACGGGCCGACCAGAATCAGGAACTCACCGTCATCGATTTTCAGTTCGATGTTTTTCAGGGTGTCCGGCAAACCGGCACCGTAAGTCTTGTTGACGTTGCGTAATTCGAGAGTTGCCATGTTCTACCCCTTGACCGCGCCGGACGTCAGCCCACGCAGGAAATACTTGCCAGCGAATATGTAGACCAGCAGTGTCGGCAGCCCGGCGATCATCGCGGCAGCCATATCAACGTTGTATTCCTTGGCCCCGGTGCTGGTGTTGACCAGGTTGTTGAGGGCCACGGTAATTGGCTGGGCATCGCCACTGGCGAAGACCACGCCGAACAGGAAGTCATTCCAGATCTGGGTGAACTGCCAGATCAGGCAGACCATCACGATCGGGATCGACATCGGCAGCAGGATCTTCCAGAAAATCGTGAAAAAGCCGGCGCCATCCAGGCGTGCCGCCTTGACCAGCGCATCCGGGATGCTCACGTAGTAGTTGCGGAAGAACAGCGTGGTGAACGCCAGGCCGTAGACCACATGCACCAGCACCAGGCCCGTGGTGGTGTTGGCCAGGCCGAATTTGCCGAGGGTGAACGAGGCCGGCAGCAGCACGGTCTGGAACGGCAGGAAGCAGCCGAACAGCAACAGGCCGAAGAACAGTTGCGAACCACGGAAGCGCCACATCGACAGCACGTAGCCGTTCATCGCGCCAATAAACGTAGAAATCAAAACCGCCGGCACGGTGATTTTCACCGAGTTCCAGAAGTAGCCGCCGACGGTGTCCCAGGCCTTGATCCAGCCGATGCCGTCGATCACGGTTGGCCAGCTCAGCAGGTTGCCGGTGCGAATGTCTTCCGGGGATTTGAAACTGGTCAGCAGCATCACCACCAGCGGGATCAGATACACCGCAGCGGCGAGCAACAGCGTGGCGTAAATCGCGATGCGACTGAAGCTGATCGCCGGTTTGCCAAGTTGATTACTCATGGCGTTTGCCTCGCAATTCGGAGTACAGGTACGGCACCAGAATCGCCAGGATCGCGCCCAGCATCATCATGGCGCTGGCCGAACCAATGCCCATCTGGCCACGGCTGAAGGTGAAGGAATACATGAACATCGCCGGCAGGTCGGACGAGTAACCCGGACCGCCTGCGGTCATCGCCGCCACCAGGTCGAAGCCCTTGATCGCGATGTGCGCGAGGATCATGAAGGCGCTGAAAAACACCGGGCGCAGGCTCGGCAGCACGATTTTCATATAGATGGTCGGCAGGCTCGCACCGTCGACTTGCGCGGCGCGAATGATCGATTGATCGACACCGCGCAGGCCGGCGAGAAACATCGCCATCACAAACCCGGAGGCTTGCCACACGGCGGCGATCACCAGGCAATACACCACGCGATCCTGATCCACCAGCCAGTCGAGACGGAAGCCTTCCCAGCCCCAGTCGCGCAACATTTTGTCCAGCCCAAGGCCGGGGTTGAGCAGCCATTTCCACGCGGTACCCGTGACGATCATCGAGAGCGCCATCGGGTACAGGTAAACGGTGCGGATGAAGCCTTCCTTGCGGATGCGCTGATCCAGCAGCACGGCGAGGAACACGCCCAGCACCAGGCTGATGCCGATGAACATGCCGCCGAACAGCGCGAGGTTCTTGCTCGCGACCCACCAGCGATCATTGTCCAGCAGACGGGTGTATTGCTGCAGGCCAACCCATTTATAGGTCGGCATGAAGCTGGAATTGGTGAAGGACAGTACGAATGTCCAGATGATGTAACCGTAGAAACCAACCAACACGATGAGCATGCTCGGCGCGAGTACCAACTTGGGTAACCAGCGTTGCAGCGCATCGAACGGTGAGGCTTTGCTGAAAACCGCCACAGAGCTCATCGGGATAATCCAGGTTTAGAGATAAGGATCTGAGTGCGATCCCTGGTAGGAGCTGCCGAGTGACACGAGGCTGCGATCTTTTGAATTGGTTTTTTATAATCAAGATCAAAAGATCGCAGCCTGCGGCAGCTCCTACAGGGGCCTCACTCGATGTCAGGGATTACTGGGCGGCTTTGACGGCCGATGCCAGTTGGGCGCTGGCCTTGGCCGGGTCAGCATCCTTGTCGTTCATGAAGTTGGTGACCACGTCGAAGATCGCGCCTTGCACGGCCAGGGATGTGGCCATGTTGTGCGCCATGCTCGGTTGCAGGCCGCCCGTCTTCTCGTCCGCCAGGAAATCCTTGGCGGCCGATTGAGCGCAGGAATCGAAGCCCAGGCCGCTCATGTCGTTGAGCATGTCGGTGCGGACCGGGATCGAGCCTTTGTTGATGCTGAAGACCTTCTGGAAGTCTTTACCCAGCGCGACCTTGGCCAGGTCTTGCTGAGCGGCGATGTCGCCCTTGCGATCGGCTTTCAACTTGAACACCGCCAGGGAGTCGATGTTGTAGGTGAAGGCTTTTTCGGTGCCCGGGAACGGCACGCACTGGTAGTCCTTGCCTGCCACTTTTTTCGCGGCAGTCCATTCGCTTTTCGCCCAGTCGCCCATCATCTGCATACCGGCCTTGCCGTTGATGACGTCGGCGGCAGCGATGTTCCAGTCACGACCGGCGCGGTTCGGGTCCATGTAGCCCGTGAGTTTTTTCAGCTCGGTAAACGACTTGGTCATCTCGGCCCCGGAGAGGGTTTTCTGATCCAGGTCTACCAGCGCTTTTTTGTAACCGTCAGCCCCCATGACCGAGAGCACCACGTCTTCAAACACGGTGCTGTCCTGCCAAGGCTGGCCACCGTGGGCGAGCGCAATGAAGCCTGCGGCTTTGAGCTTGTCGCCGGCGGCATAGAATTCTTCGAGGGTGGTCGGGGCTTTTTCGATGCCGGCTTTCTTGAACACTTCCGGGTTGATCCACAGCCAGTTCACGCGGTGAATGTTCACCGGAACGGCGACGTAATCACCTTCGTACTTGACCGTGTCGGAGACTTTCTTCGACAGCAAGCCATCCCAGCCTTCGGACTTGGCAACGTCTTTCAGGGTGTCGGTGCTGAGCAGGCCAGTGCTGCCCCACTCCTGGATGTCCGGACCTTTGATCTGGGCAACGCCCGGCGGGTTACCGGCAACGGCGCGGCTTTTGAGTACGGTCATGGCTGTGGAACCGCCACCACCGGCAACAGCGCCGTCCTTCCAGGTGAAGCCGTCTTTTTCGACTTGAGCCTTCAGAACATCGACCGCTGCTTTTTCACCACCCGACGTCCACCAGTGAACGACTTCCACGGAACCTTTGGATTCGGCGGCAAGCACACTGAGAGGGAGCGCAGACAGGGAAGCGAGAGAAATGACAGTAGCGAGGCGAGAAATCGCATTCATCTAAAAGTACCTTTCTTGTTGTTATGCATTGCAAGTCTGGTGCTTGCGCTGCATGGATTTTAAACAGGAGTCATCCCTTCGCAGGTAACGAAGGGACGCGTGAATGTCACCGCATGGTTACATAGAACCGCTCTGGGACAACCTTGCCAAGGCGCTGGCCATGCTCGGCGCCAGCGGCAGGCGCGGAATCAACACGGCTTGCCAGGCGTGATAAAGGTCGGGTTTACCGGCCCAGATATCGGCACTCGGGCGGTTGAGCGGATCAAGTTCGTGGTGCCAGCTGCCATCGCAGCGGTCGATGAAATGACGGTCACAGAAATCCCAGAACAGTCGGTACCAGGTTTCGTAGTGCGCCTCGCCCGTGCGTTTAAGCAGCGCGCTGGCCGCGGCGCTGGCCTCGCAATGGGTCCAGTGCAAACGATGGCGAACCACGGCGCGATTGTCCCAATCGAGGGTGTAGACGATCCCCGGTTCACCGTCGATATTCCAGCCATGGCGGCAGTTGTGTTCGAAGAGTTTTTGCGCGTCGGTGACCAGCCATCCCGGCGTCAGCATCCCGGCCTGCACCCGCGCCGCTTCGAGGTGCAGCAACAGCCGCGCCCATTCGAAACCGTGGCCCGGGGTGGTGCCGTAAGGACGGAAACCATCGGCCGGGTTGTCGTGGTTGTAATCGCGCAGCGGTTGCCAGTCGCGGTCGAAATGCTCCACCACCAGAAAGTCGTTGGCGGCGGCGTGACCATGGATCACGCGCTCGACAATGCGTTGCGCGCGGCACAGCCAGCGGTTGTCTTCGGTGACATCGGCGAGGGCGAGGAAGGCTTCGGTGGCGTGCATGTTGCTGTTGGCGCCGCGATAGCTTTCTTCTTCACTCCAGTCGCGATTGAAGGATTCGCGCATGGCGCCCTCCTCTTCGCTCCAGAAATGCGTGTCGATGATGTCGATCGCGTCATCGAGCAAGGCTTGCGCGCCGGGACGTTGCGCGACCACCGCAGAGCTGGCGGCCAGGGCGACGAAGGCGTGCAAGTAAGCCGCCTTGTCGGTGTTGTCATCGCGGTGATGCGCGGTGGCAAACCAGCCGCCGTGCGCGGCATCCTTCAACGGCCCGCTGAGTGCCTGAATGCCATGGTCCACCAGCGCGGCGAAGCCCGGCAGGCCCTGGATATGGGCCATGGCGAAGCTGTGGGTCATGCGCGCGGTGTTCATGGTTTCGGCTTGGGCATTCGTCGGCAGGCAGCCCTTTTCATCGAGATTGCCGAAACCGTCAGGCAGCTGCGAAGCCTTGGCGAATGCCAGCAGGCGAAGGCCTTCGTCGGCGAGCCATTGCAGATGGGCCGGTGCGTTCAGCCAACTGCTGAAGCCGGGTTGGAAGGTGTCCATGGGGTGCCTTTTTTGTTGTTATGACTGCAGGCAGTCTAAACAACGGGCGGGGGTGGGCTTGTAACGAAGGGCGCGCTATATGTCACCGTTTTGTGACAAAGCGGGATCAAAAGATCGCAGCCTTCGGCAGCTCCTACGCAGGTCGGTGTAGGAGCTGCCAAAGGCTGCGATCTTTTGATCTGCTTAGTCGACACTCCGAGGTAGTTGCAGCGTCACTCTCAGCCCGCCTTCACGCAAATTCTGCAGACTCACCTCGCCGCCATGGCTATGCGCAATGTTGCGCGCAATCCCCAACCCCAGCCCATAACCCTGCTGCTGCCCGGCCAGCCGGAAGTGCGGCTCGAATACCTGCTCCAAGCGTTGCTCCGGCACGCCCGGCCCTTCGTCATCGACGTGCAGGACAAACGCGTTCTCGTCGTCATCGATATGCAGGTGCGCGTTCTGCCCGTACTTCAAGGCGTTGTCGATCAGGTTGCCGATGCAGCGCTTGAGCGCCAGCGGTTTGCCGGGATACGCTGCCAGGGCCCGCCCCTGCTGGGTGACGCGACCGTTGCCGTTGGGCGCCAGATACGGCTCCACCAGGCAATCGAGCACATGGTTGAGGTCAACCGGTTCGATGTTTTCGTGGATGTCCGTATCTTTCACGCATTGCAACGCACCTTTGACCAGCAGCTCCAGCTCATCCAGATCGCGGCCGAACTTGGCTTGCAGCTTTTCGTCCTCGAGCAATTCGACCCGCAGGCGCAGCCGGGTGATCGGTGTGCGCAAGTCATGGGAAATCGCACTGAACAACTGACTGCGTTCGGTCAGGTAACGGCTGATGCGTTCGCGCATGGCATTGAACGCGCGGCCCACTTCAACCACTTCACTACCGCCGCCCTCCGCCACCGGCTCGACTTCGGCGCCGAGGGACATGTCCCGCGCCGCCCGCGCCAGACGCTTGAGCGGACGACTTTGCCAATGCACCAGCAGACCAATGAACAACAACAGAAAACCGCTGGTGAGGACGATGAACCAGACCTGCTGCGCCGGTAGGCCCTGCTCTTCGAGACTGGTGTAGGGCTCGGGCAACAAGGACGCGATGTACAGCCATTCCCCCGGCGCCATCTGGATTTGCGTGACCAGCACCGGCGGGTTCACCGGTTCCAGGGTCAGCGCGTAATGCGCCCACGAGCGCGGCAGTTCATCGAGTTTCAGGCCACCGTTGAAGATCCGCAGGTCTTCGGGGCTGACGAAAGTCACCGAGATGTCCGTGTCCTGTCCCAGCGACTGGCGCAGCACTTCGTCCACCGCCTTGAGCACCGCTTCTTTGCGCGGGGTGATCGGCAGCACGTCCATGCCCAGGGGTTTGTCATTGAGGGTCACCACGAAACGGGTGCCGCCCATGCTGCGCAACTGATCGAGTACCAGCGGCCGGAACGCCACCGGCAACGAACGGAAATAACTGACGCTGGCGGTCATCGAATGCGCGAGGCTGCGGGCGCTGGTGACCAGGCCTTCCAACTGCGTGGCGCGCAATTGCGAGACCCAGATCACGCTCGATAGTGCCTGCGCGAACAGCACCGCCAACAGGGTCAGCAGCAACATCCGCCCGAGCAGTGAACGCGGTACCGGCACGCGGGCGGCGAGCTTTCGGAAGAACTCAGTGACCATTGCTGGCAACCACATTGGCAGCCAATTGATAACCGCTGCCACGCACTGTGCGGATCAGCCGAGGCGGTTTTTCCGTATCGCGCAGGCGCTGGCGCAGACGGCTGACTGCCATGTCAACGATCCGGTCCAGCGGCATCAGGTCGCGACCACGGGTGGCATTGCCGATGGTGTCGCGATCGAGGATTTCCTGCGGGTGATCGAGGAACAGTTTCAGCAGCGCGAAGTCAGCGCCGGAGAGAATCACTTCTTCGCCGTCAATGTGAAACAGCCGATGGCTGACCATGTCCAGGCGCCAGTCATCGAAGGCCAGCACTTCACCGCCGGAACGTTCCTGACCGAATTGTGCGCGGCGCAACAAGGCTTTGATCCGCGCCTGGAGTTCACGGGGGCTGAAGGGTTTGCCGAGGTAGTCGTCCGCGCCCAGCTCCAGGCCGATGACACGGTCGGCTTCGTCGGAACTGGCGGTGAGCATGATGATCGGCACTTGCGCCTGACGCGGGTGCTGGCGGATCCAGCGGCAGAGGCTGAAACCGTCTTCGTCGGGCAGCATCACGTCGAGGATCACCAGATCGCTCGGCGCGTCGTTCATGGCTTGGCGGAAACCGGCGCCGTCGGGCGTGGTGCGCACCTGAAAACCCGCGCGGGTCAGGTAGGTGTCCAGCAACTCGCGTATCTCTTGATCGTCATCGACCAACAAAATCGACTTGTTGACTGAGCTCACGGGGCGGCGTCCTTGTTGTTTGAATTGGGGCGGATTATGCCTTAAGCACTGAATTTACAAACACCACTGAAACAACTGTGGGAGCGAGCTTGCTCGCGATGGGGCCATCACATTCAACATCATCGTTGACTGACACACCGCCATCGCGAGCAAGCTCGCTCCCACATGGGTACTCATTTCAGGCTGGAATGGATTGATCAAGCGCCACACCCGCACCCATCAACCCGGAATACGGCGCCGTGACCAGCCACACCGGTATGCCCTTGAAGTAATCGCTCATGCAGCCCTTGTCGGCAAAGCATCGCGCAAAACCACTTTCGATAAAGAAATCGGCGAAACGCGGAATCACCCCGCCGACGATGAACACACCACCCCGGGCGCCTGTGGTCAGCACGTTATTGCCCGCCACACGACCGAGCCAGCAGCAGAATTGCTCCAGCACTTCCAGCGCAATCGGGTCGCCCGCCAGCCCGGCCGCCGTGATCGACTCCGGAGAATCCAGCACCGGCTCATGCCCGTCCACTGCGCAGATCGCCCGATATACTCGCGGCAAGCCGCTGCCGCTCAACGCCGTCTCCGCGCTGACATGCCCAATCTCATTGAAGATGTGCTGCCACAGCTGGGTTTCACGCGGGCTGCTCAATGGCAAATCGACGTGACCGCCCTCGCCCGGCAATGCCGCAAATCGGCCTTCGCCCAAATCCAGCAACGTGCCAACGCCCAGGCCTGTGCCCGGACCGATCACCACCGCCGGGCGCAACGGTTCCGCGGTGCCTTCGCAAACCACGCGAAATTCACCCGGCTGCAAACGCGTCATGCCCAAGGCCATTGCCGAGAAGTCGTTGACCAGCAGCAGTCGATCCACCTGCAAGATGTTGCAGAAGGTCTTGCGACTCAGGCGCCAGTGATTGTTGGTGAACTTGAACTCATCGCCGCTGACCGGCCCGGCCACCGACAGGCACACCGAACCGATCGATCCCAACGCCAGACCCAGCCCGCTCAGGTAGAGCGCAATCGCCTCTTCCGGGCTGGCGTGGTCGGCCGTTGCCAGCACCTGAACCGATTCCAGCTGCTGGTTTTTCCACAACGCGAAACGTGCGTTGGTCCCACCGATGTCACCGACCAAAGCCAGTTTCAATTAAGCGTCTCCAGGGCAGAAGTAAAGGCGCTGGCGCCCTGCTCTGCGGAGCTGAAGGCCATGCGCATGAAACCGAACAGCTCGCGTCCGCTGCCAATGTTGTTGCCCAGAAGGCCCTTGGCCGGTTCGCGCGCTGCAAATTCGTCGGCGTCCACCTTAAGCTCCAAAGTGCCTTTGACGCCATCGACGCGGATGATATCGCCCTCTTGCACGCGCGCCAAAGCGCCGCCCACAAATGCCTCGGGGCTGACGTGGATCGCCGCCGGGATTTTTCCCGAGGCGCCGGACATGCGCCCGTCCGTCACCAGCGCCACCTTGAAGCCGCGATCCTGCAGCACGCCGAGGAACGGCGTCATCTTGTGCAGCTCCGGCATGCCGTTGGAGCGCGGGCCCTGGAAGCGCATCACCGCGACGAAATCCTTCTCCAGCAGACCGGCCTTGAACGCATCGGCCAGGTCCTGCTGATCCTGGAACACCATCGCCGGTGCTTCGACAATCTGGTTTTCCAGCGCGACCGCCGAGACTTTCATCACACCGCGACCGAGGTTGCCTTCCATCACACGCAGCCCGCCTTCGGGCGAAAACGCACGCGCAACCGGACGCAAGATGCTCTCGTCGAGGCTGTCGGTGACGCCTTCGCGCCAGACCAGTTCACCGTTATCGAGGAACGGTTCCTGGGTGTAACGGCTCAGGCCATGGCCCATCACGGTATTGACGTTTTCGTGGAGCAACCCGGCTTCCAGCAGTTCGCGGATCAGGAACGACATACCGCCGGAGGCCTGGAAGTGGTTGATGTCGGCCTTGCCGTTCGGGTAGACGTGACTCAGGGTCGGCACGACTTCAGAGAGGTCGGCCATGTCCTGCCAGGTCAATTGGATACCCGCTGCCATCGCAATCGCCGGCATGTGCAATGTGTGGTTGGTCGAGCCGCCGGTGGCGTTCAGCGCCACGATCGAGTTGACCAGCGAACGCTCGTCGACGATTTCGCCGATCGGCATGAAGGCGCCGTTCTGTTTGGTCAGGCGCGTGACTTGATGCGCCGCTTCGCGGGTCAACGCTTCGCGCAGTGGCGTGTTCGGGTTGACGAAAGAGGAACCCGGCAAGTGCAGGCCCATGACTTCCATCAGCAACTGGTTGGTGTTGGCGGTGCCGTAGAAGGTGCAGGTGCCGGGGCTGTGGTAGGAGTTCATCTCCGATTCCAGCAGCTCCTCGCGGGTGGCCTTGCCTTCGGCGTAGCGCTGGCGCACATCGGCTTTCTGCTTGTTGGAAATGCCCGAGACCATCGGCCCGCCCGGCACGAAAATCATCGGCAGATGACCGAAGCGCAACGCGCCCATCATCAGGCCCGGGACGATTTTGTCGCAGATGCCGAGCATCAGCGCGCCGTCGAACATGTTGTGGGACAACGCCACGGCGGTGGACAGCGCGATCACTTCACGGCTCGGCAGGCTCAGCTCCATGCCCGGTTCGCCTTGGGTCACGCCATCGCACATGGCCGGGGTGCCGCCGGCGAACTGGCCGACAGAGCCGATCTCGCGCAGGGCTTTTTTGATTTGTTCAGGGAAGACTTCGTACGGCTGATGCGCCGAGAGCATGTCGTTATATGACGAAACAATCGCGATGTTCGCGGCGTTCATCATGCGCAAGCTGTGCTTGTCTTCGGTGCCGCAACCGGCCACGCCGTGGGCGAAGTTGGCGCATTGCAGCTTGCCGCGCATCGGACCCTCACTGGCTGCACCGCGAATAAGCGCAAGGTAAGCCTCGCGGGTGGCGCGGCTGCGGGCGATAAGCCGTTCGGTGACCTCAAGGACGCGGGGATGCATGTGTAGAACTCCAGGCTAACGGATGTGGCGACCTGATTGTCTATGCTGAACAAGTGCCGTTGTGGTTGGGATGACAGACGGCTTTCTTGATCATTCGGACCAGTTGATTCAGGTCACTCGTTGTAGATTGAACAAAATATTGCCATTAAAAAGGCTTGTTTTCTATTTTTATGCGAATAATCTTGTAATTCCAACAACAAATCGACGGCGGCCCTGTTAAATGACTCTTCGAATCGCAATCAATGGTTTTGGCCGTATCGGCCGCAACGTCCTTCGCGCACTGTATACCCAGGGCTACCGTCAGGACCTGCAGATTGTTGCCATCAATGACTTGGGTGACAGCTCGATCAACGCGCATCTGCTCAAGTACGACACTGTTCACGGCACGTTCGATGCTGATGTTCAGCATGATCAGGAAAGCCTGACCGTCAACGGCGACCGTATTGCGGTCAGCGCCATCCGCAACCCGGCCGACCTGCCCTGGGCTGCGGAAAAGATCGACGTGGTGTTCGAATGCACCGGCCTGTTCACCGACCGGGTCAAAGCCGCCGCACATATTACGGCCGGCGCACGCAAAGTGATCATCTCCGCCCCGGCCAAAGGCGCCGATGCCACCGTGGTGTATGGGGTTAACCACGACATTTTGCGCCAGTCCCACCAGATTATTTCCAACGCGTCGTGCACCACCAACTGCCTGGCGCCGATTGCCCAGGTGCTGCACCGCGAACTCGGCATCGAAAGCGGTTTGATGACCACCATCCACGCCTACACCAACGACCAGAACCTGACTGACGTCTACCACACCGACCCGTACCGCGCCCGTTCGGCGACGCAGAACATGATCCCGAGCAAGACCGGTGCGGCAGAAGCCGTGGGCCTGGTGCTGCCGGAACTGGCGGGCAAACTGACCGGCATGGCGGTGCGCGTCCCGGTGATCAATGTGTCGCTGGTCGACTTGACCGTGCAACTGAAGCGCGAAGCGTCGGCCGATGAAGTGAATGCGCTGCTCAAAGAAGCCAGCCAGCATTCGAAGATTCTTGGCTACAACACCTTGCCGCTGGTCTCCAGCGACTTCAATCACAACCCGCTGTCGTCGATCTTCGATGCCAACCACACCAAATCCAGCGGCAAGCTGCTCAAGGTGTTGGCCTGGTACGACAACGAATGGGGCTTCTCCAACCGCATGCTCGATAACTGCCTGGCGTTGTGCAACGCCGAATAAACGCAGCGCTCGTTTGACGTTGCCCTGTAGGAGCTGCCGAAGGCTGCGATCTTTTGATCTTGATCTTTTGCAATCGCTAAAGATCAAAAGATCGCAGCCTTCGGCAGCTCCTACGTTTGTTCGCGTCGTGCATCAAGCCCCGGAGCAGCAACCCATGATCGGTATCAGCTTCACGCAAAAAACCGTGGCGGCGCGCAAGCGTATCGCCCTGGTCGCTCACGACCACTGCAAAGTGTTCTTACTGGACTGGGCCGAGCGGCATAAAGACAAACTCGCGCACCATGAACTGGTCGCCACCGGCACCACGGGGTTGTTGTTGCAACAACGCCTCGACCTGCCGGTGGAAAGCATGATCAGCGGCCCGTTGGGTGGCGACCAGCAACTGGGTGCACGCATCGCCGAGCAACGGGTCGACATGCTGGTGTTCTTCTGGGACCCCTTCGAGCCGCAGCCCCACGACCCCGACATCAAGGCCTTGCTGCGGGTGGCCGCCGTCTGGAACATCCCGGTTGCCTGCAATGAATGCAGCGCCGACTACCTGCTCAGCAGCCCGCTGATGGAGCAGGCGCATTCGCAGCGCATTCCCGACTACGCGACCTATCTGCTGGGCCGAGCATAAACCTTCACAATTGAGCACTTGACCAGCCGCGCGGATGATAAGCATTATCATTCGCTCGAAATGGATCAGGTTCTCCCGTGAGTCAATCGCGCTTCAATCATGTCTTCATCGCCCAGCGGGTTTCGCTGCTGCGTACTTTGGAGCGGATGGTCAACAATCACAGCACCGCCGAAGACCTGTTGCAGGAAACCTACCTGCGCGTGACCCGTGCGCTCGGCGAACGGGCCATCGATCACCTCGAACCCTTCGTGTTCCAGACCGCCCGCAACCTGGCGCTGGACCATTTGCGTGCCCGACGCATCCAGTCGCGGACAATGCTCGACGACGTGCCGCAGCAGGTGGTGGAAAGTATCGCCGCCCCTGCCAGCAGTGCCGAGGACGCCGCCCATGCCGAACAATTGCTGGAGCGTTTGAACGTGAGCCTCAGTCAACTCAGTGCCCGCCAGCAACAGATTTTCATCCTCAGCCGTCTGCACGGGCACAGTTACCTGGAGATTTCCGGGCAACTTGGCGTGTCGTTAAGCACCGTGCAGAAGGAACTCAAGCTGATCATGGCGATTTGCATCGGTGTCGCCGAGCGATTGAACGGCGACTGAGCATGCAAGGCTTTGCTACCCTTGCCCACTTTCAGTGTTTGATTAAAAAACAGCCGTGCACAGACACTGCCGAGGAAACCCCGTGACGGACACCGACCGTTCCCCTGCGCCCTCCCCGGCGCGGAACTCCGCCAGCGCGATGGACCAGGCTTTGGACTGGTTGATCGTGATGGGCAGTGCGAGCGAGGAACAGGCTCGTCAGTTCCAGCAATGGCTGGACGCCGATCCTTCGCACGCCGAAGCCTTTGCCAGGGCCCAGGCGATCTGGGACGGCCCGCAAGTGGTGCAGTGCGCGCAAAAACTCGCCACCCGGCCCCCCAAAGTCAGCGTCCTGTCGCGCCTGCGCCCGCATTGGAAACCGCTGGCGACCGCCGCTGTGCTGATCCTCGGTCTGTTCAGTTTCAGCAACCTGCCAATGCGCCTGCAAGCCGATCACTTGACCGTGGTCGGGGAACGTCAACGCCTGCACCTGGCGGACGGTTCGCAGGTGTTGCTCAATACCGATTCGGCGTTTTCCAGCACCATCAACGGCCAACAGCGCGTTGCTCGTTTGTATCAGGGCGAAGCGTTTTTCGACGTGCCGGGCAATCGCGACCAGCCACTGGAAATCGACGCCGGACCGGTGCAAGCCAGCGTGCACGATACGGCGTTCGCGGTGCGCTATCTCGATGGCGTGGCGCAGATTCGCGTGCAGCGCGGCGATGTCGACTTGCGCGCGACTCGCAATGATGCGCGGCTGCGCTTGTCCGCCGGTGAAAGTGTGCGCATCGGCCCCAACGGTTTCGATCGCCCGGCCAAGCTCGATGCCGCAACCGACCTGGCCTGGGTCCAGGGCCGTCTGGTGTTCGAGAATTGCCCGATGAGCCAGGTGCTCGCAGAGTTGCGGCGTTACTACCCGGGCTGGATCATCAACACCAACGAGCAGTTGGCCGATATTGCCGTGACCGGCAATTACCGCCTCGACCAACCGCTGGACGTAGTCCGTTCGCTGGCTCACATCACCTCGGCCCGCCTTCGGGAATTCCCGGCGCTGGTCATCCTGAACTAAATGAGAATTATTTTTACTCGATAGTCGAAGCTCGTACGTCTCGTTATAGCCAATGCAATTGATTCGCATCTCCAAATGCTAATCAGCACCTATAAAGATTCGTGCGACACGGAGCGCTATCGATGTCCTCTCGACTTACCCGCCACTCTTCTTCACCTTCACGCGTGCTCTCGCTGCTGACCGCCGCCATCCTCATGGCCGGCAGCGCGCCGTTGCTGGCCGCCACCGCCACCGACCAACCGACGCGCAACATGGGCGATTACGCATTTGCGATCCCGCAGCAGTCGCTGGTCACGGCGCTCAATGCCTTTACCGCCGTGACGGGTTGGCAAGTCGGTCTGCCGGCTGAACTGGCGCAGAATGTGTCCTCGCCGGGCGTGCGCGGGTCGTTGCCGCCGGAAAAAGCCCTGGATCGCCTGTTGGTGGGGACCAACCTGAGCTATCGCAAACTGGGCAACAACAGCATCGTTTTGGAGAAGCGCCTGAACAGTGGCGCGCTCAATCTGCAACAGGTGACGATCAGCGCCACCCGTCAGGAACAGAGCATTGAAAGCGTGCCGGGTACGGTGACCGTTCACACCCGTGAAGAGCTGGACCGCAGCAACGTCAACACCATCAAGGAGCTGGTGCGTTATGAACCGGGGGTTTCAGTGGGCGGCGCCGGTCAGCGCTCCGGGATCACCGGTTACAACATTCGCGGGATCGACGGCAACCGCGTCCTGACCCAGGTCGATGGCGTGCAAATCCCCGACAGCTTTTTCAACGGTCCCTACGCCCAGACCAACCGCAACTATGTCGACCCCGAGATCGTCAAACGCGTCGAGATCCTGCGCGGCCCGGCGTCCGTGCTGTATGGCAGCAACGCCATCGGCGGCGCGGTCAGCTACTACACGCTGGACCCGGACGACATCATCAAACCGGGCAACGACGTCGGCGCCCGTCTGAAAACCGGTTACAGCTCGGCCGATGACAGCTGGCTGACGTCCGGCACGGTTGCCGGGCGCGCCGGCGACTTCGACGGCTTGCTGCACCTGAGCCAACGCAATGGCCACGAAAGCGACTCCTATGGTGAAACCGGCGGCAGCGGTCTGAAGCGCACCGAAGCCAACCCGGAGGACGTGCGCACCACCAACGTCCTGGCCAAGCTCGGCTGGAACTACGCCGACGACGCGCGCTTCGGTCTGACCTACGAGCATTACAAGGATGACCGCGACACTAACCAGTTGAGCGCAGTGGGCGGCCCGTTCAACGCAGGACGCGGGTTTGGCTTCTATAAATCCCGGACCGGTAACGACACCGTCACGCGCGAACGCTTTGGTCTGGAACACAGCTTTGGTCTGGACAGCGTTCTGGCCGACAACATCAAGTGGACATTGAATTACCAGATCGCCAAGACCGACCAAACTACCGAGGAAATCTACGCGCCTCCCGGACGCACGGTGCTGCGCAACCGAGATACCACCTACAAGGATCGCCAATGGGTGTTCGATGCTCAGGCTGACAAGGCATTTGCCGTTGCCGGCACTAATCACGTCGTCACCTACGGCACCACGATCAAACAGGACAAAGTCACCGGTTTGCGCACCGGCAGCGGCACTTGCCTGACCGTGGCCGGTGCCTGCCGGGTTATCGGTGCCCCCAGCGCGTCCGACACGCTGAAACCGGCCAGTGACTTCCCGGACCCGACCATCAACAGCTACAGCCTGTTCGCCCAGGATCAGATCAGTTGGGGCAACTGGACCTTCCTGCCCGGTGCTCGTTACGACTACACCGAGCTCAAACCGCACATTACTGACGAGTTCCTGGCCACCGCCGACCAGAGCGGCAACGGCGTGGTAAGCGACGAGACCAAAACCTGGCATCGCCTGTCACCGAAATTCGGCACCACCTACCAATTCAATGACAACTACACCTGGTATGGCCAATACGCCGAAGGCTTCCGCACACCGACCGCCAAGGCTTTGTATGGCCGATTCGAGAACGTGGCGGGCGGCTATCAAGTCGCGCCGAATCCGGATCTGGAACCGGAAAAAAGCAAAAGCTATGAAACCGGCCTGCGTGGCCAGTTCGACGCGGGCACGTTCGATGTGGCGGTGTTCTACAACAAATATCGCGACTTCATCGACGAGAACGCCATCACGCCCGGTTACACCGAGACCACCTTCCAGAGCAACAACATCGCACACGCCACTATCAAGGGCCTAGAGCTCAAGGGCCGTCTGAACCTCGACAGCCTGGGCGCTCCAAACGGTCTTTATACCCAAGGGTCGGTCGCCTATCTGTACGGCCGTAACGATGACAACGGCCAGCCACTGAACAGCGTCAATCCGCTGACCGGTGTGTTTGGCCTGGGTTATGACCAGGACAATTACGGCGCGTTGTTGAGCTGGACACTGGTGAAACGCAAGACCCGTGTCGACAGCAGCAACTTCAAGACCCCGGACGGCACCAGCACCCAGTTCAAGACCCCGGGTTATGGCGTGCTCGACCTGGCCGGTTTCTACAAGGTGACTGACGATGTGACGATCAATGCCGGTCTGTACAACCTGACCGACAAGAAATACTGGCAGTGGGATGACGTGCGCGGCTACGACAGCGTCGGCGAAGCCTCGGTCACGCAACCGGCCAACCTCGATCGCCTGACTCAACCGGGTCGCAACTTCGCCGTCAATCTGGTCTGGGACATCTGACCTGCCCTCCTCGCGGCGCGGTTTGATTTGAAACCGCAAGGTGAGGTTTTTTTACGCTCGGGCGTCTTCTTGTTCGTCTCGTTACCAAGCGCCTCTTTTCTTCAAGGATTATTCATGACCACTCAAGACACTGCTCAACGCCCGGCGTTGCGTTCGCAACGTTTGAATCAGATCACTAACGAGCCCCATACCAAACTCGATGCGCTGGTCAAAGCCCACGCGCCCTTCGAAACCCAGGCCAACTTTGCTCGATTCGTGGTGGCCCAGTATCTGTTCCAGTCGGAACTGATGGCGCTGTACGACGATGCCAAACTGATCGCCATCATCCCGGACCTGTCGGCGCGTTGCCGGGCCGAAGCGGCAAAGGCTGACCTGGCGGACTTGCAGACCGAAGTGCCGGCGCCCGTCGCCGGCGCAGTCAAGCACCCGACCAACGCCGAAGCGCTGGGCTGGTTGTTTGTTTCGGAGGGCTCCAAGCTTGGCGCGGCGTTCCTGATCAAACGGGCTGTCGGTCTGGGCCTGAGCGAAACCTTCGGCGCCCGTCACCTCGCCGAACCGGCCGGTGGCCGTGCTGAAGGCTGGAAAAGCTTCGTCAAAACCCTGGACGGCCTGGCGCTGTCCGGGCAGGAAGAATCCGAGCTGGACAAAGGCGCCATCGCTGCGTTCAACCGCTTCACCGTTCTGCTGGAGCAGGCCTATTCGACAGCTGCCGAACCCGCCTGAAGCCGGACAATTCCCCTGTGGGAGCGGGCTTGCCCGCGAAGACGGCAGGTCAGCAACATTTATGTCGGCTGATACACCGCAATCGCGGGCAAGCCCGCTCCCACAGGGAACAGAGCACGTCGGTAAGCATTTGATCCTGTCCTCACACTTATGAGCCTATGCCTCAACTCCCCTCCTCCAGACTCGCCCGCCTGCTGTTCGGCGCACTCGCCTACATCAGCCTCGCCATCGGCCTGATCGCCATCGTCGTGCCGGGCGTGCCGACCACCGAGTTCATCCTGCTCGCCGCCTGGGCCGCCACCAAGAGTTCGCCGCGCCTGAGTGCCTGGCTGGAAAACCATCGGCTGTTCGGGCCGATCCTGTTCAACTGGCGCAACGGCAAACTCATCGCGCGCCGGGCCAAGGTCAGTGCCACCGTGAGCATGCTGCTGTGCGCCGGACTGATGCTGCTGATGCTTGATCACGACTGGCCGGTTTACCTCGCCATTGCAGGCATGAGCCTGGGCAATCTGTGGATCTGGTCGCGCCCGGAGTCATTGCCGCAACCCTCCTGACACTGTGGCGAGCGAGCTTGCTCGCGCTGGGCTGCGCAGCGGCCCCGGCTTTTACAGCGACACCACAAACACCGGTTGACGACTGCTGCGCAGCCGAACGGGAGCAAGCTCCCTCGCCACATTTCCATCAAAAAACACCGCGCAAACGTTCAACTCCTACCGTTCGTCGGAGCCACCATCATGCAACCCCGCCCCTCGCCGATGTGCAGTGAATGGCGCTGAATGGACTTGGCGAACCGGGTCGATCTCGACTCGCCGACACTTCATCCATTTGCGGGTTCGCCTTATGTTCGACTCTCTTTCCATTCGCCTGAAAATCGTTCTGCTCTCAGGTTTGTGCCTGTTGGGCGTGGTCGTTTTGATTGTCAGCATGAATTTCTACCAGACCAATCAGAACGACGAACGGGTCAGCGCCTCGAGCAACCAGATGCTCACCGCCAGTGTGCAGGAACTGCTGGAAGCCAAAGCCGCCGAGCAAGCGGTGCGCGTGCAAAAAACCTTCGGCGAAAGCCTGCTGGTCGTGACCGCGCTGGCGGACCAGATCAAAGACCTGCGCAGCATGGCCGCCAAGCGTTCGCTTGAAGCAGGCGCTGTGCGTGAAGAGTTGAACCAGAGCCTGAAAACCGCCTTCGAACGCAACAGCAAGGTGCTGGGGATCTGGCTCGCGTTCGAGCCCAACGGCCTGGACGGCAAGGACAGCGAGTTCGCCAATGACGCCGCTCGCCAGTCCAACGAAGCCGGTCGTTTCGCCAGTTACTGGAGTCGCGCCGGCGGGGTGGGGATCAACACGATCATGGTCGAAGACGACATGACCAAAACCACCTTGAGCCTTAGCGGCACGCCTTATAACAGCTGGTACACCTGCCCTCGCGACAGCAAACGCACCTGCTTGCTCGATCCATATGCCGACACCGTCGCCGGCAAGGAAATGCTGATGACGACCATTTCCGTCCCGCTGCTGGTGGACGGCAAATCCATCGGCGTGGTCGGTGTGGACATCGCGCTCGACGCCCTCCAGGCAGCGGCGGTCGACTCCCAACGTGATCTGTTCAACAACGCCGGGCACATGCTGATCGTCTCCGGCAGCGGCGTGCTCGCCGGCTACAGCGCGGACGCCAGCAAGGTCGGCAAAAACATCGGCGAGACCCTCGGCGCCGAGGGCAAGGAAGTTTTGCAATTGCTCAGCGGCGGTGCACCGAAGATTCTCGAACAAGGCGAACTGATTCGCGCGGTGTACCCGGTCAGCCCGATCAGCGAATCCAAAGCCTGGGGCGTGGTGATCGACCTGCCGAAACAAGTGCTGCTGGCCGATTCGGTTAAGTTGCAAGCGGTACTCGACGACGCCCAGCAAAGCGGCACGATCAAAGCGGTGCTGGTGGCAGTGGCTGCAGGCCTTGTCGGCCTGTTACTGATCTGGCTCACCGCCTCCGGCGTTACGCGGCCGATCAACAGCGTCGCCGACATGCTCAAGGCGATTGCCAGCGGCGACGGCGACCTGACCCAGCGTCTGCACTACAGCAAAAAAGATGAGCTGGGCGAATTGGTGAGCTGGTTCAACCGCTTCCTCGACAAGCTGCAGCCGACCATCGCGCAGATCAAACAGAGCATCACCGACGCCCGCGGCACGGCTGACCAGTCTTCGGAAATTGCCCGCCAGACCAGCGAAGGCATGCAGGTGCAGTTCCGCGAAATCGACCAGGTCGCCACCGCGTCCAATGAAATGAGCGCCACCGCCCACGACGTCGCCAACAGTGCTTCGAACGCCGCCAATGCGGCGAAAGGCGCGGATCAATCGGCCCGCGACGGCATGTCGATCATCGAGCGCAGCACCCGCGACATCAATCAACTGGCCGATGAAGTCAGCAAGGCCGTGACCGAAGTCGAAGCCCTGGCGGTCAACAGCGAGCAGATCGGCTCGGTGCTGGAAGTGATCCGCAGCATCGCCGAACAGACCAACCTGCTGGCGCTCAACGCGGCAATTGAAGCAGCCCGTGCCGGCGAGAGCGGTCGCGGGTTTGCGGTGGTGGCCGATGAAGTGCGCAACCTGGCCAAACGCACCCAGGATTCGGTGGAAGAAATCCGCACCGTGATCGAACGGATTCAAACCGGGACGCGCGGCGTGGTGGCGACTATGCATTCAAGCCAGACCCAGGCGCACAGCAATGCCGGGCAGATCCAGCAAGCGGTGCAAGCCTTGAGCAAAATCAGCGACGCAGTGACGGTAATCAGCGACATGAACCTGCAAATTGCCAGCGCCGCCGAACAGCAAAGTGCGGTGGCCGAAGAGGTCAACCGCAACGTCTCGGCCATCCGCACCGTTACCGAAACCCTGACCGGCCAGGCCACCGAATCGGCACATATCAGCAGCCAGCTCAACACCCTGACCAACCACCAGATGAAATTGATGGATCAGTTTCGGGTGTAGGTCTTGAAAGATCGCAGCCTTCGGCAGCTCCTACACCGCCCCTGTAGGAGCTGCCGCAGGCTGCGATCTTTTGCTCTATGCTGCCCTCTCGCTCCGGAGGGCCTTCGATGACTGATTTACTCACGTCCATTCAAGCCGCACTCGGCTTGCCCCACACCCCTATCCCGTTCACCTCGAATGGCGCACTGCCCTCGGCGTTTGCCGTCACCGACCTGGCCTGCGCCAGCATCGCCGCTGCCGGCCAGGCGGTCAGCGCATTTTTGCATCGGCACAACGGTCGCCTGCCCGGCCTTGAAGTTGACCGGCGTCTTGCGTCTTTCTGGTTCGCGTCATCAATCCGTCCCGTCGGCTGGAGCGTTCCGCCGTTGTGGGACCCGGTTGCCGGAGACTACCAGGCCCTCGATGGCTGGATCCGCCTGCACACCAACGCCCCCCATCACCGCACGGCGGCGCAAAAAGTGCTCGGTGCCTGTGCCGACCGCGCCGCCGTGGCGAGCAAGGTGGCGCAATGGGCGAAAACCGATCTGGAACGCGCAGTAGTCGAAGCCGGTGGCTGTGCCGCCGAAATGCGCAGCTGGGCACAATGGCAAACCCATCCGCAAGGCCTGGCGGTGAATGCCGAGCCGTTGATTCAGTTCGACGCCAAGGTCAATCAAAACGCCAGGCCGTGGCATGGATCGGTGGCGCAACCGTTAGCCGGGCTCAAGGTCCTGGATTTGACCCGGGTGCTCGCGGGCCCCGTTGCCAGTCGCTTTCTCGCCGGCCTCGGCGCCGACGTGTTGCGCATCGATCCACCGACCTGGAGTGAACCGGGCGTGGTGCCGGAAATGACCTTGGGCAAACGCTGCGCGCGCCTGGACCTGCATGACAAAGCTGATCGCGCCGTATTCGAGAGCTTGCTCAAGGACGCCGACATTCTCCTCCACGGCTACCGCGCCGACGCGCTGGAGCGCCTGGGTTACGGCGTGGCTGAGCGCAAGAAACTGGCGCCGGGCCTGGTCGACGTCAGCCTCAATGCCTATGGCTGGAGCGGCCCCTGGCAGAATCGGCGGGGCTTCGACAGCCTGGTGCAGATGAGCTGCGGGATTGCCGAAGCGGGCATGGGATGGCAGAACGCGGACAAGCCGACGCCGCTGCCGGTGCAGGCGCTGGATCATGCCACCGGGTATTTGATGGCGGCGGCGGCGATCACGTTGTTGGGGCGTGGTGGGTCAGCCCGGTTGTCGCTGGCGCGGACGGCGAAGTTGTTGATCGAACAGGGTGCCGGGACAGCCGAGGCGCTTCGGGCAGAGGATGAAAACGATCAGGGTGTGTTGATTGAGCAGACGCCTTGGGGGCCGGCGAATCGGCTTCATGTGCCGTTGAAGATCACCGGGACCCCGTTGCAGTGGGCGATTCCGGCCTCTGAATTGGGTTCACATCGCGCGCAGTGGTGGTGACTGTTCGGACGCCTTCGCGGGCAAGCCCGCTCCCACAGGGGCCGTGGCGTACACAAAATCTGTGAACACCACCAAACCTGTGGGAGCGGGCTTGCCCGCGAAGAGGCCCGAGCAGCAACCCCCTCACAACGACAGCAAACCGCTGTACAACCCATACGCCGCCAGCCCCGCAGCACTGATAACACAGGTGAAAACCCCTTTCTCGACAGGCGTGAACAGAGGCTCGCCCTGCTCGTGTTTGGCCTTGGCGAACAAAATCACCCCCGGCGCATACAGCAAGGCCGACAACAGCAGGTATTTGACCCCGCCGGCGTACAACAACCACACCGCATAACTCAGCGCGATGCCACCGATCAGCAGGTCCTTGGTGCGTTCCGCCGAAGCATGTTCGTACGTTTCTCCCCGCCCGCTCAACAACACGGCGTAGGCAGCCGACCACAGGTAAGGCACGAGAATCATCGAGGACGCGAGGTAAATCAGGCTGGTGTAGGTGCCGGCGGAAAACAGTGTGATCAGCAGGAAAATCTGGATCATCACGTTGGTCAGCCACAGCGCGTTGACCGGCACATGGTTGGCGTTTTCCTTTTTCAGGAACGCCGGCATGGTCTTGTCCTTTGCCGTGGCAAACAGAATCTCGGCGCAAAGCAGCGCCCAGGACAGCAGCGCACCGAGCAACGAAACGGCCAGGCCGATGCTGATCAACAACGCCCCCCAAGGCCCGACGATGTGCTCCAGCACCGCCGCCAGCGAAGGGTTTTGCAGGTTGGCCAGCTCCGGCTGACTCATGATGCCCAGCGACAACACATTCACCAGCACCAGCAACGCCAGCACCCCGAGAAACCCGATGACGGTCGCCCGGCCAACATCCGAACGCTTTTCCGCCCGCGCCGAATACACACTCGCGCCTTCAATGCCGATGAACACAAACACCGTCACCAGCATCATGTTGCGCACCTGATCCATCACCCCGCCAAAATCCGGATTGCTGCGACCCCATATATCCCGGGTGAAGATGTCGGCCTTGAACGCCACGGCGGCGATCACGATGAACATGATTAGCGGCACGATCTTGGCCACGGTGGTGACCTGATTGATGAACGTCGCCTCTTTGATCCCGCGCAGCACCAGAAAATGCACAGCCCACAGCAATACCGACGCGCAGCCAATGGCGACGGGGGTGTTGCCCTGACCAAACACCGGGAAGAAATAACCGAGGGTGCTGAACAACAGAACGAAGTAGCCGACGTTGCCCAGCCATGCACTGATCCAGTAACCCCAGGCCGACGAAAACCCCATGTAATCGCCGAACCCGGCCTTGGCATAGGCGTACACCCCGGAGTCCAGTTCGGGTTTGCGATTGGCCAGCGTCTGGAACACGAACGCCAGGGTCAGCATGCCGACTGCGGTGATCGCCCAGCCAATCAAAATCGCGCCGGCATCGGCGCGGGCCGCCATGTTCTGCGGCAAGGAAAAAATCCCGCCGCCAATCATCGAACCCACCACCAGCGCGATCAGCGCGCTCAGGCGAAGTTTTTGCGTCGGTTGCGACATTCCCGGTTCTCCTTGTTCCGAACACCTGTGGCGAGGGGATTTATCCCCGTTGGGCCGCGAAGCGCCCCCGCTTTTTCCTGAAAGAACGAACGGCTGCGCAGTTCAGCGGGAGCAAGCACCCTCGCCACAAAAAGATACCTTTAACTAAATAGTCAAACGGTCATACGTTTATTAATTAATGACAATGCGCGCATTTATTTATAGCCGATGCTTCTAACCCCAACCCCCTCAATAGCAATTTTATGTGTCGATTTTAATAAATCAATTCCGCACGGCACACACGGCGGAGAATTTGCGAAAGCGTGGAAACGGACTAGATTAAACATTCGAAGCGATACGTGTTATCGCCATTTGGATCTGACCGAGGCCTCTGGACAGGGCTTTTCCGGCAATACTGTTATGCCCGGAAACGATCCATAAGTCTTTTAATAACAATGGAATGTGCCCATGCACTGATCTAAGTCAGCTGACTGAAAAGCTAACAGAATTACTCTGTTGTCTCTCTTCTCCTGCATTGGAGTCATGCAATGTCTGAATCCCCCGGAAAACTGAAACTCGGCGCACTGGTTGCACTGGTAGTCGGCTCAATGATTGGTGGCGGGATCTTCTCCTTGCCGCAGAACATGGCCGCCAGTGCCGACGTCGGCGCCGTGCTGATCGGTTGGGCCATCACCGCCGTCGGCATGCTGACGCTGGCGTTCGTGTTCCAGACCCTGGCCAATCGCAAGCCTGATCTGGACGGCGGGGTCTACGCCTACGCCAAAGCCGGTTTCGGCGACTACATGGGTTTCTCGTCCGCCTGGGGTTACTGGATCAGTGCATGGCTGGGCAACGTCGGCTACTTCGTGCTGTTGTTCAGCACCCTCGGCTACTTCTTTCCGATCTTCGGCGAAGGCAATACGGTCGCGGCGGTAATCGGCGCGTCGGTGCTGCTCTGGGCTGTGCATTTTCTGGTGCTGCGCGGGATCAAGGAAGCGGCGTTCATCAACCTGGTGACCACTGTCGCCAAGATCGTGCCGCTGGTGCTGTTTGTGCTGATCGCGATTTTCGCCTTCAAGCTGGACATCTTCACCGCTGACATCTGGGGCCTGAAAAACCCGGACCTGGGCAGCGTGATGAACCAGGTGCGCAACATGATGCTGGTCACCGTCTGGGTGTTCATCGGCATCGAAGGCGCGAGCATTTTCTCGGCCCGTGCGGAAAAACGCAGCGACGTCGGCAAAGCCACGGTGATCGGTTTCATCACCGTGCTGCTGTTTCTGGTGCTGGTGAATGTGCTGTCGCTGGGCATCATGACCCAACCGGAACTGGCCAAACTGCAGAACCCGTCGATGGCCGCGGTGCTGGAACATATCGTCGGTCCGTGGGGCGCGGCGCTGATCAGCGTCGGTCTGATCATTTCCCTGCTCGGTGCGTTGCTGTCGTGGGTGCTGCTGTGTGCGGAGATCATGTTCGCCGCCGCCAAGGACCACACCATGCCGGAATTCCTGCGCAGGGAGAACGCCAACCATGTGCCGGTCAACGCGCTGTGGCTGACCAACGCGATGGTGCAACTGTTCCTGATCATCACGCTGTTTTCCGCCAGCACTTACCTGTCGCTGATCTACCTCGCCACCTCGATGATTCTGGTGCCTTACCTGTGGTCGGCGGCGTACGCGCTGCTGTTGGCGGTGCGCGGCGAAAGCTATGAAAACGCTGTCGCCGAACGCCGCAAAGACCTGTTCATCGGCAGCGTCGCACTGATTTACGCGGTCTGGCTGATCTATGCCGGCGGCGTCAAATACCTGCTGCTCTCGGCCCTGCTCTATGCCCCCGGCGCGATCCTGTTCGCCAAGGCCAAGCTTGAAGTCAACAAACCGGTTTTCACCAACGTCGAGAAGCTGATTTTCGCCGCAGTCGTCGCGGGCGCCCTGGTGGCGGCTTACGGGCTGTATGACGGCTTCCTGACCCTGTAACACCCGATTGTTTTGTCATCTGGAGGATCACTGTAATGACCACGGAAAAAGTTAAGTACGGCGTACATTCCGAAGCCGGCAAACTGCGCAAAGTCATGGTTTGCTCCCCCGGCCTGGCCCACCAGCGGCTGACCCCGAACAACTGTGACGAGCTGCTTTTCGATGATGTGCTGTGGGTCGCCCAGGCCAAGCGTGACCATTTCGATTTCGTCACCAAAATGCGCGAACGTGGAATCGACGTGCTGGAAATGCACAACCTGCTGACCGACATCGTCGCGATTCCCGAAGCGCTAGACTGGATTCTGGAGCGCAAGGTCACCGCCAATTCGGTGGGCCTGGGCCTGATCAATGAAGTCGGTTCGTGGCTGCGCAGCCTGGAGCCGCGCAAGATCGCCGAGTTCCTGATTGGCGGCGTGTCCGCCGATGACCTGCCGGACAGTTTCGGCGGCAAGACCATCCAGATGTTCCGCGACTTCCTCGGCCACTCCAGTTTCATTCTGCCGCCGCTGCCCAACACCCAGTTCACCCGTGACACCACCTGCTGGATCTACGGTGGCGTAACGCTGAACCCGATGTACTGGCCGGCGCGTCGCCAGGAAACGTTGTTGGCCACGGCCATCTACAAATTCCATCCGCAGTTCACCAGCGCCGAGTTTGAAATCTGGTACGGCGACCCGGACAAGGAACACGGCAGCTCCACCCTTGAGGGCGGTGACGTCATGCCGATCGGCAACGGCGTGGTGTTGATCGGTATGGGCGAACGCACATCGCGTCAGGCCATCGGCCAACTGGCGGTGAACCTGTTCAAGAACAAAGCCGTGGAACGCATCATTGTCGCCGGCCTGCCGAAGTCCCGCGCGGCGATGCACCTGGACACCGTGTTCAGTTTCTGCGACCGCGACCTGGTGACCATTTTCCCTGAAGTGGTGAACCAGATCGTCGCCTTCACCCTGCGCCCCGACGAAGGCAAACCGGGTGGCATCGACATCCGCCGCGAAGAAAAAAACTTCCTCGACACCGTCGCCGAAGCCCTCAACCTGAAAGCGTTGCGCGTAGTGGAAACCGGCGGCAACAGCTTCGCCGCCGAACGCGAACAGTGGGATGACGGCAACAACGTGGTCGCCGTCGAGCCCGGCGTGGTGATCGGTTATGACCGCAACACCTACACCAACACCCTGCTGCGCAAGGCCGGCGTGGAAGTCATCACCATCAGTGCCGGCGAACTCGGGCGCGGGCGTGGCGGCGGCCACTGCATGACCTGCCCGATCATTCGCGACCCTATCGACTATTAATTTTTATGCCCTGCTTCGCGCTTATAAAGCGTGAAGCAGGCGGATAACCGAAACCAAAGGAGATCCAAATCATGGCTTTCAACATGCGCAACCGCAGCCTGCTCTCGCTGATGCACCACACGACTCGCGAGCTGAACTACCTGCTGGACCTGTCCCGCGACCTCAAACGCGCCAAGTACACCGGCACCGAGCGTCCGCACCTCAAAGGCAAAAACATCGCGCTGATTTTCGAAAAAACCTCGACCCGCACCCGTTGCGCCTTCGAAGTGGCGGCCCATGACCAGGGCGCCCACGTCACCTACATCGACCCCGTGTCGTCGCAGATCGGCCACAAGGAAAGCATGAAAGACACCGCCCGCGTGCTGGGGCGGATGTTTGACGCCATCGAGTACCGCGGCTTCGAACAGGAAATTGTCGAAGAGCTGGCCAAGTTCGCCGGCGTGCCGGTGTTCAACGGTCTGACCGCCGAGTTCCACCCGACGCAAATGATCGCCGACACCCTGACCATGCGCGAACACAGCGACAAGCCGCTGCATGACATCAGCTACGCCTACCTCGGCGATGCCCGCTACAACATGGGCAACTCGCTGCTGATGATCGGCGCCAAACTGGGCATGGACGTGCGCATTGCCGCGCCGAAAGCGCTGTGGCCGCACGCTGATTTCATCGCCGAATGCAAAGGCTTCGCCGAAGAGAGCGGCGCGCGCATCACCATCACCGAAGACCCGAAAGAAGCAGTCAAGGGCGTGGACTTCATCCACACCGATATCTGGGTGTCGATGGGCGAACCGGTGGAAGCGTGGGACGAGCGCATCGAGCAATTGCTGCCGTACCAGGTCAACGCGGACATGATGAAAGCCTCAGGCAACCCGCGCGTGAAATTCATGCACTGCCTGCCGGCGTTCCACAACAGCGAAACCAAGGTCGGCAAGGACATTGCCGCGCGGTATCCGCACCTGGCCAATGGTGTCGAAGTGACGGAGGAAGTGTTCGAATCGCCAGCCAACATCGCCTTCGAGCAAGCGGAAAACCGCATGCACACCATCAAGGCGATCCTGGTGTCGGCGTTGGCGGATATCTAAGGCTGAACCTCCGTTCATGACTTGCCCCCGTAGGAGCTGCCGAAGGCTGCGATCTTTTGACTTTTTTTAGACTCAAGATCAAAAGATCGCAGCCTTCGGCAGCTCCTACGGGGGATCATCTAATTCTGAAAGGACTGCATTATGCGTATCGTCGTTGCTCTGGGCGGTAACGCCCTGCTCCGCCGTGGTGAACCCATGACCGCGGACAATCAACGCGCCAACATCCGGATCGCCACCGAACAAATCGCCAAGATCCATGCCGGCAACGAACTGGTGATCGCCCACGGCAATGGTCCGCAGGTTGGCCTGCTGTCGCTGCAAGCGGCGGCCTACACCTCGGTCTCGCCTTATCCGCTGGACGTGCTCGGTGCCGAAACCGAAGGCATGATCGGCTACATCATCGAGCAGGAACTGGGCAATCTGCTGGACTTCGAAGTGCCCTTCGCCACCCTCCTGACCCAGGTCGAAGTCGACGCCAATGACCCGGCGTTCCAAAACCCGACCAAGCCCATCGGCCCGGTCTATGCCAAGGCCGAAGCGGAAAAACTCGCTGCCGAAAAAGGCTGGGCGATTGCCCCGGACGGCGACAAATTCCGTCGTGTGGTGGCCAGCCCACGCCCCAAACGCATCTTCGAAATCCGTCCGATCAAATGGCTGCTGGAAAAAGGCAGCATCGTGATTTGTGCGGGTGGCGGGGGCATCCCGACGATGTACGGCGCCCACGGCAAGCTGCAAGGTGTCGAAGCGGTGATCGACAAAGACCTGTGCTCGGCGCTGCTCGCCGAACAGCTTGAAAGCGATCTGCTGGTGATCGCCACCGACGTCAGTGCAGCCTTCATCGACTTCGGCAAACCGAGCCAGAAAGGCATCGCCCAGGCTCACCCGGACGACATGGAAAAACTCGGCTTTGCCGCCGGTTCCATGGGGCCGAAAGTTCAGGCCGCCTGCGAGTTCGCGCGCCACACTGGAAAAGTCGCGGTGATCGGTTCACTCTCGGACATCGAAGCGATCGTCCAGGGCAAGGCCGGCACGCGGATCAGCACGGCGACACCTGGCATAACTTATTTATAAGGAGAGACGTCAATGGCAACGTTCGAGCCCGGCCACCTGCACATCGAGCGCCACGCGCTGACCCCGGATGATGTCAGCTACAACGTGCATCTAGACTATGAGGTCTCGCAGGATCCCAAGAAAGGCAAAGGGATCCTGTTCAAACTGCACGGCAGCATGCAGGGAAAGGACATGACGGAGACCTTCTTTCTGCCCAAGGAGGAGGCTTACAACTTCGCCAACAACGTGACGAAAATCGCCGAGAAGTACGGAATCCCGAAGACGCATAGTCAAATCGGCTCGGTTCACAAGCATTACGATTTGATGTTTGAAGACATCCGTAAGCAGTTGAATATGAAATCCGGCGACCCGGTAAACCTCGAGAACTTCGAATAACCTGTTCCCCTGAATGAACGCTGTACCTGTGGGAGCGACGTGCTCGCGATAGCGGACTGACAGTCACTATGGACGCCGACTGATACACCGCTATCGCGAGCAAGTCGGATCGCCGCACCGTCGCTCCCACAGGGGGTGTGCATGTCGCCCGAGATCTGTACCAGATTTCACCAATCGCCCGCCCCAAGGCATACTTGCCACCCTCCGCATTCCAGAACCAAAGCGCCCCATGCGTATTCACGTCAGCTTCATCGACCGCGTCGGCATCACTCAGGAAGTCCTGGCCCTGCTCGGTGGGCGCAATCTCAATCTGGATGCGGTGGAAATGGTGCCGCCCAACGTCTACATCGACGCCCCGACCCTGAGCCCGGACGTGCTCGAAGAGTTGCGCGATGCGTTGCTCAGCGTGCGCGGTGTGCAGGCGATGACGGTGGTCGACATCCTTCCCGGCCAGCGCCGCCACTTGCAACTCGACGCACTGCTCGCGGCCATGACCGACCCGGTGCTGGCCCTGGACAGCGCCGGCAAAGTCCTGCTGGCCAATCCTGCACTGATTGCCTTGTACGGTCGCGAACCGGCCGGTGAAAGCGTCGCCGAGCTGTTTGCCGATTCGGCACTGCTCGATGCCTTGCTCGAACACGGCTTCCGTCTGCCGTTGCGCGAGATCACCGTCAATGGCCAGACCCTGTTGCTCGACGCCACGCCGATCACCGATGCCGGCGCCCTGCTGACCCTGTATCAACCCAACCGCATCGGCGAACGCCTCTCGGCACTGCACCACGACCATGCCGAGGGCTTCGATGCGCTGCTCGGCGAATCGCCGGCCATTCGCACCCTCAAGACCCGCGCCCAGCGTGTGGCAGCGCTGGATGCGCCCCTGCTGATCCAAGGCGAAACCGGGACCGGAAAAGAGCTGGTGGCTCGCGCCTGTCACGCCATCAGCGCTCGCCACAGTTCACCGTTCCTGGCGCTGAACTGCGCAGCATTGCCGGAGAACCTCGCCGAAAGCGAACTGTTCGGCTACGCCCCCGGCGCCTTCACCGGCGCGCAACGCGGTGGCAAACCGGGGCTGATGGAACTGGCTAACCAGGGCACGGTGTTTCTCGATGAGATCGGTGAAATGTCGCCGTATTTACAGGCGAAACTGCTGCGCTTTCTCAATGACGGCAGCTTCCGGCGGGTGGGGGGCGATCGTGAGGTCAAGGTCAACGTGCGCATCCTCAGCGCCACGCACCGCGATCTGGAAAAAATGGTCGGCGAAGGTACGTTCCGCGAAGACCTGTTCTATCGCCTCAACGTTCTCAACGTCGAAGTCCCGCCGCTGCGTGAGCGCGGTCAGGACATTTTGCTGCTGGCCCGCTACTTCATGCAGCAGGCCTGCGCACAGATTCAGCGGCCAGTGTGCCGTCTGGCACCGGGCACTTATCCGGCGCTGCTGGGCAACCGCTGGCCGGGCAATGTGCGGCAACTGCAGAACGTGATTTTCCGTGCGGCGGCGATCTGCGAAAGCAGCCTGGTGGACATTGGTGACCTCGATATCGCTGGCACCTCTGTGGCGCGCCAGAGCGACAGCGACGTCGACAGCCTCGAGCAGGCGATGGAAGAATTCGAAAAAACCCTGCTGGAAAAGCTGTACGTCAGCTACCCCTCGACCCGGCAGTTGGCCAGTCGTCTGCAAACCTCCCACACCGCGATTGCCCATCGGCTGCGCAAGTACGGGATTCCCAACAAGCCTTAAGGTTTGTGACTGAAACACAATTTCTCCAACGCCACAGAGCCCTGTGGGAGCGGGCTTGCCCGCGATGAGGCCATCCCGTTCAACATCCATGTCGAATGCCGGATCGCCATCGCGGGCAAGCCCGGCTCCCACAGGATTTGCATACATTTCAAATAGTGCTCAAAAGCGACCTCCACCTGTACTGAAAGCGCTACAGCGGAACGATATCGATACACCGACCTCCGATCACCGCTGCGCAAGGCTTTGATCCACTTAACCTTTTTTCCTCACCGCAGGCTGTAGCGATTTCGCTACAGCCACTAAATTCCCGCGTCCTGGAAAAACTCATAACACACTGATTTATAACAATAAGTTTACATTGGCCGCGTTTTTGCTAAGTAACCCCTCATAAATCAGGGCATTGCCCAAGCATTCAATCGCGTCCACCAGACGAGTCTGGCCCCCTTAGGAGTTTCCATGAGCGAGTTGCGTTTTACTGAAGATCACGAATGGCTGCGCACCGAAGCTGACGGCAGCGTCACGGTCGGCATCACCGCTTTCGCGCAGAACGCCTTGGGCGACGTGGTTTTCGTACAACTGCCCGAGCTGCAGTCCTACGACAAAGGCGCCGAAGCCGCCACCGTCGAATCGGTAAAAGCCGCCAGCGGCGTGTACATGCCACTCGACGGCGAAGTGCTAGAAGTTAACCCGGCGCTGGACAGCAGTCCGGAGCTGGTCAACGAAGACCCGCTGGGCGAAGGCTGGTTCTTCCGCTTCCAGCCAAGCGACGCCTCGGCGGTTGCCAAATTGCTCGATCAGGACGCCTACGACCGTCTGATCAAAGCCAACGCCGAAGCCTGAGGAGCGCGAACATGACTGAAGTGAATCTGACCACCGCCAACGAATTCATCGCCCGCCACATCGGCCCGCGTTCCGGCGACGAGCAAGCGATGCTCAACAGCCTCGGGTTCGACTCCCTGGAAGCCCTGAGCGCCAGCGTCATTCCGGAAAGCATCAAGGGCACCAGCGTGCTCGGCATGGACGATGGCCTGAGCGAAGCCGACGCCCTGGCGTTGATCAAAGGCATCGCGGCGAAGAACCAACTGTTCAAGACCTACATCGGCCAGGGCTACTACGGCACGCACACGCCGTCGCCAATCCTGCGCAACCTGCTGGAAAACCCGGCCTGGTACACCGCGTACACCCCGTACCAGCCGGAAATTTCCCAGGGTCGTCTCGAAGCGCTGCTGAACTTCCAGACCCTGATCAGCGACCTCACCGGTTTGCCGATCGCCAACGCCTCGCTGCTCGACGAAGCCACCGCCGCCGCCGAAGCCATGACCTTCTGCAAGCGCCTGAGCAAGAACAAAGGCAGCCACGCGTTTTTCGCGTCCGTGCATTGCCACCCGCAAACCCTCGACGTGCTGCGCACCCGTGCCGAGCCGCTGGGCATCGACGTCGTGGTCGGCGACGAGCTTGAACTGACCGACGTGACGCCGTTTTTCGGCGCCCTGCTGCAATACCCGGCCAGCAACGGTGACCTGTTCGACTACCGCGAACTGACCGAACGCTTCCATGCCGCCAATGCTCTGGTGGCCGTTGCCGCTGACCTGCTGGCCCTGACCGTGCTGACCCCGCCGGGCGAGTTCGGCGCCGACGTGGCCATCGGCAGCGCGCAACGCTTCGGCGTACCGCTGGGCTTCGGTGGCCCGCACGCGGCGTACTTCTCCACAAAAGATGCATTCAAGCGCGACATGCCCGGCCGTCTGGTCGGCGTTTCCGTGGACCGTTTTGGCAAGCCGGCCCTGCGCCTGGCCATGCAGACCCGCGAGCAACATATCCGTCGCGAAAAGGCCACCAGCAACATCTGCACCGCGCAGGTGCTGTTGGCCAACATCGCCAGCATGTACGCCGTCTACCACGGTCCGAAAGGCCTGACGCAGATTGCCCAGCGCATTCATCACCTGACCGCGATTCTGGCCAAGGGCTTCAGTGCACTGGGACTGACTGTCGAGCAAGAAAACTTCTTCGACACGCTGACCCTGAACACCGGTGCCAACACGGCCGCTTTGCACGACAAGGCGCGTGCCCAACAGATCAACCTGCGAGTGATCGATGGCCAACGTCTGGGCCTGTCCCTCGACGAAACCACTTCGCAGGCTGACGTTGAAACCCTGTGGGCCTTGCTGGCCGACGGTAAAACGCTGCCAGACTTCGCTGCCCTCGCCGCTTCCGTTGTCAGCACCATCCCGGCCGCGCTGGTTCGTCAATCGCCGATCCTCAGCCACCCGGTGTTCAACCGTTATCACTCGGAAACCGAGCTGATGCGCTACCTGCGCAAGCTCGCCGACAAGGACCTGGCCCTGGACCGCACCATGATCCCGCTGGGTTCGTGCACCATGAAACTCAACGCCGCCAGCGAAATGATCCCGGTGACCTGGGCCGAGTTCGGCGCCCTGCACCCGTTCGCCCCGGCCGCGCAAAGCGCCGGTTACCAGCAGCTGACCGACGAACTGGAGGCGATGCTCTGTGCCGCCACCGGTTACGACTCGATCTCGCTGCAACCGAACGCCGGTTCCCAAGGTGAGTACGCGGGCCTGCTGGCCATTCGTGCCTACCACCAGAGTCGTGGCGAAGACCGTCGCGACATCTGCCTGATCCCCTCGTCCGCCCACGGCACCAACCCGGCCACCGCCAACATGGCGGGCATGCGTGTGGTGGTGACCGCGTGCGATGCCCGTGGCAACGTCGACATCGAAGACCTGCGCGCCAAGGCCATCGAGCACCGCGAACATCTCGCGGCCTTGATGATCACCTACCCGTCGACCCACGGCGTGTTCGAAGAAGGCATCCGCGAAATCTGCGGCATCATTCATGACAACGGCGGCCAGGTGTACATCGACGGCGCCAACATGAACGCGATGGTCGGTCTCTGCGCACCGGGCAAGTTCGGCGGCGACGTCTCCCACCTGAACCTGCACAAAACCTTCTGCATTCCTCACGGCGGTGGCGGCCCGGGCGTCGGCCCGATTGGCGTCAAGTCGCACCTGACCCCGTTCCTGCCGGGCCACGCCCAGATGGAGCGCAAGGAAGGCGCGGTCTGCGCAGCACCGTTCGGCAGCGCGAGCATTCTGCCGATCACCTGGATGTACATTCGGATGATGGGCGGCGCGGGTTTGAAGCGTGCTTCGCAATTGGCGATCCTCAATGCCAACTACATTTCCCGTCGCCTCGAAGAGCACTACCCAGTGCTCTACACCGGCAGCAACGGGCTGGTGGCACACGAATGCATCCTCGACCTGCGTCCATTGAAAGACAGCAGCGGCATCAGCGTCGATGACGTCGCCAAGCGCCTGATCGACTTCGGTTTCCATGCGCCGACCATGTCGTTCCCGGTGGCTGGCACGCTGATGATCGAGCCGACCGAAAGCGAATCCAAGGAAGAACTGGACCGCTTCTGCGATGCGATGATCCGCATCCGCGAAGAAATCCGCGCGGTGGAAAACGGCACGCTGGACAAGGACGACAACCCGCTGAAAAACGCCCCGCATACCGCAGCGGAACTGGTTGGCGAATGGACCCATCCGTACAGCCGTGAGCAAGCGGTGTATCCGGTCGCGTCGCTGATCGAAGGCAAATACTGGCCGCCGGTCGGTCGCGTCGACAACGTCTTCGGCGATCGCAACCTGGTGTGCGCCTGCCCGTCGATCGAAAGCTACGCTTAACCTATGAGGGGGCGGTCAATCCGCCCCACTCAACAACACCGCATCTCCCCCGGTAGGAGCTGCCGCAGGCTGCGATCTTTTGATCTTGCTTTTCAAATCCAGGATCAAAAGATCGCAGCCTGCGGCAGCTCCTACGGGGCGCCTTTACCGTGATGTTTGCGCCTATAACAAGAAACCGGAGAACAACCATGTCGTTAAGCGTGTTCGACCTGTTCAAGATTGGTATCGGCCCCTCCAGTTCCCACACTGTCGGCCCGATGCGCGCTGCTGCGCGCTTCGCCGAAGGCCTGCGCCGTGAAGGGCTGCTGGCGGCAACCACCTGCGTCAAAGTCGAACTCTACGGCTCGCTCGGCGCCACCGGCAAAGGCCACGGCAGTGACAAGGCTGTGCTGCTGGGCCTGGAAGGTGAACACCCGGACACCGTGAACACCGAAACCGTCGCCGCCCGTCTGCAAGACATTCGTGGCAACGGTCGCTTGAACCTGCTTGGCGAACACAGCATTGCGTTCAACGAGAAAGAACACCTGGCGATGATTCGCAAGCCGTTGGCCTATCACCCCAACGGCATGATCTTTCGCGCGTTCGATGCCGCCGGCCTGCAGATCCGCAGCCGCGAGTACTACTCGGTCGGCGGCGGTTTCGTCGTCGATGAAGACGCCGCCGGCGCCGACCGCATCGTCGAGGACGCCACGCCGCTGACCTTCCCGTTCAAAAGCGCCAAGGACCTGCTCGGGCATTGCACCACGTATGGACTGTCGATCAGCCAGGTGATGCTGACCAACGAAAGTGCCTGGCGTCCGGAGGCGGAAACCCGCGCCGGCTTGTTGAAAATCTGGCAAGTGATGCAGGACTGCGTCGCCGCCGGTTGCCGTAACGAGGGCATTCTGCCGGGCGGCCTGAAGGTCAAGCGACGCGCCGCCGCGCTGCATGCACAACTGTGCAAGAACCCCGAATCATCGTTGCGCGACCCGCTGTCGGTGCTGGACTGGGTCAATCTGTACGCGCTGGCGGTCAACGAAGAAAACGCCAACGGCGGGCGCGTGGTGACCGCGCCCACCAACGGTGCTGCCGGCATCGTCCCGGCGGTATTGCATTACTACATGCGCTTCATCCCCGGCGCCAATGAAGACGGCGTCGTGCGATTTCTGCTGACCGCTGCGGCGATCGGCATTCTCTATAAAGAAAACGCCTCGATCTCCGGCGCTGAAGTCGGCTGTCAGGGCGAAGTCGGCGTAGCTTGCTCGATGGCCGCCGGCGCCTTGTGCGAAGTGCTCGGCGGCACCGTGCAGCAAGTGGAAAACGCCGCCGAAATCGGCATGGAACACAACCTCGGCCTCACCTGCGACCCGATTGGCGGCCTGGTGCAAGTGCCGTGCATCGAGCGCAACGCCATGGGTTCGGTGAAAGCGATCAATGCGGTACGCATGGCCCTGCGTGGCGACGGTCAGCATTTCGTCTCCCTCGACAAGGTCATCCGCACCATGCGCCAGACCGGCGCCGACATGAAAAGCAAATACAAGGAAACCGCCCGTGGCGGTTTGGCGGTCAACATTATCGAGTGCTGATGCGCGCTCACTGCATCTGCAGACTTTTTCAGGAGCTGGATATGTCCACCGAACAACTGTTGAAAACCCCGTTGCACGCACTGCACATCGAACTCGGCGCCCGCATGGTGCCGTTTGCCGGCTACGACATGCCAGTGCAGTACCCGCTGGGTGTGATGAAGGAACACCAGCACACCCGTGATCAGGCCGGGTTGTTTGATGTGTCGCACATGGGCCAGATCCGTCTGACCGGCACGAATGCCGCCAAAGCACTGGAAACCCTGGTGCCGGTGGACATCATCGATTTGCCGGTGGGCATGCAGCGCTACGCGATGTTCACCAACGAGACGGGCGGCATTCTCGACGATCTGATGGTCGCCAACCTCGGTAACGATGAACTGATCCTGGTGGTCAACGCGGCTTGCAAGGATCAGGACCTCGCGCATCTGCAACAGCACATCGGCGACCAGTGCACCATCGAGCCGTTGTTCGAAGAACGTGCGCTGGTGGCCCTCCAGGGTCCGGCAGCCGTCACCGTGCTCGCCCGCCTGGCACCTGAAGTGGCAAAGATGACCTTCATGCAGTTCGCCCGCGTCAGCCTGCTGGGCGTGGACTGTTTTGTCAGCCGCTCGGGTTACACCGGTGAAGACGGTTTCGAAATCTCCGTGCCGGCCGCCAGCGCCGAAGCGCTCGCTCGCGCCCTCCTCGCCGAACCGGAAGTGGCCGCCATCGGCCTCGGCGCGCGTGACTCCCTGCGTCTGGAAGCCGGCTTGTGCCTCTACGGCCACGACATGAACACCGAAACCACCCCGATCGAGGCGGGTCTGTTGTGGGCCATCTCCAAGCCGCGACGTGCCGACGGCGCTCGCGCCGGCGGCTTCCCTGGCGCTGAAACCGTGTTCGGCCAGCAGCAAGCCGGTGTCAGCCGCAAACGCGTCGGCTTGCTGCCTCAGGAACGTACGCCGGTACGCGAAGGTGCAGAGATCGTCAATGAAGCGGGCGACATCATCGGCACCGTTTGCAGCGGCGGATTCGGCCCGACGCTGGGTGCGCCGTTGGCCATGGGCTACCTCGACAGCGCCTACATCGCCATCGACACACCGGTCTGGGCGATCGTGCGTGGGAAAAAGGTGCCTTTGCTTGTAAGCAAAATGCCATTTGTTCCACAACGCTACTATCGTGGCTGATTGACTGTTTCTATAAGTAACGCAGTTGCGTTAAACAGTGCACTACTGTGTAACGCAACTGCCATAAAACAGTGCACACCCTGGTTGTAAGCTTCGATTATGAACTTCGCTTATAACGTTCGAAAACAATTGAACACCTCTATCGAATAAGCCCGCATTAGTGGACCGACTACACCCTCAACCTGAGTAAAACCGGGCCCTGCACGGGGCTTGTTTTTTCTCCCGTAGTTGGCGTAGAGTTTGTTCACTGTGTTTGCATGGGTCGCTTGGAATCGTGACCTGGGCAGTAGCCTACAAGTTAGCTACATCCCGTTCGACGTCTTCTTACTCTCCTGCAACCAGCCCCAGTACTCTTTCATAAGAAAGAGGCTGTCATTAATTTTTGCGTCATAGGAAATAAGAAATGTCCCAACGTCAGAGCGGTACCGTCAAGTGGTTTAACGACGAGAAAGGTTTTGGTTTTATCACTCCAGAAAGCGGTCCGGATCTGTTCGTGCATTTCCGCGCTATTCAGGGCAACGGCTTCAAGAGCCTGAAAGAAGGCCAGAAAGTGACCTTCATTGCCGTTCAGGGCCAGAAAGGCATGCAAGCTGACGAGGTCCAGGCAGAAGCCTGACTTTCTGTTACGAAAAAGCCCCTGATGCTGACATCAGGGGCTTTTTTGTGCGCGTAAATCCGTAAAATGGTTTCTTTTTCCACCGGGAACCTGCCATGTCGAAACACCTGCTCAAACCTCAGGGCGACTTTCCCGCCGCTTCACTGGGTCGTCGTCTGGCAGCGATGTTCTATGACTTTCTGTTGTGCACCGCCCTGCTGATCGTGACCAGCGGCGCCTACAAGATGATCCAGATGACGATCATCGGCGAGGACAGAATGCGCACGCTGACCGAGGCAGGCGCGCTGGACGGCGATCCTCTGCTTTCAACGTTGTTGCTGTTTGTGCTGTTCGGTTTCTTCGCCAAGTTCTGGACCTGGTCTGGCCAGACCCTGGGCATGCAGGTATGGGGCATCCGCGTGCAGAACGCTGATGGTTCATCGATCAGCCTGTGGCAGGCGCTGTTGCGGTTTGTGGTGTCGATTGCTTCGTGGCTGTGTGTTGGCCTGGGGTTTATCTGGTCGCTGTTCGATAAACAGAAACGCAGCTGGCATGACATGTATTCCAACACCCAGCTGGTGCGGATTCCGAAGAAGGCCAAATAACGGCCACAAAAAAGATCGCAGCCTGCGGCAGCTCCTACCAGGTTTTGTAGGAGCTGCCGAAGGCTGCGATCTCTTGATCTTGCTCTTAAGCGTTGCCGACCAGTTTCATCCGCGCAGCCTGAGTAAAATCGAGCATCCGCTTCAACGGCCGAATCGCCTGGGGAATCAACGCCGGGTCGACAAAGATCTCGTTCGCCCCCTCCTTCAAGCTCTTCAGCATCCGCTCAAGCGTGTTCATCGCCATCCACGGGCAATGTGCGCAACTGCGGCACGCTGCACCGTTACCCGCCGTAGGCGCTTCGATGAAGACCTTGTCCGGGCACAGCTGCTGCATCTTGTAGAAAATGCCACGGTCGGTGGCGACGATCAGCGTCTTGTTCGGCAGGCTCTGCGCCGCTGCAATCAGCTGGCTGGTAGAGCCGACGGCATCCGCCAGCTCGATCACCGATGTCGGCGATTCCGGGTGCACGAGAATCGCCGCATCCGGATACAGCGCCTTCATGTCTTCGAGCTGTTTGGACTTGAACTCTTCGTGGACGATGCAGGCGCCATCCCACAACAACATGTCTGCACCAGTCTTGCGCTGGATGTAGGTGCCCAAATGTTTGTCCGGGGCCCAGATGATTTTCTCGCCGTTATCCATCAGGCTTTCGACGATTTCCACCGCGCAACTGGACGTCACAACCCAGTCCGCCCGCGCTTTCACCGCCGCCGACGTGTTGGCATACACCACCACGGTACGTTCCGGATGCTGATCACAGAACGCCGAGAACTCGTCCACGGGGCAACCCAGGTCCAGCGAACAGGTCGCTTCCAGGGTCGGCATCAGGATACGTTTTTCAGGATTGAGAATTTTGGCGGTCTCGCCCATGAACTTCACACCCGCGACCACGACGGTCTTGGCCGGGTGTGCATTGCCGAATCGGGCCATTTCCAGCGAGTCGGAGACACAGCCGCCGGTTTCTTCGGCCAAGGCCTGAATCACCGGATCACAATAAAAGTGGGCAACCAACACCGCGTCCTGAGCCTTGAGCTCGGCAGCAATGGCAGCGCGATAATAGGCCTCTTCCTCGGGCGTCAGCGGCTTGGGCTGTTTGGCGTCGAGGTGAGCTTGAACCAGAAGGCGTTCAGAAATCTGCGTCATGTTCGCAAGACCTGCAAGCGCTTACGCGCGAAAGTCGAGTATACACCCGGCTCCGGACCCTTCAGGGGTACCGCCGGGAGAGTGAGTATTCATCAGGCATGGAAAGCGTTGGAGCTGCGCAAGGCTACAGAATATCCGGGGGATGCAAAAGATGATTCTGACCTGCGTCATGCGGAGTCGTTTGTTGGCAGTCGAGCTCAAATCGCGGGCAAAAAAAAATCCGGAAATCCTCACTTGCGTGGGCCTTCCAGACTTTTAAAACTGCTACAAAAATGGTGGGTCGTGTGGGATTCGAACCTACGACCAATTGGTTAAAAGCCAACTGCTCTACCAACTGAGCTAACGACCCGCTGTGTGGTGGCGCGTATAATACTGATTTTTAACGTTTATTCAACACCTTATTTGAAATAAATCAGAAATAAGGTGTTGGGTCGCTGATTCCGGCCGCTGCAAAGCCTTCTGCACGCAGTCGGCAGCTGTCGCATTTGGCACAGGCGCGGCCGTCATCGTCGGCCTGATAGCAGGAAACGGTCAGACCGTAATCGACGCCCAGCTTCACACCCGCCTGGACGATCTGCGCCTTGCTCAGGTTTTGCAGCGGTGCCTGAATGCGAAAGCCGTTGCCCTCTACACCGGCCTTGGTCGCCAGATTGGCCATGCGTTCAAAGGACTCGATGAACTCGGGACGGCAGTCCGGGTAACCGGAATAATCCACCGCGTTAACGCCGATGAAGATGTCACGCGCGCCCAACACCTCCGCCCAACCCAACGCCAGCGACAGGAACACGGTGTTTCGCGCAGGCACATAAGTCACCGGAATACCTTCGCCCGCCACTTCCGGCACATCGATGCTGCTGTCGGTCAGCGCGGAACCACCGATGCCGTTCAGATTCAGACCGATCACCTTGTGCTCAACCACGCCTAGGTCGCGGGCGACACGTTCGGCGGCGTGCAATTCGGCATGCGAGCGCTGACCGTAATCGAAACTCATGGTGTAGCAGCTGTAGCCTTCTGCGCGGGCCATGGCCACGACTGTGGCCGAATCCAGGCCGCCGGACAGCAGGATGACCGCACGTTTTTCAGCAGTGTTCAGTTGTTCAGTCATGTCAGCGCCCCGGCTCGTCATTCCATAGATATTTATGCAACTGCAGTTGCAGGCGCACAGGCAAGTTGTCCGCCACTACCCAATCCGCCAGGTCGCGCGCATTCAAATCGTGATGACTTGGCGAGAACAGCACTTCACCGGCGCGCCGATCCAGTCCGTACTGGATCAACTTGGACACGGCCCAGTCGTAGTCTTCCCGCGAGCAGATGACAAACTTCACCTGATCATTGGGCGTGAGCAATTCGATGTTCTCGTAGCGGTTGCGATGCGCTTCCTTCGAACCCGGCGTCTTCAGGTCGACAACGCGACTGACCCGGGAATCTACCGCCGAGATATCCAGTGCGCCACTGGTTTCCAGTGACACTTCGTAACCGGCGTCGCACAACTGCTTGAGCAAGGGGATGGCGTTAGGTTGCGCCAGCGGCTCACCGCCGGTGACACACACATAACGGGGGCGAAAACCGGCCACCTGTTCAAGGATGTCGTCGAGCGGGCGGATGGTGCCGCCGGTGAAGGCGTAGGCGCTGTCGCAGTACTGGCAACGCAAGGGGCAACCGGTCAGGCGCACAAAAACAGTGGGCAGCCCGGCAGTCCGCGTTTCACCCTGCAACGAGTAGAAAACTTCGGTGATTCTCAATGTGTCTTGCATAGTCGCCACGGGCGTAACAGCTAAACAGGCTGTCCGCCTCCGTCAGGCACTTCAAGGAACCTCGCCAATGCGCAGATCCCAAAAAGCGTGTTTCAGAAAAAGGGCGTGAATTCTAACGAAAAAACCCGCGACTGGCGCGGGTTTCTTCGAAACGGTTCAAGCAGCCTTACATGCGCTGCAGATCGCGCTGGGCCAACTGAGCAGCGGATGTGCCCGGGTATTGCGACACAACCTGCTGCAGAATGCCTTTGACCTTGTCCGGATGACCAAGGCGGCGCTCTACATCAGCCAGCTTGTACAGCGAGTCAGGCACTTTGTTGTGCTTGGGGTACAGCTGCGAAACCTTGGCAAAAGCCTGGCCTGCACCTTGCAGATCGCCTTTGGCCAGGTTCACTTCGCCCAACCAGTACTGAGCATTGCCCGCGTACTGACTGTTCGGGTATTTGCGCAGGAAAGCGGCAAAAGCCTGGCTGGCCTTGTCGAAATCCTTGGCCTTGATCAGGTCGAAGGCTGCATCGTAATACAGTTTTTCCTTCGCCGGATCCGCCGGTTCGCTACCCGCGGCCGGTGCTTGAGCGGCTGCCGCCCCTGCACCTGCGCCAGCTGCTGCGCCGGGGGCATTCAACGTGCCACCGGAGGGAGAATTCTCAGGAGTCGCGGCTGGTGCAACGCCGGTTCCTATGCGCCGATCAAGATCCTGGTATCGCTCCAGGCTTTCCTGCTTCATGCGCGCTACATCATTTTGCAGAACTTCGATGATGCCTTGTTGGCGCGAGATCTGCTCCTGCATTGATTGCAGTTGGTTGAACAGCTCGCCCTGTGCCGAGACAGGGGCCGAAACCCCTCCCCCGGCATAGGCGCCGTTCGTACCGTAACCCGCAGGCGGATAACTCGTCCCGCTATTGTTATAGCCGGAGTTGTCTTCGACCACAGGAACCGCAGCCCACACCGCAAGCGGTGCGAGACTGAGAGCCAGAAAAGTTACAGCACGACGGCACGTTCGCATGACGAATTACTTACGCAGTTCGACGCGACGGTTTTGAGCCCAGGACTGCTCGTCGTTGCCGGTAGCAACTGGACGCTCTTCGCCGTAGGAAACCAGTTCCAGCTGAGCTGGGGAAACACCTTGCAGTACCAGGTAACGCTGAACGGCTTTCGCACGACGCTCGCCCAGTGCCATGTTGTACTCACGAGTACCACGTTCGTCGGTGTTGCCTTCCAGAACAACGCGAGCGCCGTTCGATTTCAGGTCTTTGGCGTGAACGTCCAGAGCGCGCATGGCTTCTGGCTTCAGGTCCGAGCTGTCGTATTCGAAGTAGAAGGTGGTGATTGCGCGCAGAGCAGCTTCTTCGCTCAGGGAGCCATCAACGGCGCCAGTGTTAGCGCCGTAACCAGCGTTTGGATCAACAGCGCCTTCACCGGCGTTGTCGCCGCCTTTGGACGAGCAACCTACAGCTACAGCCATGGCCAGAGCCAGCGCAGCAAATTTACCAAACTTCAGCATTTCCATCGTGAAACTCCTAATGAACCCCAGTGTTTTAAGTGAAACGTGTAGCGCCGCGTCAGTTCAGGTAAGGGGACCAGGAAGGTTCTCTGACTTCGCCTTGTGCGGTAGGAAGCGGGAGCCTTACGCGTCCATTAATGGACACGAGCATCAAGACTCCCCGGCCCTGCTGGCGGGTGGCGTAGATTACCATGGTGCCGTTGGGCGCAACAGTAGGCGACTCGTCCAGAGTGCTATCAGTGAGGATTTTTACGCTTCCGCGCTGCAAATCCTGGGCCGCCACCTTGAAATTAGTGAAGCCATCCTGGCGGTGAATCATCACCAGGGTCTTTTCATCAGCCGAAAGCTTGGGGTTGGCGTTGTAGTTACCAATAAAGGTCACACGTTCCGCACCGCCACCACCGACGCTGGTTTTGTAGATCTGAGGCTTGCCGCCACGGTCGGAGGTGAAGTAGATGGTCGAACCATCCTTGCCCCAGAACGGTTCGGTGTTGATGCCGGGACCATTGGTGACGCGAGTGATCTGACGCGAACCCAGGTTCATCACGTAGATGTCCGGGTTACCGTCTTTGGACAGTACGAACGCCAGGCGATTGCCATCCGGCGACCAGGCTGGCGCACCATTCAGGCCTTCAAAGTTGGTGATCTGCTCACGGCGACCGGTGTCGATGTTCTGCATGAAGATACGCGGACGCTTCTGCTCGAACGAGACATAAGCGATGCGTTTGCCATCCGGTGCGAAACGCGGCGACAGGATCGGCTCACGCGATTGCAGCAGGGTCACGGCGCGGGCACCGTCGTAATCGGAACGCTGCAGCGTGTAGCGCGTGTTCTTCTCGGAGAAACGCTCTGCCGTCACGTACAGCAGACGTGTCGAGAACGCACCTTTGATACCGGTGAGTTTTTCGAACGACTGGTCCGCAATGTAGTGCGACATGTCGCGCAGTTGATCCACGCTGCCCGACACGCTGCCGGTCAGCACTTGCTGCTCGGTGGCGACGTTGAACAAAGCGTATTGAACCTGCAGGCGACCGCCCGCTGGAGCAATGCTGCCGACCATGACGTACTGGGCGCCGAGCGCCTTGAAGTCACGGTAGATGATTTCGCTGGCCTGGCTTGGCTGGCTGATCATGTTCTGTTTCGGAATCGGCGAGTAGTAACCGGAGTTGCGCAGGTCATTGCCGATGATTTCGGCCATGTCGTCCGGCAGCACGCTGCCGCCCTGGTTGCCAAACGGTACTACGGCAATTGGAACTGCCTGGGAGCTACCACTGCTGACCAGGATATTTTTTTCATCTGCGGTGGCCAGGCCTGCAAAGCAGACCATGACTACAAGCAGTCCTCGAAGAAGGTTTCTCACAAGGCTAGATCCTCAGGTGTGAATGTCATCTTGAATGAACGATAGGGTGCGAAATCAGCTGGCTTCAGACCCTGCATTTCGGTCAATCGACCAATATTTTTTACCGCTGCAACCGCCGAGCTGTCGAACGGTACATCACCGCTGGAACGCGCAACCGATACGCCGGAGATTGTTCCGTCAGGCAGCATGTTGATTTGCAGGATCACCTTCATGCCCTTGCGGGCCGACGGTGGCTGCGCCCAACCTTCAGAAGCACGCGAGCGGATCAGATCGTCGAAGTTACCCGCGACTTCATCACCCACCTCATCTGCCAATGCCTGCTGCCGCTCTGGCGTGTCGGAAAGCAAATCTGCCAGGGCCTGGGCCTTCTTGTCTTCGGCGGATTTACGTGCCGCTTCCTGCGATTTCTTCTTCGCAGCATCGGCAGCAGCTTTCTTCTTCGCGTCTTCGGCGACTTTCTTCTTCGCGTCTTCAGCTTCAGATTTTTTCTTGGCGTCGTCCACGGCTTTCTTCTTCGCGTCTTCGACAATCTTTTTCTTGGCTTCTTCAGCGGCCGCTTTCTTGGCCTCTTCTTCAGCTGCTTTCTTGGCTTCTTCTTCAGATTTCTTCTTGGCTATATCAGCCAATTGTTTCTCTTCGACCTTTTTGGCTTCGGCGGTCTTCTTCGCTTCATCGGCTTTCTTGGCTTCATCAGCCTTTTTCGCCTCTTCCGCTTTCTTCGTCTCGTCGGCCTTCTTGGATTCTTCGGCTTTTTGAGCCGCGTCTTCCTTCTTTTGTTCCGCAGCCTTGATCGCTTCCTGTTCGATCTTTTTCTGTTCCATCTGTTCGACTTCGGTCTGACGTGCGGCGGATTTCTTCGCCTCACCCGCAATCTTCTGATTGGTCTGGGTGGTCGCCTGACTTTTCGATTTCAGCTGGTACAGGGTCGCCTGGACAATCGGCTTGGCCGGCGGCAGTTCGGGTGTGAAGGCAAAGCTGACGAACAGCATGCCGAACACCAGCACGTGCAGGACTATCGCCCAGACGCTAGGCCAGAAATAGCTTTCCGAGGCTGTTGGCTCTCGCTGTTGCTGCATCAGGGCGCCTCGGTAATCAGGCCAACGTTACCGACTCCGGCTTTCTGCAACCCGCCCATGGCGCCCATGACGGAACCGTAATCGACGGTCTTGTCGCCGCGGATGAACACCTGGGTGCGCTTGCCGCCTTCAGTACCGGCGCGAATGATCTTGGTCACGGCGTCAGTCATTTGCGGCAAGGTCATTGCCTTGTCCTGCTGCTTTTGCGTGTCGACTTCGCTGCCAAGGTTCCAGTAATAGGTCTTGTCAGCCTTGATCGAAATGGTCAGGACCTGAGTGTTGTTGTCCTGCGGCAAGGCTTCGCTGGAAACCTTGGGCAGATCAACTTTCACGCCCTGATTGAGCATCGGCGCGGTCACCATGAAAATGACCAGCAGCACCAACATCACGTCGATGTAAGGCACTACGTTCATCTCGGCGACCGGCTTGCGCTTTTTGCGAGCTCGAGCGATTAAAGCCATTGGAAATTACCTGCTTATTCTTCGCTGGTGTGCACTTTGCGGTGCAGGATCGCCTGGAATTCGTCGGCGAAGGTGTAGTAACGGCTGATCAGCGTTTCGCTGCGAGCGGCAAAACGGTTGTAAGCGATAACGGCGGGGATGGCGGCGAACAGACCGATCGCGGTGGCGATCAGTGCTTCGGCGATACCGGGAGCCACAGTGGCCAGGGTCGCTTGCTGGGCAGTGGCCAGACCACGGAAAGAGTTCATGATGCCCCAGACCGTACCGAACAGACCGATGTACGGGCTGACGGAGCCGACGGTGGCGAGGAACGGCAGGCTCTGCTCAAGCTTCTCTTCTTCGCGCGAGATGGCCACGCGCATGGCACGGGCCACGCCTTCCATGACCGCTTCCGGGTCTACGCCTGGCTGCTGACGCAGACGGGAGAATTCCTTGAAGCCGGCACGGAAAATCTGCTCGACGCCCGAATCCGGATCAGGATTGCTGCCGGCCTGACGGTAGAGTTTGGACAGGTCGATGCCCGACCAGAAGCGCTCTTCAAAGCTCTCCAGGGCACGTCGACCGGCGCGCAGCAGGTTGCTGCGCTGAAAGATCATGATCCATGAGGTCACCGATGCGGCTACCAGGATCAGCATTACCAGTTGCACCACGATACTGGCATTGCTGACCAGGCTCCACATGGAGGAATGGTCGACGACGTTAGCTTCCACGCTTTATCTCCTGCTTTGAGTGTGTACCCGCGCCGCTCACGTCGGCAAAGGCCGCACGTAGAGCTTCGGGAATGGCCCGGGGTTTCAGACTGTCAGTGCGCACACAGGCCACCAAAAACTGCCCTTCACAGAGCAGCGCATTATCCGTGGCTCGCCTGACCTGCTGTTTAAAGCGCAGGCTGACACGGTTCAATTCGATTACTTCAGCGCTTACCAGCAGTTCGTCGTCCAGTCGCGCCGGCGCGTGGTAACGCGCTTCGCTGGAATGCACGACAAACAACAGGTCCTCACCGGCCAGCTGGGATTGGGCAAAGCCCAGCTCCCGGAGCCGCTCGGTACGAGCCCGTTCCATAAACTTGAGGTAATTGACGTAATACACGATGCCGCCCGCATCGGTGTCCTCGTAATAAACGCGACAACGATGTGCGAACGGCTCAAGCCCGTTTTGCGCGCGCATACTCTAGTGCTTACTCCTCAGGTTGCCAATCCGGCCAGGCAACTGTTTTTCATTGTTCTGCGGCTTTCTCGCGAAAGTACGGTCCTAGGACAGCACAATGCCCGAAAAATCAGCGCGCAAAGGTTAATTAATCGTCCACGGCATCGAGGAACTCGTCTACCACGGGCATCTCGCCCAATCGTGACGGAATGTTTAAACCAAAATGCAGGTACGCATGCCGAGTCACCACCCGCCCCCGCGGGGTGCGCATGATATAGCCCTGCTGGATCAGATAGGGCTCCAGCACGTCTTCAATGGTGTGACGCTCTTCGCTGATTGCCGCCGCCAGACTGTCGACGCCCACCGGCCCGCCGTCGAATTTTTCGATCATGGTCAACAGCAGGCGTCGGTCCTGGTGGTCGAAACCACGCTCATCGACATCCAGCAGGTTCAAGGCGAGATCGGCGATCGGTTTGGTGATGTGACCCTTGGCACGGACTTCGGCAAAATCGCGCACCCGACGCAGCAGCCGGTTGGCGATCCGCGGGGTGCCACGGGCACGGCGGGCGATTTCGAAGGCACCCTCCGGGTCGAGCGGCAGGCCAAGGATAGTCGCCGAGCGGCTGACAATCGTTGCCAGGTCCGCGGTGTTGTAGAACTCAAGACGCTGGACGATGCCGAAGCGGTCACGCAACGGGTTGGTCAGCATACCGGCGCGGGTCGTCGCACCCACCAGCGTGAAGGGCGGCAGGTCCAGCTTGATCGAACGTGCGGCCGGCCCTTCGCCAATCATGATGTCGAGCTGGAAATCTTCCATGGCCGGGTACAGCACTTCCTCGACAATCGGCGACAACCGATGGATTTCATCGATGAACAGCACGTCGTGCGGTTCGAGATTGGTCAGCAGTGCGGCGAGGTCGCCGGGGCGTTCGAGCACCGGGCCGGAGGTGCTTTTGATCGATACGCCCATTTCCTGGGCGATGATGTTGGCCAGGGTGGTTTTACCCAGGCCCGGCGGGCCGAAGATCAGCGTGTGATCGAGCGACTCGTTGCGCCCACGGGCGGCCTGGATGAACAACTCCATTTGTTCGCGAACGGTCGGCTGGCCAATGTACTCGGCCAGGCTGACAGGACGGATCGCCCGGTCCTGGACTTCCTCGCGGTCGCGCGGGCCCGGCGTGGCGGTTATCAGACGATCAGCTTCAATCACTTAGATCATTCCCTTCAGGGCACGACGAATCATGTCTTCACTGCTCAAACCTTTCTCCTTGATCGCGGAAATCGCCTTGCTGGCTTCCTGCGGCTTGTAGCCCAGGGAGATCAGCGCACTGACCGCGTCATTTTCAGCGGTGGCCACCGCGACCTGCGCATCTGGCCCACCCGCCTGATTCGGTACCAGGGCGAACATCGCCGGCACGGTTTCCCAAGCCTTGAAGCGATCCTTGAGTTCCACCAGCAAACGCTCAGCGGTCTTTTTGCCCACGCCCGGCACCCTGGTCAACGCCGAGGTGTCCTGGGATTGTACGCAACGTACCAACTCATCGACTTCCAGACTCGACATCAAAGCCAGCGCCAGTTTCGGCCCTACACCATTGAGACGGATCAATTCGCGAAAAAAGTCTCGCTCACGCTTGCTGGCAAAACCATAGAGTAACTGCGCGTCTTCGCGTACGACCAAATGGGTGTGCAGCGTCAGTGGTTCACCGACCGACGGCAGCCGATACAGCGTGGTCATGGGCACTTCCAGCTCATACCCCAGACCATTTACATCCAGAATCAGGTGCGGCGGCTGTTTCTCAGCCAGTGTGCCGCGCAAGCGTCCAATCACGTTTCAGATCCTTGAGCGTTGGCCAGCGCGGTGCTGGCGACTGACAGAACAAGGGTTTTGCGCCGACAACCCAGGCGCAAAACCCTTGCTCCGTAAAAATGACTGCTGATGCTATCAGAGACGCAGGCGCCCGCCACGACTGCGTGCGGTGCCCAAGCCATGCGGCAACAGGCTGGAACGGGTGTGCGCGTGGCAAATAGCGATCGCCAGAGCGTCCGAGGCATCGATTTGCGGCTTGCTGGTCAGTTTCAACATGTGCATGACCATCATCTGCACCTGTTCTTTGTTTGCCGCGCCGGTCCCGGTCACGGCCTGCTTGACCTGGGTGGCGGTATATTCAGCGATTTCCAGGCTTTCTTCGGCACCGGCCACGATGGCAGCACCGCGCGCCTGCCCCAGTTTCAGGGCAGAGTCGGCATTGCGCGCCATGAACACTTTTTCGATGCCCATGGTCGTCGGGCCGTAGGTCTGGATGACTTCGCGTACGCCGCGATAGACGATTTGCAAACGCTCATGCAACTCGCCGGAGCCTGTGCGGATGCAACCCGATGCCACGTACACGCAGCCACGCCCGGTATCGCGGACCACGCCATAACCGGTGATGCGCGAACCGGGGTCGATGCCAAGAATTAAAGTCATAACTCAATATATGTAGGAGCGAGCTTGCTCGCGATGGACGTTAACGATAACGCGGTTCGCCTGAATGAGCGCGGCGCTCTCAGGTTTTTCGCGAGCGAGCTCGCTCCTACAGGAGACATCCTTAACCGAGCTGGGCGGCAACCGATTCCGGGATATCCGCGTTGGAGTAGACGTTCTGCACGTCGTCCAGGTCTTCCAGCATATCGATCAGCTTGAGGACCTTCTCGGCGCCTTCCAGGTCAAGTTCGGCGCTGGTGGTCGGCAACATCACGATTTCCGCGTCATCACCCTTGAACCCTGCCGCTTCCAGCGCGTTACGCACCGAGTAGAAACCGGCGAACGAGGTGAACACGTCGATGGATCCGTCTTCGTGGGTCACCACGTCATCGGCATCGGCTTCCATCGCCGCTTCCATCAACGCATCCTCGTCCACGCCCGGCGCGAAGGAAATCTGCCCCTTGCGCTCGAACAGGTAGGCCACGGAGCCGTCGGTGCCGAGGTTGCCGCCGCACTTGCTGAACGCGTGACGCACAGCCGCCGCGGTGCGGTTACGGTTGTCGGTCATGCATTCGACCATCACCGCCACGCCGCCCGGGCCGTAGCCTTCGTAGGTCAGCTCGACCATGTCGTCGGTATCGGCAGCACCGGCACCGCGAGCCACTGCGCGATCAATGATGTCGCGGCTCATGTTCGCACCGAGCGCCTTGTCCAGCGCCAGGCGCAGACGTGGATTGGAACCCGGATCGCCGCCGCCCTGACGGGCCGCAACGGTCAGTTCACGAATCCACTTGGTGAAAATCTTGCCCTTCTTGGCATCCTGACGTTCTTTGCGGTGCTTGATGTTCGCCCACTTGGAATGACCCGCCATATCTCGCTCCGAATTCTCTTTGAAACCTTGCCCGCTGCGCACACTGCGCCGGCCAGCAATAAAAAATCTCGACCTGAAAAAAAGGCGCATCCCAAAGGATGCGCCTTTGCGATCAGCCTTACTCGGCCTTCGGCGTTTCGCGCAGACGAATGTGCAGTTCGCGCAATGCCTTGGCATCGACGGCACCCGGTGCCTGAGTCATGACGTCAGCCGCGCTCTGGGTTTTCGGGAATGCAATCACTTCACGGATCGACTGGGCGCCGGTCATCAGCATTACCAGACGGTCCAGACCGAAAGCCAGACCACCGTGCGGCGGTGCGCCGTATTTCAGGGCGTCAAGCAGGAAGCCGAATTTCTCTTCCTGTTCGGCTTCGTCGATACCCAGCAGGCGGAACACCGTCTGCTGCATTTCCTTGCGGTGGATACGGATCGAACCGCCACCCAGTTCGGTACCGTTGAGCACCATGTCGTAGGCACGGGACAGCGCGGTCGCCGGGTTGGCTTCCAGCTCTTCCGGGGTGCATTTCGGCGCGGTGAATGGGTGGTGCAAGGCACTGAAGCTGCCGTCGTCGTTTTCTTCGAACATCGGGAAGTCGACGACCCACATCGGCGCCCACTTGCAGGTCAGCAGGTCCAGGTCGTTGCCAACCTTGATCCGCAGTGCGCCCAGTGCTTCGCTGACGATCTTGGCCTTGTCGGCGCCGAAGAACACGATGTCGCCATCAACTGCGCCAACACGATCGAGGATCACATTGAGGTTGGCTTCAGGGATATTTTTGACAATCGGCGATTGCAGCCCTTCGACGCCTTTCGCGCGCTCGTTGACCTTGATGTACGCCAGGCCCTTGGCACCGTAGATGCCGACGAACTTGGTGTAGTCGTCGATTTGCTTGCGCGGCATGCTCGCTGCGCCCGGAACGCGCAAAGCGGCGATGCGGCATTTCGGATCGTTGGCAGGACCACTGAAGACTTTGAAGTCGACTTCTTTCAGTTGGTCGGCAACGTCAACCAGTTCCAGCGGGTTACGCAGGTCCGGCTTGTCGGAACCGTAACGGCGCATGGCCTCTTCAAAGGTCATGTGCGGGAATTCGCCGAACTCCAGATCCAGCACTTCCTTGAACAGGTTGCGGATCATGCCTTCGGTGAGGCCCATGATGTCTTTTTCATCGAGGAAGCTGGTTTCGATGTCGATCTGGGTAAATTCAGGCTGACGGTCGGCACGCAGGTCTTCATCGCGAAAGCACTTGGCGATCTGGTAGTAACGGTCGAAACCGGCAACCATCAACAGTTGCTTGAACAGCTGCGGCGATTGCGGCAGAGCGAAGAACGAACCGGCATGAGTACGGCTCGGCACCAGATAGTCGCGAGCACCTTCAGGGGTGGCGCGGGTCAGGATCGGCGTCTCGACGTCGAGGAAGCCGTTCTCGTCCAGGTAGCGGCGGATGCTGGTGGTCATGCGCGAACGCAGGCGCAGCTTCTCGAGCATTTCCGGGCGACGCAGGTCGAGGAAGCGATAGCGCAGGCGGGTTTCCTCGCCAACGTCGGAGAACTCGTTGAGCGGGAACGGCGGGGTTTCCGATTCGTTCAGCACTTCCAGCTCGTAGCCCAGCACTTCGATCATGCCCGACGCCATGTTGGCGTTGGTGGCACCGGCCGGACGCAGACGGACCTTGCCGGTGATCTTGACGACGTACTCGCTGCGCACGCGATCGGCGGCGGCGAAGCTCTCGGCGCGGTCCGGGTCGAACACCACCTGGGCCAGACCGTCACGATCACGGATATCGAGGAAAATCACCCCACCGTGGTCACGGCGACGGTGAACCCATCCGCAAAGGGTAATTTCCTGGCCTTCCAGGCTTTCGTTCAGTTGGCCGCAATAATGGCTGCGCATCATGGTCGTGGTTTCACTTCTCGTAATTCGAAATTCGGTTGGAGGCCTTGCGCACATCCAGTGCCGGATGATGCAAGAGCTCGCACGTGTCGTTCAACAGGTTCCAGACCCTAGTCGGCTTTATCGCCGCCGGCCAGATTCTTCTTGGAACCGGTCTTGAAATCGGTTTCGTACCAACCGGTGCCGCTAAGGCGGAAGCCCGGCATGGACAGCATCTTTTTCAGCTCTGGCGCCTGGCAGGCAGGGCAGTCGACCAGCGGTGCAGCGCTGATCTTTTGAATGGCTTCCAACTGATGACCACAGGAAGCACATTGATAGTCGTACATCGGCATGGGGTTGTCTCGGCGATCAGATTGCTACCGCATACACTGGGTTTTGCGGCAAAGAGCGGGATTATATCCATTAAATGCAGCCTGTGCAGCCGTAAGACTGCACAGACCGACACTCGACGCGTTCCGTCACCACGGCTAGGCCATGGCCACGCAATTCCCTTCCTTTAGACTGTGCACAACGCAGACAACCCGGACCAGCCCGCTGAAGTTTTTCACCCCGCCGTGGCGCAAATGCACTTCGCGATCCACGTGGGACAACAACGCGCTGACCGAGCAACAGTTGACCCTGGCCATTTCCGCCAAAATATCCCAATACACCTGCTCAAGCCGCAAACAAGTAGCAAAGCCGTTCAAACGTACTGACCGGGATAATGGCTGGGCCAGCCCCATATCGAACTCACTGACAAACGGATGGGTCCTTACATCCTTGAATCGACCTCTCCCTTCGTTGCGCCTGTCTTCATAAACCATACCGTTGACACTCCTTTGTCATCCCCGATTCTTACAAGAGCCAGGTCGGGCCTTATAAAAGCGCAGGCGCAAAGTTATATCCAGATGACTTTATGACCATCAACGTAGGATAAGCCAACAACTTGAGGCAGATCGTGGAGACCGTCCTAGTCGGGAAATTTTCCTACGCAGCCCGGTACAGAATCATTCGACGGCAGGCGGCTGAACAACAGTGCGCGAATAACGCCGAAAACGGCTCATCCGCGCACTGCAGGCGTTACTGGTCGAGCAAGGAGCGCAGCATCCACGCGGTTTTTTCGTGAACCTGCATGCGCTGGGTCAACAGGTCAGCGGTCGGCTCGTCGCTGACTTTGTCGAGTAGAGGAAAGATTCCGCGCGCTGTACGCGTAACGGCCTCTTGGCCTTCGACAAGTTGCTTGATCATGTCCTCCGCACTGGGCACACCCGATTCTTCCTTGATAGAAGAGAGCTTCGCATAAATCGAATAAGCGCCAGGCGCGGGAAATCCGAGCGCACGAATTCGCTCGGCAATCGAATCGACCGCCAGGGCCAGCTCGTTGTATTGCTCCTCGAACATCAGGTGCAGGGTCCGAAACATGGGACCGGTGACGTTCCAGTGGAAGTTATGGGTTTTCAAATAAAGTACATAAGTGTCCGACAGCAGACGCGAAAGTCCGTCGACGATGGACTTGCGGTCTTCTTCACTGATACCGATATCGATTGCCATGCTTTTCCCCTAAAGGTGATGAATTTCATCCGACAGGTGCAGGACCACTCTAGCAAGCCTGTCGCCGCACCGCAGCCCGGATTGCACCTGAATCCTGCGACAAATCGCCCCCGGTGCACCGCTGGACTCCCTGATTTGAGTAGCCGCCAGCTTTGCTGTTAAATAGACAGTGTGTCGCCAACGCCTATTTTTCCGGGCGCTGCGCATAGGCTGATTCCGGGTGCGTGCCCAACGCCTCTTATTGTTCTGAAGCGAACCGTGCCCGATCAGCTCTTCCTTGTGATCCGTCTTAACGTGAGTTAATCAAAATGTTGAAAATCGTCCACCTGCTAATGGGCGCAGCAGCTTTGCTGCTGTCCTTCATCCCTAGCCTGCGATCCGAAGCTGTTCCTTACCTGCAACAACCCGATGCTCTGTACCTGGCCTTTTTCGGCCTGCTCAACCTTACCCTCGCTCCTGTCATCCCTTACTGGAACAAAGGTCCGCGTCATCAACTGCAAAACCTGGTCAGTGCCCTGCTGGTGCTGACCGTCGTATTGCAAACCCTGACGCTGCTCGCGCCGATGCCTGTCATCGCCGGTCAACCTGCCGTTCTGTTCAGCCTGGTGGCTGCGCTGATTGCCGTTCTTCTGCACCTGGCCATCAGCTTCTACAAATCGTCACCGGCCACCGCCTCGCCAAGCTACGACATGAGCAACCGCGATACCGGCACTGTGAAGTGGTTCAACACGTCCAAAGGCTTCGGGTTTATTTCCCGTGACTCCGGCGATGATATTTTCGTGCATTTCCGGGCCATTCGTGGCGAAGGCCATCGCGTCCTGGTGGAAGGCCAGCGCGTGGAGTTCTCTGTGATGAATCGTGACAAAGGCCTGCAAGCCGAAGATGTGATCGCCGCACTGCCGCGACGCTGATCCAAGGCTAAAAAAAACCGCGAACAGCCTGGCTGCTCGCGGTTTTTTTACGTCCGTGCATTTAGTAGTGCGGCGGCGGTGCTTCTTCTTCAAACGTTTCGAACTGCCCGGCCATCTCTTCCTGGCGCTTGAGTAACGCGGCCATCTGCAATTGCAGGCGCTCGACTGCACGCTGCTGCGTCGCCAGCACGTCGCTCAGGGCCTGAATGGTGTCATCCTGAAACGCCAGCTGGCTCTCCAGGTCGGTAACGCGTGCTTCCAGGCTCATGACTCAACCCTCCAGAAACGTGAAGTCTTCAGTTAATACCAGGCGCAACCGCTCGCGAATCGCCGAAACCTGCTCCGCACTGTAAGGCGCAGCGGGATGCTTGCCCCACACGGGAGCTGGCCAGGCGGCGTCCGCGCGTTTGCGCACAATGACGTGCATATGCAACTGACTGACCACGTTGCCCAGAGCCGCGACATTCAGCTTGTCCGCGTCGAACGAGTCTTTGAGCAGCTCTGCCAGCGCAGTGGTTTCCTGCCACAGCTGCTGCTGATCGGCGACACCCAACTGAAATATCTCGCTGATATCTTCGCGGCGTGGCACCAGGATGAACCAGGGGTAGCTCGAGTCATTGGACAACAGCAGCCGGCACAGCGGGAAATCCCCGATTGGCAGGGTGTCTTGTTGAAGTCGTGGATCTAAAGCGAACACTGCGCGCACTCCCGTCAGGTGAACAATTTCAGCTTAGCGCCCATCCCGAGGGACGGCGCACCAAGCGACAGGACGGCAGCATACCTGCGAAAGCCCCCCGCTTCACGGCGAACCACCTTGCCGAGCATGCCGGGAAAAAAATACGCGCCCTGACATGTGACATTTTCCACAAGGCCGCACCATTACAGAACCAGTGATCATCGCCGAACTGCTGAAATGATCGTCGGACAGCATTCGAGACGCATCCGCCGAGCAGGCACGCTGTATGAAATCAGTACAGCGTTTAAAATTTTTTGCACCAAAACCGCACAGTGCGTCTACGCTCAGTGCGTCGGGCATCCGCCAACTACTCACTGGAGGGGTGAACCGGTAACGTTTTCGGTTGTCGCGCAGTCGACCAGGAAGGTTCAACACGATGCAAACCATGGCGTCAAGCCCCATCAAAAGGTGCTTGTAACCCCCGGTTTTATGAGGTTTTTACGGTATCAGGCAGGCGTTCAGAAAAAAAAACAGCGAAAAGCTGATTTGTGCACGCTTGTTGCATTCACACTCACATCGCCTTCAAAGCGTCCGCGGGAAGCGGAAGCTTCGAAGGCTATAAAAATAGCGGCAGGATTGCCCGATGGAGATTCAGACGTTTCACCAAGGACACTCTTTACCGATGCTCAAGCCCAGGAAATACAGCGCTGAAGTTGTCATTCCGATTGAATTGGGGCTGTAAATTTGCGACATCTACCCAGCTGTTTGCGACAGGGTCGTAAAGAAGCTGAAAGGTTAGAAGCGCAAGTATCGCCAACATGGTCGGCGTGATATAAGTTTGCGCCGACACAAAAAGAAAGAGCCGCCCAGATAATAAAACAGGTGGGACGGCAGTACTCTTCTAAAAACCAAAGGAGCAAATCACGATGCGCGTGATGAAGTGGAGCATGATCGCACTGGCAGTTGCAGCAGCCGCCGGTACTCAAGTGGCTACGGCCGCACCTTTCGTAAGTGACCAGGCTGAAGCCAAAGGTTTTGTTGAAGACAGCTCGCTGAACTTGCTGGTTCGCAACTACTACTTCAACCGTGACAACAAAGATGGCGGCAACGACCAGAAAGACTGGACCCAAGGTCTGTGGGGCAATTTCAGCTCCGGTTACACTCAGGGCACTGTAGGCGTTGGCGTTGATGCATTCGGTTACCTCGCCATCAAACTGGACGGTGGCGACGGTACTGGCGGCACTGGCAACATGAGCCGTGATGGCGATGGCGACGTCAATGACAGCCAGGGCAAAGCAGGTGCAGCGGCTAAATTCCGCATCTCCAAAACCGAGCTGAAAGTCGGCGACATGCAGCCAAGCACTGCTCCAGTGTTCGCTGTTGGCGGTTCCCGTATCCTTCCTCAAACTGCCAGCGGTTTCCAACTGCAGAGCAGCGAAGTCAAAGACCTTGACCTCGAAGCCGGTCACTTCTACTCGGCAACCAGCCAGGACCGCAACGCTCGCGACGGCGGCCTGTATGCAACCTACGCTGGTGTAGAAGCCAACTCCATCGACTACTTCGGCGGCAAATACGGCATCACCGACAATCTGAGCGCATCGCTCTACGGCGCCAAGCTGGAAGACGTCTGGAACCAGTACTACGCCAACCTGAACTACACCATTCCAATGGGTGGCGATCAGTCGTTGAACCTGGACGGTAACATCTACAACACCAAAGACACTGGCGATGCCAAAGCCGGTGACATCAGCAACACCACGTTCTCCCTGGCTGCCGCTTTCTCGTTCCTGAAAGCGCACACCGTTACCGTCGCCTTCCAGAAGGTTAACGGTGACACCCCGTTCGACTACATCGGCGTGGGCAAGAACAACCGTGGCGGCGACTCGATCTTCCTCGCCAACTCCATCCAGTACTCTGACTTCAACGCCCCGAACGAGAAGTCGGCCCAGATCCGTTACGATCTGAAAATGGCTGAGTATGGCGTTCCTGGTCTGAGCTTCATGACCCGTTACGTTAAAGGTTGGGACATCGATGGCACCGGTCTGGCTGCCAACAGCCAATACCGCAATGACGACGGTGATCCGCTGTACGGTTCCGATGGCAAGCACAACGAAACCAACTTCGAGGCCAAGTACGTTGTTCAGTCTGGCCCGGCAAAAGACCTGTCCTTCCGTATTCGTCAAGCATGGCACTTCGCTAACGCTGACGAAGGTGAAGGCGACGTGAAAGAGTTCCGTTTCATCGTCGACTACCCGCTGTCGGTTTTGTAATCGCATCCAGTTAGTTTGCGGTAACAAACAAAAAGGCCCATCTTCGGATGGGCCTTTTTTTGTTGCCGGTTTATTGCTTACTGCACCGCAGATTCCTGAACCACTCGAATCACTCGCTGTGGAAACGGGATATCGATACCGGCCGTTTTCAACCGGTCACGGGATTGTTCATTGAACATGAACATTACATCCCAATAATCCGCCGTTTTGACCCACACCCGCAGGGAAACAGTAATCGAACTGTCGCCCAGGGTGGAAATTACCGCCTGCGGAGCCGGCTCAGCCAATATGCGTTCGTCCTTGGCCAGGTCCAGCAACACTTCACGGGCTTTCTGCAAGTCCGCTTCGTAATCAACACCGACATCAAACACCACCTTGCGGGTCGGCTGACGATTAGTGTTGGTGATGATGCCGTTGGACAAGTTACCGTTTGGCACGATGATGGTTTTGTTGTCGCCTGTACGCAGCACGGTGTGGAAGATCTGAATGCTGTCGACGGTTCCGGCAACCCCCTGGGCTTCGATCCAGTCACCGATGCGGAACGGACGGAACAACAGAATCAGCACCCCACCGGCGAAGTTCGCCAGGCTGCCCTGCAAGGCCAGACCGATGGCCAGACCGGCCGCACCGATGGCGGCGACGAACGACGTGGTTTCCACACCGATCATCGACGCGACGCTGACGATCAGTAACACCTTGAGAATGATGTTCGCCAGACTGCTGATAAAGCCTTGCAGCGCCAGGTCGGCGTTACGCAGCGCGAGCAGGCCGCCCAGTTTTTGTGTCACTTTGTTGATCAGCCACCAGCCGATGGCCAGTGTGATGATCGCCAGCAACACGCGGCTGCCGTACTCCATCATCATCGGGATCCAGGCTTGGGACGCCTTGACCAGATTGTCCACTTCAGCATTCAAGTCCATCGAGATTCTCCTGAAAAATCAGTCGCGGAAGTTGTTGAACTGCAGCGGCATGTCAAACGTCTTGGCGCGCAAAGCAGCAATGGCTTCCTGCAAGTCGTCACGCTTCTTGCCGGTGATACGCACTTGTTCACCCTGAATAGAGGCCTGCACCTTGAGTTTGGCGTCCTTGACGTGAGCGACGATTTTCTTCGCCAGCTCTTTGTCGATGCCTTCCTTGAGCACAGCTTCCTGCTTCATCAGCTTGCCCGATGCATAGGCGTCCTTGACTTCAAGGCACTGCACATCGATCTTGCGCTTGACCAGCGCCAGCTTGAGGATCTCAATCATCGCTTCAAGCTGGAAATCGGCTTCAGCGGTCAGGTTGACGGTCAGGTCCTTTTCCTTGAACTCGAAGGTGCCCTTGCCTTTCAGGTCATAACGACGATCGAGTTCCTTGACGGCGTTCTCGACCGCGTTGGTGACTTCGTGTTTGTCCAGTTCGGATACCACGTCGAACGACGGCATGTAATCTCTCCAATAAAGGGCGCGCTCGATCACGATGGAGCACGCCTGGCTTGCGGTTAAAATCCGCGCTGATTATAACGGGTCTTTCCCATCATTCACTGCGAGCCTCCGATGCGCGCCTCAAACAGAGCAAAAAGCTGATGTCCACTCCCTGGCATGTTCTGGGCGCCGGCAGCCTCGGCACCTTGTGGGCGACCCGTCTGTCACGGGCCGGGATGCCCGTCAGGCTGATCCTGCGCGATGAAATGCGCCTGCAGGCCTATCAAAACGCCGGCGGCCTGACGCTGGTGGAGCACGGCGCGGCGACAACCTGGAACGTCCCCGGCGAAACAGCCGACAGCATAGAGCCGATCAACCGCCTGTTGGTCGCCTGCAAAGCCTACGACGCCGAGCAAGCTGTGGCCAGACTGGCGCCGCGCCTGGCACCCGGTGCCGAATTGATTCTGTTGCAGAACGGGCTGGGCAGTCAGGACGCCGTCGCCGCGCAGGTGCCACAGGCGCGCTGCATTTATGCATCGAGCACCGAGGGCGCGTTTCGCGAAGGTGACTGGCGCGTGGTGTTTGCCGGTCACGGTTACACCTGGCTGGGGGACGCCGGTCATCCGGTCGCACCGATCTGGCTGGATGACCTGAGCGCCGCCGGGATTCCCCACGAGTGGAGTACCGACATTCTGACCCGGTTGTGGCGAAAACTGGCGCTCAACTGTGCAATCAACCCGCTGACGGTGCTGCATGATTGCCGTAACGGCGGGTTACAGGATCATCATTGCGCCGTCGCCACCCTGTGCGGCGAACTGGCCGAGTTGCTCGAGCGCTGCGGCCAGCCGGCTGCAGCCGAGGATCTGCAGCAGGAAGTCGAGCGGGTGATCCACGCCACTGCCGCCAATTACTCTTCGATGTATCAGGACGTTGCCAGCCGGCGCCGCACCGAAATCAGTTATCTGCTGGGCTACGTCTGCAAAGTCGCCTCGCGCCACCAGTTGAACCTGCCGCACCTCAATCAGCTGGAACAACGGCTGATCCGCCATCTGCACAGCCTTGGATTGCCCAGCGACTGAGCAGCGGCTACGCTGGCCACTGGTTCCTTTTCAGCGATAACCCTGATGCCATTGCGTGAACGCCTTGAAAACCTGCCGGTCGGCCAGAAACTGCTGGCCGCCCTGCTGGTGCTGTTGACCACCGTTCTGCTGGTCGCCAACCTGACGTTTATCAGCGCCGCGTATTACATTTCCCAGGAAAGCATGGCCCCCCAGGCCTTGCAGACCATCGGCCGACTGGTGTCCAACCCCAGCCTGGTGGCCGAAGCGCTGCAGTCACCGCAAAGCGCCGAACGCCTGCTCAATGAACTCAACAGTTATTCACCGCTGCGCGCTGCGGCGCTGTATGACGGCAAGGGCGAACGCCTGGCACAGTTGCAACACGGCGATAAACTGTCCCTGCCGGAGCGTTACCGGCACATCGAATCCTGGCAAGCGAGCGAGTTTCGCAGCAATCAACTGATCACCCTGCCCCGCCCCGGCACCGCGCCCGGCCACTTGCTCCTGGTCGCCAGCAGCGAACTGCCGATGGCCTTCTACACCGGGACCCTGACGGCCAGCCTCGGGATTCTGATCTTCAGTGTTCTGTTGTGGCTGGTGATCGCCCGGCAGATCAAACGCCTGATCACCCGGCCGATCCACCAACTGGAAGAATTGTCGCGGCAAGTGACCCGCGAAGAGAACTACGCCCTGCGCGCCTCTCGCGGCAACCATGACGAAATCGGCAGTCTCGCCGAAGCGTTCAACACCATGCTCTCGCGTATCGAAGCGCGGGAGCAGCAACTGAAACGGGCGCGGGACGATTCCCAGGCTGCTTACGATCAGGCCCAGGGCCTGGCCGAGGAAACCCGCCACACCAACCGCAAACTCGAACTCGAAGTTCAGGTGCGCAGCAAGATCGAGAAGAAACTCACCGGGTTCCAGAACTACCTCAACAGCATCATTGACTCCATGCCGTCGGCGCTGATTGCCCTCGACGAGCAACTCTATGTGACGCAATGGAATCAGGAGGCCAGCGCCCTGTCCGGCACGCGCCTGGACGAAGCATTGAACCAGCCGATCTTCCTCGCCTTCGAGCCGCTGAAGCCATTTTTGCCGCAACTCAAGCAAACCGTCGAGCAGCACACCGTCGCGAAAATCGAGCGTGTGACCTGGTTCAAGGACGACGAACCCAAGCATTACGCCCTGACCTTTTACCCGCTGATGGGCGGCGCCGGCCGGGGCGTGGTCATCCGCATCGACGACATTACCCAGCGCCTGTCGCTGGAAGAAATGATGGTGCAGTCGGAAAAAATGCTTTCAGTCGGTGGCCTCGCCGCCGGCATGGCCCACGAGATCAACAACCCGCTGGGCGCAATCCTGCACAACGTGCAAAACATCCGCCGACGACTCTCCCCCGATCTGCCAAAAAACCTCGAACAGGCCGAACAGGTCGGCATTGAGCTGGAAACGGTCAACCAGTACCTGAAAGCACGTGAAGTGCCGCAATTGCTCGACGGTATTCAACAGGCCGGCGCGCGGGCGGCGAAAATCGTCACGCACATGCTCAGCTTCAGCCGCCGCAGCACCCGGCAAATGGCGCCGTGCGACTTGCCGGCCTTGATCGATCAGGCAGTGGAAATCGCCGGCAATGACTTTGATCTGGCGATCGGTTTCGACTTCAAGGGCCAGGCCATTATTCGCCAATTCGATCCCGCGCTCGGCCCGGTGCCCGGCACTGCCAACGAACTCGAGCAAGTGCTGCTCAATTTGCTGAAAAACGCCGCACAAGCTATTCACCAGCGCGAAGACGACCGCGAGCCGGGGCGGATCATCCTGCGCACGAAGCTGAATCCGCCGTGGGCGGAAATCCAGGTCGAGGACAACGGCATCGGCATGAGCGAGAGCGTGCGCAAACGCACGTTCGAGCCGTTCTTTACCACCAAGGAAATTGGTCAGGGCACCGGTCTTGGCCTGTCGGTCTCGTATTTCATCATCACCAACAACCACAAGGGACAGATGGAAGTGCAGTCGACCCTGGGCCAGGGCACGTGCTTCACCTTGCGCCTGCCGTTGGCGAGCACCCCGCTTGTCTCTCAAGAACTCAATCAGCTATCGAGGTAACCATGGGCTTTCGCTTGTCGAAGATTTACACCCGAACCGGCGACACCGGCGAAACCGGCCTGGGTGACGGCCGCCGCGTGCCCAAAGACCATCCGCGGATCGAGGCCATCGGCGAAGTCGATACGCTGAACAGTCAGGTCGGTGTGTTGCTGGCCGGGCTGGAGGCTGAAAGCGCTACGTTTGCAGGGTTGAAAGAAGTGATTGAAGTATTGGCGCCGTGTCAGCATCGACTGTTCGATCTGGGCGGAGAGCTGGCGATGCCTGTGTATCAGGCGCTGAACGCGGCGGAGATCGAGCGCCTGGAAGCGGCGATTGATCGGTGGAATGAAGAGCTGGGCCCCCTGGAAAATTTCATTCTGCCGGGCGGGTCTGCGCTGATTGCCCAGGCCCATGTGTGCCGCAGCCTGGCGCGCAGTGCCGAGCGCCGGTGTCAGCAGTTGAATGCGGTTGAGCCGTTGGCCGGGGTTGGCCTGGCGTACATCAATCGGCTGTCGGATGTGTTGTTTGTGGTGGCGCGGGTGATTGCGAAGCGGCAGGGGATTGCGGAGATTTTGTGGCAGCCGGTGGTGAAGCCTGAGGTTTAGTTGGCGCTTTTAAGAACGCCATCGTCGGAACGCCGCCCGGAGCCGGCTCGCTCCCACAGGTTCAGTAGTGCTCACATTTTTTGTGTACAACCCCGATCACTGTGGGAGCGAGCCTGCTCGCGATGAGGCCAGCAAACTCACCGCAGCATCAAGCCTCAGGCCAGAACGCCCGAATCCCCGCCACACCTTGGGCGCCTGCTGCCCAAGCTTTATCAACCTGTGTCGGCCCAACGCCACCCAGCAAAAACACCGGCTTGCTAAAGCCCTCGATCAACACCGAAGCCTGTTCCCAACCCAACGGTTGAGCCTGCGGATGCGTCAAGGTCGGCTGTACCGGTGACAAGGTCACAAAGTCCACCCCCATCTGCTCCGCCAGCGCCAGTTCTTCGGCGTTGTGGCAGGACGCCGCCAACCAGCGCGACGCGGGCAACGGTCGCCCGGCAGCCGCGTACTTGCGCAACTGCGCCGAGGTGATGTGCCAGCCCGCCGACGGGAAATCGCCGAGCCATTCGAACGGCCCCTTGATCATCAATTGCGCCTTGCCGGCACACAGTCCCGCGGCATCTACCGCCAGATCGCGGTACTTCGGATCGTAGCCATTAGGCGCCCGCAGCTGAATCAGCTTGATCCCGCCCGCGATCGCTTTCTGAATCCCGCGCAGCAGGGCCGGGGTTTCCAGATCTTCGGGGGTAATCAGGTACTGCGCCGGCAAGCGCGCCGCCGCGACAATCGGCTGGTTGGCCGCCGGAAACTCATAATTCAACAGGTCACGCGGCGCCACCCACTCCAACGGCTGCCCTTCGGCACCGTGGGGTTCGCCGGTAAACTGCGAGACCTCCCAGACATCCAGCAACACTTGCTTGTCCGGGTAGTCATGGCGAACCTTGATCAGCGGCCGGGCCGCGTTGACCACAATCCCCAACTCTTCATGAAGCTCGCGGGCCAGCGCAGTCTCGACGGATTCGTCAGCCTCGACCTTGCCACCCGGAAACTCCCACAGACCGCCCTGATGCTGAGTGTCGGCACGGCGGGCGATCAGAATCTTGCCGCTGCTATCGCGGATGACGGCGGCGGCTACGTGTACTCGCTTCACTGCCCGACCTCCTCCAGACCTGCTTTCTGCCACGCCTTGAAGGCAGGCCATTGGTAGATCGTTTCAACATAGGCTTCGGCTGCCGCCGGCAATTTCACCTGGTAGGTGCGCAAACGCACGGCAATCGGCGCGAAGAACGCATCGGCCAGGGTCGCTCGGCCAAACAGGTACGGGCCGGTTTCAGTCGAAGCGGCGCGACACTCGGCCCACAACGCCAGCATGCGCTCGATGTCTGCCTGGACGTCCGCCGGGACCGGCGACAACGGTGCGTCGCGGCTCAGGTCGAACGGCATGTTGCCGCGCATGGCGAAGAATCCGGCGTGCATCTGCGCGCACGCCGAACGCGCCTGGGCGCGCGCGGCAACGTCTTCGGGCCAGAGACCGGCTTCGGGGAATTGCTCGGCCAGGTACTCGGCAATCGCCAGGGAATCGGCGATGGTGCCGTGTTCGGTTTTCAGCAGCGGAACTTTGGCGGTCGGCGAATGCTTGAGCAGCTGTTCGCGGGTGTCGGGCTGGTTGAGTTTGATCAATTCTTCGGTGTAAGAAGCGCCAGCCAGCTCGAGGGCCAATGCGCCGCGCAGGGACCAGGAGGAATACAGTTTGTCGCCGATGATCAGGTGAAGGCTCATGTTCGGGACCTTTGATTAGGGGGACAGGCCAGAAGCTTTGGTGTCTGGTCGGCCGTCATCGCGGGCAAGCCCGCTCCCACAGAATTTGTGTCGGCCATCAATTGTATGGCTGACTCGGTCACTGTGGGAGCGGGCTTGCCCGCGATGGGGTCAACACGGTCTTACGTACGGTACTCGGCGTTGATCTTGACGTATTCGTGGGACAGGTCGGTGGTCCAGATGGTTTCGCTGCAATCGCCGCGACCCAGTTCGATGCGAATGGTGATTTCTTCCTGCTGCATCACCGCTGCGCCCTGCGCTTCGGTGTAAGTCGAAGCGCGAGCGCCACGGCTGGCGATGCACACGTCGCCGAGGAACACGTCGATCTTGCTCACGTCCAGGTTCGGCACGCCGGCACGGCCGACAGCGGCGAGGATACGGCCCCAGTTCGGGTCGGACGCGAACAGCGCGGTTTTGATCAGCGGCGAGTGCGCCACGGTGTAACCGACGTCCAGGCATTCCTGGTGATTGCCGCCGCCATTGACTTCAACCGTCACGAACTTGGTCGCGCCTTCGCCATCGCGAACGATCGCCTGGGCGACGTCCATGCACACCTCGAACACCGCCTGCTTGAGCTTGGCGAACAATTCACCGGTGGCGGTGGTGATTTCCGGCAGTGCCGCCTGACCGGTAGCAATCAGCATGCAGCAGTCGTTGGTCGAGGTGTCGCCGTCGATGGTGATGCGGTTGAACGACTTGTTGGCGCCGTCCAGCATCAGGTTTTGCAACACCTCGCGGGAGACTTTGGCGTCGGTGGCGATGTAGCCGAGCATCGTCGCCATGTTCGGGCGAATCATGCCCGCGCCTTTGCTGATGCCGGTGACGGTGATGGTCACGCCGTCATGCTGGAACTGGCGGCTGGCACCTTTTGGCAGGGTGTCGGTGGTCATGATGCCGGTGGCGGCGGCTTCCCAATTGTTCACCGACAGATCGTCGAGCGCCGCTTGCAACGCGCCTTCGATCTTCTCGACCGGCAATGGCTCGCCGATCACACCGGTGGAGTACGGCAGCACCAGGCTGGCATCGACGCCGGTCAGTTCAGCCAGTTTCGCGCACGTGCGCTCGGCAGCGGCCAGGCCTGGCTCGCCAGTGCCGGCGTTGGCGTTGCCGGTATTGGTCAGCAGGTAACGTACCGGCCCTTGTACACGTTGCTTGGCGAGGATCACCGGAGCGGCGCAAAAAGCGTTCAGGGTGAACACGCCGGCCACGGTCGAACCTTCGGCGCAGCGCATGACCACGACATCCTTGCGCCCCGGGCGCTTGATGCCCGCCGAGGCGATACCGAGTTCAAAACCGGCAACCGGGTGCAACGTTGGCAAAGGACCAAGACCAACAGCCATGAATGCGCTCCTCAATAAATGATGTCTGCACCGCTTTCAGGAACAACGGTGGTGTAAATGGCAAAACGCCGCGACGGCTGATGCCGGTCGCGGCGCGGGTATTTCAGCGTATGAAACGGGGTTTACTGGATCTGCCCGTGGCAATGCTTGAATTTCTTGCCCGAACCGCAGTAGCACAATTCGTTACGGCCCAGCTTCTGTTCGTTGCGCACCGGCGCGGTGGCGAGGGCTACATCAACCTCTTCACCGAGCAACTCCGGTTGCTCAAGACCCGGCGCTTCGTCGTGCTGGAACTGCATGCGCGCCGCCAGTGCCTCGGCTTCCTGACGCAGGCGCTGCTCTTCTTCGATCGGGTCTTCGCGACGAACCTGAACGTGGGACAACACACGGATCGAATCGCGTTTGATCGAATCCAGCAGCTCGGAGAACAGCGCGAACGACTCGCGCTTGTACTCTTGCTTCGGGTTCTTCTGGGCATAGCCACGCAAGTGGATGCCGTGACGCAGGTGATCCATGGTCGACAGGTGATCTTTCCACAGGTCGTCCAGCACACGCAGAACGATTTGCTTCTCGAAGGAGCGCAGCGCTTCGGCGCCCGCCTGATCTTCTTTCTCGTTGTACGCGGCAATCAGTTCCTGCATCAGTTTCTCGCGCAGGGTTTCTTCATACAGATGATCGTCTTCGTCGAGCCACTGCTGGATCGGCAATGCCACACCGAAGTCGCTCTGCAACGTCGCTTCCAGGCCGGCCACGTCCCACTGCTCCGGCAGCGATTGCGGTGGAATGTGCGCACTGATGGTGGCGTTGAGCACGTCCTGACGGAAGTCGGCGATGGTTTCACCGATGTTGTCGGCGGCCAGCAACGTGTTACGCATGTGATAGATCACTTTACGCTGTTCGTTGTTGACGTCGTCGAACTCGAGCAGTTGCTTGCGGATGTCGAAGTTGCGGCCTTCAACCTTGCGCTGAGCCTTCTCGATCGCGTTGGTCACCATGCGGTGCTCGATCGCTTCGCCGGACTGCATGCCCAGCGCTTTCATGAAGTTCTTCACCCGGTCAGAGGCGAAAATGCGCATCAGGCTGTCTTCCAGCGACAGGTAGAAACGGCTGGAACCGGCGTCACCCTGACGGCCGGCACGACCACGCAACTGGTTATCGATACGGCGCGATTCGTGACGCTCGGACGCGATCACCTGCAAGCCGCCCGACTCCAGCACTTGCTGGTGGCGTTTTTGCCAGTCGGCCTTGATCTGGGCGATCTGTTCCGGCGTTGGATCCTCCAGCGACGCGACTTCCACTTCCCAGTTGCCGCCCAACAGAATGTCGGTACCACGACCGGCCATGTTGGTGGCGATGGTGAGTGCGCCCGGACGACCGGCCTGGGCAATGATCTCGGCTTCTTTCTCGTGGAACTTGGCGTTCAGAACCTTGTGTTCGATGCCCTCTTTCACCAGCAGCGCCGACATGTGCTCGGACGTTTCGATGGTGGCAGTACCCACCAGCACCGGACGGCCCTGGGTCATGCATTCCTTGATGTCGGTGATGATCGCCGCGTACTTCTCTTCGGCGGTCAGGAACACCAGGTCGTTGTAGTCTTTACGCGCCAGCGGCTTGTTCGGTGGAATCACCATGACCTGCAGGCCGTAGATCTGGTGGAACTCGAACGCTTCGGTGTCTGCGGTACCGGTCATGCCGGACAGCTTGTTGTACAGACGGAAGTAGTTCTGGAACGTGGTCGACGCCAGCGTCTGGCTCTCGGCCTGGATGTTGAGGTTTTCCTTGGCTTCGATGGCCTGGTGCAGGCCTTCGGACAGACGTCGACCCGGCATGGTACGACCGGTGTGTTCGTCGACCAGGACAACCTGACCGTCCTGCACGATGTATTCAACGTTGCGGTTGAACAGCTTGTGCGCGCGCAGGCCGGCATAAACGTGGGTCAGCAGGCCGAGGTTGTGCGCCGAGTACAGGCTCTCGCCTTCAGCCAGCAGGCCGACGCGGGTGAGCATTTCTTCGATGAACTGGTGACCGGCTTCGTTGAGCTCGACCTGGCGGGTCTTCTCGTCAACGGTGTAATGGCCGGCCTTGGTGACTTCGCCTTCCACTTCTTCGACGTGCAACTCCAGCTGCGGGATCAGCTTGTTGATCTCGATGTACAGCTTGGAACTGTCCTCGGCCTGACCGGAAATGATCAGCGGGGTACGGGCTTCGTCGATGAGGATCGAGTCGACTTCGTCGATCACGGCAAAATTGAGTTCGCGCTGGAATTTTTCTTCCATGCTGAACGCCATGTTGTCGCGCAGGTAGTCGAAACCGAATTCGTTGTTGGTGCCGTAGGTAATGTCGGCGGCGTAGGCCAGGCGTTTCTCTTCCGGCGGCTGGAAAGGCGTCACTACGCCGACCGTCATGCCGAGGAATTCGTAGAGCGGACGCATCCAGTTGGCGTCACGGCGGGCCAGGTAGTCGTTCACCGTTACAACGTGCACGCCCTTGCCGGATAGCGCGTTGAGGTAAACGCCCAGTGTGGCCACCAGGGTCTTGCCTTCACCGGTACGCATTTCCGCGATCATGCCTTCATGCAAGGTCATGCCGCCGATCAGCTGGACGTCGAAGTGGCGCATACCCATGACGCGCTTGCCGGCTTCGCGGGCAACCGCAAAGGCTTCTGGCAGCAGCTTGTCAAGGGTTTCCCCTTTGGCGATGCGGGCCTTGAACTCATCCGTCTTGGCACGCAATTGATCGTCCGAAAGGGCCACCATTTGCTCTTCGAAGGCATTGACGAATTGCACCGTCTTGAGCATGCGTTTGACTTCACGCTCGTTCTTGCTTCCAAAAAGTTTCTTTAACAAAGGCGCAAACATATCGGCAGGATCTTCCACACTAAAGGGATGGAGGGCGGCCCCGTGAGTCGCCCGTGCAGCCCTCATGGCCGCATGCGAACGAGCATTCTACCCGGAAACGGTGGTGAGGAAAGTGGCGTTATTCCACGATGCTGGCACAGCGCTGTGACGGGGCTCACTTAAAATAAGGGCTTTTTACTGAACTTCAAGCCATCCACGGCAGAAGTTACTTATTGATTTAATGGGTAAAGCGCTCGCAAAGCAATGGGTCGGGCGCATCCGGCGCTTTCTGCTACCATGGCGCCTCTGTTACTTCAGGTGTCTGATCATGGCATTTCGCCCTCTTACGGCCAGAGCACCCGCCGTTCTGCTTCGCGAAGCCAAACCGCTGAAAGCCATTTTTGGCCACGCTCAACGCCTGGGTCATTTACAACGTCTGGTGGAAAGCCAATTGCAGCCCGCCGCGCGCGAACATTGCCATGTGGCGTCGTGGCGCGAAGGCAGTTTGTTGCTGATTGTCACCGACGGTCATTGGGCGACTCGCCTGCGCTATCAACAGAAACGCCTGCAACGGCAGTTACAGATGTTTGACGAATTCGCCAGCCTGACGCGGATTCTGTTCAAGGTGCAGCCGCCGACCGTCCAGCAAGGGGCGGTCGGACATACCATCAGTTTGTCGACGGATGCCGGCGCGACGATTCAGGCGACGGCGGACGGGATCAGTGATCCCAACCTTCGGGCAGCGCTGGAACGATTGGCGGCGCACGCCAAGCCCAAGGACTAGGCAAGTTCAAAAGATCGCAGCCTTCGGCAGCTCCTACAGGGTTCACTCAATGTAGGAGCTGCCGCAGGCTGCGATCTTTTGCATTTATCGGCGTTTGCTGCCGCCGAGCAGCGAGCCCATCAACCCGCGCACCAACTGGCGGCCCAGATTATTCGCCGCCTGTCGCATGGCCGATTTCAGCGCCTGCCCCGCCGCCGTGCCGAGAAATTCCCCGGCCTTGTCGGTGAAGCTCGGTTCCTCAGGTGCAGCTTTGCCCGGCACGGCTTCTGCTTCCGGTGCCAGCCCCTTGCGCCCCATTAACACTTCATAGGCCGACTCACGATCAACCGGTTTGTCATACCGCCCCTTGAACGGCGAACCGGCAATCAGCAGGGTGCGTTCGGTGTCGGTCAATGGCCCGATCCGCGATTGCGGCGGCGCCACCAGCACGCGCTGGACCATCGCCGGCGTGCCCTTGTCCTGTAACGTGCCGACCAGCGCCTCGCCGATCCCCAGCTCAGTCAACACCGACAAGGCATCGAACGCCGGGTTCGGCCGAAAACCCTCGGCGACGGCCCGCAGGGATTTCTGTTCCTTGGCGGTGAATGCCCGCAAGCCATGCTGAATGCGCAGACCGAGCTGAGCCAAAACGTCGTCCGGCAAGTCGCCCGGCGATTGGGTGACGAAATACACGCCCACGCCTTTCGAGCGAATCAACCTCACCACTTGCTCCAGTCGCTCCTGCAATGCCTTGGGCGTATCGGCAAACAACAAATGGGCTTCATCGAAAAACAGCGCCAGCAATGGCTTGTCGGCATCGCCGCGCTCCGGCAGTTGCTCGAACAATTCGGCGAGCAACCACAACAGGAATGTCGCATAGACCTTCGGCGCTTCGTGCACCAGTCGACTGGCATCGAGCAAGTGAATGCGCCCGCGACCGTCGGCGGTCGGCTGCAGAATGTCTTCGAGTTGCAGCGCCGGCTCGCCAAACAGCGCTTCGGCGCCTTGCTGTTCCAGGGTCGCCAATCGGCGCAACAGGGCCTGACTGGAACCGGTGGTCATCAGCGCGGCGTCGTCACCGAGCAATTCGGGATGGTCACGCAGGTGATTGAGCAGCGCCTTCAGGTCTTTCAAATCGAGTAGCAACAACCCTTCGCGATCCGCCACCTTGAACGCGGCATACAGCGCTGATTGCTGACTGTCGGTCAGTTCCAGCAGCGCGCCGATCAGCAACGGGCCCATTTCACTCAATGTCGTGCGCAAAGGATGACCGGACTGGCCGTGAATGTCCCACAGGGTGACCGGATACGCCTGGGGCGTGTGATTCAGCCAAGGCATGCCGGCGATCCGCTCGGCGATCTTGCCTTGAGGGTTGCCGGCAGCGCCGAGGCCGCACAGGTCGCCTTTGATATCCGCCGCAAACACGGCCACCCCGGCGTCGCTGAACGCTTCGGCCAACCGTTGCAACGTCACGGTTTTGCCGGTGCCCGTGGCCCCCGCGACCAGACCGTGACGGTTAGCCAGGCGCATGGCCTGAGCAACAGGCTGCCCTGGGAGGTCGGCACCGATAACGAGTTGCGATGAATCGTGCATTTTGCCACCTATGGTTAAACTTTGATCGATTACGGCCGATATCGAGGACTGACTGCGTTGATAATCCGCTAGGGCGAGGACGGAATTATCAGCTTGATCTCAACCTTGCCCGTGGTGCATGCCTGTATAAAAGCACGCCGTGGGCATCCGAACCTTATCGGAAACCCAAGCCATGAATAAAAATATGCGCTTTAGCCATAAAATCCTGCTTGCCGCCGCCCTCATCGTCACCCTCGCCTTCGCCGCCTTCACGTTGTACAACGACTATAAGCAACGTCATGCGATCCGCAATGACCTGGACAACTATCTGCAAGAAATGGGCAGAGTGACCGCCAACAATATCCAGACCTGGCTGAACGGTCGCAGCCTGCTGATCGAAAACCTCGCACAAAACATCGCGCTGAACGCCGACACCGGCAACATCACCCTGCTGCTCGAACAGAAGGCGCTGGCCGCGGCCTTCGTGGCCATGTTCCTGGGCAGCAGCGATGGCACCTTTATCATCCGCCCCGACAGCAAGATGCCCGCGGGCTTCGATCCTCGCGTCCGGGATTGGTACAAGAGCGCCCAAAGCACCAGCGGCTCGGTACTGACCGAACCCTACATTGATGTGGCCACCGGCAAACTGGTGGTTTCCATCGTCCAGAGTGTGTTCATGGACGGTCAAAACATCGGCGCAGTCGGCGGTGATCTGAGCCTGCAAATGATCACCGACACCCTGAACGCGCTGGACTTCGACGGCATGGGTCATGCCTTTCTGGTCAGCGCCGACGGCAAAATCCTGGTGCACCCGGACCAAAAGCTGGCGATGAAATCACTGGCCGAGGCCTACCCGAAAGACACGCCGCGCATCAGCAGCGACTTCAGCGAAATCGAAGTCGATGGCCAAACCCGCATCGTCACCTTCACGCCCATCAAGGGGCTGTCTTCGGTCAACTGGTACATCGGTCTGTCGGTGGATAAAGGCAAAGCCTTCTCGATGCTCAGCGAATTCCGCACCTCGGCGGTCGTTGCAACCGTCATCGCGGTTGCGATCATCCTCGCCCTGCTCGGCCTGTTGATCCGCCTCCTGATCCAGCCGCTGCACGTCATGACCCGCGCCATGGTCGATATCGCCGACGGTGAGGGCGACCTGACCAAACGCCTGACCATTGAGAACCAAGACGAATTCGGCGCGCTGGGGACGGCGTTCAACCGGTTCGTGGAGCGCATCCACGGTTCGATCCGGGAAGTGTCCTCGGCCACCGGCCAGGTCAACGAAGTGGCCCTGCGGGTAGTTGCCGCTTCCAACTCGTCGATGTTCAACTCCGACCAGCAAGCCTCGCGCACCAGCAGCGTGGCCGCCGCGATCAATCAACTCGGCGCCGCCGCCCAGGAAATCGCCCGCAACGCCGCGCAAGCGTCGAGTCAGGCCAGCGATGCCCGCAGCCTCGCCGAAGACGGCCAGCAAGTAGTGGATCGCAGCATCGGTGCGATGAACCAATTGTCGAGCATGCTCAGCGCGTCGAGCAGCCATATTGAATCGCTGAACAGCAAAACCGTGAACATCGGGCAGATACTCGAGGTGATCACCAGCATCTCCCAGCAAACCAACCTGCTGGCGCTCAACGCCGCCATCGAGGCCGCGCGGGCGGGTGAGGCCGGGCGTGGTTTTGCCGTAGTCGCCGATGAGGTGCGCAACCTGGCGCACCGCACGCAGGAATCGGCGCAGCAGGTGCAAACCATGATTGAAGAGCTGCAAATCGGCGCCCGCGAATCCGTCAGCGCCATGAGCGACAGCCAGCGTCACAGTCGCGACAGCGTCGACATCGCCAACCTGGCGGGCGAGCGCCTTGACAGCGTGACCCGGCGCATCGGCGAAATTGACGGGATGAATCAGTCGGTGGCGACGGCGACCGAGGAGCAGACGGCGGTGGTCGAGTCGATCAATGTCGACATTACCGAGATCAATACCCTGAATCAGGAAGGCGTGGAAAACCTGCAATCGACGTTGCGCGCGTGTTCGGACCTGGAGCAGCAGGCGGCGCGATTGAAGCAATTGGTGGGTAGTTTCAGGATTTAAATCGCTCTTGCGGGCCCCTTCGCGGGCAAGCCCGCTCCCACAGGGATCTTCTGTGAACACAAATCATGTGTACGACTGAGATCCTTGTGGGAGCGGGCTTGCCCGCGAAGGGGCCCGCCCGACCACCACACAACGCACTAGCACACCACAACCAAACCCCAACCGAACATCTATCCTTCATAAAGGTCAACCAAAGGAGCCTAACGGTCCGGAGGGATGTTCATCGTGCATATCGCTGACATAACCATGTTCTACGCCCCTGCCAGCGGTGGCGTGCGCACTTATCTGGATGCAAAACACCGTCGCCTGGGCATCAAGCCAGGCATTCGCCACAGTCTGTTGATTCCTGGCTCGCACCTGAGTGAACGGGATGGCATTTACACGGTTCCGGCCCCGGCCCTGCCCTTCGGCAAGGGCTATCGTTTCCCTCTCCGTCTCGCGCCCTGGCGAAATGTCCTGCACGATTTACAGCCCGATCTGATCGAAGTCGGCGACCCTTACCTCACCGCCTGGGCCGCCCTCGATGCCCGGCGCCAGCTCGATGTCCCGGTGATCGGGTTTTATCATTCGGATTTGCCGCTGCTGGTCAGCAATCGCATGGGCAATTGGGTGACCACCAACGTCGAAGCCTATGTCAGCAAACTCTACGGCAACTTCGACCGGGTGCTGGCGCCGAGCCGGATCATGGCCGACAAGCTGATGAGCCTGGGCGTCAAGAATGTGTTCGTACAGCCACTGGGCGTCGATCTGCACACCTTCCATCCCGATGCGCGGGACCCGCACCTGCGGGCGCAATTGGGCCTCGATGAAAACACCCACCTGCTGATTTTCGCTGGACGCGGCTCCAAGGAAAAAAACCTGCCGGTGCTGCTCGCCTGCATGAAACGTCTGGGTCGCGGCTATCACTTGCTGCTGGTGGGTTCGTCCATGCCGAGCGTGGTGCCGGACAATGTCACCGTGATCAACGAGTTCTGCCCGGCGGCGCAAGTGGCACGACTGATGGCCAGCGCCGATGCGCTGCTGCATGCCGGCGATCAGGAAACCTTCGGCCTGGTGATCCTCGAAGCGATGGCCTGCGGTATTCCGGTGGTGGCCGTGGCGGCCGGGGCCTTTCAGGAAATCGTCACCGAGCCCTGCGGCCTGCTGTGTGCGCCGAACGATTCGAAAGCAATGGCCAACGCGGTTCGGGAGCTGTTCGCTACGGGCAGCGTCGTTGCGGGCCAACAGGCGCGTCGTCATGTCGAACGGCATTATTCCTGGGACACGGTAGTCAATAGCCTGCTCGGCCACTATCACGCCGTCCTCGGCAGCCACTGGCCACTGATTGCCAATGGTTGAATCCATGAGCGCGCCCAGCCTTTTACTCGTCCTTCACGACGTCGCGCCGCACACCTGGGCCGATTATCAACCCTTTGTCGAAGCCGTCGACGCCTTGGGTGACGTGCCGATGACCTGGCTGGTGGTGCCGGATTTTCACCGGCAAAACGATCTGGAGGCGCACCCCGGATTTCGACGCCTGCTCACCGGCCGGGTCGCCCGGGGTGACGAACTGGCGTTGCACGGCTACTTTCATTGCGATGAAAGCCCGCCACCCCACACGCCACGAGACTGGTTCATGCGCCGCATCTACACCCACGAAGGCGAATTTTACAGCCTGTCCCAAGCAGCGGCCCTCGCTCGCCTGCGCGCCGGCATCGAAGTCTTCCACCGTTACCATTGGCCGCTGGAGGGGTTTGTCGCCCCGGCCTGGTTGATGAGCGAAGGGACGCGCCAGGCGCTGCGCCAGTTGCCCCTGAGCTACACCAGTGATTCGCAGCACCTGTATCGTCTGCCTGATTTCACTCCGATTGAAGCGCCGGGGCTGGTCTGGAGTGCACGCAGTGCCTGGCGTCGCGGCGTGTCGAAACTGCTCAGCGATCAACGCGAACAACGCTGGCGTCGGGCACCGGTGATTCGTCTGGGCTTGCACCCGGTAGACATGCGTCACGGCTTTTCGCGCAATTATTGGCTGCAAACTCTCAAACGCTTGCTGGACGAGGGCCGTGTGCCCCTGACGAAGGCGCGCTGGCTGGCGCTGCAAAACGACCGTGTCGGTCGCGCCGCATGAGCCGCGGGATCCTGCTGTTGGTCGCACTGCTCGCGGCGGTGCTGATTCCGTTGTTGCTCGGCGGTAACCAGACGTGGTCGCGGCTGCAAAGCTTTCCTGTGAGCTGGCTGATGATCATGTTCGGCATGATCCTGCTGTGCTGGGTGGTGAACACGATGCGCTTGCGCCTGTTGCTGGGCGATCAGTGCGATAAGGTCAGCCCGGTCAGAAGCCTTGGCGTGGTAATGGCCGCCGAGTTCGCCTACTGCGCCACGCCCGGTGGCAGCGGCGGACCGCTGACGATCATGGCGCTGCTCGCACGTAACGGCGTGCGGCCGGCGCGGGGCAGCGCGGTGTTTGCCATGGATCAACTGAGCGACCTGCTGTTCTTTCTCTGCGCGCTCAGCGGGATTTTGATTTATGCACTGTTCCAGCACCTCAGTGAACGCATGGAATGGTTGCTGATTGTCAGCGCCATTTCGATGTTTGGCGGGTTACTCAGTTGTGTAGTGGTCGCGAGATATCACCGACTGCTGATTCGGCTGAGCGGGCGCCTGCTGGCTCGCCTGAACGTCAAAAGCACGACGCGTCTGCGTTGGGCGCGAAAACTCCTGCACTTTCTGGCGGCGTTCACTGACACGCTGAAGTTACCCTTTCAGACATTGATCAAAGTGTTTGCGCTGACCTGTGTGCATTGGCTGCTGCGGTATAGCGTGCTGTACCTGGCCTTGCTTGGGCTCGGTGCCGATTTGCAATGGGCCTGGAGTTTTTTGATTCAGATGCTCTCGTTGAGTGCGGGGCAGTTCAGTTTGTTGCCGGGAGGAGCCGGTGCGGCAGAGCTGACGTCGGCAGCGCTGCTGACGCCCATGGTGGGGAAATCCACGGCGGCGGCGGCGATTCTGATTTGGCGGGCGGTGACTTATTACTTTTATCTGGTGGTCGGAGGGCCAGTGTTTTTGTTGATGCTGGGGCGACCGCTATTGAAGAAGTTGATGCGGGTCAGGCGGGCGTAGATTGTGTGCCTATCCATTGCTGGGTGATGGCGGCCATGGGTATGTCCAACAACATTCCCCTGTGGGAGCGAGCCTGCTCGCGAAGAAGGAGTGTCAGTCGCCATCTAGGTTGGCTGACTCACCGCCTTCGCGAGCAGGCTCGCTCCCACAGGATCAGCATCAGCATCAGCATCAGCATCAGCATCCGGATTCAACTCTTCCCACAACTGCGCCGCCCCCGGAAACTCGGTGCCATCCTCAGGCCCCATGTCATCCGGGTCATAACGGCTCAAACAGCCCTCCCCCAACGTCGCAGGTGCCTTGGAAGTCGCTTTGTCGAGTGGATCACCCATGCTCATATCCTCAGTGCAAAAACGGCGAAGGGCCTGTAGCGATTGAACGCCCAGGCCCTTCGAATTTCAACCGCGATGTTTGACTGTCAGAACACAACAGTCTTGTTGCCGTGCACCAACACCCGGTCTTCGAGGTGATAACGCAAACCACGGGCCAGCACCATTTTCTCGACGTCACGGCCGAAACGCACCATGTCCTCAATGCTGTCACTGTGGCTGACACGCACTACGTCTTGCTCGATGATCGGGCCAGCATCCAGTTCTTCAGTCACGTAGTGACAGGTCGCGCCGATCAACTTCACCCCACGCATGGACGCCTGGTGATACGGCTTGGCGCCGACGAACGAAGGCAGGAAACTGTGGTGAATGTTGATCACCTTGTGCGCGTATTCGCTGCACAACGCGGGCGGCAGGATTTGCATGTAACGGGCAAGTACCACCACTTCGGCATCGTGCTGTTTGACCAGGCGCGAGACTTCGGCGAACGCCGGCTCTTTATCCTGTGGATTGACCGGCACGTGGTAGTAAGGAATACCGTGCCACTCGACCATGCTGCGCAAATCATCATGGTTGGAAATCACGCAGGAGATCTCGCAATCCAGTTCATCGCTGTGCCAGCGGTGCAGCAGGTCGGCCAGGCAATGGGACTCGCGGCTGGCCATCAGCACCACGCGCTTTTTCTGCGCGGTGTCGGTGATGCGCCAGTTCATCGAGAACTCTTCGGCAATCGGCGCGAACGCATCGCGGAAGGCCTCGATACCGAAGGGCAGCGAGTCGGCACGAATTTCGTGACGCATGAAGAACCAGCCACTGAGATTGTCCGAGTGGTGGCTCGCTTCAGTGATCCAGCCGTTATGTGACGCCAGAAAGTTACTGACTTTAGCAACGATACCGACGCGGTCCGGGCAAGCAATCACCAGCCGAAAAGTGCGCATGGGGGGGGAACTCCAGAACTTCGCAAAGGCCGCCATTCTAGCGATAACGCGGAAAAACTGCAGTATAGATCACACCGTGGGCGACCCGAGAGTAGTCGGCTCATGCGTTGAACGCTGCCGTTTACCCGTGCCCGGCGATCTTGTCGGCACTCAACAAGCACTTAATTGTGAATATCTGTGATACCTGCGTCACACTCTCTAACTGCACATCCAGTTCACAGCCTGTTCATCGCAACTAAATTAAGTAAAACCCCGGTTAAATGTTTACTTGATGAAACACCCTGACTATTATTGGCGCACTGTACCCTGCCATCCAGCGTCCTGACATAAGGTAGTCTCCATGTCCCTGATCAACGAATACCGTGCCACCGAAGAAGCTATCAAAGAGCTGCAAGCCCGTTTGAAGAACCTGTCTGAAGACGACAAACTGCAAACCGAGCTGGAATTCGAAGGCAAACTGCGCACCCTGATGGGCGAATACTCCAAGTCGCTGCGTGACATCATCGCGCTGCTGGACCCAGAATCCAAAACCAAAGCACCACGCGCCGGCGCAGTTAAAACTACTGGCACCAAGCGTGCTCGCAAAGTTAAACAATACAAAAACCCGCACAACGGCGAAGTCATCGAAACCAAAGGTGGCAACCACAAGACTCTGAAAGAGTGGAAAGCCAAGTGGGGCGGTGACGTGGTTGAAGGCTGGGCTACCCTGCTGGGCTAAGCCGCACCGCGATCACCCGCTACAAAAAACAACGCCAGCAATCGCTGGCGTTTTTTTATGCCCGGTATTTAGCGCCGGGCATCTTCATTTTTAAAGATCCAAACGTTTGCGCAATGCCTGGACATAATCGCTCCATTCATTGAGCACATTTTTCTGGAACGGCGTCGCCGTCATATTCAATTGGGCCGTGGCCTCTACGAAAGTTTCAAGCGTATTGGGCGCGCCCCACTCGGGGTCTGACAAACGTTGCTGACAGAATATTCGCCAGCGCTCTTGCTCTTCGAAATTCAACGTATCGGGAAAGTTACGTGCTCGATATCGAAACAATAATTCGGGCAGACGTTCATCACCGAACGGCCATTGTTCCTGAGCTAATTGTGAAGGGTCAGACGTTCTGACTTGCTCGCAAAGACGCCGATCCCGATCGCTAATAAAACCATCGTATAACTGTTGCTCCGGGTCCTGGCTCTGGGTGAAATCTTCGCGGGCATAAACGGCCTGAACTTTATCCCGCCAAACTTGCTGTGCGTCACTTAGCCGCAGCGCGCGTTCCTGATACAGCGCCATATCCAGTCCAAGGCGTTGCTGATCATCAGGGCGAAGGACCGATAACGGTGCCACCACCGGGCATTTATTGATGTGGATAAGTTTGAGCGGCACCGGCAACTCGCCTTCGGCCAGATCGTCGCGACGGGTATACAAGCGCTGGCGCAAGGTCTCGGCATCCAGATCGAGCAAGCCCTGAGGGTCCAGATGCAAGTCGCAGACAATCAGCGCGTTCTTGTTGCGCGGGTGCCAGGCCAGCGGCAGCACGACCCCGACGTAGCTGCGCGACGCCGAAAAACGCCCGGAGATATGCACCATCGGTTGCAACAAGCGAATCTGGTCCATGACCTTTTGTTTGCCGCGCAGCTGAAACAGCCAGTCATATAGCTTCGGCTGTTTTTCCCGGATCAGCCGGGCCAGCGCGATGGTCGCGCGAACGTCAGACAGCGCTTCGTGAGCATTGCCGTGATCAATGCCATTGGCCGCCGTCAGGCGCTCGAGTTTGAGCGTGACCCGGCCCTCTTCATCCTCGGGCCAGACGATGCCTTCGGGCCGCAACGCGTACGCCGTACGCACCACATCGATCAGGTCCCAGCGGCTGTTACCGCCCTGCCACTCGCGGGCGTAAGGGTCGAAGAAGTTTCGGTACAGGCTGTAACGCGTCATCTCGTCGTCGAAACGCAACGTGTTGTAACCCGCGCCACAGGTGCCCGGCGCCGCGAGCTGGGCATGCACCCGGGTCATGAAATCCGCTTCGCTCAACCCGTGTTCGGTCAGTTGGCCCGGTGTTATTCCGGTGATCGCGCAAGCCGCCGGATGCGGCAGGATGTCTTCGCTGGGCTGGCAATACAGATTGACCGGCTCGTCGATGACATTGAGGTCGAAGTCAGTGCGCAGCCCCGCGACTTGCAGTGGACGGTCGCAGCGCGGGTTGATGCCGGTGGTTTCATAGTCGTACCAGAAGATCGAGGTCACGGGCTATTCCTGTACTGAAGATCGACGAAGTCTAGGCGTTTGCATCCCGCCCCGGCCAGTGATCTTGCATTCAATCACCTCTGGCCACGCACCGTGCAATACATAGTTATGTCGTTTTCCCCCGAGAGGCTGCTAGCATCGGGCGCAGAGAAAATCCCGGTCAGGCCACATCATCAGGTTGCCCATGCTCGAGACCACAGCACTGCCACGGAAAGCGACGCTGTCCCCACCACTGGATACGCGGTATCAGGTCGAAACGCCGGAAGGCATCGACTTGCCGCTGCGCCCGGCCGGGTTGATGGTTCGAGCACTGGCGTTCGCCATCGACCTCGGCCTGCGCGGGTTGATCCTGGGCCTGTTGTTCATCGTACTGGCGTTTCTCGGCAAACTCGGTGCCGGCCTGGGCTCGATCCTGCTGTTCGCGGTGAGCTGGTGGTACATGGTGCTGTTCGAAGTGTTCAATCAGGGCCGCTCGCCGGGCAAACAGTGGATGGGCCTGCGCGTAGTGCAGGACGATGGCACGCCGATCGGCTGGTCTGCTTCGCTGGTGCGCAACCTGCTGCGGTTTGTCGACCTGCTGCCGTTCGGCTATTTCCTCGGCGCCATCAGTTGTTTGCAACACCCCCATTTCAAACGCCTCGGCGATCTCGCGGCCGGCACGCTGGTAATTTACCGCGAACACGCGCTGATCCGTCCGTCGCTGCCCGACGTTGAACCGCGCCGCCCGGCCTTTGCCTTGACGCTGAACGAACAGCGCGCCGTTCTCGGATTCGCCGAGCGCCAGGCTGAACTCTCCGAAGCACGGACCGCAGAGCTGGCCTCGATCCTCGCGCAACCGTTGAAGGTGCCGGCGTCACGTGCAGTGTCGGAACTCAACGGCATTGCCCGCGGCTTGTTGGGCCCCGCATGAAGCAAAGTCTTTTCGAAAATCACCACAAAGCTGAATGGGCGCAGTTTTCGCTGATGCTCGAGCGGCTGGAGCGCAACAAGGACACCTCACGCGTCGCCAGTTTCCCGAAAGACTACCGCAGGCTCTGCCAACACCTGGCCCTGGCCCAGGAGCGTGGCTACAGCAGTTTTCTGGTGGACTCATTGCAGCAGCAAGTGTTGCGCGGGCATCAGCAACTGTATCGGCATCGCAGCCGGTTGGGTGCCAATGTGCTGGCGTTCATCCTCGCGGATTTTCCGCGACTGGTGCGCGAGCAGTGGCGGTTCGTGCTGGCCGCCAGCCTGATATTTTTCGGCAGCCTCAGCGGTTTTGCGCTGTTGGTGTACCTGTTCCCGGACCTCGTCTACAACCTGATCCCGGCGCAACAGGTCAGCGACCTGCAAAGCATGTACGACCCCAACGCCGGTCACCTCGGCCGTTCGGCGGAACGGGCGGCCAGTGAAGACTGGGTGATGTTCGGGTTCTACATCATGCACAACATCGGCATTGCCTTTCAGACGTTCGCCAGCGGTTTGCTGTTCGGCCTGGGCAGCGTGTTCTTCCTGTTCTTCAACGGTTTGATGATCGGTGCGGTGGCCGGGCATCTGACGCAGATCGGCTACGGGCAAACCTTCTGGTCGTTCGTGATCGGCCATGGTGCTTTCGAACTCAGTGGCATTGCCCTCGCCGGTGCCGCCGGCCTGCAACTCGGCTGGGCCTTGATCGCACCGGGACGCCTGCCGCGCGCAGAAGCGTTGCGCATCGCGGCGCGCAAAAGTGTGCGGCTGATTTGCGGGGTCATGCTCTTTCTGTTGATCGCCGCGTTTATCGAAGCCTATTGGTCGTCGATGACTGGGCCCGCGCCGCTGACCAAGTATCTGGTGGGCGCGGCGCTCTGGTGTCTGGTGGCGATGTACCTGCTGTTGGCCGGACGGACGCGCCATGCGCCTGAGTGACGCGACCGTGGTGATCCGCCCTCGGAGCCACTGGGAAGCCATGGACCTGGGCGTGCTGCTGAGCCAACGGCACCGGCGCCTGCTGATGACCAGTTGGGCCATCATCACCCTGCCGGTTTTCGCCGTGCTCACCGTGCTGCTGTGGGATTCACCGTCCCTCGCCGTGTTCATTTTCTGGTGGTTGAAACCGGCGTTCGAGCGCCTGCCGCTGTACATCTTGTCCAACGCCATGTTCGGTGAAACGCCCACCCTGAAAAAGGCGTTGCGCCAATGGCCACGATTGCTCAAGCCGCAACTGCTGGCGAGTCTGACCTGGCGCCGCTTGAGCCTGAGCCGCAGTTTCCTGATGCCGGTGGTGCAACTCGAAGGCCTCGGTGGCCCGGCACGACAACAGCGCTTGCAGGTGCTGTTGCAACGCAACGCCGGCGCAGCGCGATGGCTGACCATTATCGGCATGCATCTGGAAACTGCGCTGTGGATCGGCTTGATGGTGCTGTTTTACCTGCTCCTGCCGCAACAGGTCGAACTCGACTGGAGCTGGCAAACATTGCTGTCCGCCGCCACGCAAGACTGGCGCTGGCTGGAACACCTGACCAATGTGTTTTACGTGTTGGTACTGGTGGTGTGGGAGCCGATCTATGTGGCGTGCGGCTTCACCCTTTACCTGAATCGGCGCACGGTGCTGGAGGCCTGGGACATCGAGCTGGTGTTCCGCCGCCTGCGCCAACGCTTGAGCAGCACCGCCGTCGCGCTGTTGCTCGCAGCCGTTGTGCTGATGCCATCGGTGCAAACCGTTTGGGCGACGGAGCCGGTGATCTCGCCCGAGACCCCGCGCCTGCTGGACCAGCCACTCACTACTCAGGCGTCCCGCGAAAGCATCAAGGCGATCCTCGATCAGGCGCCGTTCAAGAACAAGGAGACGGTCACGCGCTATCGCTTTGGCGAGGACAAACCCGACGCCGAAACCGCTGAAGATGGCCAAGCCCCCGCGTGGCTGAGAGCGCTGCTTAAAATGCTGGACCACCAGCGTTTTGGCGCACTGGCGAGCCTGATCGAAGTGGTGCTGTGGAGTTTGATCGTCGGAGCACTCGCAGGGTTGATCTGGCGCTACCGCGACTGGCTGCAGGCCTTCGTCAGTCGCCGACCGGCATTGAAGCGCAAAGTGGCGCGGCCGCTACCGCAACAAGCGTTTGGCCTGGACCTCAATCGCGACACCCTGCCCGCCGACATCGCCGCCAGCGCCGAAAGCCTCTGGCAAACCCATCCTCGCGAAGCACTCGGGCTGCTCTACCGCGCCCTGCTCAGCCACTTGCTGCACGACTGCCACCTGGCGCTGAAACCTGCCGACACCGAAGGCGAAGTGCTGGAGCGCGTTAAACACCTGCAACAACCGGCGTTGCTGGATTTCAGCTTAAAACTGACCCGGCACTGGCAGAACATGGCCTACGGGCATCGCCTGCCACCCGCGCACCTGCAACAGGAATTGTGTGATGGCTGGCGGGCCCTGTTCGGTCCGGGAGCGTCGCGTTGAACCGGCGGCTCTGGCTCGCGGCGGGCCTGTTTATCGCCGTGCTGTTGGGCGCCCTGAGTATTTATCTGTACGTCAAAGCGGTGCCTTATCAGGCCGACATCGATCATGGTCCGTCGCCTGCCGCCCAAGCCAACCCGTACCTGGCCGCCGAGCATTTCCTGCGCAAACAGGGCCTCGACGTCGGCCACGCCAACAGCCTCGACATTTTGCCCACACTCGACCCGCGTCAACACAGCCTGCTGCTGCTCGGCGACCGGGACAACATGACCCCACGGCAGATCGATCAGGTAATGAACTGGACTCGCGCCGGTGGTCGTCTTCTGTTCGTCGCCGAATCGTTATGGGATGAAAAACTCGGTCAAAGCAATGACCTGTTGCTCGACCGGGTGCAGGTGCATCAATCACTGAGCAAAGACCTCAAGGACCCGCCATCCGACGTCGAGAAAGATCCCTTTCCCCGGCTGACCAAGCTGTACCTCGAAGACGAGAATGCGCCGGCCTACGCCAGTTTCGACACCGCGTTCCATCTCGAAGACCCGAACAACCTCGCGCAATCCTGGGCCAACAGCGCCAAGGCCACGCACATGATGCAGCTGAACCACGGGCTCGGCTCGATCATCGTCGTGACCGACGCCGACCTGTGGAAAACCCCGGCCATCGACCAGTACGACAACGCCTGGCTGCTGTGGTACCTGACGGCGGACACGAGCGTGACGCTGCTGTTCAACACCGATCACGACAGCCTGCTGACCTTGTTGCTGCGCTATTTTCCCCAGGCGCTGGTTGCATTGATCGCCCTGATCGGGCTTGGCTTATGGCACGTTGGCGTGCGCCAGGGTCCATTGATTGAAGCGGCTCCAAGAGCCCGTCGACAACTTCAGGAACACCTGCGCGCCAGCGCCGATTTCCTCCTGCGTCGCAGTGGTCAGGACAGCCTGTTGCACGCCTTGCAGCAAGACATCCTGCGCCGGGTGCGGCGCCGTCACCCCGGTTTCGAACAACTCGGCGTCGCCGAACAATGGTTGGTGCTCGCACGCCTGAGCGGCCAACCCACACGCGCTATCAGCCAGGCCATGAGCCCGCGACCGAAGCAACGGCTGTCCAGCGTTGAATTCAGCCGTCAGGTCGCCCACCTGCAAACCTTGAGGAACGCGTTATGAGTGAACAGATCGAGCCCGGCGCACCGAGCCACGCCGCGCAGCAACGCCAGCGCGCCAGTCAACTGGCCCAGGCTATACGGACTGAATTGCAAAAAGCCGTGATCGGTCAGAACCTGGTGATCGATGACGTGCTCACCGCGCTGATTGCCGGCGGTCACGTGTTGCTTGAGGGCGTGCCGGGGCTGGGTAAAACCTTGTTGGTGCGCGCCCTCGCCCGCTGCTTCGGCGGTGAATTCGCGCGCATTCAGTTCACCCCGGACTTGATGCCCAGCGATGTCACCGGGCACGCGGTGTATGACGCGCAGACCGAGCAATTCAAACTGCGCAAAGGCCCGGTGTTCACTAACCTGTTGCTCGCGGACGAGATCAACCGCGCCCCGGCGAAAACCCAGGCGGCGCTGCTTGAAGCCATGCAGGAACGCCAGGTCACCCTCGAAGGCCGCGCGCTGCCCATCGTGCAACCGTTCATGGTGCTCGCCACGCAAAACCCCATCGAACAGGAAGGCACGTACCCGCTGCCGGAAGCCGAGCTGGATCGCTTCATGCTCAAGGTGCGCATGGACTACCCCGACGCCGAACAAGAGTTGGACATGGTGCGCCAGGTCAGCCGCTCGACCCGCGCCGACATGCTCGACGTGCAACCGCTGCGCACCGTGTTGCAAGCCAAGGACGTAATGGCCTTGCAACGCATTGCCAGCGACCTGCCGATGGACGATCAGGTCCTCGACTACGCAGTACGGCTGGCCCGCACCACCCGCAGCTGGCCCGGCCTGACCCTCGGCGCCGGGCCGCGTGCCTCCATTGCACTGGTGCGCTGCGCACGGGCGCGGGCGCTGTTGCGCGGTGGTGAATTCGTGATTCCGGATGACATTAAGGACTGCGCGCTCGCCGTGCTGCGCCACCGTGTGCGCATCGCGCCGGAGCTGGACATCGAAGGGCTGGAGGTGGACAGCGTCCTTCGGCAACTGCTCGATCAAGTAGCGGCACCGCGCCTATGAATATCGTCGTCCGGATAAAAGATCGCAGCCTTCGGCAGCTCCTACAGGGGTACGCGTTCAACGTAGGAGCTGGCGAAGGCTGCGATCTTTTGATCTTTCAACACGATCAAGTGCTCCGCCAACGGCCTGATCAAGTAGCGGCGCCGCGCTTATGAATATCGTCGTCCGGATAAAAGATCGCAGCCTTCGGCAGCTCCTACAGGGGTACGCGTTCAACGTAGGAGCTGCCGAAGGCTGCGATCTTTTGATCTTTCAACACGATCAAGTACTCCGCCAACTGCTTGATCAAGTAGCGGCGCCGCGCTTATGAATATCGTCGTCCGGATAAAAGATCGCAGCCCCGTAGGAGCTGCCGAAGGCTGCGATCTTTTGATCCACCTGCCCGGTGCAACCCCATGAAACCCTCGCGCCTGCTATTGATCTGGCTCGCCGTGCTGTTGGCCATCGGCATCATGCTCGGCGCATTGCGCGCGCTGGAATTCGCCGTTTCATCAACATTGTTATCGATCCACTGGGGACTGCTGCTGGCGCTTCTGGCCCTGGCGATACTCGACGCCGCCCGCCTCAAACGCTTCCCGTCGCCCCGGATAAAACGACACATGCCCGGCAGCCTGGCGCTCGGTCGCTGGGGTGAAGTGCGCATCGAGATTGAACACGACTTCCCCCAGCCACTGAGGCTCCAACTCTTCGACCACGTCCCCGACGGCCTCAGCTTCGACAACCTGCCCCTGTCAGTCGAGCTGCAACCCGGCCAGCACAGCCAGGTCGGTTACCGTCTGCGCCCGCTCAAGCGGGGTCACTTCAAGTTCGAACACTGCGAGATAAACCTGCCAAGCCCCATGGGCCTCTGGTCCGACAAACGCCTGCCAAGCGTGGCCGACAGCACCCGCGTTTACCCCGACTTCGCGCGCCTCTATGGCGGCCAACTGCTGGCGGTGGATAACTGGCTCAGCCAGCTCGGCGTGCGCCAGCGGCAACGACGCGGCCTGGGCCTGGAGTTTCACCAACTGCGCGAATTTCGCGAAGGCGACAGCCTGCGCCAGATCGACTGGAAAGCCACCGCCCGCCAGCGCACGCCGATTGCCCGTGAATACCAGGACGAGCGTGACCAGCAGATCATTTTCATGCTCGATTGCGGTCGACGCATGCGCAGTCAGGACGGCGAACTGGCGCATTTCGATCACGCGCTGAATGCCTGTCTGTTGCTCAGCTACGTGGCGCTGCGTCAAGGCGATGCGGTGGGCCTCAGCACCTTTGCCAGCGACAGCCCCCGCTACCTGGCCCCGGTAAAAGGCGCCGACCAGCTCAATATCTTGCTCAACTCGGTCTACGACCTGAACAGCAGCCAACGCAGCGCCGACTATCAAGCGGCGGCAACGCAACTGCTGGCCCGGCAAAAACGCCGGGCGCTGGTGGTGCTGGTGACCAATTTGCGCGATGAAGACGATGAAGAACTGCTCACGGCCGTCAAACGCCTGAGCAAGCAGCATCGGGTGTTGGTTGCGAGTCTCAGGGACGGTGTGCTCGACACGCTGCGTCAGGCTCCGGTGCAAACCCTGCACGAAGCGCTGACCTATTGCGGGACGGTGGATTACTTGAATTCGCGGGCGCAATCCCATGAACGGTTGAATGCTCATGGTGTGTCGGTGGTGGATGCCAAACCGGGGGAATTGGGCAGTGAACTGGTCACGCATTACCTGGCCTTGAAGCGTGGTGGGGTCTCTTGAAATACCCGTCAGCAACTGACTACGACTTCTTGCGCAACGGACTACAGATCCGCCAGAATCCGCCGGCTTGTGCGCCCTGAGCCCACCCCGTAACTTGATCCACGTCGCTGATTTCCAGCGATCGGGTTTAGTCGCCCGAGGGGCAAATGGATGTGCACAAGTGTCATGAAATCAGGTGATCCCCATCCCTGACTTTTATGGTGGCTGTGCGCAGGGCGCCTTCGGGCGCGCCGGTTTCCGTTTGCTCCCGGTCGACTAACCTGCGTTCAGCCGCCACCCTCGTTTAGTCGCGAGTCGGTGACAGCATCATGAGAGCAAATATTATGTCCAAGCAAAAACCGAACCCCCACGTAAACGGCATGTCGATGTTCACCGTCGATCCCGACGCCGACCCCCGATCCCTCTCCATCCAGGCGCTCGAAACCTTCTGTTCCGTCAACGACCTGCTGCTCGATCTGGCCGATAGCCTCGACGACAAGGCGCGGCGTTCGGCCGTGATCATTTACCAGTTGAGTGAGTTGGGGTTGATGCTGGTGGAGAAATCGCTGGCCAGGGAGCCCGCGGTTTAGCGTTTAGCCGTGAAGCATCTATTGTTTAAACTGATGCATTCTTCGGAACGCCGCCCGGTGCCGGCTCGCTCCCACATTTAATCGGTTTCGAACACAAAATATGTGCACCCGAAGATCCATTGTGGGAGCGAGTTTGCTCGTCAAGACGCTATTATCTAGTCAAGCAGCTTGAACGATGTCGATTCTTTTGGAGGATCACCACCAGGTGTGTCAACCTGATACTCAATTTGCACTATAATACCGTCACCCGGTCTTTGATTTAACACCTGACCGTAAATCTTACTTTGCCACTGCCCATTCTGAACTGCCTTATCGGTGACTCGTCCACCAATGAAGGAAAAGTATGGAGCCCCTAAAAAATAGTTATACAGCTTACCTTTGCTCCTGCCATTGCCAGGACTAACCCTGTATTTGATGAGATCTATCGCAACCTGGTGACCACGAAATTCATACTTGTACATGTAATCTACAACGAATCCCGCAACGTGAAGCCGCCGTTCTATAATCTTTTCTCCCGCCTTTATATTATCTCCAGGCGAAAGTCCGGTCTCGACACTCTCTAACTCCTCAAAATTTTCAACGTTCATACCGACTACCTCCTAAATTGTTATTTGACTTGTATTATTGATCTGTAATGGAAACCTTAGATCACAAGTAGTTAATGCCGATTCGCATCCCCTGCCTACCTGTCAATAATGACAGTCGCGACGAACGGTATTTTCCCCTTGTAACAAGAACGTCGGCGAACATCGTCCACGAGAACGTGTAAGCGCTCTCATTGATGAGACTCAGCAAATTGGCCAAGGGCGTCTCAGTTGAATGAATTGCGGGATGAGGTTGGTAAAGAGGTCGCTGGCGAATCAGCCGGCGGTTGGCGCGATGTAGCGTCAATTCATTCACAATGCAGTGTCTGATCTGCCATCGCGAGCAGGCTCGCTCCCACAGTTGATCCGTGGCGTTCGCCGGTAATGCGTTGCCAGGAGATCCCATGTGGGAGCGAGCCTGCTCGCGAAGGCGTCAGCTCAAACAACGCAGCGCTCAGGCAGACGCCGGCAACGACTGAAAACTGAAGTACCGCTTCAACGCCTCCACCAAATCCCCATACTCCGGCGGAGCCCATTGCAGGCTAAACCCGGCGTCGTAGTGCCGAGGGGTGGCGTCTTCATGGCACCACAGGCAGCACGCCCTGATGTCGATCACCTGCTGGCCACCATCGGCCTTGGGGATTTTCAGGCGCAGATCAAAATCGGCGCCGATCATCATGGGCAATTGACTGATGAGCATCAGCCCGTCTTCGGAGACGTTGCCCAGAAACCCTATGGGTTTGTCGGTGACGCTGTTGAACACTTTCAGAAAATACGGCAGTTGATGCCGCTCGATCCGGCGGTCAGTGAACATGCGCAATTCGCCCAGCAAGGCCCTTAAGCAGGGCCGCACTAATGCTTCGGAACGGGCCGGCCTGCCTTCAAGCATGGGCAAGTAATTGGCGCGCTCTCCCCGATCCCGGTGCGACAGCCCATGAACCGCTGCCGCTTACTCCCGCCGATCACAGGTGTTGCCTCGGTTCAGAGGCAAGGCTCCAGAACCGGTTTACTCGACTATAGCTCACCGTCGCGGGTGAGCCAGCCTTTGCATGGCAACTGCAATCAGAAGCGAGTCGGGCGCACCACCGCAGCGCTGCGCAGCGGGTAATGGCCCAGCGACTGCAAGGTTTCCAGGCGGGCGCGGGCGCGGTAGGCGTACTCGCTTTGCGGGTACGACGCGAGGATGAACTGGTAGGTCTGCGCCGCATCGACAAACAACTTCTGCCGCTCCAGGCACAAACCGCGCAGCATCGACACTTCCGGCCACACGTAGGACCGCGCGCGGCTGGCACGTTCGACTTTGGACAGTTCGAGCGTCACCTGCTCGCAATTGCCACGGTCGTAGGCTTTATAGGCATTGTTCAAATGGTGGTTCATCGAGAAACGGGTGCAGCCCACAACACTGAGGGCAAGCACGGCTATGAGCACGAATCGCATGGGGGTTCTCCTGTCTTGAGCTCTGTATCGACCCGTGGGCGAAAATCTTCAGGCTGCCTGTAACCAAAAGTGTTCGTTTAAAGAAAGAAGCGAATAAGTAGTGCGAATGAACAATGACTACACCCCGAGAGCATAGTAGCCTCACTCAGCGCTTGAACTCAGGAGTCTTTGCATGTCCGTCCGTCGTACCAAAATCGTCGCTACCCTTGGCCCGGCCAGTAACTCGCCGGAAGTTCTAGAACAGCTGATTCTGGCTGGCCTGGACGTCGCCCGCCTGAACTTTTCCCACGGCACCCCCGACGAGCACAAGGCTCGCGCGAAGCTGGTGCGGGACCTCGCCGCCAAGCACGGCCGCTTCGTGGCCCTGCTGGGCGACCTGCAAGGCCCGAAAATCCGTATCGCCAAATTCGCCAACAAGAAGATCGAGCTGAAGATCGGTGATCAATTCACCTTCTCCACCAGCCATCCTCTGACCGAAGGCAATCAGCAAGTGGTCGGCATCGACTACCCGGACCTGGTCAAGGACTGCGGCGTAGGCGACGAGCTGTTGCTCGACGACGGCCGCGTGGTGATGCGCGTCGATACCGCCACCGCCACCGAACTGAATTGCACCGTGCTGATCGGCGGCCCGCTGTCGGATCACAAAGGCATCAACCGTCGCGGCGGTGGCCTGACGGCGCCAGCCCTGACCGAGAAAGACAAGGCCGACATCAAGCTCGCTGCCGAAATGGAAGTCGACTACCTCGCCGTGTCCTTCCCGCGTGACGCCGCTGACATGGAATACGCCCGTCAACTGCGCGACGAAGCCGGCGGCACGGCCTGGCTGGTGGCGAAGATCGAACGCGCCGAAGCCGTGGCCGACGACGCCACCCTCGATGCACTGATCGCTGCCTCCGATGCGGTCATGGTTGCCCGTGGTGACCTCGGTGTGGAAATCGGCGACGCCGAGCTGGTAGGCATTCAGAAGAAAATCATTCTGCACGCACGCCGCCACAACAAAGCCGTGATCGTGGCGACCCAGATGATGGAGTCGATGATCCAGAACCCGATGCCGACCCGCGCCGAAGTGTCCGACGTGGCCAACGCCGTGCTCGACTACACCGACGCCGTGATGCTTTCGGCCGAAAGTGCGGCCGGCCTGTACCCGCTGGAAGCGGTGCAAGCGATGGCGCGCATCTGCGTCGGCGCGGAAAAGCACCCGACCAGCAAAACCTCCAGCCACCGCATTGGCAAGGTCTTCGAAAGCTGCGACCAGAGTATTGCGCTGGCGGCCATGTACACCGCCAACCACTTCCCGGGTGTAAAGGCGATCATCGCCCTGACCGAAAGTGGCTACACGCCGTTGATCATGTCGCGAATCCGCTCTTCGGTGCCGATCTATGCGTTCTCCCCGCACCGCGAAACCCAGGCCCGCGCGGCCATGTTCCGTGGCGTCTACACCGTACCGTTCGACCCGGCATCGCTGCCGCCTGAGCAAGTCAGCCAGGCTGCGATCGACGAGTTGCTCAAACGCGGCGTTGTCGAGAAAGGCGACTGGGTCATCCTGACCAAGGGCGACAGCTACCACACCATCGGTGGCACCAACGGGATGAAAATCCTGCACGTTGGCGATCCGATGGTCTGAGTGACCGGTTGCTGAAAAAACAAAGCCCCGCCATGTGAATGGCGGGGCTTTTGTGTTTTTAGAATCAAAAGATCGCACACGGTCAATGCCGGTTGATAAACCCCGACAACGCCGCAATCGCTTCCGGCGAGCGCAGGCGTTGGGTGAATAACGCGCCCTCTTCTTCGATGACTTTGCGCAGCTGCTCGCGGTCCGGAGCTTTCATCAATTGCTTGCTGATGCGCACCGCCTCCGGTGGCAACGATTCGAAGCGAAGCGCCATTTCCCGTGCCTTGGCCAACGCTTCTTCGCCGCTGCCGAGCGCCTCGCTCGCAATACCCCACGTGGCAGCTTGTTCTCCGCTGAATCCTTCGCCGAGCAACAGCAGTTCAGACGCTTTGGCATGCCCGAGCAAGCGCGGCAGGATCAGGCTGGAGCCGAACTCCGGGCACAAGCCGAGATTGACGAACGGCATGCGCAACCGCGCATCGCGGGCGACGTACACCAGATCGCAATGCAGCAGCAGTGTCGTGCCGATCCCCACTGCCGCGCCGGCCACGGCGGCGATCACCGGTTTGCGGCATTCGAGCAGGTTGAGCATGAAACGAAACACCGGGCTGTCGAGGTTGCCCGGTGGTTGTTGCAGGAAGTCGGCGATGTCGTTGCCGGCGGTGAAGCACTCGGCGGAACCGGTGATCAGCACGGCGTTGATGTCGGGGTCGGTGTCGGCCTGTTGCAGTGCCTCGGCCAGATGACTGTACATAGCGCGGGTCAGGGCGTTTTTCTTGTCGGGGCGGTTCAGACGCAGGGTCAGCAGACCGCGTTCGCGTTCAATCTGGATGGCATCGGTCATGGAAGGTCCTGATCTGAAAGGATCAACTATGGCGAGGGTGCTTGCTCCCGTTTGAGTGCGCGGCGTCCACAAAATTTTGGGGCCGCTGCGCAGCCCAGCGGGAGCAAGCTCCCTCGCCACAACAATCAGCGCTCAACCGCGAGGCAGGAAGACGTCGGCCAGCAGTTGATTGCGCGGCAGTCCCGCCAGGTACAGGCGCCGGGCAAAGGCGTCGACGCTGTCGGGGGCCCCGCAGAGTAAGGCCTGGGTTTGCCGCGAAACAAGCCGCAGTTGCGCCAAAGCCGCGGCCAGGTCGGTCGGTGTCCACAGCTCGATGCTGAGGTTCGGACGGCTGGCGGCCATGGCTTGCAGGGGTTTGGCCAGATAGTGCTCGTCGGCATCATGGGCCAGGTGAATGACGCGGATGTCGCCCTGGTGATCCTGGCGCAGGGCTTCGCGCAACACGCCAAATAACGGACCCAACCCGGTGCCGGCGGCCATCAGCCACAGCGGTCGGGTGTGCCAGTCGGCATCGTAATGCAGCGCGCCGCCGCGCAGTTCGCCGAGGCGCAGCGGGTCGCCGATTTTCAATTGGCGCGCGGCGTCACTGAAGGCACCGGGTTGGCGGCAGTCGAGGTGGAATTCCAGAAAGCGGTCTTCTTCCGGCAGGCTCGCCAGGGAATAGGGCCGCGCCACGTTCCCGGCCCACAACACCAGATGCTGACCGGCGCTGTAGCGTAACGGCCGTTGAGGCGTCAGGCGCAGGCGCAACACGCTGGCGCTCAACCAGTCGACAGCGGCGACCTCGGCCGGGCGACCGTCGCGCTGCGGGTCGAAGGCATGCACTTGCAAATTTTCGATCACCTGACACTGGCACGCCAGCCGCCAGCCTTGCTGACGTTGTTCTGCGCTCAAGGCATCCGGGCGGCTGTCGCCCGGCAGTCCTTGCGTACACTGCACCAGACAGGCGTGACAACTGCCGGCCCGGCAGCTGTAGGGAACGGATACGCCGTGTTGATTCAACGCATCGAGCAGGTTGCTGCCAGCAGCCACCGACCATTGTTGATCGCCGACCCGCACCTCAGGCATCGACGTTCTCCCACGCCGCCGCGCAACGATTGCGGCCGTCGCGTTTGGCGCGGTAGAGGGCCTGATCGGCGCGGTGCAAGGCATCGTCGAGATCATCGCCCAGCTCCAGCAGCGTCATGCCCGCCGAGAGGCTGAGGTTGCCGACTTTCAGGCCGATCAACTCGACATCGGTGAAAGCAATGCGCAGCCGCTCGCAGCAAGACGTCAGGCGTTCGGCGCTGCAATCGGGCAGCAACACCACGAACTCTTCGCCGCCATAACGGGCCAGCACATCGCCCTCGCGCAGACAGGCGCTGGCCACGCCGGCAAAGGCTTGCAGCACCTGATCGCCGGCGGCGTGGCCGTGCACATCGTTGATCCGTTTGAAATGGTCGAGGTCGATCAGCGCCAGGCCATGCACGACACCGGGCTCCATGGCGTTCAGCTCGCGCGAGGCCAGGCGCAGGAAATGCCGGCGGTTGAACAGCCCGGTCAATTCGTCGGTGGCGACCAGGTCTTCGAGCTGACGCATCATCCCGCGCAGGGTGTCCTGATGCGCTTGCAAGGCGAACCGGCGCTGACGCATCCGATGGCGCGAGGCCTGGACGTAACGGGCGTAAAGCTCCAGCCAGATCAGCACGATAAACAGCACGCAGACCTGTAACGCGGCCAGCGCCGGGTCGGCCAGTTCAAAGTGATAGCCCTCCCACAGCGTGATCGCACTGAAGCTGAAAAACACCAGCAACGCACAGCGCAAAAACGCCCGGCGCGACAGATGAAACAACCCGAACAGCAGGATCAGCAGGTAAAACACCAGGAACGCGCCGCGCGCCTCGTCCAGGTTGGCGATCAGCCAGGTTTGCCAACCCAGCCCCATCAGCACTTGGGCTTCAGTCAGGCTGGGGTCGGGAAAGCGCAGGTTCCAGCCGCTGTAGAACAACGCGAACAGGGTCGCCTGACTGATGACCACGAGTGCGCTGCCGACGGCGACGTTAGCGAGCGGTTCATCGTAATGGCCGGTGAAAAACGCCAGCCACAGCAGCAGCAAAGCCAGGGCGTAGGTGCCGGCTGCGAGGGCAAAGCGTTTGAGCAAAAGGCGCTGGATTGCGTTATGGGTCAATCGTTGACTCACCGTGCGAATGGAGGCTGATTGAGTGTCCTACTCTACAGACCGACTGCCACTTTAGTGGCGGGCCGGATAAATGACCATTGAATTTTGGGGCGAATAACTGGCGTCAAACCACTGACCCGCGATGAGCCGATTACCTGTGGCGAGGGAGCTTGCTCCCGCTGGGCTGCGCAGCGGCCCCCGCATTCTTTCAGTTAAACCATGATGAATCTCTGGCGACTGCTTCGCAGCCGAGCGGGAGCAAGCTCCCTCGCCACAGAGGCGCGTCATTTGTGGGCGATATGCGACCAACGATTGACTGCTGGCGCGTGTGCCCGCCACCGAGGCGCGTTATACTGCCGCGCCTTTTTAGCGTCGCGCCAGCACCCCGGCGTGCCTTGAAAGGTGCTTGCAACCGACCGATGCACCCAAGCTGCAAGCACCTTATTGAATGTTCCCGTCTTTTAGAGGAGCGCGACTCATGACCGTGATCAAGCAAGACGACCTGATTCAGAGCGTTGCCGACGCCCTGCAGTTCATTTCCTACTACCACCCCGTGGATTTCATCCAGGCGATGCACGAAGCCTACCTGCGCGAAGAATCGCCAGCGGCCCGTGACTCGATGGCGCAAATCCTGATCAACTCGCGCATGTGCGCCACCGGCCACCGCCCGATCTGCCAGGACACCGGCATCGTCACCGTGTTCGTGCGCGTGGGCATGGACGTGCGTTGGGATGGCGCCACCATGGGCCTGGACGACATGATCAACCAAGGCGTGCGCCAGGCTTACAACCTGCCGGAAAACGTCCTGCGGGCCTCGATCCTCGCCGACCCGGCGGGCGCTCGTAAAAACACCAAGGACAACACCCCGGCCGTTATCCACTACTCCATCGTTCCGGGCAACACCGTGGAAGTGGACGTGGCGGCCAAGGGCGGCGGTTCCGAAAACAAGTCGAAAATGGCCATGCTCAACCCGTCCGACTCGATCGTCGACTGGGTATTGAAGACCGTTCCGACCATGGGCGCCGGCTGGTGCCCGCCGGGCATGCTCGGTATCGGCATTGGCGGCACCGCCGAGAAAGCCGCGGTGATGGCCAAGGAAGTGTTGATGGAGTCCATCGACATTCATGAGCTGAAAAAGCGCGGCCCGTCCAATCGTATCGAAGAGATGCGCCTGGAGCTGTTCGAGAAGGTCAACCAACTGGGCATCGGCGCCCAGGGCCTCGGTGGCCTGACCACCGTGCTCGACGTGAAGATCATGGATTACCCGACCCACGCCGCTTCGTTGCCGGTGTGCATGATCCCGAACTGCGCCGCCACCCGTCACGCGCACTTCGTGCTCGACGGTTCCGGCCCGGCCTCGCTGGAAGCGCCACCGCTGGACGCCTACCCGGAAATCGTCTGGGAGGCCGGCCCGTCGGCCCGTCGCGTCAACCTCGACACCCTGACCCCGGAAGACGTGCAGAGCTGGAAGCCGGGCGAAACCGTGCTGCTCAACGGCAAGATGCTCACCGGTCGCGACGCCGCGCACAAGCGCATGGTCGAGATGCTGAACAAGGGTGAAACCCTGCCGGTCGACCTCAAGGGTCGCTTCATCTACTACGTCGGCCCGGTTGATCCGGTGCGCGAAGAAGTGGTGGGCCCTGCCGGCCCGACTACCGCGACGCGGATGGACAAGTTCACCCGTCAGATCCTCGAGCAAACCGGCCTGCTGGGCATGATCGGCAAATCCGAGCGCGGCCCGACCGCGATCGACGCGATCAAGGACCACAAGGCCGTTTACCTGATGGCCGTCGGCGGCGCCGCTTACCTGGTGGCGCAAGCGATCAAGAAATCCCGCGTGGTCGCGTTCGCCGAGCTGGGCATGGAAGCGATCTACGAGTTCGACGTCAAGGACATGCCGGTCACCGTTGCGGTAGACAGCAAGGGTGAATCGGTGCACATCACCGGTCCTGCGATCTGGCAGAAGAAGATCAGTGAGAGCCTGGCGGTTGAAGTGCAGTAAGCGCTCCGACTGACAACGAAGGCGACCGGAGCATGCTCCTGTCGCCTTTTTTACTACTCACCGCCCCCCTGTAGGAGCGAGCTTGCTCCGGGCGGCGTTCCGACGATGGTCGTTAACGATAACGCGGGGAATCAGACAGCCAGCGTTAACGTTCACCACCATCGCGAGCGAGCTCGCTCCTACAAGGGCGTGTTGCTCATGGTATCGTGCGGCCCCTCCGTGAACATCGTGTAATGCCGGCATGTCCCAGTCTTCTCGCACCTTGCGCCTGACGCTGTACACCTTTCTGATTCTCGCCGGTGCCGCCATAGCCGCCACCCTGGCCATGCGTCACGCCGACCGCCAGGCCTTGTTCGAAGACGCCGCCCGCGCCAATCAGCAACTGGGTTTGTACGCCACGTCCCTGCACACCCTGATCGAACGCTACCGCGCTTTGCCCGCCGTGCTGGCCCTCGACCCTGAGTTGCGCGCTGCACTCAACGGCCCGGTCACGCCCGAGCAACAGGATGCATTGAACCGCAAACTGGAAAAAATCAATGGCGCGGCCCAGTCCTCGACTTTGGAGTTGCTCGATCGCACCGGCCTCGCCGTGGCGGCGAGTAACTGGCGTTTGCCCAGCAGTTATGTCGGCCACAACTACGGTTTCCGCCCCTACTTCAGCCAGACCCGCACCCAGGGCACCGGGCGTTTTTATGCGGTGGGCGTGACCAGCGGGATTCCGGGCTACTTCCTGTCCAGCGCGGTCACCGGCGACGACGGGCAGTTTCTCGGGGCGATGGTGGTGAAGCTGGAATTTCCGGAGCTGGAACGCGAATGGCGTCAGGGCAGCGACACGCTGCTGGTCAGTGACGCGCGCGGGATCATCTTCATCGCCAATCAGCCGGGCTGGCGTTACCGCTTGCTCAAGCCGCTGAATGACAGCGATCTCGCCGAGCTCAAAGCCACCCGCCAATATGACAAGCAACCGCTGACGCCCCTCGAATTTCAATCGCTGCGCCGCTTCGACGACAACAGCGATCTCACCCGGGTGAACGGCCCGGACGGCAAAGCCGATTACCTGTGGGAGTCCCTGCCGCTGACCGCCGAGGGCTGGACGCTGCACTTGTTGCGCCGTCCGCAAGTCGCGCTCGAAGACCGTCGCAATGCCGCGCTCGCCGCCGCCGGGCTGTGGCTGACGCTGGTGTTCCTGCTGCTATTTCTAAACCAGCGCTGGCGTCTGGCGAAAATGCGCCAGCGCAGTCGCGAAGAGCTGGAGCAGCTGGTGGAAGAACGCACCCGCGACCTGCGCACGGCGCAGGACGGGCTGGTGCAATCGGCCAAACTCGCCGCCCTCGGCCAGATGTCGGCGGCGCTGGCCCATGAAATCAACCAGCCGCTCACCGCTCAGCGCATGCAGCTTGCGACGCTGCGGCTGTTGCTCGATCACGGCCGCGTCGACGATGCCTACAAGGCGTTGAAACCGGTGGACGACATGCTGACGCGCATGGCCGCCCTCACCGGCCACCTGAAAACCTTTGCCCGCAAAAGCCCCAGCGGCTTGCGCGAACGCCTGGACCTGGCGGCGGTGGTCGATCAATCGTTGCAACTGCTCGACACCCGCCTGCGCGACGAACAGGTCAGCACCGTGCTGCACCTGACGCGCCCGGCGTGGGTGCGTGGCGATGCGATTCGTCTGGAACAGGTGCTGATCAATTTGCTGCGCAACGCCCTGGATGCGATGCAGGATAAACCTTGCAAGCGCCTGGAAATCCGCCTCGAAGCCGACGAACAACTGTGGCGCCTGACCGTCGCCGACAACGGTGGCGGCATTGCCGAGGAGCATCTGCCGAAAGTCTTCGATCCGTTTTTCACCACCAAACCTGTCGGCGATGGCCTGGGCATCGGTCTGGCCGTATCCTTCGCCATCGTTCACGAATCGGGTGGGCGCCTGAGCGCCGACAATCACGACAACGGCGCCGTGTTCACCCTCACCCTGCCCATCGACCCGGAGGCGCCTGACCCATGCTGAATTCAGTGATGGTGGTCGACGACGAAAGCAGCATTCGCAGCGCCGTCGAGCAATGGTTGAGCCTGTCGGGTTTTGACGTGCAGCTGTTCAGCCGCGCCGATGAATGCCTGGCGCAGCTACCCAGGCATTTCCCCGGGGTGATTCTCAGCGACGTGCGCATGCCCGGCATGACCGGGCTGGAACTGCTGGCCGAAGTTCAGCGCCGCGATGCCGATTTGCCGGTGATCCTGCTGACCGGTCACGGTGACGTGCCGATGGCGGTCGACGCAATGCGCGATGGCGCCTACGACTTTCTCGAAAAACCCTTCAGCCCGGAAACCCTGCTCGGCAGTTTGCGCCGAGCGTTGGATAAACGCGGGCTTGTGCTGGAAAACCGCGCCCTTCACGAACAGGCAGACAACCGCGCCAAACTCGACGCGACGCTGCTGGGGGTGTCCCGTGGTTTGCAGACGCTGCGCCGGCAGGTGCTGGACCTCGCTGCGCTGCCGGTCAACGTGTTGATCCGTGGTGAAACCGGCAGCGGCAAGGAACTGGTCGCCCGTTGCCTGCACGATTTCGGGCCGCGTGCGGACAAGCCGTTTGTCGCGCTCAATTGCGCGGCGATTCCGGAGCAGTTGTTCGAGGCCGAGTTGTTCGGTCATGAGAGTGGCGCGTTTACCGGCGCGCAGGGCAAGCGCATCGGCAAGCTCGAATACGCCGATGGCGGCACGCTGTTTCTCGATGAAATCGAAAGCATGCCGCTGGCCCAGCAGGTGAAATTGCTGCGGGTGTTGCAGGAGCAGAAGCTGGAGCGCCTCGGTTCGAACCTGAGCATTCGCGTGGATTTGCGCATTATCGCCGCGACCAAACCCGACTTGCTGGACGAGGCGCGGGCCGGGCGTTTTCGCGAGGACCTGGCCTATCGGTTGAACGTTGCAGAGTTGCGCTTGCCGCCGTTGCGCGAGCGACGCGAAGACATTCCGTTGTTGTTCGAGTCATTTGCGCAGAACGCTGCCGAGCGTTTGGGGCGTACGTTTCCACCGTTGAGCGGCCCGCAATTGAGCCATCTGCTAAGCCACGACTGGCCGGGCAATGTGCGCGAACTGGCCAACGTGGCCGAGCGTCAGGTGTTGGGTCTGGGCGAGCCGGAACCGGCGGGCATCGACCCCGGGCAATCGCTGGCGGCGCAGCAGGAAGCGTTTGAAGCGCACTGCCTGCGCGCGGCATTGACCCGGCACAAGGGCGATGTCAAAGCCGTGCTTGAAGAGCTGCAACTGCCGCGCCGCACATTTAATGAAAAGATGCAGCGGCATGGGCTGACCCGGGAGATGTTTTTGTAACCAGAATCAAGAGATCGCAGCCTTCGGCAGCTCCTACGGGGTGTACGTCGGTCATCGGCAGGAGCTGCCGAAGGCTGCGATCTTTTCGGCGGTTTTCCGCTTACCCCACCTCAACAAGCAAGCGGATTTCCGCTCACCAAAACCCCAACCCCCCTCTAAACCGGCCCTCCTCCCGTTGGCACACCTCCTGCTATAGCCCACACAGGCTGCGTCTCACCGCGCTCCACAAAAACAATTAAACGAAGGATCCTTCAATGGATAACTCCAATACCCTGCCCCTTGGGTCGGCTGCTGTGCCGGCTAAAGAAAGAACCACTGCCAGTCGCATCAAATCGATCTTCAGCGGTTCGGTCGGCAACATGGTCGAATGGTACGACTGGTATGTCTACGCCGCCTTCTCGTTGTACTTCGCCAAAGCCTTTTTCCCCAAAGGCGACACCACCGCGCAACTGCTGAACACCGCCGCGATTTTCGCCGTGGGCTTTTTGATGCGCCCGATCGGCGGGTGGCTGATGGGCCTGTACGCCGACAAGGCCGGTCGCAAGAAAGCGCTGATGGCTTCGGTGTACCTGATGTGCTTCGGCTCGCTGCTGATCGCCCTGAGCCCGGGTTATGAAACCATTGGCATCGGCGCGCCGATCCTGCTGATTTTCGCCCGTCTGCTGCAAGGCCTGTCGGTCGGTGGCGAGTACGGCACCTCGGCCACCTACCTCAGCGAAATGGCAACCAAAGAGCGTCGCGGCTTCTTCTCCAGCTTCCAGTACGTGACCCTGATCTCCGGCCAGCTCATCGCGCTGGGCGTGCTGATCGTCCTGCAAAACATTCTGACCACCGAAGAGTTGTATGCCTGGGGCTGGCGTATTCCGTTCGCCATCGGCGCGCTGTGTGCCGTGGTCGCGCTGTACCTGCGTCGCGGCATGGAAGAAACCGAGTCGTTCACCAAGAAAGAGAAGGCCAAGGAAAGCGCAATGCGCACCTTGATGCGTCATCCGAAGGAACTGATGACCGTGGTCGGCCTGACCATGGGCGGGACGCTGGCGTTCTACACCTACACCACGTACATGCAGAAATACCTGGTGAACACCGTCGGCATGAGCATCTCCGACTCCACCACCATTTCCGCGGCCACGCTGTTCCTGTTCATGTGCCTGCAACCGATCATCGGCGGGCTGTCGGATAAAGTCGGTCGCCGGCCGATCCTGATCGCCTTCGGTGTCCTCGGCACGCTGTTTACCGTGCCGATCCTGACCACCCTGCACACCATCGAGACCTGGTGGGGCGCGTTCTTCCTGATCATGGCGGCGCTGATTATCGTCAGCGGCTACACCTCGATCAACGCCGTGGTCAAAGCCGAACTGTTCCCGACCGAGATCCGTGCACTGGGCGTTGGCCTGCCGTACGCGCTGACCGTGTCGATCTTCGGCGGCACCGCTGAATACATCGCGCTGTGGTTCAAGAGCATCGGCATGGAAACCGGTTACTACTGGTATGTCACAACGTGCATTGCCGTTTCGTTGCTGGTGTACATCACCATGAAAGACACCCGCAAGCATTCGCGGATCGAGACGGACTAAACCCGTAGGCAACACAAAAAAAGGGGCAGACCTTAACCGGGTCTGCCCCTTTTTATTTGGATACAACACACACCTGTAGGAGCGAGCTTGCTCGCGATGGACGACAACGATAACGTGGGCCGCCTGAAGGAACGCGTTATCCAAACGTTTTTCGCGAGCAAGCTCGCTCCTACAGAACGCCTCCCGAATAAAGCCCGGAAAATCTTTTTATGCCCGACGACATCCACTACTACGAACCCGCCAACGGCCATGGCCTGCCGCATGACCCGTTCAACGCCATCGTCGGTCCACGCCCTATCGGCTGGATTTCTTCGCAGGATGGCGAAGGTCGCCTGAACCTGGCGCCTTACAGCTTCTTCAACGCCTTCAACTACATTCCGCCGATCATTGGTTTTTCCAGTGTCGGGCGCAAAGACAGCCTCAACAATATCGAGCAAACCGGTGAGTTCGCCTGGAACCTGGCCACCCGGCCGCTGGCCGAGCAGATGAACCAGAGCTGCGCGATGGTCGGACCGGAGGTCAATGAGTTCGAGCTGTCCGGGTTGACGCCTGCCGCATCGAAAGTCATCCAGGTGCCACGGGTCGCCGAAAGCCCGGTGTCCTTTGAATGCAAGGTCACGCAGATCATTCAGTTGCAACGGGCCGACGGCAACGTGGTGCCGAGCTGGCTGATCCTCGGCGAAGTGGTGGCCGTGCACATCGCCAAGTGGCTGCTGAAAGACGGGGTGTACGACACCGCCGCCGCAGAACCGATTCTGCGCGGTGGCGGTCCAGCGGATTATTTTCAGCTGGGGCCTGAGGCATTGTTCAAGATGTTCCGTCCGGGGGCGGTCAAGTAGTTACCAGATCAGCTCGCCGTCTTCGCTGACGCCCTTGAGGCGAGTCAACTCCAGCGCGGCGGCTTCATCGGCGTCGCGGGCCGTTTTGAAGGTTTGCTCTTCGAGCAGCTTGTGAAACCGTGGAGCACCCGCACCACCGATGGCTTTGGTGGCAATTGCGGCGTGATAGCCGCCTTCACGGGGGACTACAGCGGATACGGCTTCGAAGGTTTCAAAGGCTTTGCGTGCCATGTCGCGGATCCTGGCTGATTGAGAATGGAGCCATTAAACCCTCAACCCGCAATTTTGTGTACCCACGACCGGGACTGTCCCTGCGCCTGTGCCGACGACACGTCCTTGAAGGTGTGAAAATCCAGGCTGTTGACGACCAGCTCCTGCACCAGCTCGGCAAAAATCTGCATCTGCGGGGTATTGAAGTACGCGGTCATGGCTTGCTGATGGGACCAGAAGCCGGACACCAGCCACAAGTCCGGATCACATTGCGAATGCTGCAGGGAAAAACTCAGGCAACCCGACGTGCTGCGCGACGGTTCGATCAAGGCGCTCAGACGCGCACCGAGTTCCGCCGAACGCCCGGCGCGAGCGCGGACAAAGGCCATATGACTGACGGGAATCTGCGTAGACATGGTGAACCCTCCCAGGTACTCGAGTGGCAGCCGTGGGACGGGCTGCGACAGGATCCAAGGTTAAGCGCCCGCCCGCCGCCCCGTTAGTCGATTCCTGCCGGCTTTTTGCACAATCCTGCGAGACTGCATTGCGCTCTTGTAACAATGTGCAAGCACTGTCACACGACTGAAACACGAGGTTCGAGCAAGTTTTTCCTGCGCCGAACGGCAATCGACACGCAAAAATTCCACCCGGTGCAGAATCAGGCAAGCTTCTCGCAGGATGTGTCTACCGCTATGCCTTGCACAAATTTAAGCTCAGTCCATTCCAACTGCTTCGCCGAGGATGCCCTGCATGTCGTCGCTCGATCACTTTCAAGCCCCGCTGGACGCCGACATGGAAAAGCAGCGCGCGGAACTGGCCGCCATCATCCGGCGCAACACCCAGGAGGATGGTACTTATGCGACGGCGGTCGGCTCGTTGTTCATGTCGCGCCACAGCAAGTCCCACGACTTCGCCTCGGTGCTGGCGCAACCGGCGCTGTGCATCATGGCCCAAGGGCGCAAAGAGGTGCGGCTGGCCGATGAATACTTCAATTACGACCCGCTGAATTATCTGGTGGTCTCGGTCTCGATGCCGTTGAGCGGGCGGGTGGCGAATGTCACTTCTGAAGAACCGATCCTCGCCGTGCGGCTGGACATTGATCCGGCGGAAATCAACGCGCTGATTGCCGACGCCGGCCCGCTCGGCGTTCCGACCCGCCCGACCGGCCGGGGTTTGTATGTCGAGCAGATCGACACGGCGATGCTCGACGCCGTGTTGCGCCTGGCGCGATTGCTCGACGCGCCGAAAGACATCGCCATGCTTGCGCCGCTGATTCGCCGGGAGATTTTCTACCGGTTGCTGCGCAGTCCGCAGGGACATCGGCTGTATGAAATTGCCATCGCCAACAGCCAGAGCCACCGCATCAGCCAGGCGATCAAATGGCTCAACGGCAATTATGAGCAACCGCTGCGCATTGATGATCTGGCCAAGGAAGTGAACTTGAGCGTGTCGACGTTGCATCACCGCTTCAAGGCGATGACGGCCATGAGTCCGTTGCAGTATCAAAAGCAGCTGCGCTTGCAGGAAGCGCGGCGGTTGATGCTGGCGGAAGGTCTGGAAGCGTCGGCGGCGGGGTATCGCGTGGGGTATGAAAGCCCGTCGCAGTTCAGCCGGGAGTACAGCCGGTTGTTTGGCGCACCGCCGTTGCGGGATTTGGCGCGGTTGCGGTTGACCGTCTGATCCGGACATTGTGGTGTTGCAGATGACGCCATCGCTGGCAAGCCAGCTCCCACAGGGTTAATGGGTGTCCACGCAATTTGTGACCACACACAGTCCCTGTGGGAGCGGGCTTGCCCGCGATGAGGCCAGTGAATTCAGCCAAGCTTTAATGTTAGGCGCCGAGTACGCGGCACGCCTCAGCGGGCAAGGTCACCGACACCGGGTTGCCAATGCTCAACCCAACCCCCTGACTCGGCGTGCTCAATGCGGTAAACGACACCCCGGAACACTCCACCGTCGTTTCAATCGTCGCGCCGATATCGCGCACGAAGGTCACCTTGCCGAGCAAGCGGTTCCCCGCCGTCGCCTGTGGATGCGACAGTTGCAGGTCCTCAGGGCGGATCAGCATTTTCACCTTCTCGCCGACCACGATGCTGCTACAGATCGGCACTTGCAGCGCATCGCCACCCGGCAAACCCACCTTGCCATTGCCCAGCGCGGTGGCCGGGAAAATATTGCCCGAGCCGATGAAGTCCGCGACAAATTCGTTGGCCGGGTGCCGGTAAATCTCTATCGGCGTGCCCACTTGTTGCACGCGGTGTTCGCCCAAAACCACGACGATATCGGCCATGGTCATGGCTTCACGCTGATCGTGCGTCACCAGAATCGTGGTGATGTTCAAGCGCTGTTGCAGCTGACGGATTTCCACCTGCATCGACTCGCGCAACTTGGCGTCCAGCGCCGACAGCGGTTCGTCCAGCAGCAGGATTTTCGGGTGGTTGGCAATCGCCCGGGCAATCGCCACGCGCTGACGTTGGCCGCCCGAGAGCTTGGCCACCGGGCGATCAATCATTTCCCGCAGCTGAATCAGCTCCAGCAACTCCACGACCCGCGCCTGCTGATCCGCCTTGCTGACCCCGCGCAGTTTCAGTGGATAGGCGATGTTCTCCCCCACCGTCATGTGTGGGAACAACGCCAGCGACTGAAACACCATGCCGAAATTGCGCTGATGCGCTGGCGTGTGGCCAATGTCTTCACCGTCCAGGCGAATCTCGCCGCCGGTCAGGGTTTCCAGCCCGGCGATCATCCGCAGCAGCGTGGTTTTACCGCAACCCGACGGGCCGAGAAAACACACCAGTTTGCCTTCCGGCAAATGCAGGTTCACATCCTTTACCGCGCAGGCCGAGCCGTAATGTTTCTCGACGTTTTCCAGAATCAGACCAGACATATGAATCACCTCAAGAATCAGAACGAAACGCCACCTTCACCGACCAGCTTCTCCAGCGCCCAGATCAGGACGAAGTCGATCAGCACGATCAGCACGGCAAACGAAAATACGGTGGGGTCGAGCGATGAAACGGTGCGGCTGTACATCCAGATGGGCACGGTCATCACGTCGATGGTGTAGAGGAAATAGGTCACGGTGAATTCGTTGAACGAGACGATGAACGCCAGCAGCATCCCCGCCAGAATCCCCGACTTCATCAACGGCACCACCACATCGACAATCGCCCGCGTTGGCGAAGCACCGAGCATCCGCGCGGCCTCTTCGACTTCGCTGCCGATCGACAACATCGCCGCCGTGCAGTTTTTCACCACGAACGGCAACGCCAGAATCACGTGGGCAATCACCAGCCGCGAGGTGGTCATCTGGAACGGCAGGCTGTCGAACACCAACAGCAAGGCCAGGCCCAACACCACCATCGGAAACACCAGCGGCAACGACATCAACTGCAGCGCCACCGCTTTGCCACGGAACTCGCAACGGGTCAGCGCATACGCCGCCGGCACTGCGATGATCGTGGCGAAGACCATGGTCAGGCACGCCACCATCAGGCTGGTGGTCATGGCTTTGCCCAGGCTCAATACATCGCTGGAATCCGGCGAGACGAAGGTGTGCCAGGCCGCCTTATACCATTGCAGGCTGTAGCTGCTCGGCGGGAAGTCGAGGTTCGACGCGCCGCTGAACGACATGACAATCATGGTCAGTATCGGCAACACCGCCAGCAACAGAATGAAGCCCGAGAGGATGCCGGCGAACTTGCCGGTATCGCCCGGCAACAGCGAGTGACGCTTCTTGATTACAGCGCTCATTGCGAAGCCTCCAGCATGCGCCGACGACGGCCAGTGATGTATTCGGACAAGGTCATGATCGCCAGCGTGGTGACGATCAACACCACACCGGCAGCGGACGCGGCGGGCCAGTTCATCAGCGGGGCGATCTGGTCATGCACCATCACCGCCAGCATCGGCACGCGACGGCCGCCAAGCAGCAGCGGCACCACGAAACTGCTGGCGTTGTAGGCGAACACCAAGGTCGCGCCGGTGATGATTCCCGGAAAACTCATCGGCAAAACGATCTGCCGAAAAACCTGCAAGCGACTGGCGCCGAGGGTGGCGGCGGCCTCTTCATAAGTGCGGGCGACGCCGCGCATGGCGCTGGCAATCGGCAACACGGCCAACGGGAACGCGGTTTGCACCAGCCCCATCAACACGCCGTTCTGGTTGTACAGCAGCATGATCGGGCGCTTGATCAGGCCCAGCCCCATCAACGCCTGATTGAGCATGCCGCCGGGGCCGAGGATGACCAGCCAGCCGTAGCTTTGCAGCAGCAGGTTGACCAGCAACGGCAACAGCACCGCAGCGAGGAAGATCCGCCGCACGAACGGTGAAGTCAGTCGCGACATGGTGTAGGCCACCGGGATCGCCAGCACCACCGCGATCACGGCGCTGATCAGCGCCAGACGCAAGGTCAGCAGCAAGGATTTGAGGTAGTACGGTTCCAGCAATTGGGCGTAGCTGGCCAGACTGAACCCGGTCCATTCCGCGCCTTTGGTGCCGACGCTCATGCGCAGCACCAGCAGGCTGGCGGCGATCAGCACGCCGAGAAACAGCATCGACGGCGTGAGAAAAAGCCACGCACGGGCCGTCGGAGAAACACCCCGAGGGGCGCGCGGCGCAACAGCATCGACTGGATGAGTCAGAGGTTGGTGTTCCATAGCAAGGATCTCGTCAATGGAAAGCAGCTGGCGTACACAGTCTGCAAGACCACCACTAACCCTGTGGGAGCGGGCTTGCCCGCGATAGCAATCTGTCAGTCACATAAATGTCGACAGGTAGGCCGTCATCGCGGGCAAGCCCGCTCCCACAGGGTTTTGTGGTGTTGCAAAAGGTTGTGTTCGTCAATCGATCAGGAAGAAAAGATTTCCGTGTAGCGACGAATCCATTGGTCATGCACGGAGGCCAGGAAGGCGTTGTCGTGCATGATCGCCTTCTCGGCGATCTGCTCCGGCGTGAGGATGTACGGGCTCTTGCGCGCTTCGGCGGAGATGATCGCCTTGGAATTGACCGGGCCGTTGTAGATGTCTTCGGCCATCTTGCCCTGCACCAGCGGGTCCAGGGAATGGTTGATGAACGCATACACGAGGTCGGTATCGCCCGGACGATTTTTCGGCATCACCGACAGCATCAGGTCGGTGTAGAAGCCTTCTTTCATGCCGAACGTGGCGCCCAGACCATATGCCGGATCGCGGATCTGTTTCGGGAAAAACGCCGGCGCGTACAGGCCGCCCATGTCCAGCGAACCGGTGCGGAACAGCTCGGCGATCTGGTTCGGGTTTTCCCCCAGAGTCACCACACGGTCCTTGAGCTCGGCAAGTTTCTTGAAGCCCGGCTCGATGTTGTGCTCGTCACCACCGGCCAGTTTCGCGGCGATGATGATCAGGTCCATGGCCTCGGTCCAGTTTGGCGGCGGCAGGAAAATGTTCGGCGATAGCTCGGCGTCCCACAGGGCGGCGTAACTGTCCGGCGCCTGCTTGATGGTGCGGGTGCTGTAGACCAGGCTGTTGCACCACAGCAGGTAACCGATGCCGTGGCCATTGGCGCCGGTGCGGTATTTCTCCGGTACGTCGACCAGGTTGGGAATGCGGTTGAGGTCAGGTTTTTCCAGCAGGTTGGCGGCGGCCAGACCTTCGGCGCCGACGCCGGCCAGGGTGATGATGTCGTATTGCGGGCGATCACCGGCGGCCTTGAGTTTGGCGACCATTTCCGAGGTGCTGCCGGTGCGGTCGGCGATGACTTTGCAGCCGTACTTGTCTTCGAAGGTCGCGGCGATGTTGCGCAGTGCCGCGAGGCCGGTGTCGTCAGACCAGGTGAGCAACCGCAGGGTCTTGCCCTGGAAGCGCGTGTCGCTGGCGTTGGCCCGGACGAAGGGCAAGCTCATGGCTGCCGCCGCTACCGACGCCACGCCCACGGTTTTAATGAATTGACGTCTGTTCAGATCATGCTCGCCCATGAAGGACTCCCTTTGTTTTTTTAAGTATGAGGTTGGTCGCAACCGTTGCATCCGCGCGGTCAGATCTGCTTTAAGCCCCCGTATTCAAAGGGCTGTAGCGGCGCCGACGGGTTCATCCTGAGGTCGTGTAAAACAGCTGACTATCGATAAAAATTCATTGAAGCCATGACGCTGGCGCATGCCTCTTCGGGAGGCATGCGCGAACCGTTTTCGTGCCGTCAGACGGCGCGGATCACGTGTTTGATTTCCTGAAAAGCCTGCAAGCCCCACGGCCCTAGCTCGCGGCCAATGCTGCTCTGTTTGTAGCCACCCCAAGCGGTTTGCGGAAAGATCACCTGTGGCGCGTTGATCCACACCAGCCCCGCCTGCAAAGCGTTGGCGACCCTGTCGGCGGCTTCGGCGTCGCGGGTGACTACGCTGGCAACCAGGCCGAACTGGCTGTCGTTGGCCAAGGCAATAGCCTCGGCTTCAGTAGCAAAACTGCGCACGCAGATCACCGGACCGAAAATCTCTTCACACCACAGCGCACTGTCGAGGGGCACATCGGTGAAAATCGTCGGCTGCAAAAAATATCCGCGCGGCAGGTCTGCGGGACGATTGCCGCCGCAGATCAGCTTGGCGCCGGCACTCAAACCGCGATCAATGTGACCGAGCACGCGCTGGTATTGCGCCTGATTGACCAGCGCGCCCATTTCCACGTTCGGGTCGAACGGGTCGGCCACGCGGATGGCTTCGGCGCGGGCCTTCAGGCGCAGCAGGAACTCGTCGGCCAGTTCATCGGCGACCAGCACGCGACTGGTGGCGGAACACATTTGCCCGGCGTTGAAGAAGCCACCGCCACAGGCCACTTCCACCGCCAGTTCGAGGTCGGCATCGGCCAACACCAGCAGCGAGGATTTACCGCCCAGCTCCAGGCTCACGCCCTTGACGGTTTCGGCGGCGCGTTGCATCACTTGCACGCCGACGGCGTTGCTGCCGGTGAAGGAAATTTTCGCGATGCGCGGGTCGGCGGACAGGGGCGCACCGACCGCCAGACCGGTGCCGCAGACCAGGTTGAACACACCGTCGGGCAACCCGGCATCGGCGATGATCGCCGCCAGTTCCAGCTCCGGCAGCGGCGTCACTTCGGAAGGTTTGAGCACCACGCAGCACCCGGCGGCCAGGGCCGGGGCGAGTTTCCAGGCGGTGGTGACCATCGGGAAATTCCACGGCACGATCAGCCCGACCACACCACACGGCTCGCGACGTACGCGGGCGCTGAAGTCGTCGGTGGGCAGTTCGACTGCGCTGTCTTGCCTGGCGTCCAGACCTTCGGCCAGACCGGCGTAGTACTCGAACGTCGCGATCACGTCATCGACGTCGATGGCCGCTTCGAACAAGGGCTTGCCGTTGTTGCTCGACTGCAAGTGCATCAACTGATCGCGACCGGCCTGCACGCCCGCAGCGATTCTGCGCAAGATGGCGCCACGCTCGGCGCCGGTGGTTTGCGACCAGCTTGTGAAGGCGTCAGTCGCCGCGTTTACCGCTTGATCGACCGCGCGTTCGTCACCGCCATTGACGGTGGTCAGCAGGGCTTCAGTGGCCGGGTTGATCACGCGCAGATGTTCGCTGCCGGCCGACCATTTTCCGTTGATGAACACGCCGTCCAGCGTGGTCGGAAAACTCATTTCGACACCGCCTTCATCCACTGGGTCTGATCGATCTCGATCAGCGTCGGGCCTTGGCGATCGGCAGCAGTACGCAATGCGTGGCGCAGTTGCTCAACCCCGTCGATGGCTTCGGCAGCACAGCCCAGCGCTTTGGCCACACCGATAAAGTCCGGCGTGTAAATGTCGACGCCGACCGGCTCGATGGCGCGGTTGACCATGTACTTCTTGATCTCTTCGTAGCCCTGGTTATTCCACAGCAAGACGATCACCGGGGTGCGCGCTTCGACGGCGCTGGCCAGTTCCGGCAGGGTGAATTGCAAACCGCCGTCACCGATCAGGCACACCACTGGAGGACGCGCGCCGTTTTCGATGCTGCCGCCGAGCCAGGCACCAATCGCCGCCGGTAAGGCATAGCCGAGGGTGCCGTAACCGGTGGACGAGTTGAACCAGCGACGCGGGCGTTCAGGGTTGAAGGTCAGGTTGCCGGTGTACACCGGTTGGGTTGAATCACCGACAAAAACGGCGTCCGGCAATTCGTGCAACACGGTTTCAAGGAAGCGGGTCTGCGCCAGCGTCGGAGCGTCCCAGGTGGCGGCGAGGTCTTCGCGCAAACGCGCGGCGCGGACCTGGCCCCAGTCGTTGCGGCGCTCGGCCAGGGATTTATGCGACAACGCACTGAGCAAGGCCTGGGCCGCGTGGCGCGAGTCGGCCACCAGCGCAACGTGCGGCGGGTAGTTGCGCACGGTCTGATCCGGGTCGATGTCCACGCGCAGCAGCTTGCCGGGAATCTCGAAACCGCCGGCGAAGGTCACGTCATAGTCGGTCTCGGCCAGTTCGGTGCCGATAGCCAACACCACGTCGGCCTCGGCCACCAATGCGCGGGTCGCGACCAGGCTTTGGGTCGAGCCGATCAGCAGCGGATGGCTGGATTCGAGCATGCCTTTGGCGTTGATGGTCAGGGCCACCGGCGCGTCGAGCAGCTCAGCCAGTTCGGTCAGTTCAGCGGCGGCATCGATCGCGCCGCCACCGGCGAGAATCAGCGGACGTTTGGCAGCGGCGAGCAACTCGGTCATGCGGCTGATCGCACTCGGCGAAGCACCGGCACGGTCGATGTTGACCGGCAGGCTGGCGAGCAAGTCATCGGCCTCTTCGACCAGCACGTCCAGCGGAATCTCGATGTGCACCGGACGCGGCCGACCGGCCTGGAACAGCGCGAAGGCACGGGCCAGGACGCCGGGCAGTTCGGACGCCGACATCAGCGTGTGGGAGAACGCCGCCACGCCGCCGACCAACGCGCTCTGGTTCGGCAATTCGTGGAGCTTGCCGCGACCGCCGCCCAGCTGGTTGCGCGTCTGCACGCTGGAGATCACCAGCATCGGGATCGAGTCGGCGTAGGCCTGGCCCATGGCGGTAGTGATATTGGTCATGCCCGGGCCGGTGATGATAAAGCACACGCCCGGTTTGCCGCTGGTGCGTGCGTAACCGTCGGCCATGAAGCCGGCGCCCTGCTCGTGGCGCGGGGTGACGTGGTTGATGCTCGAACGGGCCAGCCCGCGATACAGCTCCACGGTGTGAACCCCGGGAATACCGAACACCTGCTCGACCCCGTAGCCTTCGAGTAACTTGACCAATACTTCGCCGCACGTCGCCATGTCTATGCCCTTTTTGTTCGTTTGAGACGCCGGGCCTGCGCAGTGTTTATGATAAGCGGGCAGGTCCAGGGATGGCCTCATTGGAACGGGCGACACGTAGCCCCAACAATAGATAAAAAATCATGTTAGCCATGTCCTCACGTCATACCTTGGATCCCGATGAAACGATTGCCTCCCCTGCCGGCGCTGCACACTTTTCTGATTACCGCGCAGTGCTGCAACTTCACTCGTGCGGCCGAACAGCTGTTCATCACCCAAGGCGCGGTGAGTCGACAGATCGCCGGGCTGGAAGAACATTTGGGTTATGAGCTGTTCATTCGCCAGGCTCGCGGGTTGGACCTGACGGCCGAAGGACGCGCGTGGCTGCCACGGGTGCAGCAGATTTTCGGCTTGATCGATGAGGCGGTGGAGCAGATCGGCGAGAAGCGCGAAACCCTGCAACTCAAGGCGCCGAGCTGCGTGATGCGCTGGCTGCTGCCGCGACTGATGCAGTGGCAGCGCGAACGTCCGGATGTGCCGGTGGAATTGACCACCACGGTCAAGCACGGCGTGGACTTTCATCGCGAGCAGTTTGACGCGGCGGTGATGTACGGCGCGCCGCCAGACAGCGCATTGGTCTGTCATCACCTGTTTGATGAACAACTGACACCGGTGTGTTCCAGGCCGCTGCTCGAAGGGCCGGTGCCGCTGCGCACACCGGATGATCTGGAACGCCATCTGTTGCTGCACCCGACCCGCGATGAACGGGACTGGAAGGCGTGGCTGGCCAGCGCTGACGTGCATTTGAGCAATGTCAGGGGCCAGCATTTCGAAACGCTGGACCTGGCGATGTCGATGGCATCCCAGGGAACCGGCGTCGCCATTGGTGACTGGTCCCTCATTGGTGACGACTTGAGCGCCGGCCGGTTGGTGATGCCCTTTGAACTGAAAGTACGAACGGGGCTGGCTTACTATCTGGTTCATCCGCAGAAGCCAGCCCCGAGTGGACCCTTGACCGAATTGCTGGAGTGGCTGCAAGGCCAGGCCCGCGCACTGTGAAATCGGAACGGATTTAACGCCAGGTGATTTGCTTCAGGTAGTTGAGCATCGATTCATGGTAACCGGCGATGAGCTGAATGCTCTGGACGTCGCGAATCAACTGGGGTTGAGCCGTTTTTGAAAAATGCTCATAGGCTGTCAACACCTTTTGCGCTTCCCGTAACCAGTTTTCAGTCACTTGGTCCAGAGCCCCGACGGCCTCAAGCTTTTGCAGTTTCAGGGACTGATCACGGATTTGCGCCTCGACATCGGCCAACTCTGACTTCACGCCATCAAGTCGATTGCGAACGCCATCCCTTGCTTGCGCAAGGTTTACATAGCGTCGCCCTTCTTCGATACCTTCCAGATTGCCATTCAGGCGATTGAGCGCTAACTGAAGAAACTCGCGATCCGGTTTCTTGGTCGTCACGAGTTTGAGGATCGCTTCTATTTCGGCGGCACCGGGGATTTGCTTTTTGAAAATATCCAGCCAGTTCGGCGCATTAAACTGCGCGAGTTGCTGATCAATTTTTTGTTTCTCGAACAAAAGTTTTTCATGATCGCTTGTCAGCCCGGCGGCAGTTTGACGAAGGCGAGACAGCCGGGTTGAATCGATTCGGACGAGGTCCACTCCCTCCTCGGCAAAACTGATTTCGCCCAGATTCTGTAGCACCTGATGTAAGTGGTCAGCCGCACTCTTCAAAGGTTTTTGGGCACTGGCAACCCTTTCAGAGCAGTACTTCACAAGCTCTTGTATTTTCTCTGAGCAAACGCTGGGCGGAACGTTCGTGATGCGCTTTATCTCTTCAATACGCGTCAGAACGGAGACGAAATTGACGTTACCTAGAGAAACAACTACCCGTTTGATATCCTCGCCTATCTTCTGATCGTCGGCATTGAGCTGGTCGCGTACGTACAGTGTTTTCTCCTGTATCGCAGGCAGAAACGAAAAGGTGTCATCAGCCACCGCCGCATTGAGGTATTTCTGACTGGCCTTCATTACTTGCCGATCGGGAAAATCGAACTCGTTAGCGTTATTAACTGTATATGTTGTCATTAGCACTTCATCCTTGAACTATTTAAATAAGCAATTAAGTCGCTACATCATTGAAAACTTTGGTCAATGCACTCGCATGTCCCCTGATGACTTTCCATGGCCCAATGACCGCCTGCAAATCCAGAACCAACCTGTTTAAATCCAACACGTTATCGATTTCCGACGCACGATCCGCAGACTCTCCTATATTTACCCAAATGATCGCCCATACATCTTCCAGGTTTTTCGCACCTCTTTCAGCGTCAACCATCAGCGTTTGCAGATTAATCAGTCGCCCTCCCAAATCATTCAGGAGTTTAGTAAGGTTGGCGTTGTGCATATCTGCCAGAAGCCCGCGCCGACGATCCAGCAAAATATTTTTCTCGGCCCTGACCTCTTCGGCCTTCGACCCGAAAATACCACCGGTAACCACAACACCCAGCGGTCCGAATACTAATCCTGAAAAGGCATATCCTACCAATCGATTGTATTCATCTTGCTTCTGGGCAATGTGTTCGTCCAGGACTTGCAATTGAGCTGTAATTTCCTGGTTTCTGGCGTCCAGTTCACCCCCGGATCTTTCAACGTAATCCAATTTGCTATGAACAGCAGGTAATAGCTCTTGTGTTATTTTTCGGGAAAACTCAATTGCTAGATCTTTCACGCGTCGGATTTTTTCATAAAAATTCTCGATATCGTTTTTCATGACTTCGAAATACAAAGACAAATTGCGAATCTTCATTGTATCGGAGCGGTTGAGCGGAATTTCAGCGAATCTGGCCATTTCCTCCTCAGTCAATGTATTAACAGTCCCTATCAGGGTTTTGTAGCCCTCTGTATTTTTGAGATGACCCACAAGATCCGTACCGGTCTCTAAAAATCTGTCAGAAAAATTATCAAGTTGGCTACCCAGGGTTTTAGTGTCCTTTTCCAATGTCGTCCAGGACAGTGCGTGTGCATGAATATTTTGGTGGAGCTTTTGTATATCTGCGGGCTCCAGCCCCGGAACATGAGCGGTTTTGTAACCGAGGAATCGCTCCACGTCGCTCAAATTAACCGGTAAGCGGAGGCTCGAATTGACGTAGCGTTTGATGGCGACGATGTTGCTTTTTTTTACTATAAATGTCCCATCCTGATAATCAGGGGCATCTTCACCGGCCATCACACCAAAATACTGTACTGGCACATATTTCGCGGCCTCTCCAACAGTGTCTATCCCCTCTAAGGTTTTAACAGCCCTCAGCGCAATATCCTTAAAATCGGGGTCTAGATCCAGTTCCCTATACATTTCCATATAAATTCCATTTAAATAAATCACAACCCAATTAACAAACCATCAATATTCAAACTTCTTGAAAGAGACGATTAATGCAAGGCAACAGTAACCGGCCGGATTTTCACATTCAATCGGAACAATCAAGTAATGACGTAGGAAAACAAAACCACATCACCCTGGATTTTTAACACCCGGAAAAAAAAACACTAAAAAAGCATGACGCTTAACGATGACTTAACTTCACCATCCAAATCCACTGCTAACTTATTACTTGATGCTTTCAGAATAAAAAAAGCACACGCCTCGTTGCAAGACGTGTGCTTTATGTTGCCCGACTCTTAGTAACTGCCGAAGGCTGCTCCTACGGGATCGAGCGTGTTCGTAATGGATCAAGCGTATCCGGTAATGGGTGTGGTGCGGCGGGTTACCACTTCATCTCGCCTTTGGCGACTTTGGCACTCAGTTCCAGCGAGCTTTCCTCGCCCAGTGCCGGGTAGCGTTTTTTCATCGCGGCGATCAGTGCGGTGGCGTCTTTGGCCTTGGCGGTTTCTTCGTCGAAGGCCTTGATGTAGTCCGCAGTGAACTGCACGGCGGACAGGGAACGAACGCTCTGACCCAGGTAATGACCCGGCACAACGGTATTCGGTTTCAGGGTTTCGATGGCGTGAAGTGTCGCCAACCAATCGGTGTGGGATTGCGCGGTTTGGGTATCGGCCATCCACACGTGAATGTTTTCCGCGACCACTACGCCACCGACCACGGCCTTGATCGACGGAATCCACACAAAAGTGCGATCCGGTTGCCGGCCTGCAAGACCGACCACCTGCAACTTCTGCCCCTCAAGCATCAGGCTGTCGCCCTTGAGTACGCCTGGCACGACGGCTTTGGTCGGCGCGTCAGCACCCAATTTCGGGCCCCAGTAAGCCAGTTTGCCGTCGACGGTTTTCTTGATGTGATCCACGGTTGGCTGTGAGGCGAGCACTTTGGCGTTGGGGAAGGCCGCGGTCAGGGTGTCGAGGCCGAAGTAGTAGTCCGGGTCACCGTGGCTGATGTAGATGGTGGTCAAGCGCTTGCCGCTGGCGCGGATTTTTTCCACCACCTGCTCAGCCTGGGATTTGCCGAATTGCGCGTCCACCAGGACGGCGTCTTTCTCGCCGCTCACCAGGACCGAAGTCACCGGGAAAATCGCCTGCTCGCCGGGGTTATACACGTCCAGCGTCAGCGTCGGTGCCGCAGCCGCGTGGGCCACGAAACCGAGGGTGGCCGTGGCCAGCAAAATGCGCTTGAGGGAGTTGAAACCGATCATCTGTTGCTCCGTTGTCCGATGGCCATGGGTGGCGAGGGAGCAGAGCTTAGTTGTGCGATTCAGTATTAAAAATGCGATGCTGCAACATAGTTTGTTTCTGAAATCGGGCAAATCATGGATCGTCTCCAAGCAATGCGCGTGTTCGTCACCGTGGTCGACCTCGGCAGCCAATCCGCCGCAGCCGACCAGCTGGACCTGTCACGGCCCGTCGTTTCACGGTATCTGGCGGAGCTGGAGGATTGGGTCGGCGCGCGCCTGATGCACCGCACCACACGCAAATTGAGCCTGACCGCCGCCGGCAGTGAAATCCTGCCGCGCTGCCGGCAGATGCTCGACCTGTCTTCGGACATGCAAGCCGCCGTCAGCGCACCAGACGATGCCCCACGCGGGCTGCTGCGTATCAGTGTCAGCACTTCGTTTGGCCAGGCGCAACTGGCGGACGCGATGGCGGCCTACGTCAAGCGCTACCCCGGCGTGAGCATCGACCTGCAAATGCTCGACCGCACAGTGAATCTGGTGGATGAGCGCATCGACCTGGCGATTCGCACCAGCAACGACCTGGACCCGAACCTCATCGCCCGGCGGCTGACGGTCTGCCGCTCGGTGATCTGCGCCGCCCCCGCTTATCTGCGCGAACACCCGGCCCCCCTGCGCGTGGAAGAGCTGAGCCAGCACAATTGTCTGACCCACTCCTACTTCGGCAAAAGCCTGTGGCATTTCGAGCAGGATGGCGAACCGGTTTCGGTGCCCGTGCAAGGCAACATCAGCGCCAACGAAGCCAGTACGCTGCTGCGGGTAACCCTGGCCGGCGCCGGGGTGGCGATGCTCCCCAGTTATCAGGCCGGCGTGCATATCCACAGCGGCGAACTGACCCGCCTGTTAGCCCATGCCGAACCGCGGCAGATGAACATTTACGCGGTGTATGCCTCGCGCAAACACATGCCTGCGGCGCTGCGCAGCCTGCTGGATTTTTTGGTGCTGAGATTTCCGCAAACACCGGAGTGGGATATCGGCCTGTAGGAGCTGCCGCAGGCTGCGATCTTTTGATCTTTCAGCTACCCCTCAAGATCAGAATCAAGATCCAAAGATCGCAGCCTGCGGCAGCTCCTACGGATTTGACCTATGCTCAAAGCAGTACCCACGGGTATTCGTTCAGAGGTCAACGCCATGAACATCAAAACAAAAAGGTATTTCGCGATTTTCCTGACCTGCGCGGCCACACTGGCGCTGTACGGCACGGCGGCCTGGCGCGTCGAGCAATTGCGGCAAACGCCTCGCGAATATGCGAGTTGTAACGTTGAGCGCTGCATCCCCCACAACGCGACCCTCAACGCTCTTCGGTAACGAAGGGAATCAGGCCTCGTTGTCCTGATCGGCCTTCAAACGGTCGCGGAAAGCCTTGGGCGAGATTCCCACCCGACGCCGGAACAGGCGTGTGAAGTTGGTCGGATCGGAAAACCCCAACACGTCGGACATTTCGTAAATGGTCATGCTGGTGTAGGTCAGCAGGCGCTTGGCCTCCAGCAATTGTCGCTCGTGCATGATCTGCAACGCCGGTTGCCCCGCCAGTTCACGGCACGTGCCGTTGAGGTGGGACACGGAAATCCCCAGCCGATGCGCCAGGTCCTCGACCTTGACGTGCTGGCGATAGGTCTCTTCCACCAGTTGGATAAAACCGTTGAGGTATTCCCGGGCGCGCTGCGGTCGCTGAGTCGCGGAACGCCGCTGCAGTGCCTGACGGCTGACCCACACCATGATCACGCTGACCAGTGAATGCATGAGCATTTCACGCGCCGTTTGATGACCGGTGTATTCACTCTGCAACGCCGCAAACAAACTATTGAGGTACTCGCCATCCGCGCCGGCCGGGTAACTTTCGGCCTGCGCCAGCGCATTTACCGAGTGGCCCAGTTGCGCCTGGAGATGCGCGACCAGCGGCGCCGCGAGGGTCACGACAAACCCTTCGACATCTTCGGAAAATCGATAACCGTGCACCGATAATGGCGGCAACACCAGGATTGCCGTTTCGCTCAGCTGCGTACGTTTGCCTTCGATTTCAAGCTCTGCCTGACCTTTGAATACGAAGAGCAACTGGCATAAATCGGCATGACGGTGGGGTTTGATTTCCCATTGATGTTCGCGGCTGCGTTTGGAAATGGTTTCACAGTGCAGCAAGTCCGGGGTCGGCCAGTCCAGGCTTTCACCGTAGAGCTTGAACACCGGTATCGAAGGCAGAGCAGGCTTGTTCATAACTTCAATCCAGGCCTCGGAGGGTGGCGGGCGATAATCGCACCGATTGGCAGAATGTACAGCTATCGGCTCAGTTTTCACCTTCAATTGACAGACCCGCAAGTGAAAAATGCAAGCACTCGATCCATAAAAAAAATCCACCGACCCTGGTCGCGTGCTGCTAGCGAGTCATAAAAACAATGAAAATGCTCAAGACCCAAATCGCCATTATCGGTGCCGGTCCCTCGGGTTTGTTGCTCGGCCAATTGCTGCACAACGCCGGGATCGACACCCTCATTCTTGAACGCCAGGCCCCGGACTACATACTCGGGCGAATCCGTGCGGGGGTCCTCGAACAAGGCATGGTAGAGCTGCTGCGGCAGGCTGGCGTGGGCCAACGCATGGACGCGGAAGGGCTGATCCACGGCGGTTTCGAACTGGCCCTCGACGGACGCCGGGTGCACATCGATCTGCACGCCCTCACCGGCGGCAAAACCGTGATGATCTATGGGCAGACCGAGGTGACCCGCGACCTGATGGCCGCTCGTCGGGAGGCGGGTGCGCAGACGATTTACCAAGCCAGCAACGTCGTGCCCCACGGCATGAAAACTGATGAACCGTTCGTGACGTTCGAAAAGGACGGCGAAACGTATCGGCTCGAGTGTGACTACATCGCCGGTTGCGACGGTTTTCATGGCGTGGCGCGGCAATCGATTCCTGCCGAAAACCTGAAAGTGTTTGAACGGGTTTATCCCTTCGGCTGGCTGGGGATTCTCGCCGACACGCCACCGGTTCACGAGGAACTTGTCTACGCCCGTCACGAGCGCGGTTTTGCGTTGTGCAGCATGCGTTCGGCGACCCGCACCCGTTATTACCTCCAGGTGCCTGCCGACGAGAACGTCGAGGACTGGTCTGACCAGCGTTTCTGGGATGAGCTCAAATCCCGACTGCCGGCCGCGCTGGCCGCGTCCCTGGTGACCGGCCCCTCCATCGAAAAAAGCATCGCGCCACTGCGCAGTTTTGTGGTCGAACCGATGCAGTACGGGCGGATGTTTCTGGTCGGCGACGCCGCGCACATCGTCCCGCCCACCGGCGCCAAAGGCCTGAATCTGGCGGCCAGTGACGTCAGTACGCTGTTCAATATCCTGCTGAAGGTTTACCGCGAAGGCCGTGTCGAACTGTTGGAGAAGTACTCCGAGGTCTGCCTGCGGCGGGTCTGGAAAGCCGAGCGGTTTTCCTGGTGGATGACCACGATGCTGCACCGCTTTGATGATCACGACGAGTTCAGCCAGCGCATCAGTGCGTCGGAGCTGGATTACTTTGTCAGCTCTGAAGCCGGTCGAAAAACCATTGCAGAAAACTACGTCGGGCTTGCGTACGAGGCTATCGAATAGCCTACTACCGACTTACACTGGCGAGCATCCCCGCTCGCCTTGCACCCTGCGGGCTCCTCACTGCCGCAGGTTTACCCGTGACCAATCTGAACCAGCCTGACACGCCCAAACCGGCGATCCGCAGCGTACTGATCGCCCTGATGCTGGCGATTTTTCTCGGTGCGCTGGACCAGACCATCGTCGCGGTATCGATGCCGGCCATTTCCGCGCAGTTCAAGGACGTCAGCCTGCTGGCCTGGGTGATTTCCGGTTACATGGTGGCGATGACGGTGGCGGTGCCGATCTACGGCAAACTGGGCGACCTCTACGGTCGGCGCAAGTTGATGCTGTTCGGCATGGGCCTGTTCACCGTCGCTTCGTTGTTCTGCGGGATGGCCCAGAGCATGGAGCAGTTGGTGCTGGCGCGGATCATTCAGGGCATCGGTGCCGGCGGGATGATTTCGGTCAGCCAGGCGATCATCGGCGACATCGTGCCGCCCCGCGAGCGGGGTCGCTATCAAGGCTATTTCAGCAGCATGTACGCGGTGGCTAGCGTGGCCGGCCCGGTGCTGGGCGGTTACATGACCGAATACCTGTCCTGGCGCTGGGTGTTTCTGATCAACCTGCCACTGGGCCTGGGCGCGTGGCTGGTGGCCAATCGCACGTTGGTGGGATTGCCGGTGCCGCAACGTAAACCGGTCATTGATTACTTCGGCACCGTGCTGATGATCATCGGCCTGACGGCCTTGTTGCTTGGCATTACTCAGGTCGGTCAGGGCCATGCATGGCGCAGCGCTGAAGTGCTGGGTTTGACGGGTTGCGCGGTGGCGGTACTTGCGTTGTTCGTCTGGCATGAACGCCGGGCGCGTGAGCCATTGTTGCCCATGCATCTGTTTGCCAACCGTAGTGCGATCCTGTGCTGGTGCACGATTTTCTTCACCAGTTTCCAGGCGATCTCGCTGATTGTGCTGATGCCCTTGCGCTTTCAGAGCGTGACCGGTGCCGGTGCCGACAGTGCTGCACTGCACTTGTTGCCACTGGCCATGGGCTTGCCGATCGGTGCGTATTTCGCCGGACGCCGGACTTCGGTGACGGGGCGATATAAACCGATGATCCTGACCGGCGCCGTGCTGATGCCGATTTCGATTGTCGGTATGGCGTACAGCCCGCCGCAGGCATTTTTGCTCAGCAGTCTGTTCATGCTGCTCAGCGGGATTGCGGGCGGCATGCAATTCCCAACTTCGCTGGTCGGTACGCAAAACTCGGTGGAACAGCGAGACATCGGCGTCGCCACCAGCACCACCAACCTGTTCCGCTCCCTGGGCGGTGCGGTGGGCGTGGCGTTGATGTCGGCGCTGTTGCTGGCGTTGCTCCAAGATTCCAGTTTCTCCCATTTGGCCGGCTCGACGCTGATTGCCGAGGGCCATTCGGGGAATGTCTTGCTCGACGGTCTGAATGCAGCGCCGGGGGACGCGCAGAATGCCTTGCGTGCCGAGCTGCTGCTGACCTTCCGGCATTTGTTGATGGTCAGTGCGGCCGTGTCGCTGCTGGGGTTGGCGGCGGCGATTGCGATGCCGAACATGCTTTTGCGGGGGCGGGAGGATACGGCTCGCTAAATCAAAAGATCGCAGCCTGCGGCAGCTCCTACAAGGGCGTGCGCACGCTCCTGTAGGAGCTGCCGCAGGCTGCGGATCTTTTAATTTTCAAGGGCTGTAATACCCGACAGCCACCAGAAAATGCCCGACCTTCTTCAGATACGCGTGCTTGTCCTCGACCTTGCCGGTGACCGGGTTTTTCCACCGATATTCATACTCGCCGTAATCCTGCTTGGCGATCAACGCCAGAATCGGCTCGCCCACGGGTTTGCCTTCAGGGTCTTTGATCTTGGAGAAATCGGTATTGATCAACCGCAGATTGGTGCCATGGGCGACATATCGCTGGGTATTCAAGTCGACAACGAACACATACAGGTCATCCTGCAAGTAACCGCCCTTCAAGGAATTGATCGCCGTCAGCGTGCCCTTTTCGTCCTTCGCCAGATCGGAGGCCGCCTTGTTCAGCAACGCCATTGCCTGCTCTGCCGACGCCCGTGGCAGGTAATAACCCACCGCCAGAATCCGTTGGCCGACCCGTTGATAGAACACATGCTTGCGTTCAACCTTGCCGTCGGACCAGTTCTGCCAGCGATACTCCGCCTGCTGAATGCCATTGCCCTCCGGCACTTTCAGCGCGTCCTTGAAGGCTTTCTGCAAATCCGGACCGAGCACGTCAGACACGTCGCGCCCGATCAGCGCCGATGAAGGCCCGCCGCTCGCGAGCATCACGCCTTTGGTGTCGACCACGAACACATAGCGGTCCTTGTCGACAAACTCGCCCTGACGACTGAACGCCGCAAACGCCTTGTCACCGTTGTCGTGGTAATAGGCCAGGGCTTTTTCCAGCAGTGCCCTGGCGGCCTGGCTGTCATCTTTCTCGGTCCCGGCGGCTTGAGCCTGACCCAGGCACAGCAACAACATCCCGCCCAGCAGCGCCAACCTATGCAAAAACCCCATTGCCCGTCCCTCGTTCCTGTCGGTGTTTCAAGAGCGTAGACGGCAATGGGGCATGTATGGATATTCAGCGAAGCGCAATCCATTGCAACAGGTTTATGTGGCGAGGGAGCTTGCTCCCGTTGGGGCGCGAAGCGGCCCCGAAACCCTCATCAGCTTACGGCCTGGCTCGCAATTGCTGCTGCAGATTCTGGATCTGCGCTTGCAGGGTGTTGATGTTGCGGGTGATCTGGCCACGGAAGGCATCGAATTCGGCAGTGTTGGACGAGGCCGCCGGGCGGTTGTCCTGCTGGCTTTTGAGCACGATCATGTCCTGTTCCAGACGTTCGATGGCGGCGCTCGGGTTGCCTTGTTTTTTCAGCGCAGCGATATCGGCGCTGAGGCTTTTGAGCTGTGCCTCAAATTTGTCAGTGTCCGCCGGGGTACTTTTAAGCGTGGCGACGTCGCCGGCCAAGGCTTTGAGCTGGGTCTGCAATTGAGTGTCGGCGCTCTGTTGCTCGGTGTTTTGGGCGGTAACTTGCTCCAGACGTTTATCCAGCTCTGCGGTTTGCGCGGTCATCTGCGCCAGGCGCTTGTCCAGCTCCGAGGTCTGGCCGACCACGCCTTGCTGCTGCTTGCTCTGATCCTGGAGCTTGCTTTCCAGTTGCCTGATTTGCAGCTTCAACGCTTCGCTGTCGCTGCTGACGTTGGTCTGACTGGCGACGACCTTGCCGGAAATGTCCTGCAAGCGCCCCGCCGCTTCCTCACTGATGCGGGCGAAACTTTCCTGGGTGGCCACCAGTTGCTGTTCCATCAGCGTGATCTGCTGAAAGCTCCACCAGGCAAGGCCGGCGAACGCAAATAACAGGGCGCCGACCAGTGCCCACAACGGACCGGTGCTCGCCGCTTTGACCCTGGCCACCGGCTGTGTGCGTGAGTGCACCTTGGTGCGCGCAGTGGTCGGGAAATCATCGTCGTCGAGAAGGTCGGCACGCAGGCTCGGTACATTGTCGAAGTCGTCGTTGGCATCGTTACGCATGGACATTGAGTCAACCTTTGTGGAACGCGGTGATGGCTTGATGCGGCAAAGTATAAACCCGTCGGCCGCAGCGATTGACCCCTGATTCCCGGACTCGGTTCAGTATCCGGTTTCAGCGAATGTCTTGAGCCTTCCACCAACTGCAGAATTCATCGAGGGCGGTCCAGAGACTGACCTTCGGATCGTAATCCAGATAATGCCGCGCACGGCTGATGTCCAGGGTGAAATTTTTGTTCATGACCTGCATCCCCAAACGGGACAGGGTGGGCTCCGGACGACCCGGCCACAGCTTGCACGCACCTTCGTTGAGCGCCGCCACCGTGTAAGCCAGACCGTAGGAACGGTAGCGGGTCACCTGTGGGACATCCATCTTGCGCATCACGTAATTGACCACGTCCCACAACGGGATCGGCGTGCCGTTGCTAATGTTGTAGGCCTTGCCCAACGCCGATCCGCTGGCCAGCAAGCTGCTGAGCAACGCCTCATTGAGATTTTGCACGCTGGTGAAATCGACCTTGTTCAAACCGTTGCCAACGATGGCCAGGCGGCCCTTGCGTTGCATCTTCAACAGCCGCGGAAAGATGCTCATGTCGCCCGCGCCGGTCACGAACCGCGGGCGCAGGGCCAGGGTTTCAAGGCCGAATTCCTGGGCTCCGAAGACTTTTTGTTCGGCGAGGTACTTGGTGGCGGCGTAGGGATGTTTGAAACGCTTCGGCACCTGTTCTTCAGTCAGGCCGAGATGATCGCGGCCATCGAAGTAGATCGACGGCGAAGACAAATGCACCAGCCGCCGGACCCGCTGTTTCAGGCAGCCCTCAACGACGTTCTCGGTCACCTGCACGTTGCCTTGATGGAAATCCTGATAACGCCCCCACACGCCAACCGCCCCGGCGCAATGCACCACGGCTTCGACATCGGCACACAGGTCGCGGGCCAGTTGCGGGTCGCTCAAGTCGCCCTGGATGAACTCGGCGCCACGGCGCACCAGGTGTTCGACGCTTTCGGCCCGGCGACCGTTGACCCGCACGTCCAGGCCCTGCTCCAGGGCAAAACGCGCAAAGCGTCCGCCGATGAAGCCGCTTGCGCCGGTGACCAGAATCTTCATGTAGTGCTCCGAATATTTCGTTTTGCGTAGTGCGTGAGGTCTTGACGCTGCCGGTCAAAGCAACGGCACCAGCCATTGCTTCGTCGAGCGCACCAATTGATCGGTCAGCAACCCCAGTAACTGACCGCCATTGCGCCAATGATGCCAGTACAGCGGCACGTCGATGGGCTTATCTGGCAAAAGCTCCACCAGAACGCCGCGCTCAAGCTGATCGCGCACCTGCAACTCCGGCACCAGCCCCCAGCCAAGGCCGGCTTCGGTCAGGCGAAGAAATCCTTCGGACGATGGGCACAAATGGTGCTCGAAACCGCCGTCTACGCCGAGAGACGCGAGGTAGCGATGCTGTAGGAAATCGTCCGGGCCAAACACCAGCGCCGGCGTTTTCGACAACAGATCGGCGCGAACACCTTGAGGAAAATGCCGGGCGATGAACGCCGGACTGGCTAACGCGCGATAACGCATCGCACCCAGCAAGACGCTGCGCCCACCGGCCACCGGCCGTTCGCTGGCACAGACACACGCCGCCACTTCTCCGGCACGCATACGCTTGAGGCCGACGTTCTGGTCTTCGACCACCAGATCGAGCAACAGGTGTTGCTCGGCGCAGAAGTCACCGACAGCCTGCGCCCACCACGTGGCCAGGCTGTCGGCGTTCAGGGCAATGCGCAGACGCTCCGGCAGGCCTTCTTCGTCCAGCGCCGGCACCAGAGTTTGCAGGTCGCGCTCGAGCAAACGCACCTGTTGCACATGGTTGAGCAGGCGCCGGCCGATTTCCGTCGGCGCCGGCGGCGTGACCCGCACCAGCACTGGTTGACCCACCCGCGCTTCGAGCAACTTGATGCGTTGGGAAATCGCCGATTGCGACAACCCCAGCACTTGAGCCGCGCGCTCGAATCCAGCTTGTTCCACCACGGCGGCCAACGCGGAGAGCAACTTATAGTCGAACATCAGTTTTCCTAATGGGCGATCAGCATGATTGGTTTTTCTTATACAGGTTTACAACGGAGAATGCCCGGCAAGAACTCTTGAACAAGGATCATCGACATGGCTGGCGAAACGTCATTGGCGACACTGCTGCGCAGCATGAGCCCGCACCTCAATGCCGGCGAATATGTGTTCTGCACACTGCGCGACGGCGTATTGCCGCCTGGCCTGGAGGTCGTTGGCAGCTTTCGCGAGCAGGAAGGTCTGACGGTGATTCTGGAACGGTCCCACGCCGAGAAGGCCGGGTTCAGCTTCGACTACGTCGCCGCCTGGATCACCCTGAACGTGCATTCGGCTTTGCAAGCCGTCGGCCTGACCGCCGCATTTGCCACGGCATTGGGTCAGGCCGGAATCAGTTGCAACGTGATCGCCGGTTACTACCACGATCATCTATTCGTCGGCCAGGCCGATGCCGATCACGCTATGGACGTCTTGCGGCAACTGGCTGCGAACGCGGAGTAAAACCTATGTGGCAAAGTTATGTGAACGGCCTGCTGGTGGCCGCCGGCCTGATCATGGCGATCGGCACCCAGAATGCGTTTGTGCTGGCCCAGAGCCTGCGGCGTGAACATCACCTGCCAGTGGCAGCCCTGTGTGTGACCTGCGATGCATTGCTGGTCGCCGCTGGCGTCTTCGGCCTGGCCACCGTGCTGGCGCAGAACCCGACATTGCTCGCCATCGCCCGTTGGGGGGGTGCGGCTTTCTTGTTGTGGTACGGCAGCCTTGCCCTGCGTCGGGCCTGCTCGAAGCAAAGCCTGCCACAGGGTGAAAACCAGACTGTGCGTTCACTGCGGGCGGTCATGCTCAGCGCGCTGGCGGTGACCCTGCTCAACCCACACGTTTATCTGGATACGGTGTTGTTGATCGGCTCCCTCGGCGCCCAGCAAACCGAACCCGGCGCTTATGTCGTGGGCGCCGCCAGTGCGTCGTTGTTGTGGTTCTTCACGCTGGCGCTGGGCGCTGCGTGGCTGGCGCCCTGGCTGGCCCGGCCGAGTACCTGGCGGATTCTCGATCTGCTCGTCGCCGTGATGATGTTCACCGTCGCCGGCCAACTAATCTTCTCTACCTGATTATTCCAAAAGGCTCTGGAACCTCTATTCCACACAGTTGTTGCGTGGTTATGCCGCACCCCCGGTGCTATGATCCGGTTCGATGCGCCGCAAAGAGTACAAACTCCCCGGCGCTTGTCTGGCCGCCCGTGATCGGCCTTGCGCTCACCGCAACTGACCTGATTAGGAGAATCATCATGGCTTTCGAATTGCCGCCGCTGCCTTACGCACACGATGCCCTGCAGCCGCACATTTCCAAGGAAACCTTGGAGTATCACCACGACAAGCACCACAACACCTACGTCGTGAACCTGAACAACCTGGTGCCAGGCACCGAGTTCGAAGGCAAGACTCTGGAAGAAATCGTCAAGTCTTCCTCGGGTGGCATCTTCAACAACGCCGCTCAAGTCTGGAACCACACTTTCTACTGGAACTGCCTGGCGCCAAACGCCGGCGGTCAACCAACCGGCGCACTGGCTGAAGCAATCAACGCTTCCTTCGGTTCGTTCGACAAGTTCAAAGAAGAATTCAGCAAAACTTCCATCGGCACCTTCGGTTCCGGTTGGGGCTGGCTGGTGAAAAAGGCTGACGGTTCCCTGGCCCTGGCCAGCACCATCGGCGCCGGCAACCCGCTGACCAGCGGTGACACCCCGCTGCTGACCTGCGACGTCTGGGAACACGCTTACTACATCGACTACCGCAACCTTCGTCCGAAATACGTCGAAGCGTTCTGGAACCTGGTCAACTGGAAATTCGTGGCTGAGCAGTTCGAAGGCAAAACCTTTACTGCTTAAGATCGATGCCAGTCAAGAAACCCGGCTTTTTGCCGGGTTTTTTTATGGGCTTGGGAAACCTCAGCAAGTACAACCAGAGGAAACGGGTGGTCTGGCAGGCCGTCTTCGCGAGCAGGCTCGCTCCCACAATGGAATGCGGAAACCCAACCAAAACACGAGGCCGAGCGTTAGCTCGCCTTGCGCTTTTGATCCTGCTTTTGATTTTGATCTGCCCGCCCCTTCGGAAGGCCAAGTGGAGGTTCTGCGCAGTGGGCAACCCGGCATGGATGCCGGGTTAGCCGCCCTTGGCCATGGATGGCCGATGGCGGCGGGCCCACGGAGCAGGACCGGGAACGAGGGTACGCCGAGCTTTAGCGAGGGGCCGGACGCCGGGGCGAGCCTTTTTGGGTACTTTTTTGGCGTTTGAAAAAAGTGCCTCGCCGTAAGGGCGAAACCGTCAGTGGCCGTTACCGCAGAAATGGATATGTACAACAGGGAGAACATGGTCGGCTGTCAGGCCGTCATCGCGGGCAAGCCAGCTCCTACAGAGTGAAGCCGCAACAAGGGAGGCAATTTCCCACACTGAAACCAGCCTTAAGCCCCTTGCCCCAACGCCACAGCCGTCTAACATCAAGCAAATGGAAAAAATCTCCCGATCCCCCTCAAGTTGAAGGACTCGACTACCGACACAGTACTAATAGGCGAAAACCCCAGGCAACAGCATTTCGGCCAACCAACAGGCTTATCCCCCTGTGTTTGATTGTCCCTTTGACTGCCATCACCGGATTGCCAATACTCATGGCAACTTGATGCTACCTGCACGGAACAAGGAATGACTCTTTGAAGCTGGAACTCAAGAACAGCTTGTCGGTGAAGTTGCTCAGGGTTGTGCTCCTGTCGGCATTGATCGTCGGCGTAGTCTTGAGCTGCGCGCAGATCGTTTTCGATGCTTATAAAACACGCCAGGCCGTGGCCGGTGATGCCCAGCGCATCCTCGACATGTTCCGCGACCCTTCGACCCAGGCCGTCTACAGTCTGGACCGGGAAATGGGCATGCAGGTTATCGAAGGCCTGTTTCAGGACGACGCCGTGCGCCAGGCGTCCATCGGCCATCCCAACGAAGCGATGCTCGCGCAAAAATCCCGTGACTTGCAGCATTCCAACAGTCGCTGGCTGACCGACCTGATTCTGGGCAAGGAACGCACTTTCACCACCCAATTGGTCGGCCGTGGTCCCTACAGCGAGTATTACGGCGACCTGAGCATCACCCTCGACACCGCCACCTACGGGCAAGGGTTTATCGTCAGCTCGGTGATCATTTTCATTTCCGGCGTATTGCGTGCCCTGGCCATGGGGCTGGTGCTGTACCTGGTCTATCACTGGCTACTGACCAAACCGCTGTCGCGGATCATTGAGCACCTGACCGAAATCAACCCGGATCGCCCCAGCGAACACAAGATTCCGCAACTCAGGGGCCACGAGAAAAACGAACTGGGCATCTGGATCAACACCGCCAACCAGTTACTCGAGTCCATCGAACGCAACACCCATTTGCGCCACGTAGCGGAAAACAGCCTGCTGCGCATGGCCCAGTACGATTTCCTCACCGGGCTGCCGAACCGCCAGCAATTGCAGCAACAGCTGGACAAAATCCTCACCGACGCCGGCAAGCTGCAGCGCCGGGTCGCGGTGCTGTGCGTCGGCCTCGATGACTTCAAAGGCATCAACGAACAGTTCAGCTACCAGACCGGCGACCAACTGCTGCTGGCCCTGGCCGATCGCTTGCGCGCGCACAGCGGTCGCCTTGGCGCCCTTGCCCGCCTCGGGGGTGACCAGTTCGCGCTGGTTCAGGCCGACATCGAACAACCTTATGAAGCGGCCGAACTGGCGCAAAGCATTCTCGATGACCTGGAAGCGGCCTTCGCCCTCGATCATCAGGAGATTCGCCTGCGCGCCACCATCGGCATCACCCTGTTCCCCGAGGACGGTGACAGCACCGAGAAACTGCTGCAAAAGGCCGAGCAGACCATGACCCTGGCCAAGACCCGCTCGCGCAACCGTTATCAGTTCTATATCGCCAGCGTCGACACCGAAATGCGCCGCCGTCGCGAACTGGAAAAAGACCTGCGCGACGCCCTCACCCGCGACCAGTTCTACCTCGTCTATCAACCGCAGATCAGCTATCGCGATCATCGGGTGGTCGGCGTCGAGGCGTTGATTCGCTGGCAGCATCCCGAGCACGGGCTAGTGCCGCCAGACCTGTTCATCCCGCTGGCCGAGCAGAACGGCACCATCATCGCCATCGGCGAATGGGTGCTGGACCAGGCCTGCAAACAATTGCGCGACTGGCATGACCAGGGCTTCACCGACCTGCGCATGGCGGTGAACCTGTCCACCGTGCAACTGCACCACGCCGAGCTGCCGCGAGTGGTCAACAACCTGTTGCAAATGTACCGCCTACCACCGCGTAGCCTGGAGCTGGAAGTCACTGAAACCGGCCTGATGGAAGACATCAGCACCGCCGCCCAGCACCTGCTGAGTCTGCGTCGCTCCGGCGCGCTGATCGCCATCGACGACTTCGGCACCGGATATTCATCGCTGAGCTATCTGAAAAGCCTGCCGCTGGACAAGATCAAGATCGACAAGAGCTTCGTTCAGGACCTGCTCGACGACGACGACGATGCGACCATCGTTCGCGCCATCATCCAGCTGGGAAAAAGCCTGGGTATGCAGGTGATTGCCGAAGGCGTGGAAACCGCCGAGCAAGAGGCTTACATCATCTCCGAAGGCTGCCATGAAGGTCAGGGTTACTTCTACAGCAAGCCGCTGCCGGCGCGAGAACTGGGCGCCTACCTGAAACTGGCCCAGCGCAGTAACGCGGCTATTTTGTAGGATTGAAAGATCGCAGCCTCGTTTCTCTCGACAGCTCCTACAACAATCACGCCTCTATGCAGGAGCTGCGTAGGAGCTGTCGAGAGAAACGAGGCTGCGATCTTTTGATCCACCCCCGCACATCTCGCAAATAAGAAATATTTCCAGCCACAACCCTTTACACATAATGCGAAAGATTTGCATTATGTCGCAGCTTTGCGCGCTAGCAGCGCCATTCCACCCCCTCTCGAAGCAGGATGTTCGCCATGATTCGTATGCCTCTGGCTACCGCCAGTCTGTTGGCCATCGCTATTTCCCTCGCCGGTTGTGGCGAAGGCAAAGACAAAGCTGCCGCCCCGGCACCGACTCCAGCCACCACCACCGCCCCGGCCCCCGCCGTTGCGCCGGCGGCTACCGGTAAAGTCGACGAAGCCGCTGCCAAAGCCGTTGTCGCGCATTACGCCGACATCGTCTTCGCCGTTTACAGCGATGCCGAATCCACCGCGAAAACCCTGCAAACCGCCGTCGACGCCTTCCTCGCCAAGCCGAACGCCGACACCCTGAAAGCCGCCAAGGCGGCCTGGGTCGCTGCTCGCGTTCCTTACCTGCAGAGCGAAGTGTTCCGCTTCGGCAACACCATCATCGACGACTGGGAAGGTCAGGTGAATGCCTGGCCACTGGACGAAGGCCTGATCGACTACGTCGACAAGTCCTACGAGCACGCACTGGGTAACCCGGGCGCAACGGCCAACATCATCGCCAACACTGAAGTCCAGGTCGGCGAAGACAAGATCGACGTCAAAGACATCACCCCGGAAAAACTCGCCAGCCTGAACGAATTGGGCGGTTCCGAGGCCAACGTCGCCACCGGTTACCACGCCATCGAATTCCTGCTCTGGGGCCAGGACCTGAACGGCACTGGCCCGGGCGCTGGCAACCGTCCTGCATCCGACTATCTGGAAGGCAAGGGCGCTACCGGCGGCCACAATGATCGTCGTCGCGCGTACCTGAAATCCGTGACCCAACTGCTGGTCAGCGACCTGGAAGAAATGGTCGGTAACTGGAAGCCGAACGTGGCCGACAACTACCGCGCCACCCTGGAAGCGGAACCGGCTGAAAGCGGCCTGCGCAAAATGCTCTTCGGCATGGGCAGCCTGTCGCTGGGCGAACTGGCCGGCGAACGCATGAAGGTTTCCCTGGAAGCCAACTCTCCGGAAGACGAACACGATTGCTTCAGCGACAACACCCACAACTCGCAGTTCTACGATGCCAAAGGCATCCGGAACGTGTACCTGGGCGAATACACCCGCGCCGACGGCAGCAAAATGACCGGCGCCAGCCTGTCGTCCCTGGTGGCCAAAGCCGACCCGGCTGCAGACACCGCGCTGAAAGCCGACCTGGCTGCGACCGAAGCGAAGATGCAGGTCATCGTCGATCACGCCAACAAGGGTGAGCACTACGACCAGTTGATCGCCGCCGGTAACACCGCTGGCAACCAGATCGTTCGCGACGCCATCGCCTCCCTGGTCAAGCAGACCGGTTCGATCGAAGCCGCCGCTGGCAAGCTGGGCATCAGCGACCTGAACCCGGACAACGCTGATCACGAGTTCTGATCAACGCTGGCTGAATAAAGAGGCGACCTTCGGGTCGCCTTTTTGTTTTCACCCATGCTGTTTAAAGGATCGCAGCCTTCGGCAGCTCCTACAGGGGAATGCATGCTTCTGTAGGAGCTGCCGAAGGCTGCGATCTTTTCTTGCCCCCGCATCAACCAAACGATAATTCCTCTTATTCAATCTCCCCTGCCCTGTTAGACTTTGCGCCCTTGTTTTGCTCGTCTTGCAGGATGTCTGATGCCCTCGCTGCTTCTTCGCTTATCCGCACTGTTGCTGGCCCTGGGCCTGAGTGCCTGCGATGACGCCCCGCGTTTTACCCAAGCCGAACCCGGTGAAGCCCGGTCCGGTGGCAGCGCAACCGTGCGCAAGACCGACCAGAACGCGTTCTCCCTGCCCTCCGCCAACCTGCCGCCCTCCCGGCGCGTGGATTTCAGCGTCGGCAACAGTTTCTTTCGCAACCCTTGGGTGATCGCCCCGTCGACCACCACCGCCCGCGATGGCCTCGGCCCGTTGTTCAACACCAATGCCTGCCAGAACTGCCACATCAAGGACGGTCGCGGTCATCCGCCGACACCGGGTGCGGCGAATGCGGTGTCGATGCTGGTGCGGCTGTCGATCCCCGATGCACCGGCCTACGCAAAAGTCATCGAACAACTCGGTGTGGTACCGGAGCCAATCTACGGCGGGCAATTCCAGGACATGGCCGTTCCCGGCGTCGTCCCGGAGGGCAAGATGCGCGTCGATTACACGCCGGTGCCGGTGCGCTTCAAGGACGGCACGCACATCGAGTTGCGCAAACCCGTTCTGAACATCACCCAGTTGGGCTACGGCCCGATGCACCCCGATACCCGTTTCTCCGCCCGTATCGCGCCGCCGATGATCGGCCTCGGCTTGCTTGAAGCGATCCCGGACGAAGCGATCCTCGCCAATGCCCAGGCGCAGGCCAAAGAAAACAACGGCATCGCCGGCCGCCCGAACCGGGTCTGGGATGACGCCCAACAGAAAACCGTACTCGGTCGGTTTGGCTGGAAAGCCGGCCAGCCAACCCTCAATCAGCAAAACGTCCACGCGTTTTCAGGTGACATGGGCCTTACCACTAGCCTGAGACCGATTGACGACTGCACCGACACGCAAACTGCGTGCAAGCAGGCGCCCAACGGCAACGGTGCGGACGGCGAGCCGGAAGTCAGCGACAACATCCTGCGTCTGGTGTTGTTCTACAGCCGAAACCTCGCCGTACCGGCCCGCCGCAATGTCGGCGCGCCTGAAGTGCTGGCCGGGAAAAATCTGTTTTTCCAGGCCGGCTGCCAGTCCTGCCACACACCGAAATACACCACCGCCGCCAACGCTGCCGAACCCGAACTGGCCAATCAAGTGATTCGCCCATACAGCGATTTGCTGCTGCACGACATGGGCGACGGCCTGGCTGACAATCGCAGCGAATTCCAGGCCGGTGGCCGCGACTGGCGTACCCCGCCGTTGTGGGGCATTGGCCTGACACAGACGGTCAGTGGCCACACCCAGTTTTTACATGACGGCCGCGCCCGCAACCTGCTCGAAGCCGTGCTCTGGCATGGCGGCGAAGCATCAGCGGCGCAGCAACAGGTTTTGTCTTTCAATGCCGAGCAGCGCGCTGCGTTGCTGGCGTTTTTGAATTCCCTTTAATACGCGTTAACTCAGCGGGAGCCTCACATGTTCCGTCCCAAGTTGTTGTTCACCAGCCTTGCCGCGCTCGCCCTCGGCGCCTGCTCCCCGCAGGATCCGCAGGCCGTTACCTCGGCAGCCATCGCCAAGTCGGTGATTCTGCCGACCTACACCCGCTGGGTTGAAGCCGATCGCCAATTGGCCGTGAGTGCGCTGGCCTACTGCGAAGGCAAGGAAAACCTCGACACCGCCCGTGCCGATTTCCTGCACGCGCAAAAAGCCTGGGCCGAGTTGCAGCCGCTGCTGATCGGGCCGCTGGCCGAGGGCAATCGCGCCTGGCAAGTGCAGTTCTGGCCGGACAAGAAAAACCTTGTTGGCCGTCAAGTCGAGCAACTGGTGACCGCGCAGCCGCAGATCGATGCCGCCGCGCTGGCCAAATCCAGCGTCGTGGTGCAAGGCCTGTCCGCCTATGAATACATCCTGTTCGACAGCAAACCCGACGTCGCCAATGAACAGCAGAAAGCCAAGTATTGCCCACTGCTCAAAGCCATCGCCGAACGGCAGAAACTGCTCGCCGAAGACATTCTGAAAAGCTGGAACAACACCGACGGCATGCTCGCGCAGATGAGCAAGTTTCCGAACCAGCGCTACGCCGATTCCCACGAAGCCATCGCCGATCTGCTGCGGGTACAAGTCACCGCCCTCGACAGCCTGAAGAAAAAACTCGGCACGCCGATGGGCCGCCAGAGCAAGGGTGTGCCGCAACCGTTCCAGGCCGATGCATGGCGCAGCCAGTCGTCCCTGAGCGGTTTCGAAGCCAGCCTCGCCGCCGCCAAAACGGTGTGGGAAGGCGTCGACAACAAAGGCCTGCGCGGCTTGTTGCCGAGCGAGCAGAAACCTTTGGCCGACAAGATCGACGCCGCTTACACCGCATCGCTGAAACTGTTCGCCAGCAACCAGCGCTCGCTGACCGAAATGCTCAACGACGACGCCGGTCGCCAGCAACTCAACGACCTCTACGACAGCCTCAACGTCGTCCACCGCCTGCACGAAGGCGAACTGGCCAAGGCGCTGGGCATCCAACTGGGCTTCAACGCCAACGACGGTGACTGATGAGGGCAAGTGCCATGCTGCGACGACAGGCTCTGACGTTAGGTAGTTTGCTGCTGGGAGCAGTGACGCTGGGCGGCTGGACGCTGTTCAAGCAAAAGGACCAGAGCCCGCTGCTGCTCTCGGCGCGGGACGATGGCGACGGCAAGCATTACGCCGTCGGTTATCGGCTGGACGGCACCCGGGTGTTCGCCACCCAGGTCGGCCAGCGATGCCACGACATCATCAACCACCCGACACTGCCGATCGCATTGTTCGTTGCCCGGCGCCCGGGCACCGAAAGTTACCTGATCGACCTGCGTGACGGCGCGCTGCTGCAGACTGTGGCGTCGTTGCCGAACCGGCATTTCTACGGTCACGCGGTGATTCACAAAAGCGGCGACTGGCTGTACGCCACCGAGAACGACACCTCCGATCCGGGGCGTGGCTTGCTCGGGGTCTACAAGTTCGAAGGTGAGCGGCTGGTACACAGCGGCGAACTGTCGACCCACGGCATCGGCCCGCATCAGGTGTCGTGGATGCCCGATGGCGAAACCCTGGTGGTGGCTAACGGCGGCATCCGCACCGAGGCCGAAAGCCGGGTCGAGATGAACCTCAACGCCATGGAACCGAGCCTGGTGCTGATGCAACGCGACGGCACGTTGATCAGCAAGGAAACCTTGCCCCAGCAGATGAACAGCGTGCGGCATCTGGGAATCGCCAGCGACGGCACCATCGTCGCCGGTCAGCAATTCATGGGGCCGTCCCACGAGTCATCGGAACTGCTGGCGATCAAGCGTCCGGGCCAAGCGTTCGTGGCGTTCCCGGTGCCCGAGCATCAGTTGCAGGCCATGGGGCATTACACCGCCAGCGTTGCGGTGCACAGCGACTTGCGCCTGGTCGCGTTGACCGCGCCACGGGGCAACCGCTTTTTTATCTGGGACCTGGACAGCGGCGAAGTGCGCCTGGATGCGCCGCTTCCCGATTGCGCCGGAGTCGGCGCCGTGGCTGACGGCTTTGTCGTGACCTCGGGTCAGGGCCGCTGCCGGTACTACGATTGCCGCCAGGCAGATCTGGTTGCAAAACCGCTGGAGCTTCCGGCTGGGCTTTGGGATAACCACCTGCATCTCATCTGACATCACCTCCCTAATGGTGGATTTACCCTGTGGCGAGGGAGCTTGCTCCCGCTGGACTGCGTAGCAGTCCCATTTTTCAGGGCCGCTGCGCAGCCCAGCGGGAGCAAGCTCCCTCGCCACAGCGGTTGTCTTCGACGCATTGCGTGCTCACCTGTAAGAAGTGGCAGTTGGAATACCCTGCGCACTCAGAGTAATGTGCCCGACAGTCTCACCTGATTTTCTCCAAGGAAGTGGAAATATGCTGCGTCGCCGCATGCTGATCATGTTGGGTATTGTTCTGCTGATCGTGCTGGTACTGGCCGCTTACAAAGCCTTCTCCATCTACACGATGATCCAGGGCTTCTCCGCGCCGAAACCGCCGATTAGCGTCGCCGTGGCCACGGCCGCCGAACAACCGTGGCAGGCCCGTCTGCCTACCGTCGGCACGCTTACGGCGCTGCAAGGCGTGGACCTGAGCCTGGAGACTGACGGCACCGTCATCGATTTGCAGTTCGAGTCAGGGCAGAAGGTCAAGGCCGGTCAGCCATTGCTGCGCCTCGACAGCGCCGTGGAAAATGCCTTGCTGGAAACTGCCCAGGCCGACCTCGGACTGGCCCAGCTCGATTACGGTCGCGGTAGCCAACTGGTGGGCAGCCAGGCCATTTCCAAAGGCGAATTCGACCGTCTTTCGGCTGTGCTGAAAAAGAGCAAAGCCACGGTTAATCAACTCAAGGCTGCCCTCGGTAAAAAAAGCATCGTTGCACCCTTCAGCGGCACCATCGGTATTCGTCAGGTCGACGTTGGCGACTACCTTGCCAGCGGCACCATGGTTGCCACCCTGCAAGACCTCAGCAGCCTCTACGTCGACTTTTTCGTGCCCGAACAGTCGGTACCGAAGATCACCATCGGCCAGCCGGTTGAAATTGTCGTCGCGGCGTACCCCTCCGAGACCTTTCCCGGCACCATCAGCGCGATCAACCCGAAAGTCGAAAACAGCACCCGCAACGTGCAGGTTCGCGCGACCCTGGCCAACCCCGACGGCAAGTTGTTGCCGGGCATGTTCGCCAGCCTGCAAGTCATGCTGCCAAACCCGCAGCCGCGCATCGTCGTACCGGAAAGCGCAATCACCTACACGCTGTACGGCAACTCGCTCTACGTCGTCGCGCAGAAAAAAACCGAAGACGGCGCGCTGGAAAAAAACGACAAGGGTGAACCGGTGCTGATCGCCGAACGCCGTTTCATTGAAACCGGCGAACGCCGCGACGGTGTGGTGATGATTACCAAAGGTGTGCAGAACGGCGAAAAAGTGGTCACGGCCGGCCAGATCAAACTGGACAACGGCGCGCACATTGCCATCAGCGACGACAAGACTTTAGCCGAGAAGAACAGCCCGCCGCGCGCGGACTGATCAAGGAATCCCCATGGCTTTTACCGACCCGTTCATCCGCCGCCCGGTGCTCGCCACCGTGGTCAGCCTGTTGATTGTGCTGCTGGGTTTCCAGGCCTGGAGCAAGCTGCCGCTGCGCCAGTATCCGCAAATGGAAAACGCCCTGATCACGGTCACCACCGCCTACCCCGGGGCCAACGCCGAAACGATCCAGGGCTACATCACGCAACCGATGCAACAGAGCCTGGCCAGCGCCGAGGGCATCGACTACATGACGTCGGTCAGTCGCCAGAACTTCTCGGTGATCTCGATCTACGCGCGCATCGGTTCCAACAGCGACCGGTTGTTCACCGAGCTGCTGGCCAAGGCCAACGAGGTGAAAAACCAGCTGCCCCAGGATGCCGAAGACCCGGTGCTAAGCAAGGAAGCCGCCGACGCCTCGGCGCTGATGTACATCAGTTTCTTCAGCAAGGAGCTGAGCAACCCGCAGATCACCGACTACCTGTCGCGGGTCATCCAGCCCAAGCTCGCGACCCTGCCGGGCATGGCCGAAGCCGAAATTCTCGGCAATCAGGTGTTCGCCATGCGCCTGTGGCTGGACCCGGTCAAGCTCGCCGGGTTCGGCCTGAGCGCCAGCGACGTGACCAACGCGGTGCGCCAGTACAACTTCCTCTCCGCTGCCGGCGAAGTGAAAGGCGAGTACGTGGTCACCAGCATCAACGCCAACACCGAACTGAAATCCGCTGAAGCGTTTGCGGCCATTCCGCTCAAGGTCGATGGCGACAGTCGCGTGCTGCTCAGCGATGTCGCGCGGGTGGAAATGGGCGCGGAAAACTACGACAGCATCAGCTCGTTCGGTGGCACGCCATCGGTGTACATCGGCATCAAGGCTACGCCGGGCGCCAACCCGCTGGACGTGATCAAGGAAGTGCGCAAGATCATGCCGGACCTTGAGGCCCAGCTCCCGCCGAACCTCAAGGGTGAAATCGCCTACGACGCCACGCTGTTCATCCAGGCCTCGATCGACGAAGTGGTGAAAACCCTGTTCGAAGCGGTGCTCATCGTGATCATAGTGGTGTTTCTGTTCCTCGGCGCCCTGCGTTCAGTGATCATCCCGGTGGTGACCATTCCACTGTCGATGATCGGCGTGATGTTCTTCATGCAGATGATGGGCTACTCGATCAATCTGCTGACCCTGCTCGCGATGGTATTGGCCATCGGCCTGGTGGTGGACGATGCCATCGTGGTGGTGGAAAACATTCACCGGCACATCGAGGAAGGCAAGACGCCGCTGGATGCGGCCATCGAAGGTGCCCGGGAAATCGCCATGCCGGTGGTGTCGATGACCATCACCCTGGCAGCGGTCTATGCGCCGATCGGCTTCCTCACCGGCCTCACCGGGGCGCTGTTCAAGGAATTCGCCCTGACCCTGGCCGGAGCGGTGGTGATCTCCGGCATCGTTGCCCTGACGTTGTCGCCGATGATGTGCGCCTTTCTGCTGCGTCACGACGAAAATCCCAGCGGTCTGGCGCATCGCCTCGACCTGATATTCGAAGGCCTCAAGCGCCGTTATCAACGGATGTTGCACGGCACGCTCAACACCCGGCCGGTGGTGCTGGTGTTCGCGGCGATCGTGCTGTGCCTGATCCCGGTGCTGCTCACCTTCACCAAATCGGAACTGGCGCCGGACGAGGATCAGGGCATCATTTTCATGCTGGCCAATGCCCCGCAACCGACCAACCTCAATTATCTGAACACCTACACCGACGAATTCATTTCGATTTTCAAAGAGTTTCCCGAGTACTACTCGTCGTTCCAGATCAATGGATTCAACGGCGTGCAGTCGGGGATCGGCGGTTTCCTGCTGAAACCGTGGAACGAGCGCGACCGTACGCAAATGGCAATCCTGCCCAAGGTCCAGAGCAAACTGGAAAGCATTCCCGGCCTGCAGATTTTCGGCTTCAACCTGCCCTCTTTGCCCGGCACCGGTGAAGGGTTGCCGTTTCAATTCGTGGTCAATACCGCCAACGACTACGAGTCGCTGCTGCAAGTGATGGACCGGGTGAAAAAGCGTGCGATGGAGTCCGGCAAATTCGCCTTCGTCGACGTTGACCTGGCGTTCGACAAGCCCGAAGTCGTGGTCGATATCGATCGGGCCAAGGCGGCGCAGATGGGTGTGTCGATGCAGGATCTGGGCGGCACACTGGCGACATTGCTGGGTGAAGCGGAAATCAACCGTTTCACTATTGAAGGGCGCAGCTACAAGGTCATCGCGCAGGTCGAACGGCCGTTCCGCGACAACCCCGACTGGCTGAACAACTATTACGTGAAGAACACCAAGGGCGAGCTGCTGGCACTGTCGACCTTGATCACCGTGACCGACCGGGCGCGTCCACGCCAGTTGAACCAGTTCCAGCAGCTCAACTCGGCGATCCTGTCCGGGGTTCCGCTGGTCAGCATGGGTGAAGCCCTCGACGCCGTACGCCAGATCGCCCGGGAAGAAGCGCCGGCCGGTTATGCCATCGACTATGCCGGCGCTTCGCGGCAATACATTCAGGAAGGCAGCGCGCTATGGGTGACGTTTGCCCTGGCTCTGGCGATCATTTTCCTGGTGCTGGCAGCGCAGTTCGAAAGCTTCCGCGACCCGCTGGTGATTCTGGTGACGGTGCCGCTGTCGATCTGCGGCGCGTTGATTCCGCTGTTCCTCGGCTGGTCGAGCATGAACATTTACACCCAGGTGGGATTGGTGACGCTGATCGGCCTGATCAGTAAACACGGGATCCTGATCGTCGAGTTCGCCAACCAGCTGCGCAAGGAAAAAGGCCTGACAGCGCGCGAGGCCGTAGAGGAAGCGGCGGCCATTCGCCTGCGCCCGGTACTGATGACCACTGCCGCAATGGTGTTCGGCATGGTGCCGCTGATCATCGCCACGGGTGCCGGCGCCGTCAGCCGATTCGACATCGGCACGGTGATCGCCACGGGGATGTCGATCGGGACGTTGTTTACGTTGTTTGTATTGCCGTGCGTGTACACGCTACTGGCTAAACCCGACAAACCTCAAGAACACGCATAATCCCCCCTGTGGGACAGCTCAAGACTTCAAATTTTGCGCGAAAAAAAGCCTCGCATTTGCGAGGCCTTTTATTTGGGCTTCAATCGGGTCAACTCTGCGGCCTCAGTCCTTGAGAAAGTCCGAACATGAACAGCAACAAATCATGATCGGGTTGGGTTGCAACGGATGCCTTTGCAACCCGCGGCATCGGACAACGCGCGTCCCCGTTTAGAGCACTGAGGACTTGCGTGCGGGGCTGCTCCCAAGCCGCCACCGCCATTGAAGCAACTGCCAAGGCTCCTATTAAAAACAAACCTCGTGCAATTTCGAGTTTCATTACTATAAACCCTTGATAGCGCTGCCAAACGCTGTCTCATAAAGGTAGACGAGTTTCTTCCAGTCCGCCGTGCTGAACGACGAATGGCGGCGCAGCTGCTTCAAGTCATGGGAGGCAGCGCTGTAGGCAGTTAAACGCTGGCGGCATTTCTCCAGGTCGATCAACGCCACCTCGACGGTGGCAGCCTCGCCTTCACCTGTCACCCGTACGAATACGTGCTTGATGTAGATGCAACTGTGCTGCCAGCGGCCCTTGTGCATGCGGGCCAAATTGTCCGCCAGATCCTTCAGCACGCGATCGTGTACCGCTTCACCATGCCGCTCGCGTCCGCCACCGGCGTACCAGTGCTGGATTTCCACGAAACCGTCCAGTGACTTGGTCACCAGCAACGCGCGCCATTTGTGAACCGGATCGCGCTGTGCGCCGCAGAAAACGATTTCCGGAACACGCACGCCAATGCGCCGCAACCCGATCAGTGCATCCTGTTCGCGCAACACCGTCGGCCGACCAAACGGGTGCAGCCAACTGCGATAGATATGCCCGGTCTGGCGCTTGGTGTAGAGCAGTTGCCCATCGGCAGCCGTGACGCGCTGCACGCCACTTTCACCACCCCGACGGACATTGGGTTCTTCAACCCATTCACCGCGCTGATTCCAGAAATAGTCGAAGCGATCCTGGGACGCGACGTCCGTTTCTGCTGCACATTGCACTGCCATCCTGTTACCTCTTGCGTAATACGTAAACCCGCCACATGGCATAGAGCGGTATGAAGTCCAGTTGTTCCTGAATACGGAACCCCGCTTGCTCAAATTCCTTTTCGACCGTAGCAGCCGGTAACACAAATCGATTCTGGTAACCTTCCTGCGCACGCTTCTTCTCGGCACGCTTGCGTTTCCAGGCTTTGAAATTGCCGTCAACCCACAACGAAAGAATCACGCTGTCTCGGCTCACGCGTTCGAATTCACGCAGAATGGCCAGTCGATGCTCGGCTTCACCAATGTGGTGCAACAAGCGCATGCAAAAAATGCTGTCGACGGCGTTATCAGGCAAGGCGATGTCGAATGCAGATGTGTGCAAGGGTTGTACCCGTTTCACCACTTGCGCAGGTTGCGCCTGCATTGCGATTTTGATCATGGACTCGGAATTGTCGCCACCGATGATCACGCGGTTGGGTTTTTCCGCCAGCAATGGCCAGAATCGCCCGGCGCCACAGGGCAGATCGAGGACCAGGCCGGGTTCGCCGACCAACGTCAATGCCTTGCGTGCCAGTTGTTTGTCACGCCAGTGGGACAGTCGGCGACCCAAACCGTCCTGATGCTTGCGCAGGTACTTCTGCGCGTGTTGATCATCGTACTTCTCGGAAAAATCGAGTTTTATCGGGCCTGCCATGACTCATAACTCCTGGACGTCTGATGACATCCAGCCTAGGGAGCGCCATGTCAGCGTCAGGTCATGCAATTGTGAAAAAAATGTCATGTAACCCGTGAAGTATTTCAGGGTTTTACAGGAAAAGATCGCAGCCTTCGGCAGCTCCTACGGTTGCACGCCGTCACCGGTAGGAGCTGCCGAAGGCTGCGATCTTTGGACCCATCAACTCTCCAGCGGATTCAACTCCACCTGAAAACGGCAGCCGTTGGGCTCCCTGTTCGTCAGGCTGACATGCCACCCCTGGTGTTCGCAGATCCGCTGCACCAGCGACAAGCCCAGTCCCAGGCCTTCGCCGCGTTTTTCATTGCCCCGCACGAACGGTTCGAACATTGCCTCGCGCTTTTCCTCGGGAATGCCCACACCACTGTCCTCGACCGTAAAACCCGTGGACGTCAGGGTCACGCGGATGAAACCTTGTTCCGTGTAATGCAACGCATTGCGCAGCAGGTTGCCCATGACCGCATGCAACAGGGTCGCGTTATAGCGCGTGTCGGCCGGGTTGCCCGGTTCAAACATCAGCGACAACCCTTTGGCTTCGATTGGTTCACGCCATTGATTGACCAGGCCGTCTGCGACCTGGCTCAGCGACTGTTGCGCCGCCATGCTGGTGTCTTCGTGCTGGGCGCGGGCCAGCATCAGGAAGGTTTGCACCAGTTCGCGCATCTCAGTGCACGCGCGGGCGATCCGTTCGACCTGAGCCCGGCCACGCTGGTCGATCCCGGGATTTTCCAGGAGCAATTCACAGGAGCTGGCCAGCACCATCAACGGGGTGCGCAATTCGTGACTGACGTCACTGGTGAACAACCGCTCCCGGGTCAACGCCTGGCGCAGGCGCCCGAGGGTGGCGTCGAAGGCCACGGCCAGCTCGCCCACCTCATCGGCGGCGTAGTCCGGCGCCAGCGGGGGTGCCAGCCCCAGCAATTGATCGCGGTGACGAACCTGGCGGGCCAGCCGCACCACGGGCGCCATCACTTTGCGTGCGAGGATCCAGCCGAGGAATACCGCCAGTGCCAGGCTCAGTACAAAGCCGACCAGGACCACGGCAAACAGCACCCGCTCACGCTCCTCGAAATCACTCTGGTCCTGCAGCAACACGTAGTGCCGACCGTCAACGACTTCGACCATCGCGTGGTAAGACAGCTGCTCGCGAAACACCTCGTGAAAGCCCGGGTCGAGGTGGCGCAAATCCTTGGGCAACTCGAAGTCGCCCGGCCCGCCGCTGAAATAGAACAGTTGGTCCGGCTCGGGACGATGGTTCCAGTCCATCACACTGTCCATCAGCAACAGGCGCTGCAAGTCGCCACCCAGGCCAGCCGAAATCAGTTTTTCTTCCACCAGGTGCACGGTCGCCACAATGCCCATGGCAAAGGCGCCCGCCACCAGTGCGCTCATCAACGCAAAGGCGATGATGATGCGTTGGGCAAGGCTCTGCTTAAACTCCATCTCGGCCCTCGGCCAAGCGATAACCGACACCGTGCACGGTTTGCAGCAATGGCTTGGCGAACGGTTTGTCGATCACCTGGCGCAATTGGTGGACGTGGCTGCGCAAGCTGTCGCTGTCCGGGCAATCGTCGCCCCACAGGGCTTCTTCGAGAATTTCACGACGCAGCACGTGAGGGCTTTTCTGCATCAGCACGGCCAACAATTTCAGGCCCACCGGGTTGAGTTTCAGCAGACGCCCTTCGCGGGTCACTTCCAGGGTATCGAGGTCGTAGCTCAGATCGCCTACCTGCAGCGTGCGACGACCACCGCCCTGCGCCCGCCGCATGACCGCTTCGATCCGCGCGGCGAGTTCAGACAGGGCAAAGGGTTTGATCAGGTAATCGTCAGCGCCGGACTTGAAGCCCTGCAGCCGGTCGTCCAGTTGATCGCGCGCGGTGAGCATGATCACCGGCGTGTCGCGGCGCGCGTCTTCGCGCAAGCGTTTGCACAGGGTGTAGCCGTCGATGCCGGGCAACATGATGTCGAGCACGATCAAGTCGTAGTGCTCGGTGGCCGCCAGGTGCAGACCTGACAAACCGTCCTGCGCGCAATCCACGGTGTAGCCTTTGAGTCCCAGGTAATCAGCCAGATTGGCCAGGATATCGCGGTTGTCTTCAACCAATAGAATTCGCATGGGCACCTCCTCCGCACACAGATACGGCCGTCTTGGCCCGCGCAGCTTAAGGCCTCGCGCGACTGAGGGCTAGAACTGTGTGCAGTTGTAAATCCGGGTGTGGAAGCGGTGACGGCGTTAACGACTTTTTCACTGTCGATTCACACAGAGGCGACACCACCGGGTGCAAACTCCGCGCGGCTGCGGCCTCAAGAACGTTTAACCGACCAAGGAACTGCCATGGTTTCGACCACTGCCCGCCCCGCCTCCCGCCCGCTCAACTTCTGGGTGTGCCTGGGTGTTCCCGCCATTGCGGCGATCGTTTTGGTGCTGCTCGAACTGACGTCCCTGGACATGGACCTCGCCCGGTTGTTTTACGACCCGGCGGCGGGCGACTTCATCGGGCGGCACAGTTACTTCGTTGAAGACATCCTGCATGACCGCGCCAAGCAAGTGGTTATCGCCTTTTCGGTGCTGGCCATTCTCGGGTTGGCGGGATCGTTTTTCATCGACAGGCTCAAGCCATTCAAGCGGGAACTGGGCTGCCTGGTGCTGTCGCTGGGCCTGGCGACTTCCTTTGTCACTCCGGTCAAGGCGGTGACGGCGGTGCAGTGCCCATGGAGCCTGGAACAATTCGGCGGTCATGAAACCTACAGCGAATTGCTCAGCCCTCGCCCGGCCACTGATAAACCGGGGCGCTGCTGGCCGGGCGGACATGCCGCGACCGGATTCACCCTGTTTGCGCTGTTTTTCGTACTCCGTGACCGGCGTCCGCGACTCGCCCGTAAAGCCTTTGCCTTCGCCTTCGCGCTAGGCACGGTGTTTTCGGTGAGCCGGATGATGCAGGGCGCGCACTTTTTCTCGCACAACGTGTGGACAGCGATTTTTTGCTGGCTGATTTGCCTGGGGTCGTATTACTTCATCCTTTATCGGCCGGATGGGGAGGCTGATCGAGTCACCAAGGCAGAACCTGTCAGCGCTTGATCTGACGTCATCGCGGGCAAGCCCGCTCCCACAGGATTGATGCGATCCTGTGGGAGCGTGGCTTGGTCCGGGCGGCGATCCGACGATGGCCGCGCCTCGGTCTTTTGACATACCAAAATGAAGGCAATAAAAAACCCCGCCGGCTTTCGCAGGCGGGGTTTTTATGTACGGGGTAAGGCTGGCTTACATCATGCCGCCCATGCCGCCCATACCGCCCATGTCTGGCATGCCGCCGCCAGCTGGACCGTCTTCCTTGATCTCGGCGATCATGGCTTCGGTGGTGATCATCAGGCTGGCGATGGAAGCTGCTGCCTGAAGAGCCGAACGAGTCACTTTAGCCGGGTCAAGGATGCCCATTTCGATCATGTCGCCGTATTCGCCAGTGGCAGCGTTGTAACCGTAGTTACCCGAACCCTGCTTGACCTTGTCGACAACTACGCTTGGCTCGTCGCCGGAGTTGGCAACGATCTGACGCAGTGGCGCTTCAACAGCGCGACGCAGCAACTGGATACCCACGTCTTGATCAGCGTTGTCGCCTTTCAATTCGGAGATAGCCTGCAGAGCGCGAACCAGTGCTACGCCGCCGCCAGGTACCACGCCTTCTTCAACGGCTGCACGGGTAGCGTGCAGGGCGTCTTCAACGCGGGCTTTCTTCTCTTTCATTTCAACTTCGGAACCGGCGCCAACCTTGATCACTGCAACGCCGCCGGACAGCTTGGCCAGACGCTCTTGCAGTTTTTCACGGTCGTAGTCGGACGAAGTGTCGGCCACTTGCTGACGGATTTGCAGAACGCGAGCCTGGATATCAGCTTCAACGCCGGCGCCGTCGATCACGGTGGTGTTTTCTTTCGACAGGATCACGCGCTTGGCATTACCCAGGTGTTCCAGGGTAGTGCTTTCCAGGCTCAGACCGATCTCTTCGGAGATCACGGTACCGCCAGTCAGAACAGCGATGTCCTGCAGCATGGCCTTGCGACGGTCGCCGAAGCCCGGAGCCTTGACGGCTGCGACTTTAACGATGCCACGCATGTTGTTCACAACCAGAGTCGCCAGGGCTTCGCCTTCAACGTCTTCGGCCACGATCAGCAGTGGACGGCCGGCTTTGGCAACGGCTTCCAGTACTGGCAACATTTCGCGGATGTTCGAGATTTTTTTGTCGACCAGCAGGATCAGCGGACCGTCGAGCTCGGCAGTCATGGTCTCTGGCTTGTTGACGAAGTACGGGGACAGGTAGCCACGGTCGAACTGCATGCCTTCAACAACCGACAGTTCGTTTTCCAGGCCCGAGCCTTCTTCAACGGTGATCACGCCTTCTTTACCGACTTTTTCCATGGCTTCGGCAATGATGTCGCCGATGGAGTTGTCGGAGTTGGCCGAGATGGTGCCGACCTGAGCGATTGCCTTGGTGTCAGCGCAAGGCTTGGACAGGGCTTTCAGCTCTTTGACGATCGCGATGGTCGCTTTGTCGATACCGCGCTTGAGGTCCATCGGGTTCATGCCGGCAGCGACGGCTTTCAGGCCTTCGTTGACGATCGATTGAGCCAGAACGGTTGCGGTGGTGGTACCGTCGCCTGCGTCATCGTTGGCACGGGAGGCAACGTCTTTGACCAGCTGCGCGCCCATGTTTTCGAAGCGATCTTTCAGCTCGATTTCTTTGGCAACGGATACGCCGTCCTTGGTGATGGTCGGAGCGCCGAAGCTCTTCTCGATGATCACGTTACGGCCTTTAGGGCCCAAGGTCGCTTTTACTGCGTCAGCCAGGACGTTCACACCGGCGAGCATTTTCTTACGGGCGGAATCGCCGAATTTAACTTCTTTAGCAGCCATGATCGATATTCCTTAAATACTTTGTAGTAGCGGGAAAATGAGCGGGGGATCAGCCTTCGACTACAGCGAGGATTTCGCTTTCGCCGATAACCAGCAGGTCTTCGCCGTCGACTTTCACAGTGTTGCTGCCGGAGTAAGGGCCGAAAACAACCTTGTCACCCACTTTCACGGACAGCGCACGCACTTCACCGTTTTCCAGAACTTTGCCCGGGCCTACAGCGAGGACTTCGCCCTGGTTTGGCTTTTCAGCAGCCGAACCTGGCAGGACGATACCGCCAGCGGTTTTCTTTTCTTCTTCGCTGCGACGGACGACGACGCGGTCATGCAGAGGACGAAGCTTCATTGTCGATCTCTCCTAATTGTGGTTTTCATCGGCCGGTGTATTCCCGGCGGGTTTAACAAAATCCGGCGGTGCCGGGTGCGGTTCGTCAAGCGAACCGCGGAAGTCTGTCTGGCACAATCGCCAGAAACCTTGCGGTGACCGTTACATAAGGGCGCATAAGCTTATTACAAGTGCGGGGATCGAAATTTTTTACGTTGATGCCCCGAAAAACGACACGGCACCCGAAGGTGCCGTGGGTGAAACGATTTACTTGGAATCACGGTGCTCGAACTCGCCTTCGATCACGTTCGGCTCGCGACCCAACGATTCGCGTGGAGCAGGACCGCCACGGGGTTGCAGATCGTCGGCGAACGCACGCTGACGAATCGCCGCCTCTTCGGCGCGCTGGCGCATTTTATTGGCCAGCAGTCGACGGGAGATCGGCAACAGCATGATCAGGCCCAGCACGTCGGTGACGAAGCCCGGCAGGATCAACAGGCCACCGGCCAATGCCAGCATCAGGCCTTCGAGCATGGTCTGGGCCGGCAGTTCGCCGCGGTTCAGGCTTTCGCGCGCACGCAGCGCAGTTGCCAGACCAGCGATGCGCAGCACGAACACGCCGAGCATCGAGCCGAGAATGACCAGCAGCAGGGCCGGGAAAAACCCGATTGCCCCGCTCACCTTGACGAATACGAACAGCTCCAACACCGGAAACAGTACAAAGAGCAATAAAAAAGGGCGCATCAAATGGTTCCTCAACGCAAGAATGCCTTGCCAGTCTTCCCTAGATGACGTCGCCGTTTCGTGAATTCAAGCGTCAGCCAACCTATTTTTCGGCCAATGCTCGGCGTGAGCCAGGAAAACCAAGGCTTCCCGCACTTGTGTCGGCGTATTACATGACGCCTGAAACGGCAGCCAATAGAGCCCCTGGCCGATGCGCAGGTGCAGGCCTTCGCTGTCGATCCCGGCCAGTTGCGCCGGCTCGGTCGTCGGCAGACCGGCCAATTCCACATAGTGGGCGATGGCTTTGGCGTGATCGGCATTCATATGCTCGACCATGCTCACCTCGGCTTTACCGGCGAACGGGTTGGCCAATGTCAGATGATCGACCCAGTGAATCGCGCCGAAGCCGCCGATGTAACGATGGCGTACGGGCTCAAGCACCCAGAAGTCAAAATCGTGGGCCCTGTGGTAGTTCTGCGAATCCGGGAAATAGCGGTAGTAACGCTCGGCGGCAGCCTCGATCGCTGAAGCGTCCTGCAGTTGTTGCGCCTGGGCGAGGTAGGTCAGGCGCCCGACAGCTTGCACATCTTCGGCACCGCGCTCACCCACGAACAGCGAGCACTTCGGATCTTTTTGCAGATTGTGGGTGTGCTGGGCGATGCGGCTGATCAGGATCAGCGGCCGGCCCTGCTCGTCCAGACAGTAAGGCACCACCGAGCCAAACGGGAAACCGGGCATGGCTTTGGAGTGGGTGGAAAGCACTCCGCGGTATTCCTTGAGAAGCAATTCTCGGGCATTCTTGGCCGCTTCAACGCTCAATTTATGACTCCTTATATAGAATCCGTCGAAAAAACGGACAGGCACCCGGCAAAAGTACCGGGCCGCCATCAGGGCAGTTCTCATGTGCAACCAGGCCACATCGGGTGCAGATCGAGAGGCTCTCTTATAGGAAGACCACTCCTGACTGCTACCGGGTTATGCGAATGCAACTCACTGACAAAGTAATCATTATCACAGGCGGTTGCCAGGGTTTAGGCCGATCCATGGCCGAGTATTTCGCCGGCAAAGGCGCGAAGCTGGCGCTTGTGGACCTGAACCAGGAAAAACTCGACGACGCCGTCGCGGCGTGCAAGGCCAAGGGCGTCGAGGCCCGCGCTTATCTGTGCAACGTCGCCAACGAAGAACAAGTGACGCACATGGTGGCCCAGGTGGCCGAAGATTTCGGCGCGATTCATGGCCTGATCAACAACGCCGGGATTCTGCGCGACGGGCTGCTGCTCAAGGTCAAGGACGGCGAAATGACCAAGATGAGTCTGGCCCAATGGCAGGCGGTTATCGACGTCAACCTGACCGGCGTGTTCCTGTGTACTCGCGAAGTCGCAGCGAAAATGGTCGAGCTGAAGAATAGCGGTGCGATCATCAATATCTCGTCGATCTCCCGGGCCGGCAACGTCGGCCAGACCAACTACTCCGCCGCCAAGGCCGGCGTTGCTGCGGCGACCGTGACCTGGGCCAAGGAACTGGCGCGCTATGGGATTCGAGTGGCGGGCATTGCTCCGGGCTTTATCGAAACCGAGATGACGCTGGGCATGAAGCCCGAAGCGCTGGAGAAGATGACCTCCGGGATTCCGCTCAAGCGCATGGGCAAGCCGGAAGAGATTGCGCATTCGGCAGCGTACATTTTCGAGAATGACTACTACACCGGGCGGATTCTGGAGATGGATGGCGGGTTGCGGATTTAACGCTGGATCAGAAGATCGCAGCCTCGCTGCGCTCGACAGCTCCTACAGATTTACGCCAATGTCCGTAGGAGCTGTCGAGCGAAGCGAGGCTGCGATCTTTTCAGCGAATCAATCGTCGCTGATGGTGATGTTCGGCATCGCCGGTGTTGCCGCTTCCTGCAACACAATTCGCGCGCCGACATGGCGGGCGAGTTCCTGGTAAACCAGCGCGACCGGGCTGTCCGGCTCGGCGATCACCGTCGGTTTGCCGCTATCCGCCTGCTCGCGGATGTCCATCGACAGCGGCAACGAGGCCAGCAGTTCGACGCCGTACTGATTGGCCAGCTTGACCCCGCCGCCCTCACCGAACAAATGCTCGGCATGCCCACAGTTCGAGCAAATGTGCACGGCCATGTTTTCGACCACACCCAATACCGGAATGTTGACCTTGCGGAACATCTCCACGCCCTTGCGCGCGTCGAGCAGCGCCAGGTCCTGCGGGGTGGTGACGATGACCGCGCCGGCCACCGGGACTTTCTGCGCCAGGGTCAGCTGGATATCGCCGGTGCCGGGCGGCATGTCGATGACCAGGTAATCCAGATCGCCCCAGGCGGTTTGCGTGACCAATTGCAACAACGCGCCGGAAACCATTGGCCCGCGCCAGACCATCGGCGTGTTGTCGTCGGTCAGAAACGCCATGGACATCACCTCGACGCCATGGGACTGGATCGGCACGAACCATTTCTGATCCTTGACCTTGGGGCGAGTGCCTTCGGGAATGCCGAACATGATGCCCTGGCTCGGACCATAGATGTCGGCGTCGAGAATCCCGACCTTGGCGCCTTCGCGAGCGAGGGCCAGCGCCAGATTGGCAGCGGTGGTGGATTTGCCCACGCCGCCCTTGCCAGACGCCACGGCCACGACATTCTTGACGTTGGCCAGCCCCGGAATTTGTGCCTGAGCCTTGTGCGCAGCGATCACGCTGGTGATATCAACACGGGCACTGCTGACGCCGTCGAGGCCTTCGATGGCCATTTGCAGCATCTGCGACCAGCCACTTTTGAACAGGCCGGCGGCGTAACCCAACTCGAGCTGGACGCTGACGCGATCACCCTGAATGTCGATGGTGCGCACGCACCCGGCGCTGACCGGGTCCTGGTTCAGGTAAGGGTCGGTGTACTGGCGAAGGACGGCTTTCACCGCTGCGCGATTGACGGCGCTCATGGGCAACTCCGATAGCAAGACTGGAAAATCAGGCGGGTATCGTACGCCGGACATACATTTGTGGCGAGGGAGCTTGCTCCCGCTCGGGTGCGCAGCAGCCGCAATTGGACTGACCCGGTATGTCTGAACGATCGGGATCGCCGGGTTTGGGGCGGCTTCGCCACCCAGCGGGAGCAAGCTCCCTCGCCACAGTTTTTTGCAGTCGCCGCATCTCGATACAACCTCACGGGGTGAAAAATCTGCGCCGGCGCTTTATAGTGGCCGACCTCCGTTTCATCAAGTAGCCGAGCCCCATGTCCGAGCCACGCAAGATCCTCGTCACCAGCGCCCTGCCCTATGCCAATGGTTCGATCCATCTTGGCCACATGCTGGAATACATCCAGACCGATATGTGGGTGCGCTTCCAGAAGCACCGCGGCAACCAATGCATTTATGTCTGCGCCGACGACGCCCATGGTTCGGCCATCATGCTGCGCGCGGAAAAGGAAGGCATCACACCGGAACAGCTGATCGCCAACGTCCAGGCTGAACACAGCGCCGACTTTGCCGAGTTCCTGGTGGACTTCGACAACTTCCACTCCACTCACGCCGAAGAAAACCGTGAGCTGTCGAGCCAGATCTACTTGAAGCTGCGCGACGCCGGGCACATTGCCACGCGTTCGATCACGCAATACTTCGACCCGGAAAAGAAAATGTTCCTGGCCGACCGCTTCATCAAGGGCACCTGCCCGAAATGCGGCACCGAAGACCAGTACGGTGATAACTGCGAAAAGTGCGGTGCGACCTACGCGCCGACCGACCTGAAAGATCCGAAGTCGGCAATCTCTGGCGCCACCCCGGTGCTCAAGGATTCCCAGCACTTCTTCTTCAAATTGCCGGATTTCCAGGAGATGCTGCAAACCTGGACCCGCTGCGGCACCCTGCAAGACGCCGTGGCCAACAAGATCGCCGAATGGCTGGATGCCGGCCTGCAACAGTGGGACATTTCCCGCGATGCGCCGTACTTCGGTTTCGAGATCCCCGACGAGCCGGGCAAATATTTCTATGTGTGGCTGGACGCGCCGATTGGCTACATGGCCAGCTTCAAGAACCTGTGTGACCGCACGCCGGAACTGGATTTCGACGCGTTCTGGAACAAGGACTCCACCGCCGAGCTGTATCACTTCATCGGCAAGGACATCGTCAACTTCCACGCCCTGTTCTGGCCTGCGATGCTGGAAGGCGCCGGTTTCCGCAAACCGACCGCCATCAACGTGCACGGTTACCTGACCGTCAACGGTCAGAAAATGTCCAAGTCCCGTGGCACCTTCGTCAAGGCCCGGACCTACCTCGACCACCTGTCGCCGGAATACCTGCGTTATTACTACGCGGCCAAGCTCGGCCGTGGCGTCGACGACCTGGACCTGAACCTCGAAGACTTCGTGCAGAAGGTCAACTCCGACCTGGTCGGCAAAGTCGTCAACATCGCCAGCCGTTGCGCCGGCTTCATCCACAAGGGCAACGCGGGCGTGCTGGTGGCCGGTAATGCCGCGCCGGAACTGACCGAAGCATTCCTCGCGGCTGCGCCAAGCATCGCCGACGCCTACGAGGCTCGCGACTTCGCCCGGGCCATGCGCGAAATCATGGGCCTGGCCGACCGCGCCAACGCCTGGATCGCCGACAAGGCACCGTGGTCGCTGAACAAACAGGAAGGCAAGCAGGACGAAGTCCAGGCCATTTGCGCGCTGGGCATCAATCTGTTCCGCCAACTGGTGATTTTCCTCAAGCCGGTCCTGCCCTTGCTGGCCGCCGATGCCGAGGCGTTCCTCAACGTCGCGCCGCTGACCTGGAACGATCACGCCACCTTGCTCAGCAACCATCAGTTGAACGAGTTCAAGCCACTGATGACCCGTATCGACCCAGTGAAAGTGCAAGCCATGACCGACGCATCGAAAGAAGACCTGACCGCCAGCCAGACCGACACCGGCGAGACTGCGCCGGCCGGCAACGGCGAACTGGCCAAGGATCCGCTGTCGCCAGAGATCGATTTCGATGCCTTTGCTGCGGTCGACCTGCGCGTTGCGCTGATCATCAAGGCCGAAGCCGTGGAAGGCGCCGACAAACTGCTGCGCCTGACCCTGGACATTGGTGATGAGCAACGCAACGTGTTCTCCGGGATCAAAAGCGCTTACCCGGACCCGTCCAAGCTCGATGGTCGCCTGACCATGATGATCGCCAACCTCAAGCCCCGGAAAATGAAGTTCGGTATCTCCGAAGGCATGGTGATGGCGGCCGGTCCTGGCGGTGAAGAAATCTACCTGCTCAGCCCTGACAGCGGTGCCAAACCGGGTCAGCGCATCAAGTAAGGTTCTGCACTAAACAGATCCCACAGCCGTGCCTGGCGCGCCTGTGGGATTTTCATGTCTGGCCCACCCCCCGTCCTTGCCGGATAATGCCTAATCTCTATTGAGAGAGCCCTGTTCTCACCGGCACGATCATGACCGAAATTTTTCTAACGCTTTTCAGCGCTGCCCTGATCAACAACTTCGTGTTGCACTGGCCGCTGGGCGTCGATCCGCTGCTGGGCACCGAGCGTCGTCAGGTCCATGCCTTAGGCATCGCGACAACGTGCCTGATGCTGATCGTCGGAATGCTTGGCCATGCGCTTTATCACGGCGTGTTGGTGCCGCTGGAGCTGATTTCGCTGCGTCTTTTCGTGTTTTTGCCCCTGAGCGTGTTGTTGATCGCGCCGCTGCTGAAAGTATTGGCGAGAGTATTTTCAACGCTTTCATTCGAAGGGCTCTGGCCGCTGCTGCTCGCCAATGCCGGTGTGCTCGGGTTGGCACTGATCAACGCCCAGGACGACAAAGGTTTTTTCTACGCCACCGCCCTGAGCCTTGGCGCCGGGCTGGGTTTCTGGCTGGTATTAAGTCTGTTCAGCGACTTGCGCCAGCGCACACGTGACAACGATGTCCCCCTGCCCTTTCGCGGCCTGCCAATCGACCTGATCGGCGCCGGACTGATTGCAGTGGCTTTTCTCGGCTTCAGCGGACTGATCAAAACATGAGTCTGATTCAACGCATCGACGCCCTGCTGCCCCAGACCCAATGCGGCAAGTGCGGGCATCCTGGATGCAAGCCCTACGCCGAAGGCATTGCCAGCGGCGAGCCGATCAACAAGTGTCCCCCCGGCGGCAGTGAAACCATCGCGGCCTTGGCTGAACTGCTGAAAGTACCGGTGCTGGAACTGGACGTCAGTCGCGGTGAGGCCCCGGCGCAGATCGCCTACATTCGCGAGGCCGAGTGCATCGGCTGCACCAAGTGCATACAGGCCTGCCCGGTGGATGCGATCGTCGGTGCCGCGAAATTGATGCACACGGTAATCATCGACGAATGCACCGGTTGCGACCTCTGCGTCGCGCCCTGCCCGGTGGATTGCATTGAGATGCGACCATTGCCCCTCGCCAGCGTGCTACCTATTGTTGGCGGCCTGGCGTTCAGTGTTGAAGAGCAACAGGCCCGTGCCGCCAAGCGCAATCACGCGCGTCGTCGCTTCGAACAGCGCAATGCGCGCCTGCATCGAGAGGAACAACAGAAAATCGCCGAGCGTCAGGCCCGGGCCCAACGCGCGGCGCAGCCCAGTGCAGTGACGGCGCTCAACCCGGTACAGGCCGCGCTCGAGAGGGTTCGCGCGCAGAAGGTGGCGAACGCCGATGCGGCGCTGAAAAAAGCCAAGATCGATCTGGCGATGAGCCGGGCGCAGCTGAACAAAACACTCAAAGCGTTCGGTCACCCGCCGACGTTCGAACAGCAATCGCAACTGATCGTTTTGCAGCAGCAGTTCGAAGCGGCGGAACGTGTCTTGCTGCAGTTGGAAAACAGCGTAGCCGAGCGTCAACTGGATGCTTATGTCGCCCCTTGAACCGGTGGACGAGCGCCTTCAGCAGGCCATGAAGCTGGTGTTGCTGGCCACTGTGCCGGGGATGCTGGTGTTGTTCTGGCTGTACGGCTGGGGCGTGTTGATTAATCTGCTGTTGACCGGCGTGACGGCGCTGGCCGTTGAAGCGATGGTCTTGAAACTGCGCAAGCGTGAGATCAAACCGACGTTGAGCGACGGCAGCGCGCTAGTCAGTGCGACGCTGCTGGCCCTGGCTTTGCCGCCCTACTGCCCATGGTGGCTGCCGGTAAGCGCGGCGGCGTGCGCACTCCTCGGCAAACAGCTGTACGGCGGCGTCGGCAAGAACCCGTTCAACCCGGCAATGCTCGGTTTCGCTCTGGTGCTGGTGGCGTTCCCGCAACATATGACTCACTGGCCTTCCTCGCATGGCATGGACCTGTTCGGCGGACTGCAGCAGGTGTTCGGCTTCAACCTCGGTCAGGCGCCGGATGCCTGGGTTCAGGCCACGGCGCTCGACAGCTTGCGCATCAACAAAAGCCTGACCATGGATGAAATGTTCGCCGGGAATCCGGCGTTCGGTCACTGGGGTGGACGGGGCGTGGAATGGGTCAATCTGGCCTTTCTGGCCGGTGGCTTGTTCCTGCTGCAACGCCAGGTATTCAGCTGGCATGCACCGGTCGGCATGCTGGCCAGCCTGTTTGTCATCAGCCTGCTGTGCTGGAACGGTTCGGGCTCCGATTCACAGGGTTCACCGCTATTTCACCTGCTCACCGGCGCGACCATGCTCGGCGCTTTTTTTATCGTGACAGAACCGGTATCCGGAGCCAAAAGCACCGGCGCCCGACTGATGTTTGGCGCGGGCGTGGGCCTGCTGACGTACTTGATTCGTACGTGGGGCGGCTACCCGGACGGGGTGGCGTTTGCGGTGCTGCTGATGAACCTGTGTGTGCCGGCGCTGGAGCGGTTTGTCGGGTCCAGGCAGGAGCGAGTAACCCCATGAGCCGAACGTCGAGCGTTGCGATTCTGCTGCTGTTGGCGGCCTTGGGAATGGGCGCGACGTACCTTGCGCAATACCGCGGCGCGCCACACATTGCCGCCGAACAGCGACTGATCGACAGCCGACATCTGCTGGACCTGCTGCCCCCGGACAGCTATGACAATCAGCCACTGGAACAACCGCTGCGCCTGGTCAATACGCCATTGAGCAACAGCACGTTGCAGGGCGGTTATCTGGCGACGAAGGCCGGCAAACCCGACATCTTCTTGCTGCGTAGCGAGACAGTGGGTTACGCGGGCTCACTCTCCCTGCTGATCGCCATCGACGCCAGCGGCAAGCTGGTCGGGATCAAAACCCTGAGGCAGTCGGAAACTCCCGGGTTGGGCGCGCGAGTCGCCGAGTGGCCAAATGCGTGGCTTGGGCAGTTTGCCGGCAAGTCTCGACGTGAACCTGCGGACGCGGGCTGGGCCTTGAAAAAGGACCAGGGGCAGTTTGATCAGATTGCCGGGGCGACCATCACCTCAAGGGCGGTGATCAATGCTATCCACGATGCGTTGCGCTACTTCGATGAACACCGGCAACAGTTGACCGGGAACAGCCCCCATGAATAAGTCACCGACGCTGCAAAACTCACTGATGCTTGCGCCGCTACTGGGCGCCACGGGTTCATGGCTGAATGCCCTCGGCCTGTGGTTGATGTTCATTGTGGTGATCAGTGCCTATGGGGTCGGCATGGCTGCCTTGCGATCACGGCTGGTCCCGTTCGCCCGATTGCCTGCCGGTATCCTGCTGGCCGCCACGCTGACCAGTTGCGCGCAGATTGCCGCGCAAGTCTGGTCACTTCAATGGCAACAACACGTGGGGTTTTATAGCGGATTGATCGCCTTGCAATGCGTAGTGCTCGAGCACAATGGCTTCTTCGAGGGCCCAGTAATCGCTCGCCTGCGCTTGTGCGGCCTTTTCGGTATGTTGATGGTGGTTCTGGCCCTGGCGCGCGAACTCATCGCTACGGGTGGTCTGCACCTGGCCACGCTCGCCCCCGGTGGTTTTATTCTGCTGGGGCTGCTGATCGCCGCCTGGCAGGCCTGGCCTCGCTCGACCCCCTCACACTGACTGCCTCCGAGGAAATGCACTGCCCATGAATGCTGCAAAACGTCTGGAAATTTTCCGCAGGCTGCACGAAGACAACCCGGAGCCCAAGACCGAATTGGCGTACTCCTCGCCGTTTGAATTGCTGATCTCGGTGATTCTCTCGGCGCAATCGACCGATGTCGGCGTGAACAAGGCCACTACCAGACTCTACCCGGTGGCCAATACACCCGCTGCGATTTACGCCTTGGGCGTCGAAGGTTTATCGGAATACATCAAGACCATCGGCCTGTTTAACAGCAAGGCAAAGAACGTGATCGAAACGTGTCGCTTGCTGGTGGAGCGACATGGCGGTGAGGTACCGCAAACCCGCGAGGAGCTGGAAGCCTTACCCGGCGTTGGCCGCAAGACCGCCAACGTAGTGCTGAATACGGCTTTTCGCCAATTGGCCATGGCCGTGGACACCCACATTTTCCGCGTCAGTAATCGCACCGGCATTGCTCCCGGCAAGGATGTAGTCGAGGTCGAGAAGAAATTGATGAAATTTGTGCCCAAGGAATACCTGCTTGATTCCCATCACTGGCTGATTCTTCACGGGCGCTATGTCTGCGTGGCTCGCAAGCCTCGGTGCGGCAGTTGCCGGATCGAAGACCTGTGTGAATACAAGCAAAAGACTTCGGACGATTGAGCCGCTATTAGGATTTTCGATCCATCGATTGAAAAAATCTTTTTTACCCGCAGAGCGATTGTCGATATAAGGGGCGCCAAAGGCAGTCTTAGCCTGGAGTTAACCTTATGAGCACTGGCAAAGAGCAATTGGACGTAGAAGAAGACTTTATACCCGCCGGGGCCGATGATGCGGAACCGGTGGTTGAAGTGGCAAAGACCAACCTGAGCAAACGCCGCACAATAGACAACCTGCTGGAGGAGCGCCGACTGCAAAAGCAATTGGCCGATTACGATTTTGATCTATAACTCCTGAAAGCCTCCCGAAACGGAGGCTTTTTACCCAGTGCGCAACCGCGACGATGCCCACTTATCAAGCCCCTCACACCGTTGGCGCTGTCACACCAGACCATTGCGTTGAGCCAGTTCGATCAGGTCCACCAAGGATCGCGCATTGAGTTTCAACAACAGGCGAGTCTTGTAAGTACTGACGGTTTTATTGCTGAGAAACATTCCATCGGCAATTTCCTTATTGGTCTTGCCCCGGGCCAGTTGTTGCAACACCATCATTTCCCGCCCCGACAAGCGATCCACCATATCGGCTTCACTGGCATTCCCCAGACTCGAACGGACGGTATGCAACGCTTGATTGGGAAAGTAACTGTAGCCTGACAATACAGCCTTTATTGCACTGAGCAACTCAGTGAGATCCTGTTGTTTGCAAACATACCCGGCCGCACCGGACTGCATGCAACGCATTGAAAAGTGCCCTGGCGCCTGAGAGGTCAATATCAGTACTTTCATCGGCATTGCTGCCGATACCAGACGCGCAATCACTTCCAGCCCATCGAGCTTCGGTATCCCGATATCGAGGATGACAATATCCGGCATATGTTCACGCGCAAGTTGCAATGCATCCACGCCATTATCTGTTTCTGCAACGACTTCGTAGCCATGACGCTCCATCAGCATACGCACCGCAAGACGTATGACGGGGTGATCATCCACGATCAGCACTTTATTCATGGGCAAGTCCAATTTTCGCTGTTCGAATTTTTAGAGCCCGCACAATAGCCTAGTCGTTTCACCCATGGCATGCCGTGCCCCCCGGCCACCCGCACCGAGAGACATTCCCTACAAATAACGCGGATTTTTCTTACAAAAAAACCAAAAAAACAGCGCCTCAGAAACTTTATCCATCTCTTTATATTTCACAGCAAAAGATTTTTTGTATCGATTTACAACCGGAAAATAATAATGCAACGGCGACCCGACAGCCCCCAACAAATGAGCTACCCTTCAATGACGGCCATATTGACAGCTAATTACCACACTATTGCCAGACAAGGATCTGAAGAACGCCAACCAGGTTGGAACTTAGCCCCCTAAACAACAAGACATTAAAATAACAAGAGCACGCATATATCCTAATTATCAAAGCACCGCTACTATAACAACTGCGACACCCGACAATATCCCTTTAACCCATTGAGAAAAAGACAAAACCACATGAGTAAAACATATGCTAAAACTCAAACAACGAATCACCAACCCCATGACAGTTATCGCTATATTCGCAACACTGTCTGAAACATCGGCAGCCATCTCTCTGCCGTTCCTGGATGATGAGGACAGATCGCTCTACATTTGGTTCTTGATCAGCTTTCCTTTCTATCTGCTATTGCTGTTCTTTGCCACACTCAACTTCAACTATCGCTCGCTCTATGCACCGTCCGATTTTGAGAAGGGAAAGCATTTCATGAAAGCCCTGGATACTGCTGAACGTCCGGGGAATGGGCAAAGTCCAGCAGAGGAAACCGGCGCGCCGGCCAATCTCTCGGTCCAGCATCACATTGAGCTGCCGGAACGGTTGAAAGACCTTTACATCGTTGATGCGCGCTGGATAACCAGGAAAATGGGGTTTCGCGAGCTTCTGGAGAATATTCAGCAAACCAAGGGGGACCCGGCGCACGTCGTCGTGTTGCTTACTGGTTCAGAATCAGAGAATTTGCTGAAAGAAAGCGCGGTCAAATATTGCAGGCACACCAAGAAGCGCCACAACGTGCCGTTCTGTATTGCTTACAATTTGAGTTCACATGACGTGACAGTCATTGATCAATCTCGCCAGGCTGACGCACAGCAGGCATTAGCCCTTTAGGGATCAATGGAGGCAAACAGACGGGAAGAACCTGAAAACAACAAGAATGATGAATCGCAATGTCAGACAGAAAATCCCTAATTCCAAATTTGTGGCCTTGTCGAAAACAAGGCCACAAATTCCGTCACGGACGATCGATCATCGCGTCAGAAAACCTCAGAAAAGCTTTCGACCCTTGTTCGCCGCAATACGCATGCGCAGCGCGTTGAGCTTGATAAAGCCCGCCGCATCGGCCTGGTTGTAGGCGCCGCCATCTTCCTCGAAGGTTGCGATGTTGGCATCGAACAACGATTCGTCGGACTTGCGGCCCGTCACGATCACATTGCCCTTGTACAGCTTCAGGCGCACAACGCCGTTCACGTGTGCCTGAGACGCATCGATCATTTGTTGCAGCATCAGACGCTCAGGGCTCCACCAGTAACCGGTGTAGATCAGGCTGGCGTATTTCGGCATCAGCTCGTCTTTGAGGTGAGCCACTTCGCGGTCCAGCGTGATCGATTCGATCGCACGGTGAGCGCGCAGCATGATGGTGCCGCCCGGGGTTTCGTAGCAGCCGCGGGATTTCATGCCCACGTAACGGTTCTCGACGATGTCGAGACGACCGATACCGTGTTCCCCACCGATACGGTTCAATGTCGCCAGCACGGTGGCCGGGGTCATTTCGACGCCGTCCAGTGCGACGATGTCGCCGTTGCGGTAGGTCAGTTCAAGGTATTGCGCCTTGTCAGGAGCCTTCTCCGGGGAGACGGTCCATTTCCACATGTCTTCTTCGTGCTCGGTCCAGGTGTCTTCCAGCACGCCGCCTTCATAGGAGATGTGCAGCAGGTTGGCATCCATGGAGTACGGGGATTTCTTCTTGCCGTGACGCTCGATCGGGATGTTGTGCTTTTCAGCGTAATCCATCAGCTTTTCACGGGAGAGCAGGTCCCATTCGCGCCACGGAGCGATCACTTTCACACCGGGTTTCAAGGCATAGGCGCCCAGTTCGAAGCGAACCTGGTCGTTACCTTTGCCGGTGGCGCCATGGGAAATGGCGTCAGCGCCGGTTTCGTTGGCGATTTCGATCAGGCGTTTGGCGATCAACGGACGAGCGATGGAAGTACCCAGCAGGTACTCGCCTTCGTAAACGGTGTTGGCGCGGAACATCGGGAACACGAAATCACGCACGAATTCTTCGCGCAGATCGTCGATGTAGATTTCTTTTACGCCCATGGCCTGAGCCTTGGCGCGGGCCGGCTCGACCTCTTCGCCCTGACCCAGGTCAGCGGTGAAGGTCACCACTTCACAGTTATAAGTATCCTGCAGCCACTTGAGGATCACCGAAGTGTCCAGGCCGCCGGAATACGCCAGAACGACCTTGTTTACGTCCGCCATGCCATCACTCCACGGGGTTCTACGGAAAGCCGTCAAGTCTACCGGGCATGCAGGATAATTTACAGGGGCGCGACAGCTTATGACGACGAAGCGACAGATTGTGTCAAACCCGCGACGATGACCGCCCGGTCACGAGGTCTTCGCCGCGCTCGCCGAAACCGTCACTTGAGGGGCAGTCTGTTCCGTCGGCGCAACCCGCGCGAGGTGCACATTGACCCGTCGGTTCTTCGCCCGATTGGCGGAGTTGGTGTTGGGCGCCACCGGATAACGCTCACCGTGAAAGCGCACGGTGATCTGCGATTCCTGAACACCGTTGGCCTTGAAGAACTCCATGACCGCCAACGCCCGGCGCCGCGAAAGATCACGATTGGTCAGGCGATTGCCGCTGTTGTCGGAGTGGCCATCGAGTTCGATGTGATTGACCGTCGGATCGGCCTTCATGAACTCCAGCATCACTTGTAGCTGCGCCTTGGCCTGTGCGTCGAGGTCGATGCCCTCACCGGGGAAGCCGATCTGCGACTGTTTGACCTGCTCGAAATTCTTCGGCAGCAGCTTCGCGACACAGCCCTGGTAATCGTTAAACGCTTTGCTGAATCTGACCGGCAGCAGGCGCACTTCCGACACCCGGCCATCGCCTGAGTAGTGTCGAATGACCGGGCTGCGGCCATCCATCAAGCCACTGATCAAACGCCCGGCCTGAACGTGCGAACTGTTGAACAGCACATTGCCGCTGCCAATCTGCACGGAACCCAGATTAATGTCGCCGCGACCTGGCTGCCAGGGCGCAGCGGCCGCCAGCAACGTCGCCGAGCCGCCACCGACCATCGTGTTGTAGGACTTCAGGCGAAACGTCGCTTGCTCACCCGCCCGGCGTACGAATTCGCCCGAACCGAAATCGGTGACGGGTTGAGTCAGGCGGCATTCGAACTTGTCCCCTTCGACCGTCCACTCGATGCTCTCCAGACGGGTCTGGAAAGTGAGCGCCATCGCGGGAAGGCTGGCAAACACGCTGAGCAAGGCTAAATAACGCTGGCGCACGGGAGGCTCCACTGGCTTCTACAACAAAAAGACCGACACACACATGTTTACGGCATACCTGTTGGATATCGGAAGCTTCCTGCAAAACTTGATAGCGAGTGCCTGAGAGAGTCTTTTCCGGTAGCATTCCCTTCAGTTTGACCCGCCTGGAATCCCCTCATGTCCGACCGCCTGACCCTGCTGCGTCCCGACGACTGGCATATTCATCTTCGCGATGGTGCCGTGTTGACCAATACCGTTGCGGATGTCGCGCGCACCTTTGGTCGCGCCATCATCATGCCCAACCTGGTACCTCCGGTGCGTAACGCCGCTGAAGCCGACGGCTATCGCCAGCGGATTCTCGCTGCACGTCCGGCCGGCAGCCGTTTTGAACCGTTGATGGTCCTTTACCTCACCGACCGCACTCAGCCCGAAGAAATTCGTGAGGCCAAGGCCAGCGGTTTCGTGTACGCCGCCAAGTTGTACCCGGCCGGCGCGACCACCAATTCGGATTCTGGCGTCACCAGCATCGACAAGATCTTCCCTGCGATCGAGGCCATGGCTGAAATCGGGATGCCCTTGCTGGTTCACGGTGAAGTCACCCGTAGCGATGTCGACGTGTTCGACCGCGAAAAAATCTTTATCGATGAGCACATGCGTCGTGTGGTCGAGCGTTTTCCGACGCTCAAAGTGGTGTTCGAACACATCACCACCGCCGATGCCGTGCAGTTCGTCAACGAGGCTTCGGCCAACGTTGGCGCGACCATCACTGCGCATCACCTCTTGTACAACCGCAACCACATGCTGGTCGGCGGGATTCGGCCGCATTTCTATTGCCTGCCGATCCTCAAGCGCAATACGCACCAGGAAGCCCTGCTCGACGCCGCCACCAGCGGCAGCGAGAAGTTTTTCCTCGGCACCGACTCGGCGCCTCACGCCCAGCACGCCAAGGAAGCCGCATGCGGTTGCGCCGGCTGCTACACCGCTTATGCGGCAATCGAGATGTATGCCGAGGCATTCGAACAGCGTAACGCGCTGGACAAGCTCGAAGCCTTCGCAAGCCTCAACGGTCCGCGGTTCTACGGCCTGCCGGTGAACACCGACCGCATCACCCTGGTCCGCGATGAGTGGACCGCCCCGACCAGCCTGCCATTTGGCGAGCTGACCGTTATCCCGCTGCGCGCCGGTGAAAAACTGCGCTGGCGCCTGCTGGAGGAACACGCGTGAGTGAAGACCATTTCGACGACGAACAGGACGGTCAAGGCGGCGGAGGTGGTCCTCGTCATCCAATGGCAGCGAGGTTCCGTGGCTACCTGCCAGTGGTCGTCGACGTAGAGACCGGTGGCTTCAACTCGGCGACCGACGCCCTGCTGGAAATTGCTGCAACCACCATCGCCATGGATGAAAAAGGCTTTGTGTATCCCGATCACACCTACTTCTTTCGTGTCGAGCCGTTTGAAGGCGCGAACATCGAAGCGGCGGCGCTGGAGTTCACCGGGATCAAACTCGATCACCCGCTGCGCATGGCCGTGAGTGAAGAAGCCGCGTTGACCGATATCTTCCGGGGCATCCGCAAGGCCTTGAAAGCCAATGGCTGCAAGCGGGCGATTCTGGTCGGGCACAACAGCAGCTTCGACCTCGGTTTCCTCAACGCAGCCGTTGCGCGCCTGGACATGAAACGTAACCCGTTTCATCCATTCTCCAGCTTCGATACCGCAACGCTTGCAGGTCTGGCTTATGGCCAAACCGTCCTGGCCAAGGCGTGTCAAGCTGCCGACATCGACTTCGACGGCCGTGAGGCCCACTCGGCTCGCTACGACACAGAGAAGACGGCCGAGCTGTTCTGCGGCATCGTCAACCGCTGGAAACAAATGGGTGGCTGGGAAGATTTCAACGATTGATCTGTCTGGCGAGGGAGCTTGCTGTGGCGAGGGAAGCTTGCTGTGGCGAGGGAGCTTGCTCCCGCTGGGTCGCGAAGCGGCCCCCCGCTCTTCCTCTTAAAAGCAGAGAACTGCTGCGCAGTCCAGCGGGAGCAAGCTCCCTCGCCACAGGTTCAGTGTGCATAAGTGAACAGCATCGGGTTTATCCCGCCCATAAAAAAACCGGCCTCAATGGCCGGTTTTTTTATGCCTCGAACGCGCCTTACAGGGCAGCAGCGTTCTCGGTCAGGTAAGCCGCGACGCCTTCGGTCGAAGCGGTCATGCCTTTGTCGCCTTTTTTCCAGTTGGCTGGGCAGACTTCGCCGTGCTCTTCGTGGAATTGCAGCGCGTCGACCAGACGGATCAGCTCTTCCATGTTACGGCCCAACGGCAGGTCGTTGATGATCTGCGAACGGACAATGCCTTTGTCGTCGATCAGGAACGCGCCACGGAATGCCACGCCGCCTTCGGACTCAACGTCGTAGGCCTTGGCGATTTCGTGCTTCATGTCGGCAGCCATGGTGTAGCGAACCTGGCCGATACCGCCATTGTTCACCGGGGTGTTGCGCCATGCGTTGTGAGTGAAGTGCGAGTCGATCGAAACAGCGATCACTTCGACATTGCGTGCCTTGAAGTCGGACATGCGGTTGTCCAGAGCGATCAGCTCGGATGGGCAAACGAAGGTGAAGTCCAGTGGGTAGAAGAACACCAGGCCGTATTTGCCTTTGATGGCCGACGACAGGGTGAAGCTGTCTACGATTTCGCCGTTGCCGAGTACGGCCGGTACGGTGAAGTCAGGGGCTTGTTTGCCTACGAGTACGCTCATTGGATATCTCCTGGTGTAATGACGTGAAGTACCGGGTTCGTATCAGCCTGCCACGCTCACGCGACAGCCCTGTGACACTTACCCGCTCCATAAGGACCGGCCATCATACACTGCGTTTTTGAGCTGTCCTCAACGGTTTTTCGCCGAAGGGAAAATTTGCCGTCGTCACCGCTACTGGCAGATCGCCCCTGGAAAACCGTTCGTCAGGCACCCTCGCTTATAACGCAAAGGTTTCAGAAACCACTTTGACAATCATTCTCGTTAACATTAAGATCCATCGCAATTGAGTCACAACCAGCGACGGTTTTCACTTATGTATGTCTGCCTCTGCACTGGCGTCACCGACGGTCAAATTCGCGATGCGATCTATGAAGGTTGCTGCAGCTACAAGGAAGTCCGCCAGGCTACCGGCGTAGCCAGCCAGTGCGGTAAATGCGCCTGCCTTGCCAAGGAAGTGGTGCGTGAAACCCTGACCAAATTGCAAACAGCCCAGGCTTCGATTCCTTTTCCTGTGGAATTTACGGCGGCTTAAATACCCCATTCCAAAGAACCGGACTTCATGTCCGGTTTTTTTATGCCTGAAAATCAATCGCTTACCGTCTAGACGCGGAACACAAACATTCTTATTCCGATTAATTTTCATTTAACTTTCAATAACTTAGGTTTGACACTCTTAGTTGTGCGGCTCAAACTCGGCTTTATAGACAGCTAATACAGGGCAGGACCCCATCATGAAAGGCGACATTACAGTCATCCAGCATCTCAACAAGATCCTTGCCAATGAGCTGGTCGCGATCAATCAGTATTTTCTGCATGCGCGCATGTATGAAGATTGGGGTCTGAACAAGCTCGGCAAGCACGAATACCACGAATCCATCGACGAGATGAAACACGCGGACAAGCTGATCAAGCGCATCCTGTTTCTCGAAGGTCTGCCGAACGTGCAGGACCTGGGCAAGCTGCAGATCGGCGAACACACCCAGGAAATGCTTGAGTGCGACCTGCGTATCGAACGCACTGGCCATGCCGACTTGAAGGTCGCCATCGCCCATTGCGAAACTGTCGGCGACTTTGGCAGCCGTGAACTGCTCGAAGACATTCTTGAATCCGAAGAAGAACATATCGACTGGCTGGAAACCCAATTGGGCCTGATCGACAAGATTGGTCTTGAGAACTATCTGCAATCGCAGATGGGCGAAGAGTAACAGCCGTTAGGACCTGCATAGGAACTGTGTGGTGCTGTGCAGGAGCTGTGTAGGAGCTGTGTAGGAGCTGTGTAGGAGCTGTCGAGTGAAACGAGGCTGCGATCTTTAAGATAACAGCCACGCACCCCGGTAACTTACCCAAGCGCAATAAAAAGCCCCGGCTCTCTTTCGAGAGGCGGGGCTTTTTTGTGGCTTATCAAAGAATCAAAGGCCAGATCAAAAGATCGCAGCCTCGTTTCTCTCGACAGCTCCTACACGCCCTACAGGTCATACATGCCCGTTACAGCAGCGGGATCAGGCTTCGGTCTTGTTGGCGGCAGCCGCTTCAACAGCCGATTTGATGGTGGTTTGCAGCGAACCGTCTGCAGCCATCTCGGTCATGATGTCGCTGCCGCCAACCAGCTCACCACCCACCCACAGTTGCGGGAAGGTTGGCCAGTTGGCGTATTTTGGCAGGTTGGCGCGGATTTCCGGGTTCTGCAGGATGTCCACGTACGCAAATTTTTCACCACACGCCATCACGGCCTGAGCAGCTTTCGCGGAGAAGCCACACTGCGGGGCATTCGGCGAACCTTTCATGTAAAGCAGAATGGTGTTGTTGGCAATCTGCTCTTTAATCGTTTCGATGATATCCATGAAGCACCTCGGCTGAACTTTCCGACTCAGGGGTCGGCACGGTGGCGCATTGTAACGGAAACCCGGGCGCCATGCTCGGTCTCCCCGACAGACTCGATCAAGCCGCCGCGACCGTCACCGGCACGCCGTTCAACGCTGCATTTCCCGACAACTCATCCAGCTGACATTCATCCGTCAGGTCATTGGCGCTGGAACCCGGTTGCGCGCTGGCGATCGTCATCTGCACACCGGGTCGCGCGTGGCCCCAGCCATGAGGCAGGCTGACCACGCCTTTCATCATGTCCAGGCTGCCCAGCACTTCCACTTCAATCATGCCGACCCGGGAACTGACCTTCACCCGTTGCCCGTCGCTGAGTCCGCGACGGGCCAGATCGTCCGGGTGCATCAGCAGTTGATGGCGCGGCTTGCCTTTCACCAGACGGTGGTAGTTGTGCATCCACGAATTATTGCTGCGCACGTGGCGGCGGCCAATCATCAACAATTCATCGTCGGCCGGCGCCCGCAACGCGGCAAACCGCGCGAGGTCGGCCAGGATGGTGGCCGGAGCGGCCTGGATGCGCTGGTTGGCGGTTTTAAGGCGTGAAGCCAGGTTGGATTTCAGCGCACCCAGGTCCACACCATGCGGATGATCGAACAAGGTCGCCAGCGACAGTTTGTGCTCCGAGGCATCGCCATACAGCCCCATCCGCAGGCCGCGATCAATCATCTGTGCGGGTGGAATCGTCGGTTTCAGTTCCTTGCCGGTCTTCGCGGCAAAGGCCTTGGCCAGCCCGACAAAGATCTCCCAGTCGTGCAGCGCACCTTCCGGCCTGGCCAAAATGGCGCGGTTGAACCGAGTGACGTTGCGCACCGCGAACATATTGAACGTGGTGTCGTAATGATCGTTTTCCAGGGCCGAAGTAGAGGGCAGGATCAGGTCGGCATAACGCGTGGTTTCGTTGATGTACAGGTCGATGCTGACCATGAACTCCAAGCCGTCCAACGCTTGCTCAAGCTGCCGGCCATTGGGCGTCGACAGCACCGGATTGCCTGCCACGGTAACCAGCGCCCGCACCTGCCCCTCTCCTGCGGTGAGCATCTCTTCAGCCAGCGCCGACACCGGCAGCTCGCCGGCATATTCCGGACGCCCGGACACGCGACTTTGCCACAGATTGAAATGCCCACCCGAGGTAGAGGCCACCAGATCCACCGCCGGCTCGGTGCACAACGCACCACCCACCCGGTCGAGGTTGCCGGTTACCAGATTGATCAACTGCACCACCCAGTGGCACAAGGTCCCGAACGCCTGAGTCGACACCCCCATGCGCCCATAGCAGACCGCTGTCGGTGCCGCCGCAAAGTCCCGCGCCAGTTGGCGAATCTGCTCGGCCGGCACGGCGCACAATGGGCTCATGGCTTCGGCGGTGAAACCTGCAACCGCGTCGCGCACCTCCTCCAGTCCGTCCACCGGCAGATGACTGTCACGGGTCAAGCCTTCCGCGAATAAGGTATTGAGCAGCCCGAACAGCAAGGCCGCATCGCCACCAGGCCGCACGAACACATGCTGATCGGCCATCGCCGCAGTTTCGCTGCGGCGCGGATCGACCACCACCACTTTGCCGCCTCGGGCCTGAATCGCCTTCAGGCGTTTTTCCACATCCGGCACGGTCATGATGCTGCCGTTCGAGGCCAGCGGATTGCCGCCGAGGATCAGCATGAAATCGGTGTGATCGATGTCCGGGATCGGCAGCAGCAAACCGTGGCCGTACATCAAATGACTGGTCAGGTGATGAGGCAACTGGTCGACCGACGTCGCGGAAAACCGGTTACGGGTTTTCAGCAGACCGAGAAAGTAATTGCTGTGGGTCATCAGCCCGTAGTTGTGCACGCTGGGATTGCCTTGATACACCGCCACCGCGTTCTGCCCGTGACGCTCCTGAATCCCGGCCAGACGCTCGGCGACCAGGCTGAACGCGTCCTCCCATTCGATAGGCTGCCATTCGCTGCCCACACGCAGCATCGGCTGGCGCAGCCGGTCAGGATCGTTCTGGATATCTTGCAGGGCAACGGCTTTGGGGCAGATGTGGCCGCGACTGAACGTATCCTGGGCGTCGCCCTTGATCGACGTGATCTGCACGTCGCCGTCGACCTCGGTGGTCTCGATGGTCAGGCCACAAATGGCTTCGCACAGGTGGCAGGCACGGTGATGGAGAGTCTTGGTCATGGCCAGTCTCTGTTTTGTTCTGGGCGGACAAATGTGCCCGCGGGAACAAAACTATGGCCCGTGCCCCGCTACTACGCCAGCGACGTTCGTCTTGTGAATCGGCGGCCATCAGGCCCGCCGATGGCGGCACGCAATCACTTGAACGGCAGCCTCACCGGCGCCTTCAACTGGAGTTCCTGAACGGTTTCGATCTGCTCGTGGGCGACATGCACGCCCGTGAGTTCGCCAATCAACCGCCAGTGCTCGTCGAGCCCTGCGCTGATCGTGGCCATACGATCGATCATCCGCCGTCCGGCGGCCTTGGTTATCTCGTCGTTGCTGCGCAAAAGCTCGAAGGACATCGAGGTCATGGAAGCGGTGAGATGAGTGAGCGAGCGGGCCGTGAGACCGAGCAATTCCATGAGTTGCTGTTCTTTTGATTCCATTCCGAATGGCTTCCTGCGGCGTTCGTGACTTAGTTATAACCCAGCGCCTTGCATTAGCAAATGTTTCCGACGAGGCACGCTGCCAGCATCGTACTCGAATGCCGGCCCGCAAACCGCCTCTTTGCATACCCTGCCCGCAGGGCTTGATTGCAAAGCCCCGCGAGCCCAGTGTACAAATGTCGCGCGGCTGCCAGAAAACCGGCTTCAATCGCGCTACTGCGGATACCCCGTAGCCCTTCTGAAATCCCCCAGCACTGTAGCCTATTGGAAAAACGCGACATTTAATGTCAAGATCGCGCCTTCCCTATTTCGTCGCCCCGTGCGGCTTACGCCGCAGGTCTCGCCCGTTGTTCCGTTAAACAAGGCTTTGAGTATCTGCGGTCTGTTGCAAAAAGGTAGTCAATGATGAGCGCAAGGCACTTTCTCTCCCTGATGGATTGCACGCCCGAAGAGCTGGTCAGCGTGATCCGTCGAGGCGTTGAGCTCAAAGACCTGCGTAACCGCGGCGTGCTGTTCGAGCCTCTGAAAAACCGCGTGCTCGGGATGATTTTCGAAAAGTCCTCGACCCGCACCCGTATCTCGTTCGAGGCCGGCATGATCCAGCTCGGCGGCCAGGCCATCTTCCTGTCGCCGCGCGACACGCAACTGGGCCGTGGCGAACCGATCGGCGACGCCGCCATTGTCATGTCGAGCATGCTCGATGCGGTGATGATCCGTACGTTTTCCCACAGCACGCTGACTGAATTCGCCGCCAATTCCCGTGTGCCGCTGATCAACGGCCTGTCCGATGACCTGCACCCCTGCCAGCTGCTGGCCGACATGCAAACCTTCCTCGAACATCGCGGCTCGATCCAGGGCAAGACCGTGGCCTGGATCGGCGACGGCAACAACATGTGCAACAGCTATATAGAAGCGGCGATCCAGTTCGACTTCCAGTTGCGCATCGCTTGCCCTGAAGGTTATGAACCCAACCCCGAATTCGTGGCCAAGGCCGGTGAGCGGGTGACCATCGTCCGCGATCCGCGGGACGCCGTACGCGGCGCGCACCTGGTGAGCACCGACGTCTGGACCTCGATGGGGCAGGAAGAAGAAACCGCCAAGCGTCTGAAATTGTTCGCGCCATTCCAGGTCAATCGCGCGTTGCTGGATCTGGCAGCCGAGGACGTGCTGTTCATGCATTGCCTGCCGGCTCACCGTGGCGAAGAAATCAGCGTCGATTTGCTCGACGACTCGCGCTCTGTCGCGTGGGATCAAGCGGAAAACCGCCTTCACGCACAAAAGGCCCTGCTCGAGTTTCTCGTCCCGCCTTCGTACCACCACGCATGAGCCAGCCATTACTGCTTAACCTGCGCAACCTCGCCTGCGGCTATCAAGACCAGCGCGTGGTGCAGAACCTTAACCTGCATTTGAATGCCGGCGACATTGGCTGCCTGCTGGGCTCGTCGGGATGCGGAAAAACCACCACCTTGCGCGCGATTGCCGGTTTCGAACCGGTGCACGAAGGTGAAATCACCTTGGCGGGCGAGACCCTCTCCAGTGCCGGTTTTACCCTCGCACCGGAGAAACGCCGGATCGGCATGGTGTTCCAGGATTACGCCCTGTTTCCGCATTTGAGCGTCGCCGAGAACATCGCGTTCGGCATTCGCAAGCATCCGCAAAAGGATCGTGTGACCGAAGAGCTGCTGGAACTGGTCAATCTGAAAAACCTCGGCAAACGCTTTCCGCACGAGCTTTCCGGTGGTCAGCAGCAACGTGTCGCACTGGCCCGGGCCCTGGCGCCGGAACCGCAATTGCTGTTGCTCGACGAACCGTTTTCCAACCTCGACGGCGAACTGCGACGCAAGCTCAGCCACGAAGTGCGCGACATTCTCAAGGCACGCGGCACCAGTGCGATTCTGGTGACCCACGATCAGGAAGAGGCCTTCGCGGTCAGTGATCATGTCGGGGTGTTCAAGGAAGGTCGGCTGGAGCAGTGGGATACGCCCTACAACCTGTATCACGAACCGCTCACGCCTTATGTGGCCAGCTTCATCGGCCAGGGTTATTTCATTCGCGGTCAGCTGAGCAGCCCGGAGTCGGTGCATACCGAGCTGGGCGAATTGCGTGGCAATCGTGCCTACACCTGGCCGGTGGGCGGAGCGGTGGATGTGCTGCTGCGTCCGGACGATATCGTTTATGCCCCGGACAGTGCGCTGAAGGCGCGGATTGTCGGGAAGTCGTTCCAGGGCGCGTCGACGCTGTATCGGTTGCAGATGCCAACGGGCGCTCAACTGGAGTCGATCTTCCCGAGCCATAACGATCATCTGGTCGGTGCAGAGGTGGGCATCCGCGTGGTGGCTGAACATCTGGTGCTGTTTCAGGCGTCCGGTAGTACGGCGGCGCAAGTGGCGGCGGTAGACTCCGGCGTCCGTCGATACAGCACCGCTCACTGACGAAAAATCAAAAGATCGCAGCCTTCGGCAGCTCCTACAGGGGACATGTTTCCCTGTAGGAGCTGCCGAAGGCTGCGATCTTTTTGCTCCTCCCCTTCCAGCTGCCAGAAGAACTCCCCCGCGTTTCGAGCACTGATATGCGGTCAGGCACGGCCGATATCGGCAAATCTGGCCTGGGTGTGTTCGGCCAGTACCGCAGGGGCCAGTTCAACTTCGAGACCGCGCCGGCCGGCACTGACAAAAATGCTGGCGAAAGGCTGAGCCGAATTGTCGATGAAAGTGCGCAGGCGTTTTTTCTGCCCCAGCGGACTGATCCCGCCCAACAGATAACCGGTCGAACGCTGCGCAGCGGCAGGGTCAGCCATTTCAACTTTTTTGACCCCGGCAGCGTGAGCAAGCCCCTTCAGGTCCAGACTTCCGACGACTGGCACAACGGCCACCAACAACTCCCCTTTCTCACTGGCCGCCAGCAATGTCTTGAACACTTGCGCCGGGTCCAGTTTCAGTTTTTCCGCGGCCTCCAGGCCATAAGACGCGGCCTTGGGATCATGTTCGTAACTGTGCACTCGATGTTCGGCGCGAACTTTTTTCAACAAATCCAATGCGGGGGTCATGACAGCTCCAGACTGGGCGGCAGCGAAAAAATACTGCGTTCGATTCTAGGCCATTGATCAGCAAAAGGCTCTATTGCGGTAGCGCTTCACTCGGCGCGCGCTGGTATTTACCGTTGGTCAGACTTTTCCTGAGCACCTAAACAAAACGATCATTCATGTGACTAATAGTTTCAATGTGACCGGCAGTTCACTTTCGACCTTTGACGGCAGTGGTTTTTGTCTATATTTTTTCGAATCTGAATACCGTACAAAGTGACTACGCAGCACCCAGCAGGTAAGCCGGGAGCAGGATGGGGATCCTGTCCTGGTGAAAATCGCGCTTTGGCCATGATGAAAAAAGCGCCAGACAACAAAAACAAAGAGGTTTTCGATGACAACTGCTTTACAACAACCGTTGCTCTCCAGCCAATGCATGGCCGAATTTCTGGGCACTGCACTGCTGATATTTTTTGGAACCGGTTGCGTTGCCGCGCTCAAGGTCGCGGGTGCCAGTTTTGGCCTGTGGGAAATCAGCATCATCTGGGGCGTCGGCGTAAGCATGGCGATCTACCTGACCGCCGGGGTATCCGGGGCGCACCTCAACCCTGCCGTAAGCATCGCGCTGAGCATTTTCGCAGACTTCGACAAGCGCAAACTGCCGTTCTATATCCTTGCCCAAGTCGCGGGCGCCTTCTGCGGCGCGTTATTGGTTTACACGCTGTACAGCAATCTATTCTTCGATTACGAACAAACTCACCACATGGTTCGCGGCACCCAAGCCAGCCTCGAATTGGCGTCGGTGTTCTCCACATTCCCCAACCCGGTGTTGTCCACCGCCCAGGCTTTCCTGGTTGAAGTGGTGATCACCGCAATCCTGATGGGCGTGATCATGTCCCTGACCGACGACAACAATGGCCTGCCGAACGGGCCGATGGCACCGCTGCTGATCGGCTTGCTGATCGCGGTGATTGGCAGTTCGATGGGCCCGCTGACCGGTTTTGCGATGAATCCGGCGCGTGACTTCGGTCCCAAACTGATGACTTTCTTCGCCGGCTGGGGTGAAATTTCCTTCACTGGCGGGCGCGATATCCCGTACTTCCTGATTCCGGTTTTTGCACCGATTGTCGGTGCCTGTCTCGGCGCTGCCGCCTATCGCGGGCTGATTGCCCGTCATCTGCCCAGCGCCACACCTGCTACAAAGGACGCAACACCGGCCATTGACGGCAAACCAAGAACTTCTTGATACCGTAGGCGCGCGATTCTGCCCATACCATCGCGCGCCTGACCTCTTTCCCTTTTTTCGTCCAAGGCAATCGACATGACCGACACTCAGAATAAGAACTACATCATTGCCCTCGATCAGGGTACGACCAGCTCGCGCGCGATCATTTTCGACCGTGATGCGAACGTGGTTTGCACCGCTCAACGCGAATTCGCCCAGCATTACCCGCAAGCCGGTTGGGTTGAACACGACCCGATGGAAATTTTCGCCACCCAAAGCGCGGTGATGGTCGAGGCTCTGGCGCAAGCTGGCCTGCATCACGATCAGGTTGCAGCCATCGGCATCACCAACCAGCGCGAAACCACCGTGGTCTGGGACAAGACCACCGGCCGCCCGATCTACAACGCGATCGTCTGGCAGTGCCGCCGCAGCACCGAGATTTGCCAGCAGCTCAAGCGCGATGGCCACGAGCAATACATCAGCGACACAACCGGCCTGGTCACCGACCCTTACTTTTCCGGCACCAAACTCAAGTGGATCCTCGACAACGTCGAAGGCAGCCGTGAACGTGCGCGCAAAGGCGAACTGCTGTTCGGCACCGTAGACAGCTGGCTGATCTGGAAATTTACCGGCGGCAAAGTTCACGTCACCGACTACACCAACGCCTCGCGCACCATGCTCTTCAACATCCACACATTGCAGTGGGACGCGAAGATGCTCGAGGTGCTGGATATCCCGCGCGAGATGCTGCCGCAAGTTAAGTCGTCCTCGGAGATCTACGGCCACACCAAAAGCGGCATCGCCATCGGCGGTATCGCCGGCGACCAGCAGGCTGCACTGTTCGGCCAAATGTGCGTCGAGCCCGGCCAGGCGAAAAACACCTACGGCACCGGCTGCTTCCTGCTGATGAACACCGGCGACAAAGCCGTGAAGTCAAAGCACGGCATGCTCACCACCATCGCTTGCGGCCCACGCGGCGAAGTGGCCTATGCGCTGGAAGGCGCGGTGTTCAACGGCGGTTCAACGGTTCAGTGGTTGCGTGACGAACTGAAAATCATCAATGACGCCCACGATACCGAGTACTTCGCCAACAAGGTCAAGGACAGCAACGGCGTGTACCTGGTGCCGGCGTTCACCGGTCTGGGCGCTCCCTATTGGGACCCGTATGCCCGTGGCGCCCTGTTCGGCCTGACTCGCGGCGTACGCGTGGATCACATTATTCGCGCAGCGCTGGAGTCGATTGCCTACCAGACCCGCGACGTGCTCGACGCCATGCAGCAGGATTCCGGCGAACGCCTGAAAGCCCTGCGCGTGGATGGCGGCGCGGTGGCGAACAACTTCCTGATGCAATTCCAGGCCGACATCCTCGGCACTCAGGTCGAGCGCCCGCAAATGCGCGAAACCACCGCACTCGGCGCGGCCTACCTGGCCGGTCTGGCATGCGGCTTCTGGGGCAGCCTGGAAGAACTGCGCGGTAAGGCGGTGATCGAGCGCGAATTCGAGCCGACTCTGGACGAAACCGCGAAGGAAAAACTCTACGCCGGCTGGAAAAAAGCCGTCAGCCGCACCCGCGACTGGGAACCGCATGAGGGCGCTGAATAAGCCAGGCTGAAGACGCGTATCGGTATGTAACTGGCAGGGAGCAGATTCCTCCGGCATCATGGGCAAATTTTGCACGGCAGCCCAAAGGACGCCCCATGAATCTGCCTCCCCGTCAGCAGCAAATCCTCGAACTGGTCCGCGAACGCGGTTACGTCAGCATCGAGGAAATGGCTACGCTGTTCGTCGTTACACCGCAGACCATCCGCCGCGACATCAATCAGCTCGCGGAAGCTAATTTATTGCGTCGCTACCATGGCGGCGCAGCCTATGATTCCAGCGTTGAAAACACCGCCTACGCCATGCGCGCCGATCAGATGCGCGATGAAAAACAGCGTATCGGCGAAGCCATCGCTGCGCAGATTCCCGACCATGCCTCGCTATTCATCAATATCGGCACAACGACGGAATCGATTGCCCGGGCGCTGCTCAATCATAACCACCTGAAGATCATCACCAATAACCTGCACGTGGCTTCGATGCTCAGCGCCAAGGACGACTTCGACGTTCTGCTGACCGGCGGCAATGTGCGGCGTGACGGTGGCGTGGTCGGTCAGGCGAGTGTCGACTTTATCAACCAGTTCAAGGTCGATTTCGCGCTGGTGGGCATCAGCGGTATTGATGAAGACGGCAGCCTGCTGGACTTCGACTATCAGGAAGTCCGGGTGTCGCAGGCGATCATCGCCAATGCGCGACAGGTGATTCTGGCGGCGGACTCAAGCAAATTCGGGCGCAACGCCATGATTCGCTTGGGGCCAATCAGTTTGATCGATTGTCTGGTGACCGATCAGCCGCCGGTGCCGGCGTTGGCGCAATTGTTGAGTCAGCACAAGATTCGCCTCGAAGTCGTTTAAGGCTTTCAACTTTAAAGATCGCAGCCTTCGGCAGCTCCTACGGGTCTACTCATACCCGGTAGGAGCTGCCGAAGGCTGCGATCTTTTGCATTTAATGTTCGGAAATTTTCCTTTAACCGCCGTTCGATGAGTTTTTTCAATCGAAGTTAACTGGCTGTGGGTGGCTTTATGGGCTACCATTTTCGCAAATGAACATTAATGTTCGAATTCCAATACCGAAAATTAAAAAAGCCCGAGGCCAGCCGATGCCCACTTCTACCTTGCCTACGCCCCCTCTCGCTGAGGTCTACGACATCGCCGTCATCGGCGGCGGGATCAATGGCGTGGGGATCGCAGCGGACGCCTCCGGTCGCGGCCTCTCGGTATTCCTTTGCGAAAAGGATGATCTGGCCAGCCACACCTCGTCGGCCAGCAGCAAGCTGATCCACGGTGGCCTGCGCTACCTCGAACATTACGAATTCCGCCTGGTGCGTGAAGCCCTCGCCGAACGTGAAGTGCTGTTGGCCAAGGCGCCGCACATCGTCAAGCAAATGCGTTTCGTGTTGCCCCACCGTCCACACCTGCGCCCGGCCTGGATGATCCGCGCAGGATTGTTTCTGTACGACAACCTGGGCAAACGGGAAAAACTCGCCGGTTCGAAAAGCCTGAAGTTCGGTCCGGACAGCCCGCTGAAAAGCGAAATCACCAAAGGCTTTGAATACTCCGATTGCTGGGTCGACGATGCGCGCCTGGTGGTGCTGAATGCCATGGCCGCCCGCGAGAACGGCGCCCATGTCCACACCCAGACCCGCTGCGTCAGTGCTCGACGCACCAAAGGTCTGTGGCACCTGCACCTGGAACGCGCCGACGGCAGCCTGTTTTCGATTCGCGCCAAGGCGCTGGTGAATGCGGCGGGCCCATGGGTCGCCAAGTTCATTCGTGACGATCTGAAAATGGAATCGCCTTACGGCATTCGCCTGATCCAGGGTAGCCATCTGATCGTGCCGAAACTGTATGAAGGCGAACACGCGCACATTCTGCAGAACGAAGATCAGCGCATCGTGTTCACCATTCCCTACCTGAACCACTTCACTCTGATCGGCACCACCGACCGTGAATACACCGGCGATCCGGCGAACGTGGCGATCACGGAAGGCGAGACCGATTACCTGCTGAAAGTGGTCAATGCCCACTTCAAGAAGCAGGTCAGCCGCGACGACATCCTGCACAGTTACTCCGGTGTGCGTCCGCTGTGCAATGACGAATCCGATAACCCGTCGGCGGTCACCCGCGACTACACCCTGGCCTTGTCGGGCACCGGTGAAGAGGCGCCGCTGCTGTCGGTGTTCGGCGGCAAGCTGACCACCTACCGCAAACTGGCCGAGTCGGCGCTGGCGCAACTGGCACCGTATTTCACCCATATCAAGCCGAGCTGGACCGCCACGGCGACCCTGCCGGGCGGCGAAGACATGACCACCCCGCAAGCGTTGAGCTCGCGCATTCGTGATCAGTTCGACTGGGTGCCGACTGAAATTGCCCGCCGCTGGGCCACCACTTACGGCAGCCGCACCTGGCGCATGCTGGAAGGTGTGCAAAGCCTTGGCGACCTGGGCGACCACATCGGCGGCGGTCTCTACACCCGCGAAGTGGATTATCTGTGCAGCGAAGAGTGGGCGACCACCGCGCACGACATTCTGTGGCGCCGCAGCAAGCTGGGCTTGTTCACTACCCCGGCCGAACAGCAAACGCTGGCGGACTATCTGAGCAAGGTCGAGCAGAACCGTAGCAAGATCGAAGCGGCCTGATTAGACATCGGCTCAAATCAAAGCCCCTGAATACTACGATTCAGGGGCTTTCTGCATTCTGATAGACACTCGTTCCCCTGTGGGAGCGAGCTTGCTCGCGATAGCGGTTTGTCAGGCAACATAAATGCTGAATTTACGGCCTCATCGCGAGCAAGCTCGCTCCCACAGGAGTTTTCGGTGCACCCTGGGTTTCATTCGGTTTTCCGAACGCGACGGGCAAGTCGATTCGGTTAACCGGATTAACGCGAGCGATAAAAAACTTCACAAATAATTTATTTCCTTATAAATCAATGATTTGATCTTATTCGCCTGGCCTGGCACGAGTCATGCTCTACACTCTTGGACGAATGCCTGTTGCGCCGGCCCTTCAGGAGCCAGCAGGCATTCGAAGCACAAAAGGGCCGATGAACTGGCTCCATAAAAAAAACAATGTCGAGGAAAATTTGATGCGCATCGTTCCCCATATCCTGGGCGCAGCCATTGCTGCCGCTCTGATTACCACTCCAGTTTTCGCTGCCGAGCTCACCGGCACACTGAAGAAGATCAAAGAGTCCGGCACCATCACCCTCGGGCATCGCGACGCTTCCATTCCGTTTTCCTATATCGCTGATGCTTCCGGCAAACCGGTTGGCTACTCCCACGATATCCAGCTGAAAATCGTTGAAGCCATCAAAAAAGACCTGGACATGCCGAACCTCCAGGTCAAATACAACCTGGTCACCTCGCAAACCCGTATCCCGCTGGTGCAGAACGGCACCGTCGACGTCGAGTGCGGCTCCACCACCAACAACGTGGAACGCCAGCAGCAAGTCGACTTCTCTGTCGGCATCTTCGAAATCGGTACGCGTCTTCTCTCCAAGAAAGACTCCACGTACAAGAACTTCGACGACCTGAAAGGCAAGAACGTCGTGACCACCGCGGGCACCACGTCCGAGCGCCTCCTCAAGTCGATGAACGCCGACAAGCAGATGGGCATGAACGTCATCTCCGCCAAAGACCACGGCGAGTCCTTCCAGATGCTGGAGTCGGGTCGTGCCGTTGCGTTCATGATGGACGACGCGCTGCTGGCCGGTGAAGCGGCAAAAGCCAAAAAGGCGACCGACTGGGAAGTAACCGGCGATCCACAGTCCTACGAAATCTACGGCTGCATGGTCCGCAAAGGCGATGCGCCATTCAAGAAAGCTGTAGATGACGCGATCGTTGCGACTTACAAGTCGGGCGAGATCAACAAGATCTACGAAAAATGGTTCATGTCGCCAATCCCGCCTAAAGGCCTGAACCTGAACTTCCAAATGAGTGAAGAGCTCAAGGCCCTGATCGCCAATCCGACCGATAAAGCGGCTGACGACAAGAAATCCTGATTTCTGACTAACCTTATCTCCTGAGAGGGCCCCGCCCTTTCAGGAGTTGTCACTCCCTGCTGGCATTTCTGGAAACACTCGAACCGGTGGCTGTCGAGCCGCTCGTGTGTGCCCGGTCTTTATGATCGGGGCGGGAACGGAGTTCCCCAGGCGGGCACTTGCACATCGATCGAATCCGAGGGGAGACCCTATGAATTACAACTGGGACTGGACCGTGTTCTTCAAGTCCACCGGCGTGGGCAGCGAGATTTATCTCGACTGGTACCTCACCGGTTTGGGCTGGACCATCGCCATCGCCATCGTGGCCTGGATCATTGCCCTGACGCTGGGCTCGATTCTGGGCGTCATGCGCACCGTACCGAATCGCATCGTGTCGGGCATCGCGACCTGCTACGTCGAACTCTTCCGTAATGTGCCGCTGCTGGTGCAGCTGTTCATCTGGTACTTCCTGGTACCCGACCTGCTGCCGCAAAACCTGCAGGACTGGTACAAGCAGGACCTGAACCCGACCACTTCGGCCTTCCTCAGCGTTGTCGTGTGCCTGGGCCTGTTCACCACCGCTCGCGTTTGCGAACAGGTGCGCACCGGCATTCAGGCGCTACCACGCGGCCAGGAATCTGCCGCTCGCGCCATGGGTTTCAAGCTGCCGCAGATCTACTGGAACGTGCTGCTGCCCCAGGCTTACCGGATCATCATTCCGCCGCTGACCTCGGAATTCCTGAACGTCTTCAAGAACACCTCCGTCGCCTCGCTGATCGGCCTGATGGAGTTGCTCGCACAGACCAAGCAGACCGCCGAGTTCTCCGCGAACCTGTTTGAAGCGTTCACCCTGGCAACCCTGATTTACTTCACCCTGAACATGAGCCTGATGCTGCTGATGCGTCTGGTCGAGAAGAAAGTGGCCGTACCGGGCCTGATCTCCGTAGGGGGTAAATGATGGAATTCGACTTCTCGGGCATCATCCCGTCCCTGCCGGGTTTGTGGAACGGCATGGTCATGACCCTGCAACTGATGGCGCTGGGCGTCGTCGGCGGGATCATCCTCGGCACCATCCTCGCGCTGATGCGCCTGTCCCACAGCAAACTGCTGTCGAACATCGCCGGCGCCTACGTTAACTACTTCCGCTCGATTCCACTGCTGCTGGTCATCACCTGGTTCTACCTGGCGGTGCCGTTCGTGCTGCGCTGGATCACCGGCGAAGACACACCGATCGGTGCGTTCGCCTCATGCATCGTGGCCTTCATGATGTTCGAAGCGGCGTATTTCTGCGAAATCGTCCGGGCCGGTGTGCAGTCGATCCCCAAGGGCCAGATGGGTGCAGCCCAGGCGCTGGGCATGACGTACGGCCAGATGATGCGGTTGATCATCCTGCCGCAAGCGTTTCGCAAGATGACCCCACTGCTGCTGCAACAGAGCATCATCCTGTTTCAGGACACCTCGCTGGTTTACGCGGTGGGCCTGGTGGACTTCCTCAATGCTTCGCGCGCCAGTGGCGACATCATTGGTCGCTCCAATGAGTTCCTGATCTTCGCAGGGCTCGTGTACTTCACAATCAGCTTTGCCGCCTCGCTGCTGGTCAAGCGTCTGCAAAAAAGGTTTGCCGTATGATCTCTATCAAGAATGTCAACAAGTGGTATGGCGACTTCCAGGTACTGACTGACTGCAGCACCGAGGTCAAAAAAGGCGAAGTGATTGTGGTGTGCGGGCCGTCCGGCTCCGGCAAATCCACCCTGATCAAATGCGTCAACGCGCTGGAGCCGTTCCAGAAAGGCGACGTGGTGGTCGATGGCACGTCCATCGCCGACCCGAAAACCGACTTGCCGAAACTGCGTTCGCGGGTGGGCATGGTGTTCCAGCATTTCGAACTGTTCCCGCACCTGACCATCACCGAAAACCTGACCATCGCGCAGATCAAGGTGTTGGGCCGCAGCAAAGAAGAAGCCACCAAAAAAGGCCTGCAACTGCTGGAGCGCGTGGGTCTTTCGGCGCACGCCCACAAGCATCCGGGCCAGCTCTCCGGTGGTCAGCAACAGCGTGTGGCAATTGCCCGTGCGCTGGCGATGGACCCGATCGTCATGCTGTTCGACGAACCAACCTCGGCGCTCGACCCGGAAATGGTCAACGAAGTACTCGACGTGATGGTGCAACTGGCCCACGAAGGCATGACCATGATGTGCGTGACCCACGAAATGGGCTTCGCCCGCAAAGTGGCGGATCGGGTGATCTTCATGGACCAGGGCAAAATCATCGAAGACTGCCAGAAAGAGGAGTTCTTCGGCGACATCAGCGCCCGCTCCGAACGTGCGCAGCACTTCCTCGAGAAGATTTTGCAGCACTAAAAGCAACACACCCGCCCCTGTAGGAGCGAGCTTGCTCGCGATGAACGCAAAGACGCCGCGTACATCCAGATGAACGCGTCATCGTTGACGACCATCGCGAGCAAGCTCGCTCCTACAGGGGATCGGTGGTGGTTTCGAGATTTGTGTTGTGGTTGACCCAAGGCATCTGTGATGAAATGCGACCCCACTCTTTATCGCGCCGCGCCGCCATCACTCGCCGTGAAACCCCGTCTGATCCGTCATCTGTTCCTGCCACCGCTGGTCATCGCCCTGATGATCGGATTGGGTTACCTCGGCTTCTGGCTCAGTGAGCACTACGGCCTGCGCAGCCTCAGCGAGAACGGCCAGCGTCAGCTCGAATTGCACGCCCGCGCCGTCGAGAGCGAGATCAGCAAATACACCTACCTGCCCAGCCTGCTGGAACTCGAATCCGGCGTGTCGAAGCTGCTGGCTGACCCGTCGCCGGAGCACCGCCAAGCAGTCAATGAATACCTCGAAGGTCTGAACCGGCGCAGCCGCAGTCGGGCTATCTATGTGATGGACACCACCGGCCGCGTCATGGCCACCAGCAACTGGCGCGATGTCGACAGCTACCTCGGTGAAGACCTGTCCTTTCGCGCCTATTTCCAGAACGCCGTGCGCGGTCAGCCCGGACGCTTCTACGGCATTGGCAGCACCAACGGCGAGCCCGGCTATTACCTGGCCCACGGCCTGGAAGAACAAGGCAAGATCATCGGCGTCGCGGTGGTCAAAGTACGCCTCGAAGCCATGGAAGAACGCTGGCAGCGGGCGCGCCTGGAAGCCTTCGTCAGCGACGAAAACGGCATCATCATTCTGTCCAGCGATCCGGCACGACGGTTGAAATCGGTGGTGCCGCTGAGCGACGAAACCAAAGAAAAACTCGCCCGCAGCCTTCAGTACTACTGGTTCCCGCTGAACGAGCTGCAACCGCTGGCCCGGGAAAAACTGGCCGAGGGCGAGGAAAAACTGACCTTCCCCGCCAACAGCGAAGTGGAGTCCGACGAAGAGGACATCAGTTACCTCTCGCAAACCCGCCCGCTCAGCGACACGCCGTGGAATTTCACCCTGCTCACGCCGCTCCAGGATTTGCGCCGCGAAGCGATCAATCAGGGGATTCTGGTGGCCGTGGCGTTTGCCCTGTTTGCCTTTCTGCTGATCGCCTGGAACGAGCGGCGCAAGGTGATTGCCACCCGCCTCGCCGCCCGCGAAGCCTTGCAGGAAGCCAATAATCAACTGGAGCGTCGGATTACCGAACGCACCACCGACCTGCGCGCCAGCAACGACCGGCTCAAGGGTCAGATCCGCGAACGCCGGCAGGCCGAAGAGACCTTGCGCCGCGCCCAGGATGAACTGGTGCAGGCCGGCAAACTCGCGGCCATCGGCCAGATGTCGACCAGCATCGCCCACGAATTGAACCAGCCACTGGCGGCGCTGCGCACCTTGTCCGGCAACACCGTGCGCTTTCTGGAGCGTGGTCAGCTGGACGTCGCCAGCACCAACCTCAAGACCATCAACGAACTGATCGACCGCATGGGCCGCATCACCGCCAGCCTGCGCTCCTTTGCCCGGCGCGGTGACGACAAAGGCCAGGCCTGCCTCGGCAAAGCGGTGGACGCCGCGCTGCAACTGCTCGGCGGGCGGATCGACACGGCCCACCTGCAACTGCACCGCGACTTCGCCGAGGTACAGGTGCAGATCGACCAGACTCGCCTTGAGCAGATTCTGGTCAACCTGATCGGCAACGCCCTCGATGCCATGCAGGCCCAGCCCCTGCCGGAACTGTGGCTCGAAGGCGAGGCATTCGATGGCAAATATCGTTTGCGCGTACGCGACAACGGCCACGGCATCGACGCCGAGGCACGCAAGCATCTGTTTGAACCGTTCTTTACCACCAAACCCGGTGAACAAGGCCTGGGCCTCGGCCTGACCCTTTCCGCCAGCCTGGCCGCCGCCACCGGCGGGCATCTGGGTGTCGAGCACCCGGCCAGCGGTGGTACCACCTTTGTCCTCAGTTTACCGTTGGTAAGCCCTATTCCCGCCGAGCCAATATGAACAACGACCTTAGTGTGCTGATCGTCGAAGACGACCCCCATGTGCTGCTCGGCTGCCAACAGGCGCTGACCCTGGAAGACATTCCCTGCGTGGGCGTGGGCAGCGCCGAAGAAGCGCTGGAAAAAGTGGGCGACAATTTTGCCGGCATCGTCATCAGCGACATTCGCTTGCCGGGCATCGACGGTCTCGAGTTGCTGACCCGGCTCAAGGCCCGCGACCGCAGCCTGCCGGTGGTGCTGATTACCGGCCACGGCGACATTTCCATGGCCGTGGGTGCGATGCAAAAAGGCGCCTACGACTTCATGGAAAAACCCTTCTCCCCGGAACGTCTGGTGGACGTGGCACGGCGCGCACTGGAGCAGCGCAGCCTCGCGCGGGAAGTCTCTTCGTTGCGCCGGCAACTGGCAGAACGGGATTCTCTGGAAGGCCGGATCATCGGTCGTTCGCCAGCGATGCAGAATTTGCGGGAACTGATCGCCAACGTCGCCGACACCTCGGCCAACGTGCTGATCGAAGGCGAGACCGGCACCGGCAAGGAACTGGTCGCGCGTTGCCTGCATGATTTCAGTCGTCGCCACACTAAACAGTTTGTCGCGCTCAATTGCGGTGGCCTGCCGGAGAACCTGTTCGAAAGTGAAATCTTCGGTCATGAAGCCAACGCCTTCACCGGCGCGGGCAAACGGCGGATCGGCAAGATCGAACACGCCGACGGTGGCACGCTGTTCCTCGACGAAGTGGAAAGCATGCCGCTGCCGTTGCAGATCAAACTGCTGCGGGTGTTGCAGGAACGTACGCTGGAACGCCTCGGCTCGAACCAGAGCGTGGCGGTGGATTGCCGGGTGATCGCGGCCACCAAATCCGACCTCGACGAGTCAAGCAAGGCCGGCGAATTCCGCAGCGACCTGTATTACCGCCTGAACGTGGTGACCCTCGAATTGCCACCGCTGCGGGAACGTCGCGAAGACATCCTGCAACTGTTCGAGCACTTCCTGCAGCAGTCGTCCCTGCGCTTCGACCGCGCCGTACCGGAACTGGACAACCAGACGTTGTCGAACCTGATGAGCCACGACTGGCCCGGCAACGTGCGCGAACTGCGCAACGTGGCCGAGCGTTATGCCCTCGGTCTGCCGGCCTTCAAGAAGACCGGCGCCAGCGGCAACACTCAGGGCCTGGCCTTCGCCGAAGCGGTGGAAGCCTTCGAACGCAATCTCCTCGGCGATGCTTTGCAACGCAGCGGCGGCAACCTGACTCAGGCCAGCCTGGAGCTGGGCATGGCCAAGACCACGCTCTTCGACAAAGTGAAGAAGTACGGGCTGAGCCACTGATGGACCTGATTCTCAAAGCAACCCTGGGCGCGGCGGTGGTGTTGATCCTCGCCGCCCTGGCCAAGACCAAAAACTACTACATCGCCGGCCTGGTGCCGCTGTTTCCGACCTTTGCGCTGATCGCGCATTACATCGTCGGCAAGGGGCGCTCGCTGGAGGATCTGAAGACCACCATCGTGTTTGGCATGTGGTCGATCATTCCGTACTTCATCTATCTCGCGACGTTGTACGTGATGGTGGACCGGATGCGTCTGGAAGCTTCACTCGCCGTGGCGGCGGTGGCGTGGTTGATCGCGGCGACGGTGCTTGTCACCGTCTGGCTGCGCTTCCAGGCCTGAACGCAAAAGATCGCAGCCTTCGGCAGCTCCTACAGATGTACACCCGTAGGAGCTGCCGAAGGCTGCGATCTTTTGACTTTCCCGGATTACTGCCCGTAAACCTTCTGCAACTGCGCCTGCGTCAGCGCATCTTCAAACGGCACCGGCACGGATTTCACCGCGCCATACAGGTTGCGATAACGCCAGTAGCTGCCGTTGTTGGCCAGTTGATAACCGCGCTCGACCACGCGCTGGCCATCGAGGACATAGCGCAAGGTTTCCTGCGCGGACTCCGGTGGCGCCGGTTGCATCAGGTCGGCGGCCAGCACGCGCATGGACTCGTCGATGCACTCGTCGAGCACTGCCGTGACCTTCGCCAGATCCAGACTGCCGTCGTCGATGCATTGCTTGCCGCACTGCCGAATCGGCTGGCTGGCGACTTCAATGCGCATGCGATACAGCGCCGAACCCGCAATGTCCTGGACCTGCACCTGATTGATCAGCAGAAAACTGCCGCGATCTGCCGTCAGCATCAACTTGGGTTCGATCACCAGACGCGCGGTAACGGCGCCCTCGCCCTGCTTGAGCCCGGCCACTTGTGAAGCCTGTTGATAGCGCCGTTGCAAACGTTCCTGCAACGGCACGCCAGCGAGCAGGTCGGCCATCGGCCGCGAATCCTTGAGCGCAGTCTTTTCCGCATCTCGCTGCAAGCTGCCGCTGCCCATCTGCGTGTTGATCAGGCTCGCCACCAGCAAACCGGCCAGCCCTGCCGCATTCGCACCGGCCACCAGATTATGACTCGACGAAGCCGCTTTCTGCGCCGCTTCGGGATCAATCACCGTGCTTGCGCCGACAAACGCCTGCGGCAACAGCATGTCGACTTTCAGGCCATGAGCCTGGACATAAGTGGCGGCACTTTGAGATTTGAAACCGGCATCGGGAGCCGGTTTCTGCGCGCAACCGGCCAGCATCAGCAGGGCCAGCGCACCGGCCCCCATGATCGAGCGCTTCATTGCTCGAAAGGCGTGATCATTTGCTGACGGCTCGCGTCCATCGCCTGATAAAAGGCGTTGGACAGGTTGGCGTAGCTCGGCTCATCCCACTCGCCCTGCGCCGCTTGCACCGCGACAAAAGGCTTGAACCACAGCAGTTTGTTGTCGGCCAGATCGACCACCAGGCCCTGCCCGCTCACCTGCGCCATCGGCACGCTGGTCGGTACGAATCCGTAGTAGCTGCGAGTCGCTCCGGTGGCGAAGACATTGACCAGCAACAGACGGTCGACACCGTAAGCGCCCTTGATCGGCGTCAGGTCACGGCCCATATAGCCTTCACGGAAACTGGTTTGCTTGTAGACATTCAGGTCAACCGGCTCGTTGATCCGCTTGACCTTGTAGCCCTTGGCCTGCAGCTTGGCAACGATCACATCCGGCAACGTGTTCAGATCGCGCACTTGCCATTTTTCGACGTTGTCGCTGAGTTTGCTGTTGACGCCCTTGTTGATCGCGTAATCGAGCATCCCCTGTTGACCGGTCAGTGCCAGCACCGGCGCCGGCACCACCGTGATCGCCACGCCGATGGTCGGCTCTTTGGCATCCCAGAATTGTTTATCCAGCGGGACAGGCGGTTGAACGTGGGCGCAGCCGGTGAGGGTCAGGCAGGCGAGCAGAGTGAGCGCAGCCCAGGTGCGAAAAGCGTGAAGTGTCATGGATCAAATCCCTATGATTGGAAACGATGCTGCCTGTATCGGCAGCAACGGCTAAAACCCATAGTGGCACATTGATATATTTTACTTCAACTACCAGCTATCAGCTGACTCTTCCGCCCTTGGCTTCGCTCATGATCTGCCGGATCGCCCCGACAAAGGTGTCTACCGGCTGCCCGCCACTGACGGCGTACTGCCCGTTGAACACCACCGTCGGCACCGAACTCACCCCACGTGAAAGCCACAATTGCTCTTCTTCGCGGACCTCTTTGGCGAATTCGTCCGAGGCCAGAATTGCCTCAGCACGCTGCCGATCCAGGCCTACACCTTGCGCGATCTGCGCCAACTGAACGCGATCGGAAGGATTGCCGCCCTCAGTGAAATACGCCTTGAACAACGCCTCCTTCAGATTGAACTGCAACCCTTCCAGCCCCGCCCAATACAGCAATCGGTGAGCATCGAAGGTGTTGTAAATACGGCTGTTGCCATCGGTGCGAAAAGCAAACCCGACCTCGGCGCCACGCGCGCGAATCATCTCGCGATTCTGCTGCGACTGCTCAGGCGTCGAGCCGTATTTCTCGGTGATGTGCTCAGTGATGTTCTGCCCTTCGGGCCCCATCTTCGGATTCAATTCGAATGGCTGAAAACGAATCTCGGCCTGGACCTCATCGCCCAGCAGGTCCAGCGCCCGGGTCAGACCGTACAGGCCGACGACGCACCAGGGGCAGGACACGTCGCTGACGAAATCGATTTTCAGGGGGGTAGTCATCACACACCTCGCAGGCTGGGGACAGGCTGGAAAGAGTGAACGATACACCCGTGGAAACGGGTTTGGGGGGAGGTCGTTTCGTCTGCGGGAGGTTGGTTGACTGGCGGGCCGCCTTCGCGAGCAGGCTCGCTCCCACAATAGGTCCGGGTGCATCTGCGGGGAATTGGTTGACTGGCGGGCCGCCATCGCTGGCAAGCCAGCTCCCACAGGGGAACTTCGGCGAACCCAACCAAACCACGAGGTCGAGCGTTAGCTCGCCTTGCGCTTTTGATTTTGATCTACCCGCCCCTTCGGAAGGCCGAGTGGAGGTTCTGCGCAGTGGGCAACCCGGCATGGATGCCGGGTTAGCCGCCCTTGGCCATGGATGGCCGATGGCGGCGGGCCCACGGAGCAGGACCGGAGCGAGGGTACCCCGAGCTTTAGCGAGGGGCCGGACGCCGGGGCAAGACTTTTTGGTTCCTTTTGTGGCGTTTGACAAAAGGGACTCGCCGTAAGGGCGAAACCCTAAGCAGCCGTTACCGCAGAAATGGATATGTACACCCACAAAAGACAGGTCGGCTTTCAGGCCGCCATCGCTAACAAGCCAGCTCCCACAGAATGCAGGGGGGGGTTACAGCAAATTATGTTCGACCGCAGGATCGATCTGCGCCCAATGCGAAGGGTCTTCACGATGCGCCTGCAAATAGGGCAACACCGCCGCCAGCAACGGTACCTTGAAGGCCTCTTGAAAACGATGCGCCAACCCCGGAATCAACTTCAACTGACTCCCACGAATATGCGCCGCCAGATGCACCCCATGCATCACCGGCAACAGCGGATCTGCCGTGCCATGCACCACCAGCGTCGGCACCCGCAGTGTGTTCAACAGCGCCACCCGACTGGGCTCGGCGAGAATCGCCATGATCTGACGCTTCACCCCCTCAGGATTAAACGCCCGGTCATAAGACTGCGCCGCCTGCTGCAACAGCGCCTGCCGGTCATCACTCACCGCAGGACTGCCCAGCGCCGCCAGCAAATCAGCCTGCTGCTCCAGCGCCACTTCCCGATTCGGTGCCCCGCGCCGCGACAGTAACTGCACCAACGCCGCACTCGGCGCCGGCAAACCCTCGGCTCCGGAACTGGTCATGATCAGCGTCAGGCTCTCCACCCGTTGCGGCGCCATGGCCGCCATGTGCTGAGCGATCATTCCGCCCATGCTCGCGCCCAACACGTGAAATTGCTCGACCTGCAACGCATCCATCAAACCGAGCGCATCGTCGGCCATGTCCGTCAACGAATAAGGCGCCGCCACCGGCAAACCGAGCTTGTAGCGCAACACTTCGAACGTCAGATTGGCCTCGACCGGCGCCTGCCTCCAGGTCGAGAGACCGACATCGCGATTGTCATAACGGATCACCCGAAAACCCTGCTGACACAGCGCAACCACCACCTCGTCCGGCCAGTGAATCAACTGCCCGCCCAGGCCCATCACCAGCAACAACGCCGGATCCGAAGCACGACCGATGCTCTGGTACGCCAGGCTCACCTGCGCCAGATCGACCCGTTCGGTCGCAACATTGACATCACATCGAGAAGCCGCAAAAGACGGCAAACCAGACAACAAAGCGGCGAGGAAAACCGCTGTCGAAACCCATCGTGCATACATGAAAAACACCGAAACGCAGAACCCCAGTAGAGCGCGAGTCTGATGAAGTTTGTGCGTTCGCGCTGCCACAGTTGCGTGACAGTTTGATGAATCTCGCTGAGTGGTCGGTGCGGTAACTATGTAGTGCCAACGCGTCTCCAGATTTTTCTTAAATGGCGGGATCACGGAGCGGACTCCCCCGCTCCCTCTAAACCGAGCCATGTCCCCATGACCGATAGACTTCTCGCCGACCTCCCCACCTCCGTGCCGATTATCTTTGCGCCCTCATCGCCGCTGCCCGACAACCACGACGAAAGCCTGCGCCACAGCGCCTCGGCCCGTTGGCGCGAGTGCAGCGAGGGCTTGCGTGAACTGTTCGCCGGCGTGCCATCCACCCGCGATTCGCTTGAGCGTCTACTGAAACAGCAGCTGGATCTGGACGCAGCCGGGATCGGATTGCAGTTCAGCGCCACCGATGAACATTCCGAACGCTTCGTCCTGCTCACCGATGCCTTTGCGTTTGTCTTCCAGCACCCGCAGCTGGAAACCACGCTGAACCAACGCTGCCGGATCGTCGGTGTGGCCACGTCTCATGCGCTGTTCGCCCTCACGCCGATGCAATTGCTCGCGCGCCTCCAGGCGCTAAACGTCGAGGCATTCATCAGCGAGCGCTGGAACGCCTACTGGGACGCTCGCGCACCCGGCACGCCGGTGTCTCGCCGCGAACGCGCCTATCAGCTGTACCGCGATCATTTCCAGGCGACGGCGCAACGGGCTTTTGCCGAGCGCACGCTGAATGCCGAACAACTGAAACCCCTGTGGGCACTGATGGAGGCCACCTCGACAGTTGTGCGCCTGGATAACCAGCCGATCAAAAGCGAACGACTGGAGTTGGAGCTGAGCAATAAAAGCCGGGTGAAGCTTCCCGCCGCCTGGGTCATCAGCGTCGGCGACACTGCCCCGGTCGAACACTTGCTGTACCTGCCCAGTCGGCCGGTGACTCTCAAAGCCTTCGCTGAGCGCAAGGCCATGGAGGCTTGGCTGAGTGAACAGTCCCTCGTCCCCGTTGGCTTGCCCGGCGCTGACCTGAGTTTTGCTTACAGCCCCCGGGCCCTGCCCTTGTCGGCGGGCATGAGCGACCTGCTGGACCATCAGCAAATGGCTCAAATGGCGGCCCTGCGCAACGGTTCCACTGGAAAGCCCGGCCTGGCCGAACAGGGCCCGCAGGCCATGGTCTACGTGGACAGCATCGATCGGCAGCGCAGCAACAGCCCGGTGTTTGCGGCACCGCCCAGTCTGGAACCGTTGGAAATCGGCACCGCTGAGAGCGACAGCGACGAACTGGCCTTGTTCGGCAGTCTGTACCCCGATATTCCCTGGGTGCAGCGCCAGGCCGCCACACACACTCAGCGCGCCAGCCTCGAAACATTGCAAAGCGAGTCTGGCGATCAAGACGCCCTGAACGCCCTCAAGGATCTGCAAAAGGCACTGGAAGCTGCCGAGGACGCCGCCGAAAAGGCCGCTTCTGCCATGCTCTCCGGGGAACGGTCGCTCGACGTCATTATCTCGACTCGGGAGTTCACCGCGCTGCAACAAGCCCACAAGGACGGTCTGCACGCCGAGGCCGGAATCCAGCGGGCGCTCAAACAACTGAGCGATGAAGAAGCGAACCTGCTGAAGGCGCTGCTCGACACCCCCGACGATGCAGGTGCCGACAAGGTAACGGCCAGCCTGACCGTGTCGTTGAGCGGGCAGGACGGCAAGCCGTCCTCGGCCAACACCCAGGAGCTCGACGGTCCGTTTGTGATGACCCACCCGGACGTGCTGACGGATGCCTCATCGCCACACAGCGTGTTGCTTTACTGGCCGGGGATCGGCGGCGGACTGCAATGGTTCGCCAATCGACAGACGCTTGAACGACAGCTGTTCAAAATCAGCGATACCGACAACAACAACCTCTCACTGCACCTGAAGAAAATCAGTGGCGATCCGCTGCACTACGCACTGAATCAGATCACCCTGAATTTCGACAATCAGGCCTCCGCAATCCGCCAGCGCAACGCCGCGACGGCCCCACCAAAACAGCAAGCCGAGCAGCTCGAAGCATTGCGCGAGCGCACGCTTGCCGCCCTGCAGGTTCCGGTGAATGCGGCCCGAAGCCTGGTTTTCGCGCATGAGCTGGAGCAAAGCCGCAGCTCGGCCCTGGCCATCCACCGTCCGGACTGGCTGGCCAAACTGCCACAGACCGAACGCGACGCGATGAAACACCTGGTTCAGGCGTACATCGGGGCCATGCTGCGCAGTCACGGGTTGATGACGGTCATCCTCGAGCCGCGCAGTGACTTCACCCGCCGACACTTGCATGCCCGACTGCGCGAAGACTTCAACATCAAGGGCGATTTCGCCGTGCAACTGGAACTGCCCGATTCAGTCGCCTGGGAAAAGCGCTTTACCGCAACGCCAACCGGGAAGACTGAAACGTCGGTGATGGTGGCCGGCTCCAAAAAAAGCAAAATGTCGCTGGAGGACCTGGCCCAACTCAACATCGACAATGTCCATTCGGTTCGGCAGGACGCGTTTTCCCAGCGACTGGTGTTCATGCGGCTGGAGGTCACGGCGGCCGTGGCCCAGGAACGGATCACGCTGCTCAATGGCATCAACCTGACCTACCTGCGCAAGATCCTCCCGGAGCTGGATCTGCCCAAGGCGTACGAACAACAGATCCACCGTGCTTACACCGGCTCGCCCGACGAGACCGCGTTTGTGAACGCGCATCGGCGCGAATGCCTGCTCGAACCGTGGCGCCTGATGCTCAAGTTGCAGGGCGAGTTTGCGCGCCTGCAAAAACAGATCAGCCCTGACGAATTGCATCTCCTCAACATCGCCATCGATGCCGACACGCCGCAAGCCTGGCTCGCTGGCGGCAAGCGCGTGGCGATACTGCCGGTCTACCTGACCGTTGGTGGCAAGGACACGCCGAACGAAGGCGGGGTCACTCTGTCCGGTGTGACGTTCATCCAGGAACAGGTCAGCGGCGTCACGTTGCTGTACACCCCGGATAGCCCTGATGACCGGTTTTTACGGCGCTACGACAGCCTGGAAGCGGCTCGCAAGGCACTGTTCAACCTGTGCGCGCAAGACTCGATGATCAATTATCTCGCTGGTCGCGCCTTGCAGGGCAACGTGCGGGCGCACGTCAGCCGGATCAGTGACGCCCAGGACAAACACTTCGACGCCATCATCGGCGTCGGCGCGCGCTGGCCCGCCCACACGTCGCTGGCGGCCCATTTGCTCGATGCGCACCAAGGGCGCCTGATCGAAGCTCATCGCGGTACGTCGCGCTCAAATGATGCGTTGTATTTGGAGCGCTATGCGTTGCAAGGCCCGCGCGCGTTTGCCTACATAAAAATGGCCATCGGCTTGCTGCCTGTTATCGGAACGGCCGTCGCCCTTTACGATGCCTGGACCGCTGCGAATCAGGCGGCGGCAGCGTTTTTGCGCGGTGATGTGGGAGACGGCGTGGCCGAGCTTGGCTCGGTGCTGTTGTCATTGATTGATGCGGCGATGGATCTGTTGCCGGGAGAAGCCATCGCCTCCGCACTGGGCACCGGCGCCCGCGCATTGACACGCACCCGCCAGCTTCGGGCGCTGAGCATCAGTGCCGCCGCCTTGCACGCGCCGTCCATGCGACAGGCCCGGCATGTGGTCGCGCGTTTCGCCGGCTACGAGTATGAAAAACCCCTGTCGCTGAGCGCAATGCAACCGGCGACCCATGGCGCTTACCGCAATGTCTACCGGCATGCCGACGGTGATTTCATTGTCCGTCAGGGTCGGGTGTTCCAGGTCGAATGGAGCAGCGACTCGCGCAACTGGCGGCTGACCGGCAACAGTCGCAAAACCTACAAGCAACCGGTTGCCCTGGATGAAACGGGCCAATGGGACACCTGGTACGGCGTCTACGGCACGACCTTCGAAGGGGGTGGACTCGGCGGCGGCAACCTGCTCGGGCACATGGCCAATGCGCTGGATCCCCTGTGGCCCGCTGCCATCCGCGAACGGCTGCCACGCTGGTGGGTTGATCAGGCTCATCGCCGACATCAGGCTCTGACCATGGAGGTCAATAACCTGGGCGATCAAGTGGATGCACGGGTAATACACACAGACGCCGCTTTGAAGGCCTACTACGCGGCCACTCCAGATCAGCGTGCAGGCTTGTTGCGTGCAACTGAAGCCGCTTGCATCGGCGACATCGAGCTCGTCAGGAAGCATCTCCAGACACTGTCTGAACTATTTCCTCTGACTCATGGCAACAAGCAGACCACTGTCAAGGAGTTACGAAGCAATGGTGCCTTGATAATGGCGGACAGGGCCCAGCATCGGGTGTACCTGGCCAATCATCGGGTGGTGCCTCTTTTGGATCGTATCGATGCGCTGTCGGATGACCTTGATTCGATATTGAAATCCCCCCTGGCAGAACGGTTGCGTGTGCTGAACGATATTCGCAAGCTGCGCCTGGAAATGCTGAAAGAATTCGACACGATCGAATCCCTCATGAGTGACCTCAACTACTGGTATGAGCGCATCACCGTCAGTTCACAAAAAGCGCAAATCACCGAAGCAGTTACAGACTTGAGCAAGCGTCTGAGCGATGCCAACCTCCTCAACTTGAGGACGGGCAACTTGATGGAAACGGTGACGCGCTATGACACCACCGATGATGTGTCCTGGGTCTTCCTGCAAAGCCAGGTGCAGGTTAAAAGAACCGGGGTCGACCGGGCGTTGTTTGCGCAAATCGGCTTGCCGGAAGTCAGCGCGACCAGGGCGCAACGCAACCGGATTCTTCAAGAATGCATCGAGCAATACGATCAGTTCCGTCTTGCAATGAAAGCCTGGACCGCCAGCTACCCACAACACTTCCACCTCGAGACCGTGCCCCCCTTCCTTGATAGCCTGGAAAAGATGTCGGAGCGGGCACGCAAGGCACTGACTACCGCACCGGGAGTTCCCCAACCGGGCGAAATCCGCAGGAAGGTGTTTACCACTGAAAACGATCAACTACTGATCGGAGAAGAGCGCCTTGGGTCGGCTACTCAACCGGTGCAATACACTGTGACCGGTCAAGGCGGCTACAGGGAAATCTGGGAGCCCGCGAGCAACGGCAGGTATCGCCTGCGCAATCCACAACCACTGCCGGTCGCTCCCGCCCAAAAGAACCTTGAATCTTTAATGACCGAAGCCCGTCAGAAACTGGCGATGCAAGACAGCTATAAAACCAGGGTTCAGTCCTACGCGGCCCAAGGCATGCTTCCCGTTGACCTGGAGGACATGATGCTCAAAGAAGCGAATGAACTTGCCCTTCGCGCTCGCGGCATTGAAACCCTTTCCCCGAACAACATTTTGATCACGCAACTGCGCGACAAGGCCCAAGAGTTGATCGCCAGCGGGCGCGCCATGCGCACCCGGCAATCGCTGCTGAGCAAAAAACCCACTGATGGAATGCTGGACGATCTGATCACTCAAAAAGTCGTCAAGGCTTATAAATTCAGTCCGTTCAAAAAGCTCGACAAGCGCCGGGATGGCCGGACGGACTATATGCAGGAGTATGAAGTCTGGGACATGACGAAAACCCCGGCCGGTTTGTTGTGGTACGCCCACTTCCACTACTCCAAGGCGGTGCCCCATTTCATCGAGTTCGAGAAAGCTCATTTGAAACTGCCCGAACACCGTTTTTTGACTCACGCTGACAATGCCGATTTGCCTTATGCCGACATCGGCAAACGGTCGGTGGTGTTGCCGCACTTTGAACATCTCTGATACGTGAGATATCACCGGTAAATGTGGGAGCGAGCCTGCTCGCGAAAGCGCCAGCACAGTCAGCATTAATGAGACTGACAATCCGTATTCGCGAGCAGGCTCGCTCCCACAGGTAATTGGCGCTGGCGCGAGTTATTTGCACGATCAAACCAGCGAGCGCGATGTATACCCACACAGGGTTTGTGTCAGGCCAACTGGCTGCGAAGCTGGCGGGCGGCGGCGACCATGTTGATCAAGGCCGCTTCGGTTTCCGGCCACGCCCGGGTTTTTAACCCGCAATCGGGGTTGACCCACAGGCGTTCAGCCGGAATCCGCTGCACCGCTTTACTCATCAACTTGACGATTTCGGCGGTGTCCGGCACCCGTGGCGAGTGAATGTCATACACGCCTGGCCCGATGTCGTTCGGGTAATCAAACGCCTCGAAGGCCTCGAGTAATTCCATGTCCGAACGCGAGGTTTCGATGGTAATCACATCAGCATCCATGGCCGCGATGGACTCGATCACATCGTTGAATTCGCTGTAGCACATGTGCGTGTGGATCTGCGTTTCATCACGCACGCCGGACGCACTCAGGCGAAACGCTTCCACCGCCCAATCGAGGTATTCCTGCCATTGCGCCCGGCGCAGCGGCAAGCCTTCACGGAAGGCCGCTTCGTCGATTTGCACAATCTTGATGCCGGCGTTTTCCAGGTCGACCACTTCATCACGCAACGCCAGCGCCAGCTGCTGGGCCTGGACTTTGCGCGAGACATCTTCACGGGGGAACGACCACATCAGCATGGTCACGGGACCGGTGAGCATGCCTTTCATGACCTTGTCGGTGAGGCTCTGCGCGTAAGTGATCCAGTCAACGGTCATCGCGTTCGGACGGCTCAGGTCGCCATAAATGATCGCCGGTTTCACGCAACGCGAACCGTAGCTCTGCACCCAGCCGAAGCGGGTAAACGCATAACCGTCCAGCTGCTCGGCGAAGTACTCGACCATGTCGTTGCGTTCGGCTTCACCGTGCACCAGCACGTCCAGCCCCAGGCGTTCCTGGACTTGCACCGCGTGGCGGATTTCGCTGTGCATGGCGTCGGTGTAGTCGTTGGCCGACAGCTTGCCTTGCTTGAACGCCTGACGCGCGAGACGGATCGCACCGGTCTGCGGAAACGAGCCGATGGTGGTGGTCGGGAAGGCCGGCAGTTTCAACCGGGCGCGCTGTTGTTCGATGCGTTTGGCGAACGGCGATTGACGTTGGCTGTCCGTTGCACCGATAGCGTCGATGCGTGCCTGGACCTCGGCTTTATGGATACGCGGCGACTCGGCGCGACTGGCCTGGATCGCCCGGCTTTCGGCCAGCGCGGCCTGAACTTTGGGCGCTTGCGGATCGTTGAGGGCGTCACGCAGCACGGCGATTTCGCCACACTTCTGCACGGCAAACGCCAGCCAGCTTTTCAGTTCCGGGTCGAGTTTGTCTTCGCGTTCCAGGTCCACCGGGCTGTGCAGCAGCGAGCAGGAACTGCTGACCCACAAGTTGTCGCCAAAGCGTTCCTGGGCGAACTGCAATTGCGCGAGCACGGGTTCCAGTTCGCAGCGCCAGACGTTGCGACCGTTGACCAGGCCCACCGACAGAATCTTGTAGGTCGGCAGCCGATCCAGCACTTGCCCGAGTTGATCCGGCGCCCTCACCGCGTCGATGTGCAAGCCTTGCACGGGCAAACCGACGGCCAGCCCGAGGTTGTCTTCCAGACCGCTGAAGTAGGTCGCCACGAGTTTTTTCAGCGGCGAATATTGGAGGATGTGGTAAGCGCGTTCGAAGGCGTTTTTCCAGGCTTGCGGCAGGTCGAGGGTCAGGATCGGCTCGTCGATCTGCACCCATTCAACCCCTTGAGCCGCGAGGCGGCCGAGGATTTCACCGTAGATCGGCAGCAGGCGTTCGAGCAGGTCGAGTTTGTCGAAGTCGTTGCCTTTGGCCTTGCCCAGCCACAGGTAAGTCAGCGGGCCGATGATCACCGGTTTGACGTTATGGCCGAGGGCTTTGGCTTCGTCGACCTCGTCGAACAGCTGTTCCCAGCTCAGCTTGAAGGGTTGATCGGCGCTGAATTCCGGGACCAGGTAGTGGTAGTTGGTGTCGAACCACTTGGTCAATTCCTGGGCGTATTGCGCCTTGTCGTGATCGCCGCCGCAGCAAGATGCCGTGGCGCCACGGGCCATGGCGAACAGCGTGTCGAGGGTCGGCAGGCCATTGGCGTTATTGGCGCTGTCGAAGCGCTGCGGGATCACGCCGAACATCAGGGAGTGGGTCAACACCTGGTCGTACCAGGCGAAATCGCCGACCGGCAGCAGGTCAATGCCGGCATCCTTCTGCAATTGCCAGTGAGTGGCACGCAATTGGCGGCCGACGCTGTTCAGCGCATCCTGATCAAGGTCGCCCTTCCAGTAGGATTCGAGGGCTTTTTTCAGTTCGCGGTCCGCGCCGATGCGTGGGAAACCAAGTGTGTGGGCCAGTGCCATGGAAAATTGCTCCTTCAAAAGATGGCGCTATTGTCGACAGCCAGACCAACATGAGACAAACTCAACCTTTTCGTGTTGATCACAAGTTTTCCTCATGGAGCCCCCCGGTGCTTGAAATCCGCCACCTGAAGACCCTGCACGCCCTGCGCGAAGCCGACAGCCTGGTCGATGCCGCCGACCGTCTGCACCTGACGCAGTCGGCACTGTCCCATCAGTTCAAGGAGCTGGAGGAGCGTATGGGCATGCCATTATTCGTGCGCAAGACCAAGCCGGTGCGTTTCACCAGCGCCGGTCTGCGCCTGCTGCAACTGGCCGATGCCACCCTGCCGCTGCTGCGCGGCGCCGAGCGTGATATCGCGCGGCTGGCCGGTGGCACCGCCGGGCGTTTGCACATGGCCATCGAGTGCCACAGCTGCTTCCAGTGGCTGATGCCGACCATCGACCAGTTTCGCGATGCCTGGCCGGAAGTCGAACTGGACCTGGCATCGGGTTTCTCTTTTGCGCCATTACCCGCCCTGGCCCGTGGCGATCTGGATTTGGTGGTGACGTCCGATCCACTGGAACTGGCCGGGATCACTTATGTACCGCTGTTCACGTACGAGGCCATGCTCGCGGTGGCCAACCAGCATCGTCTGGCGAGCAAGGCATACATCGTCCCGGAAGATTTGCTCACGGAAACCCTGATCACTTATCCGGTGGAACGTGATCGGCTGGACATCTTCACCCGTTTCCTCGAACCCGCCGACATCGAACCGGCGCAGGTCCGCACCTCGGAGCTGACGGTGATGATGATGCAACTGGTGGCCAGCGGTCGCGGCGTCTGCGGCATGCCGCATTGGGCACTGCATGAATACAGTTCACGGGGCTATGTGAAAGCCAAACGGCTGGGCGAGAAGGGATTATTTGCGACGCTGTATGCCGGGATTCGCGCGGACATGCTGGACGCGCCCTACATGCGCGATTTCTTGCTGACGGCCAAGGACACATCGTTCTCCACCCTCGACGGTGTCAGCGCAGTTCGTTAGCAACACACATTTCCTGTGGGAGCGGGCTTGCCCGCGATGGCGATAGCAAATTCAACAATGATGTATCTGACAGGCCGCTATCGCGGGCAAGCCCGCTCCCACAGGATCTGGGTGGGGGTCAGACCTCGCGCCACATATGAATCTTGTCGAAATAGTCCTCGCCCACCCGTACCGCCAGCGGTTCGAGGCCGTACTGGATGAAGCCGCAGCGCTGGTACAGATTGAACGCCGCTGCATTGCCGGCGGTGACGGTCAACTGGATCAGCCTCAGGCGCGGATGCGCCCGCGCCTCGGTCAAAGCGGCCTGGACTAACTGAAAACCGAGCCCGCGCTGGCGGACCTCGCCGCACACATACATGCCAAACAGCGTCGCCTTGTGCCCGGCCTTTTCGCGAGGGTCGAAGGCCAGGCCGACGATGCCCGCCAACTTCCCGTCCTCGAAGGCGCCGAGCACCACATCCAGCGGGCTGCTCAGGCGCGATTCCCACCAACTCAGCGGCATCGCCGCGCGTTCGCGCACGCTGGAGGTAAACGCCTGCGGGTGCAGGTCATAGGCTTCAAGCATCAGCGCCCGATAGTCCAGGGCATGGCTGGGAACCAGCGGCTCGATCCACATGTCAGGCGGTCCGTCGTTGCTCAAGCATCAGCCGCACCGCCAGCGCCGCCAGCACGAACCCCATGAAATAACGCTGCACTGCCAGCCAGGTCGGGTTATTGACGAACCAGGAGGCAATGCCTGCGGCGAACAGCGCAATCATCAGGTTGACGCAGAAACTGACGCTGATCTGGGTCAGGCCGAGGATGATGCTTTGGGTGAACACCGAACCGTGCTCGGGCGTGATGAATTGCGGAAACACCGACAGGTAGAACACGGCGATTTTCGGGTTAAGGGCACTGGTCAGAAACCCCATGGTGATCAGTTTTCGCGACGAGTCGGGCGGCAACTGTTGCGCTTCAAAGGGTGAACGCGCCCCCGGTTTCACCGCCTGCCAGGCCAGCCATACCAGGTACAGCGCGCCCGCCCACTTCAACACTTCATACGCCATCGGCACCGCCAGAAACACGGCGGTCAAACCCGCTGCGGCGGCGAACAGGTGCACGAAGAAACCGCCGACCACGCCGAGCAGCGAAGTGACCCCGGCCTTGCGCCCCTGGCAGATCGAACGGGAGATCAGGTAGATCATGTTCGGCCCTGGCGTCAGCACCATCAGCAGCGCGGCGGCGGCGAAGATCAGCAAGTCTTGAAGCGGGATCATGGGGCAGTCCTTGGTCCGGAAATGATCAGGTGATCGCGATCAGCGACGCTCGATAAAACGGCAGGATCAGGTCCCGTGTCAATGGCGCCAACAGGACATCGCCATCGGTGGCCGGGTCGATCCAGCACACCGCTTCGATCTCGGCCGCCGGAGAAACGTCTGGGCCGATAGTCAGCTGAAATAGTTCGGCCTGGACGACAAAACCCGGTTCGTTGGCGGCCGGTGCCGAAAACTGCCCGAGGTAAGTGGCGTGGGCCGGATCGATGATCAAGCCCAGTTCTTCTTCCAGTTCACGGGCCAGGGCGTGGACCGGCTGTTCATGGGCTTCAATCTTGCCCCCCGCTTGCATGAAGGCTTCGGTACCGCGCTTGCGGACCAGCAAGGTGCGACCGTCGGGACCGATCAACAGGGCGGCGGCGATGCGAATCAGGCGGGGTGAGGCGGCGGATGAAGAAGTCATGGATCAGCAATGGCCTTGGGTAAAGGTCGAAAGGATCACACGAGTGTCGGTGCGCCGTCACGCCCCTTGTAGGAGCGAGCTTGCTCGCGATGGTCGTCAACGATAACGCTGTAAACCTGGCACCCCGTAGCGTTCTCACGCACATCGCGAGCAAGCTCGCTCCTACAGGAGAACAGTGCAGCGATAGGGACCGCTAACCGGCCTCGAGAATCGCACCCTCTCCTTCCGGCACCTTCACAAAGATGCTGTATTTCGCCCCTTCCATCGCTTCAAACGCGATCAGTTTCTCCACCAGCGGTGCGTTCAGCACCTTGCCGGCATTGAGCAACAACATGCCGTTGTCGGCATTGAGGTTGCGCGCCAGCACCATTCCCGCCGTTACCTCGCGGGTGGTCATGACCTTGACCGATGGATCGGCCAACGACACATCGCTCAGGTACGCGGCACACACCTGAACGAAATCTTCCACCATGTCCGGGTCGTAAAGCCGCCCGGCATAACTGCGGATATACACCAGCGCTTCGTCGCTGTTCATCTGCCGTTCAAGGATCAAGCCGCGCTGCAATTCGATGAAGTCCACCGCCAGTTTCAGCAACCGCGAACCGAACGGAATCGCCTCGCCCTTGAGCCGGTCCGGGAAGCCGCTGCCGTCCCAGCGTTCCTGATGGTGCAGGATCAGACGTGCGGCATCCTTCATCGGATCCAGCGTCATCAACAGCGATTCACTCTGCTTTGGATATCCGCGATAACGCTCGCGTTCGTTGTGGTGCAGCAGGTCCGAGGGCGCGTTCATCATGCTGTCGGTCCAGCTCAACTTGCCGATGTTGTAGAGCGCCGCCGCCATGGTCAGGTCGCGGCAGGTGCCTTCATCCAGTTCATGGCGTTTGCAGTAGACCCGCACCAGTTCGATGATCTGGCGATTGGTCTGTTTGGCCGGCGGCAGGCGCAGGTTGGCCAGCAACGAGAACACCTCGGTGCCGGTGACGTAGCTGTGCTTGAGCTCTTCGTAGGCCAGGTCGAGCATGTCAGCGGTTTGCTGGAGCTCGCAGGTGCGCGCCGCGACGTGCTTTTCCAGCGTGCTGTTGAGCGATTTCAGCTGGTCGTTCTGCTGCCGCGTCAGGAGCAGCAGGCGTTGGCGTTCGCGCTCGGAATGCTGGTGAGCCAGGGCCTGGCGCAAGGTCAGGAGCATTTCCTCGTCGTTCCAGGGTTTGCTGATGTAGCGGTGAATCTGCCCTTCGTTGATGGCTTTGATGATCGTCGGCAGGTCTGCATAACCGGTCAGCAGAATCCGGGTGGTCGTCGGATATTTCTTGTGGATCTCGCAAAGCAGCGAGGCGCCGTCCATATTGGGCATGCGCGCATCGCTCATCACCAGGTCGACGGGCTGCTGCGCCATGATTTCCAGGGCCTGGGCGCCACTGGTCGCCAGCAACACTTCGTAAGGCTGGCCGCGCAACAGGCGGCGCAAGCTGTTGAGGATCGATTCCTCATCATCGACCAGCAGAACCTTGGGCTGATGGGGCAGTGTCGCGGGGAGTTGCTCTTCCATGGCGTAACCTCAAACGGAGCGGTACAGCGTCATCCTGAGCTACAGGCTAGATGGTTTTTGGTGCGCCGCCGTAATCATTCGTTTCAGTCCGCGACGCGAAGTCACCTGCGGGCGACTATGCTCACATCACTCGGATCCATCATCAGAACGTACGGTCTGGTGGTCAGGGAAAAGGATGCCCCTTATGAGCACTGTGCACCAAACCGCTGCCGATACCGGCATTTGTCGATGAATACGCTGCTGGCACGGACCAACCGGCGGATTCTGATCGTCGACGACACCAACTCGATTCACGAGGACTTCCACAAGATCCTCAGTCCGCCCTGCTCCGATAACGACAGCCTGATCCGCGCTGAAAGCGCCCTGTTCGGCACCCCGGCAGCGACAAGGCTGCAGAGTTTCGTCCTCGACTCGGCGTTTCAGGGCCTCGAAGCGCTGGACAAGGTCGAGACCGCATTGGCCAACGACCTGCCCTACGCGATGGCGTTCATCGACATGCGCATGCCACCGGGCTGGGACGGCCTGGAAACCATCGAACGGCTGTGGCAGGTCGACCCGAAACTGCAAGTGGCGCTGTGCACCGCTTATTCGGACTATTCCTGGGAAGACATCGACGAGCGCCTGGAGCTGGGCGATCGCCTGCTGATCCTGAAGAAGCCCTTCGATGCCATCGAGATCCGCCAGATGGCCAGCGCCCTGACCGCCAAGTGGCAAATGACCGAAGACGCTGCGCTGAAAATGTCGCTGCTCGAACACGCGGTCGAGGAGCGTACCCGCGAGCTGTCGGATGCCAACATCATCGTGCAGAACAGCCCGACCATTCTGTACCGGCTACGGGGCGAACCGTCTTTTCCACTGATGTACATCTCGCACAACATCACCAAATACGGTCACATTGCCGCGAACCTTGTAGCCTCGGCCAACTGGGCGCAGGAACTGATCCATCCCGAGGATCAAGCGAAGGTCGACACCGCCATGGCCCGGGTGCTGGACCGCCATGCGGCGGGCGCGTCCATCGAATTCCGCATGCGCACCGCCAACGGTGCCTGGCGCTGGGTGGAAAACCGTTACATCCCGGTGCGCGACGACGAAGGCCGTCTGCTGGAAGTCGAAGGCATCATCATTGACGTCACCGAACGCAAACTGGCCGAGGAAAAAATCGCCCTGCTGGCACGTACCGACGGGCTGACCGGCCTCGCCAATCGCGCGACGCTGATCGAACGCCTGCACCAGGCGTTCGCCGCAGCACGTCGCGGGGCGACGGCGTTTGCCATCTTTTACCTGGACCTGGACCACTTCAAACGCATCAACGACACCCTCGGCCACCCGGTGGGCGACCTGCTGTTGCAAGAAGTTGCCCGGCGCATCAAGGCTTGCGTGCGCGAAAACGACGTGGTGGCCCGCCTCGGTGGCGACGAGTTCGCGATTCTGCAACTGGACGTCAGCGACCCGACCCACTCCGCCGCCCTCGCCGCCAAAGTCCGCGATGCCCTGGTGCTGCCCTACGCCTTGGGCGGCAACGACGTACGCGTCTCGGTCAGCATCGGCATCAGCAGTTACAGCGCAGTCAGCACCAGTGCCGACGGCCTGTTGACCCAGGCCGACATGGCGCTGTATCGCTCCAAGGAAAAGGGCCGCAACCAGTACCACTTCCATTCCGACGAGATCAACCAGGAGGTGGTCGAACGCATGACCATCGCCAGCGAACTGAGAACGGCCGTCGAACACGATGAACTCGAACTGCACTACTGGCCGGAAGTGGACCTGAGCAGCGGCAAAATTCTCGGCATGGAAGCAGTGGTCACCTGGAATCACCCTGAGCGCGGTTTGCTCGACGCCTCCACGTTCCTGCCCGCCGCCGAGAAGACCGGCACGATCATCGCCCTTGGTCATTGGGTGCTGGATCGCGCCTGCCGGCAGATGCGTCAGTGGCGTGATGAGGGTGTCGCGCCACCGGTGATTGCGATCAAGCTGTCTCTGGCCCAACTCAAGAGCGGGCCGGAGCTGATTTACGACGTGCTGCGCACCACTGCTCGCTGGGAACTGCAAGCCGCAGACCTGCGATTCGACGTCACCGAAGCGACCCTGGCCCAGACCAAATGGACCCACAACGATGTGCTGCCACGCCTGCGGGAACTGGGGGTGAAAATCGCCATCGATGACTTCGGCACCGAGTATTCGTCGTTCGATTACCTCAAGACCTATCAGGTCAATCACCTGAAACTCGCGCAAGCCTTCATCGACACGGCCGCTCGTGACCCGGCCAGTGCCAACACCTTGCGCGCCATCATCAACTTCGCCCGGGATGTCGGCATCGGCATCATCGCCGAAGGGGTCGAAACCCAGGAACAGCGCAGCTCATTGATGGCCACCGGGTCGCCGATGAACGCCCAGGGTTACTACTTCAGCAAAGCGGTCAGCAGCCAGCAGGCCGCCGCGTTGCTCAAAGCCGGGACCATCGCGCCACCGAGCCACGACATCGGGCCGATCCGGGACAACCCGCCACGGTCCACGGAGGACAAAGGATGAAAGTGCCTTTCGTGCGGACCAATCGGCGCATCCTGATCATCGACGACACGCCTTCGATTCATGAGGATTTTCGCAAGATTCTCGGTCCCGAAACCGAAAGTGAACAGTCCCTGGCCGGCACCGAATCAGCGCTGTTCGGCACGCAGCCGGTTGACCGGCTGACCTTCCAGCTCGACTCGGCCTATCAGGGTCAGGAAGCCCTTGAACTGGTCAAGCGCGCGCTGGCCGAAGGCCGCCCCTACGCCTTGGTGTTCACTGACATGCGCATGCCGCCGGGCTGGGACGGACTTGAGACCATCGAACAGCTGTGGCAAGCCGACCCGCACCTGCAAATCGCCTTGTGCACCGCGTATTCGGATTACACCTGGGAAGCCATGGCTGAACGGCTGGAATTCGGCGACCAGTTGCTGGTGTTGAAGAAACCCTTCGACAGCCTGGAAATCCGCCAGATGGCCAGTGCCCTGACCTGGAAATGGCAGATGGCTCAGGACGCGGCGATGAAAGTGCTGAGCCTGGAGCAAACCATCGAAGCGCGGGTCCACGAGTTGCTCAAGGTGTCGCATCTGTTGCAGTACGACGTGCTGACCGAATTGCCCAACAGCACGTTGCTGGGGGACCGGTTGAACCAGTCGCTGGCATTGTCCCGGCGCCATGACAAGCAACTGGCGGTGATGTTTCTGGGGCTGGACCGCTTCAAGCGCATTAATAACGCTCTTGGCCATCCGGCCGGTGACGAGATGCTCAAGCAGGTGGGCCGCAATCTGGTGGCCACGGTGCGTGAGTCCGACTCGGTATTTCGCTACGGCTCCGACGAGTTCGTGGTGATCCTCGCCGATATCCGCCACCCCCAGCAGACCCGGGGTATCGCTGAAAAACTATTGGGCGCGATTCGCGCGCCCCAGCACATCGCCGGCCACGACCTTAGCGTGACCGCGAGTCTGGGCATCAGCATTTACCCCGATGACGGTCTGGATGCCATCGAGCTGATCAAAAAAGCCGAAACCGCCATGCGCAACGTCAAGGAAACCGGGCCGAATGATTTCAGCTTTTTCATCGATGAAATGAACCAGCGCGCCCGGGATCTGCAAAGCATCGAGACTGGCATCCGCCTGGCGCTGGAGCGTCATGAATTCGTGCTGCATTACCAACCCAAAGTCGACCTGACCAGTGGCCAGGTGGTCGGCGCCGAGGCGTTGATTCGCTGGCAAAAACCGGGGAACGGCTTGGTCTATCCCTCGGAATTCATCAGCGTTGCCGAAGACAGCGGACTGATCGTGCCATTGAGCAAATGGGTGCTGGCCGAGGCCTGCCAGCAGGCCCGTGCCTGGCAGGCGGCGGGCATCGGGGACATCCGCATGTCAGTGAACATGTCGGCCCTCGATTTCCGTCAACGCGACTTCGTCGACGGCATCGAGCAGATCCTGGAACAAACCGGCCTGGACCCCGACTTGCTGGAACTGGAAATCACTGAAGGCGTGTTGATGCAAAACATCGATGCCACCGTCACCTCCCTCAACCGCCTCAAGGCACTGGGCGTGCGGCTGGCCATCGATGACTTCGGCACCGGTTATTCCAGCCTGAGTTATCTGCAGCGTTTCCCTATCGATGTGCTGAAAATCGATCAGTCGTTCATTCGCGGACTGAGCAGCGACAGCAATGCGGCCGCCCTGGTCAGCGCCATCATCAGCCTCGGCCGGAGCCTGAAACTGACCATCATCGCCGAAGGGGTGGAAACCCTCGAGCAACTGAATTTCCTCGAGGCTCATCAATGCGAGGAAGGCCAGGGTTACTACTTCAGTAAACCCGTCGCACCAGACGCCTTCGTCCAGTATCTGGAGTCGGTCAAGCCCGCTCCATCGGCTGCCACGTGAACGATACGCAACGCCACACGGGCTATCCGCCAGGGAATCATCAGATGTCGCTGTCCTTTCACCGTTTGCTCCTGCCGTTGCTGCTCGGGTTCTGCCTGCATGCCGCTGCGGTGCCGCTGAACGAGCCGCTCAAACCACTGCCTGCGGTGCCCGGACAAGATCCGCGGCGAGTCGAGCTCGGTCGGCAGTTGTTCAATGAACCGCGCCTGTCGGTCAACAACACGCTGTCGTGTGCCAGTTGCCATCATCTTGAACAGGGAGGTGCCGACAACAAGGCCTTTTCCATCGGTTTCGCCGGTCTTCCGGTGGCGATCAATACCCCCAGCGTGTTCAACGCCAGCCTGAACTTTCTGCAATTCTGGAATGGTCGCGCCGACACCCTGGAAGCGCAGATCCATGAAGTGGTGACAAGCCCCAGCGAGATGGGCAGCAACTGGCAACACGTAGTGAAGGTGCTGACCGCCGACCCGGTTTATCGTGCCTCGTTCGCCGACGCCTACCCGGACGGCGTGACCATGAACACTGTGCAGAATGCGCTGGCCAGCTACGAGCGCACGTTGATCACTGCCAACTCGCGCTTCGACCAATACTTGCAAGGGGACACCGCGATCCTCACCCGGGAGGAAAAATACGGTTACCAGCGCTTCAAGGACTATGGCTGCATTGCCTGCCATCAAGGCGTGAATATCGGCGGCAACATGTTCCAGAAGTTCGGCGTGATGGGCGACTACTTCAAGGAACGTGGCAACCCGACCGATTCCGACCTGGGGCGTTATCTGGTGACCCGCGATGAAGAAGACCGCAACGTATTCAAGGTGCCGAGCCTGCGCAACGTCGCCGTCACCGCGCCGTACTTTCACGATGCATCGGCCGGCACCCTCGAAGAAGCGGTAGACGTCATGTTCAAGTTCCAGCTGGGGCGCATTCCGTCCACCGAGGACAAAACCCTGATCATCAAATTCCTCAAGACCCTGACGGGTGAATGGGGCGGCAAACCCTTATGAGAATGTCCAATCGCCGCAATCTCGCATTGCTGGGCATCGTCGCTGTGTTGCTCGCTTCGACGCTGCTGTTCCTTTATCTCAAATCGAGCTCCAGCCAGACCTCGACCTACGCCGAATCCCGAGACCTGATCGGCCGGATCAAACAGCTGAATGCGCAGTGGGAAACCGAAATTCTCAAGGCCAGGGTCTCCACCAACCACAACTACGATCCACTGGTCGCTCCGCTGACCGAGATGACCCGACTGTGGGAACGGTTCGACACCATGGTATCGAATCACGGCCGCAACGATTCGCCGGTCTGGCGTGCCGGCCATGACGCGTACCTCACCGCTATCAAGGAAAAGACCCGGCTGGTAGAGCAATTCAAGTCGCACAACGCCGTGCTGCGCAACTCAATGGCCTTCCTGCCAACCGCCGAGGACGACATTCAGGAGCAATTGGCTCAGTTGGTCGACGGCGACAAACTGCAACTGCAAAACATCGCCACCGACACTTACGATTTGCTGCTGAGCAGCCTCGAGTTTGCCCAGGTCACTTCCGACGACAAGGCCGCGGACATTCTGGTGGGCCTTAACAAAATGCAGGTCAACAAACTGCGACTGCCTGAGCAGTTTCACAGCCCTATCGACATTCTCAGCAACCACATTTCACTGATCCTGCGTGAGCAGCCGGTGGTCAACCGCTTGCTGGAAAACATCGAAGCCATTCCCGTTGCCGAGCGCCTGGACGACATTACCAGCCTGTTGAACTCCGACCAGCAACAGGCCAACGCGGTCGACCAGCGCTATCACTTTTACATGCTGGTGTTTTCGGTGCTGCTGGTCCTGCTGCTGGTGTACCTGGCGATTCACCTGATGCGCAGTTTCACCGTGATCCAGCGCGTCAACAAGGCGCTGCAAACGGCCAATGACGATCTGGAACTCAGGGTCGAAGAGCGCACCCGCGAACTCCGGGACACCCAAAGTGAATTGCTCGACACCGCACGTCAGGCCGGCATGGCCGAGATCGCCACCAATGTGCTGCACAACGTTGGCAACGTGCTCAACAGCGTCAACATTTCAGCCGATCTGGTTTCGCGCAAACTGCGCGCCAGCAAGGCCCAGGGGTTGGGCAAGGCGATGCAACTGATCAACGAACACCCGGGTGATCTCGGCAAGTTTCTGACGCAGGACGAGAAAGGCAAGTTGCTGCCCGGTTATCTGAATCAACTGGTCGAAGCCATCGCGATTGAACAGCAAGGCATGACCGACGAACTCGCGCAGTTGAGTAAGAGTGTCGACCACATCAAGGACATCGTCGCTACCCAGCAATCCTACGCGGGCGCGAACAGCCTGATGGAGCCGCTGCACATCAGCGAATTGCTCGAGGACGCCCTGCGTATGAATTCGGGGGCGCTGACCCGGCATCACGTCACGGTGGTCAAGGACTATGCCGAAGTGCCGCAGGTCATGGGCGACAAGCACCGGTTGCTGCTGATCCTGATCAACCTGATCAGCAACGCCAAGTACGCCATGTCCGACCTGAGCAACCGCCCGCGACAAATGACCCTCGGGGTCAGAATCGTCGACGACACGACGCTGCAAGTCAGCGTCAAGGACGACGGCGAAGGCATCCCTGCGGAAAACATGACGCGCATTTTTGCCCACGGTTTTACCACACGCAAGGAAGGTCACGGCTTCGGCCTGCACAGCTGCGCCCTGGCCGCCATCGAAATGAACGGCCACCTCACCGCCCACAGCGACGGGCCAGGCAAGGGCGCGCAGTTCACCCTGCAAATCCCGCTGACGACGGTTCCGGAGGAAGCATGAGCGGGCTGACCAATCGACGAATCCTGCTGATCGATGACACACCGTCCATACACGTGGATTTCCGCAAGATCCTCACGCCGGTTCCGGTGCAGAGCGTCGAACTGGATGAGATGGAAGCGACATTGTTCGGCAGTGCAGTGAAACCCTCCCGCGTCGTCTTCGAGCTGGATTCCGCGTATGGCGGGCAAGAGGGGCTGGGCAAACTCAAAAGCGCTTTGCAGGCAACGCGTCCTTACGCGTTGGCCTTCGTCGACATGCGCATGCCGGAAGGCTGGGACGGCGCGAAGACCATCGAACATTTATGGCTGGAGGACCCGCGCCTGCAAGTGGTGGTGTGCACCGCTTACTCCGATTATTCCTGGGACGAATTGCTCGACCGGTTACAGGCCCATGACCGGCTGCTGATCCTGAAAAAACCCTTCGACAATATCGAAGTCCAGCAGATGGCCAACACCCTGCTGACCAAATGGGACATGACCGAACGGGCCTCTGTGCAGATGAGTCATCTGGAGCATCTGGTGGACCAACGGACTACGCAATTCAGACAGGCCAGCGAGGCGTTGCAGCGGGAAATCGACGAACGCCGGCAGCTTGAATCGCAACTGGTGCAATCGGAAAAACTCGCGTCACTGGGACAACTGGCGGCTGGCGTGGCCCATGAAATCAACAACCCCATTGGCTTCATTTCCTCCAACCTCGGCACGCTCGAGGGTTACTTCAAGCAGTTGCAGGAAATGCTCGATGCCTATCGGGATGCGGAAGAAGCGATTGGCTCCAGTGAGCTGGTCGAGCGCTTGCAGCAGCTTCGTGAACGGGTCGAACTGGAATTCCTGCGCGATGACATTCCGCTGCTGATCAAGGAGTCCAAGGACGGCATCAGCCGGGTCGGGCAGATCGTCAAAGACCTCAAGGATTTCTCGCGGGTGGACTCCAGCCAGGAATGGCAGTGGGCGAATTTGCAACAGGGCATTGAATCGACGCTGAACATCGTGGCCAATGAACTGAAATACAAGGCCGATGTGGTTAAGGACTATCAGGCGCTGCCCGACATCGAATGCCTGCCCTCGCAAATCAACCAGGTGATCATGAACCTGATCGTCAACGCCTCCCAGGCGATCGGCCCGGAGCGTGGCACCTTGACCCTGCGCACCGGCGTTGAGGGGGAAACTGTGTGGATAGAAGTCGCCGACACCGGCACCGGCATCTCGCCGCAGAGTCTGCAGAAAATTTTCGACCCGTTCTTTACCACCAAACCGGTGGGCCAGGGGACGGGGCTGGGTTTGTCGCTGTCTTATGGCATCGTGAAGAAACATCGGGGGGACATTTCGGTGGTGAGTGAAGTGGGGGTTGGCAGCACCTTTCGCATCGTGTTGCCGATACACCAGACAAAACCCGCCACCTGAACACACCAGCGTAGGAGCTGCCGAAGGCTGCGATCTTTTGATCTTCTAAAAAGATCGCAGCCTTCGGCAGCTCCTACGGGGTTTGGCGTCTCTCAGGTGGCTTCCTGAAAATCCATCTCCGGCGGCTGGCGACGGAATCCACCGGTCAGCAATGCCAGGTAGACCACGCCAATCGCCAGCCAGCTCAGGCCCAGATAAATCGCCAGATGATCGAGGCTGACCATCAGCCACAAATCGGCCGCCAGGCCAATGAACGGGAATAACAGGAACAGCACGAATTCACGCAACCCTTTCTTCTCACCGCCAGTCCAGTAGTGAAAAATCACCGACAAATTCACCAGACTGAACGCCAGGAACGCGCCAAAGTTGATGAACGAGGTCGAGGTGGTGACGTCCAGTTTCAGTGCCAGCAACGCGACGACGGCGCACAACAGAATGCTGTTGATCGGCGTTCCGAAGCGCTCGTGCAAGGTTCCGAAAAACGCTTTCGGCAACACACCGTCGCGACCCATGGCGTAGAGCAGCCGCGAACCACTGGCCTGAGCGGACAGCCCCGAGGCGAACTGACCGACAATCAAGCCGATCAGGAAGATCGACACAAACAGGTCGCCACCGATGTTGCGCGCTATTTCATAAGCTGCCGAGTCGACGCTGTCGAACTGCAACGACGGATGCGCGATCTGTACGAAGTACGACACGCCGACAAAGATCAGCCCGCCAATCAGGGTGATCAGCATGATCGCTCGCGGGATGGTGCGGCGCGGGTCGCGGGTTTCTTCGGTCAGGGTACTCACGGCGTCGAAACCGAGGAATGAATAACAGGCGATGGCGGCACCGCTCATGATCAGCGGCATCTGCATGTCACCGTTGAAGAACGGCTTGACCGACCACAACGGCGTGCTGGCATCGCCGCCGACGTAGTGAACGCACAGCGCGACAAAGGCAATCAGCACCAGAAACTGCACCAGCATCAGCAAGGCGTTGATGCCGTTGGCCAGTTTCAGGCCGACGATATTGATTGCGCTGGTGATGCCGATGAACGCCAGCACCCAGATCCACTGCGGCACCGCGGGGAACGCAGAGTTGAGGTACGCCGCGCCGATCAGCCAGATGGCCATCGGCAGGAACAGGTAATCGAGCAACACCGCCCAACCGGCGATGAAGCCGAGTTTCGGGCTGATGGCCTTGCGCACATAACTGTACGCCGAGCCGGCAACGGGAAATGCCGAGGCCATTCGGCCGTAACTCATGGCGGTGAAAAACATCGCCACCAATGCCGCAAGGTACGCGGCCGGCACCATGCCGGCGGTGGATTGGGCGAGGATGCCGAACGTGCCGAGCACGATGATCGGTGTCATGTAGGCGATGCCAAACAGCACCACCGACCCTAATGACAGGGTGCGTTGCAAACGAGCCATGAGCGACTACTCCGAAATTTTATTGGATTTATGGCAGAGCTGGGTTCGGTGTTGCTTTTTTTCAGGTCAGTCAGGGAGTTGCGCAGCAGTGAAAAGATCGCAGCCTGCGGCAGCTCCTACGGCAATCGAGTTCGGCGCAGGAGCTGCCGATGGCTGCGATCTTTTCAGCGTTGGGGAATCAGCAGCTCGCGCAATCCACAGGCATGCTCAACCATCTCCCCAGGCAACTTCAGCCGCTGGTCATCCAGGTACCGATAATCCTGGCGCGCCGCCGTCAGCTGGTTCAGGTCCAGCTCGACCGCAAACTGCCCCTCCTCCCGCCCGGCTTCGAACAGCAAGCTGCCAAGGGGATTCACCAACGCACTGCCACCAGCAAACAACAACCCACCGTCGCCCGCTTCCACCCGGTTGACCATCAGCGCAAACGCCTGGTTTTCCTGGGCGCGGGCCATGATGGCGGTGCGGTGCGTGGGGCCGTAAGGGTCCATGTTGCCGTTGGTCACCAGCAGCACTTCGGCACCCAGTTGCGCCAAGGCACGGGCGCTTTCGGGGAATTCAATGTCGTAGCAAATCAGCAGCCCGACCCGCACACCGTTCCACAGGCACGTGGCGTAACGGTCGCCGGCCTCGACGACGCCGCGATCCGACGCCCACAGGTGCGTCTTGCGATATTTCAGCGCGATGCCTTCCGGAGTAATCAGCAGCGTGGTGTTGTAAAAACGACCGTTGTCGTTCTCGGCCATGCCGATCACCACTGCGATATTGCGCTCGCGCGCTGCAGTGACAATCGCAGTGACGGTCGGGCCGGTCAGCGGTTCAGAGACCTGAGCAACTGTCTCGGCCGACGGAAAGCCCATCAAGTGGCTTTCCGGAAACATGATCAGCTGGGTGTCGGCCGCGCAGGCAGCAATCGCCGCCACAGCGCGTTCGAGGTTGTAAGCCGTGTGGTTGTCACGGCCGGCCAATTGGGCGAGTTCGACCTTCATGGGTATTCCTTGTTGTGATGCCCGGGCCGCAGAAAGATTGCCCGGTCGGTGTCTGTGCGCCAGTATGCGCAGCAAGCAACCGGCCAGGGAATCACGCGGCCGGGGTAACCCGATAGGGGTAGAGCCATGACACTCTCGTTAGACGACATCGCCTGGCACCGGTCGGTCGGGCAACTGATCGACGCGCTGGACAAGCCGAATTTCTGGACGCAACTCGTTCGTCTGCTGGATCAATACGTGACCTTCGACAGCTGGGTGGCGCTGCTTTTCAGCGCCGATCAGCACCCGCTAGTGTTCGCCGAATGCCCCGGCGCGGACGGCACTCCCGATCAATTGTTCCAGGATTATCTGCGCGGCTTGTACCTGCTCGACCCGTTCTACATCGCCTGTCGCGAGCAGTCGCGCACCGGGCTTTATCGCCTGTCGGAAGTGGCGCCGGAGCACTTCGAACTCACTGAGTACTATCAACGATACTTTCGTGTGAATGTGGTGGCCGATGAAATCCAGTTTAATTGCCAGCTCGAAGGCGACCGCACGCTGTGCCTGTCGCTGGGCAGCAAGCAGCGCTTCAGCGGTCAGCAGATTGCGCTGCTGTCGTTGATCCAGCCGTGGGTGGTTGGCTTGTTGCGCCAGCGCCTGCCCTACGAAATCAACGAAGTCGTGGCCCTCGCGCCGGCGCCGGTTCAAGGCGACTGGCGGGTGCAGCTGGAAGCATCGGTGCAACAACTCAAAGGCGCGCAATTGACCGCCCGGGAGCTGGACGTCGGGCGTTTGATGCTCAGCGGTTGCTCCAGCAAAGAAATCGCCCGCAAGCTGGAAATCTCTGTCGAAACCGTGAAAGTCCATAAGAAACACATGTACAGCAAACTGGGGATCAAGTCCCAGTCCGAGCTGTTTTCAATTTTTCTCCAGGCGCAGAATGCCTGATTGAAAACTGTAGGAGCGAGCTTGCTCGCGAAAAACGCCAAGGCACCGCGGGCATGTAGACAGCACGCGTTATCGTTGAAGACCATCGCGAGCAAGCTCGCTCCTACAGGTCATAGATGAGTCCGAACCCAGGGAAACCGTATGAGCCTGTCACTCCTGAGCCGCTACGCCTTCTTTGCCGCGTGCGTCATTTTCACCCTCGCCAGCCTGCCGTTTCTGCAGCACGACTGGCTCTGGCCAATCACCGCTGTCACCGGCGTGCTAAGCCTGATCGGCCTGTTCGACCTGCTGCAAAGCCCCCACGCAGTGCGGCGCAATTACCCGATCCTGGGCAACATCCGCTACCTGGTCGAGGGCATTCGTCCGGAAATCCGCCAGTACCTGCTCGAATCCGACAGCGACGCCCTGCCCTTCTCCCGTGCCCAGCGTTCGCTGGTCTACTCGCGCGCCAAAAACGAAAGTGCCGACAAACCTTTCGGCACCTTGATTGACGTCTACCAGTCGGGGTTCGAGTTCATCGGCCATTCGATGCGCCCGGCGCCGTTGAGCGATCCGAACAGTTTCCGCACCATCGTCGGCGGCCCGCAGTGCACGCAACCGTACTCGGCATCGGTGTTCAACATCTCGGCCATGAGTTTCGGTTCCCTGAGTGCCAACGCGATTCGCGCATTGAACCAGGGCGCCAAACTCGGCAACTTCGCCCACGATACCGGCGAAGGCAGTATCAGCGCCTATCACCGGGAAAACGGCGGCGACCTGACCTGGGAACTCGGCAGCGGTTACTTCGGTTGCCGCACCGCTGACGGCCGCTTCGACCCGGAACGCTTCGCCGCACAAGCGCAGACGCCGCAAGTGCGGATGATCGAAATCAAGATGAGCCAGGGCGCCAAACCGGGCCACGGCGGGATTCTGCCCAAGCACAAAGTCACCAAGGAAATCGCCGAAACCCGCGGCATCATGATGGGTGAAGACTGCATCTCGCCATCGCGGCACAGCGCGTTTTCCACGCCGATCGAACTGATGCATTTCATCCAGCAACTGCGTGAGTTGTCCGGCGGCAAACCGGTGGGTTTCAAGTTCTGCCTCGGCCATCCGTGGGAATTCATGGGCATCGCCAAGGCCATGCTCGAAACCGGCATTCTTCCAGACTTCATCGTCGTCGATGGCAAGGAAGGCGGCACGGGTGCGGCGCCGGTGGAATTCACCGACCACATCGGCGTACCGATGCGCGAAGGTCTGTTGTTCGTGCACAACACGCTGGTGGGCCTGAACCTGCGGGACAAAATCAAACTCGGCGCCAGCGGCAAGATCGTCAGCGCCTTCGACATTGCCAGTGTATTGGCCATCGGCGCCGACTGGGCCAACTCGGCGCGCGGCTTCATGTTCGCCATCGGCTGCATTCAGTCGCAGTCGTGCCACACCAACAAATGCCCGACCGGCGTGGCCACCCAGGACACCCTGCGCCAGCGCGCACTGGTGGTCCCGGACAAGGCTCAGCGCGTGTTCAACTTCCACCGCAACACCCTCAAGGCCCTCGCCGAAATGCTCGCCGCCGCCGGCCTCGATCATCCGTCGCAGTTGTCGGCCAAGCACCTGGTGCGACGCATGTCGGCGACCGAGATCAAGCTGTTCTCGCAGCTGCATGTGTTCCTCAAGCCAGGGGAATTGTTGACCGGTGAAGTGAATGGCGAGTTCTACTCGCGCATGTGGCAGATGGCGCGGGCGGACAGCTTCGAGCCTAATGAGTTGGCTGTAGCCTGAGCGTAAACAGGCGCTTCACCAGCGAAGCGCCTTGATCGGGGCCGGCTCTTTGATGACGATGAAACCGTAATTCCCCCGCAGATAAATCCGGTAGTACGGACGGTCCACCAGCGCCGGATACCCTTGATACCCCACTCGCGTCGCGTTGCGGCGCTCCTTCTCGGCCACCACGTTGGTGATGCCGACCTTCGGCAGGGTTTCGGCCAGCATGAAAAAATCGATGTTCAGCAGATAGTGCAATACCGGCATCTGCTTGAACGACCCGGCCGCCCCCTGCAACCAGTGATCTGAATAGGTCACCGACAGGTAAATCCGTTTGGCCTCGCGCAGGGATGGGTGGCTGGCGATATCGTGCTCAAGGCTCATCAGCGCGCTGGTGGCGAACGCCTTCTGCACCGTCAGCACCCGGCCGTAGGCGTACGACAGCGACAGCATTGCCAGCAATGGCACCGCCAGCAACAGCGGCAGCCGTTCATGAATTTGCGCCAGCGCCAGATGGCTCAAATAGAACAGCAGTACCAGCAGCACGGCGAACCCCATCAAGGTCCGCGCCCCCTCGTTGAAGTCGCGGAAAAACAGCGCAACGCCCGACACCAACAACGTCACCATCGGCAATGTCAGCAAACACAGCAGGCCAATCATCACCTTCTTCGGTCCACTGTCCTGACGCTCGAGGACCTTCAGCCCCACCCGTACAGCACCGGCAATCGCGCACAGCAAAAGCGCGGCGAACACCCACGTGAATCCGCCGTGAAACAGCAGCACGACTTTTTCCAGCACCCGGCCGATATTGACCTGCAGTTGCAGCAGCGGCGCGGCAGCCCAGTTCAGCAACAACGCGCGATCCTGCGTCATGAACGCCACGGCGCTGACGCTGTACATCAACCACCCCATACTGACCTGCGCCAGTTTCCAGCCGATCAACCGCCACAGCTGCGGCCAGGCCAGTCGGCGATCGACGGCGCTGATCAGTTCCAGGCAACACAAGCCGAGAAACACATTGAGGCTGATCTGATAGAGCCCCAGCGCCAGCGCAATCAACAACGCCGGCACCAGCCATTGAAGCGCCCGAGAGGTGTGACGAAAGGTGATCGCATAGATCACCGCCACCAGGCTCAGGGCCATGGCGGGACCGTCATATTGATAAGACAGGTTTTGCAGAAAAAACGGGTTGTACCAGAGTGGCAACGGCACCAGGCAACAGGCAATCGTCGGCTGTGGATAATAATGAAACGTCAGCCCGGTCAATGCCGAGGCCATGGCCACGGAGGCGATCAACAGGGGTAATGGAAAGATGTTCGGCGCGGCATCACCGAACGTGAGCACGTTGTAAAACAGCTGGGTGAACAAACGCCCCTGCTCCGCCCAGGCCATGCCGGCTGACAGCGAACGCCAGTTGTCGTCAATGTACGGATAGTCCGCCAGCATCAGCGGCAACACATACACCAAGGTCGCACACAGAAAAAACAGCCAGACCTGGCGAGCGCCGAGCTCCTTGATGAGAAGGTCGCTGAAACGGCCCACGCTAAAGCCCGAGCCGGTCTTTGCCGCCGACGATGTCTTTCACCACGTAGCGCGGCCGATGCTTGGCCTCGATGTAGATGCGGCCGACGTACTCGCCGAGGATGCCGATGCCGATCAACTGCACGCCGCCGAGAAACAGAATGGCGGTCATCAACGACGGGTAACCGGGCACGCTGTTGCCGAAGAAAATCTTGTCCAGCACCATGTACACCGCGTAAAGCACCGCGAAGATCGAAATGCCGCCGCCGACGTAGGTCCACAAACGCAACGGTACGGTGCTGAACGACGTCACGCCTTCGAGCGCCAGGTTCCACAGCTTCCAGCCATTGAACTTGCTGCTCCCGGCCACTCGCCCGGCCCGCTCGTATTCGACCACCACCGTATTGAACCCGGCCCAGGACAGCACGCCTTTCATGAACAACTGGTGTTCGGGCAACGCGCGGATCACGTTGACCACCTTGCGATCCATGAGGCGGAAATCACCGACGTTTTCTTCGATCCGGGTGTAAGCGATGCGGTTCAGCACGTGATAGAACAGCGCCGCGCTGTGGCGTTTCAGGTAACCATCGGCGGCGCGATTGCGGCGTTTGGCGAGCACCACGTCCGCGCCCTTTTGCCATTCGGCAATCAGCAGCGGAACAACGCTGATCGGGTCTTGCAGGTCGACATCCATGGGAATCACCGCATCGCCACTGGCGTACTCGAGGCCGGCGAACAGCGCCGGCTCCTTGCCGAAGTTTCGCGAAAAGTTGATCAACAGCACCTGTTCGTCGATTTGCGCCAGCGCCTTGATCTCTTCGGCGGTCCGATCGGAGCTGCCATCATTGACGAACACCATTTCGACCTCGCTGCCGGCCAGGGTCAACTCGCGCCTCACCGCCTGGTAAAACAGGCCGACGGCTTGCTCTTCGTTGTAGACCGGAACGATCAGCGAAACTTTCACGTTGCACGCTCCCGCACACAATGCCGTGTACTGATTCGACAGAGGCCATTCGCCGTCGTTCTCGGGCGCCATCGGCCGGCCGGACCGGCGGGAAGTGGCGTACAGGCAGCTTAGGTCAAGGTGCGCATTTGAGACATCCAGTAATATCGGGGTTTTGCAATTACCGGCGAATCACGCCACCCTGCGCGCCGCTGACAGGCGCCGCGCAACCTTTGACGCGTCTAGCCACTCCTTTATTCAACAACCCGTTCACGAGCCCGCTGTCATGACGTTTGCACGCGATCACCGAATCGACTTTTTTCGAGGCCTGGCGCTGATCTTCATCTTTTGGGATCACGTGCCGCACAACCCCCTCGGTCAAATCACCCCACGCAACTTCGGTTTCAGCGATGCAGCGGAAATTTTCGTGTTTCTCGCCGGTTACGCGGCCGTGCTGGCCTACGGCAAAATCCTCCAGCGGGACGGTTACCTGATTGCCTGCGTGAAAATCCTGCGCCGCGCGTGGGTGCTCTACGTGGTGCATATTTTCCTGCTGGCGATGCTGATGGGCATTGTGTTCTTCGCCAACAGTCACGTGGAAACGCGGGATCTGGTGGAGGAAATGGGCATGCATCATTTCATTACCAACCCGCAGCAAGCCTTGGTGGATGAACTGCTGCTGCGCTTCAAACCGAATCTCATGGACCCGCTGCCGCTGTACATCGTGTTGCTGGCCGGCTTGCCGCTGGTGCTGCCGTTACTGATGCGCAAGGCCTTGGCGGTGGTGGCGGTGTCGTTGACGGTGTATCTGCTGGCGCCGTGGTTTGGCTGGAACCTGGCGGCGATCAAGGACGGCGTTTGGTATTTCAACCCGGTCGTCTGGCAACTGCTGTTTGTACTCGGCGGCGCGGCGGCGATTCATGGACAGCGGCCTCGGTTGCCTGATACGCGTCCTTTGTGGCGGCGGCCGTTGTTTGTCAGTGCGTTGGCGTATGTGGTGGTGACCGGTGTCATTACTGTTTCGTGGCGCTGGCCGCAAATTCACGATGCGGCGATGCCGGGCTGGCTGAGTAATCTGATCTATCCGATCAGCAAGACTGACCTGTCGCCGGTGCGGTTGCTGCACTTTCTGGCGTTGGCGTATGTCACGGCGAAACTGTTGCCGGATACGGGCTGGACGCAACATTGGCTGGCACGGCAAAGCTGTCGCATGGGTCGGTATTCGCTGGAGATTTTTTGTCTTGGTGTGTTGTTGGCGCCTTTGGCGGACATGCTCAATGCGTTGACCGACGATGCGTTTGCGATGCAGGTGTTTACTGCGCTGGTGGGGGCTGGGTTGATGGTGGTGCTGGGGGTTTGGCTGGATTTCAACAAGCGCCTGAGTCGGGTGCCCCTTGTGGTAGCTGCGTAAGGCGTTCTTGCTTCTGGGTACATATCCGTTTTTGCGGTTATGGCGATTATTGGTTTCGCCCTTACGGCGAGTCACTTTTGAAAAGCGCAAAAGTAACCCAAACGCTCTTGCCCCACCACTTGGCACCTCGCTTGGGCTCGGTGTGCCCTCACTCCGGCATTGCTCCGCGGGTCGCCGCGAAGGGCCATCCCTGGCCCAGCGCGGCTAAACCGGCATCCTTGCCGGTTACCCCGCTGCGCAATGCCTGCGTTCGGCCAGCGCGGTTTAACGGGGCGCCTGAGATCAAAAGCAAAATCAAAACCGAGGCGGCCTGAGAGCCGACCTGACGCTGAGTTCGATCAGGCCATCGAGGCTGCACACCAATGCCATGCGCAACAACAATCCTTGTGGGAGCGAGCTTGCTCGCGATGACGTTGTGTCAGCCAACATCATTGTTGAATATGAGCCCGCCTTCGCGAGCAAGCTCGATCCCACAGTTTTGAGTTTGTGGGACGGGAAACGGACATGTCCCCCATCCCCAACCCGTCAATCGCGCAAATCCGACTCATGAATCGGCTGATCCCGATGCGTTGCTCGCTGATACTGCGCGGGCCAGATTGCCTTGCGCCCGCCCAGATCATCGTCCGCATGCAACGGCCAGTACGGATCACGCAACAACTCACGCGCGAGAAAGATGATATCGGCCTGACACGTGCGCAAAATATGCTCAGCCTGCGCCGGCTCGGTAATCATGCCCACGGTGCCTGTCGCAATGCCCGACTCCTTGCGCACACGTTCAGCAAACCGGGTCTGGTAACCGGGGCCCGTAGGGATCTCGGCGTTGGCCGCCGTGCCCCCTGAAGAAACGTCAATCAGGTCCACGCCCAGCCCCTTGAGGCGTCGCGCCAGTTCAACGGTTTCATCCGGATTCCAGCCGTCCTCGACCCAATCGGTCGCCGAGACCCGCACAAACAATGGCAACTCCTCAGGCCACACCGCACGCACCGCTTCGGTCACTTGCAACACCAACCGGATCCGGTTTTCAAACGAGCCGCCATATTGATCCCGCCGCTGATTGCTCAACGGCGACAGAAACTGGTGCAACAGATAACCGTGCGCGGCGTGGACTTCAACCACTTTGAAACCCGCGGTCAGTGCCCGTTTTGCCGCATCGACAAACGCCTGAATGACCTCGGCGATCTCGCGCTCATCGAGTTGTTTCGGTTGGGTGTGTTGCGGGTCGAATGCGATCGGCGAGGGACCGATGGGCGTCCAGCCGCCGTCGTCAGGTTTGACGCTGCCGTGCTTGCCGATCCATGGGCGGTGGGTGCTGGCCTTGCGCCCGGCGTGGGCCAACTGGATGCCCGCCACGGCGCCCTGAGCGGCAATGAAGCGCGTGATGCGTTGCAGTGGTTCGATCTGTTCGTCATTCCACAGGCCGAGGTCTTCGGCGGTGATGCGTCCATCGGCAGTGACCGCCGTGGCTTCGGTGAAAATCAGGCCGGCACCGCCGACAGCACGGCTGCCGAGGTGGACCAGGTGCCAGTCATTGGCCAGGCCATCGACGCTGGAGTACTGGCACATCGGTGACACGGCGATGCGGTTGAGCAGGGTCAATTGACGAAGGGTATAGGGTTCAAGCAGCAGACTCATGGGGCACCTCTCGAATCAGTGGGCAGGCTCCAGGGTTCTGTTTGAAAGTCGACGAGTGACAGGAAATAGAGGTGAAGCACCCGCCCCCGCGGGCAAAAAATTGACAAGACGTCACAAGGCCAATCAAGCAGTGCTTAGAGCCTAGTCGACAATGGGGGTCAGTGGGCGGTTCAAGAAAAGATCGCAGCCTTCGGCAGCTCCTACAAATATGCCGACCCCTGTAGGAGCTGCCGAAGGCTGCGATCTTTTAAACCATTATCGCGGTTCGATGTGGGCAATCATCAGCTGCACGGTCTCGTTCCCGCGAAACTCATTGAGGTCGAGTTTGTAAGCCAACTCCACCCATTTGATCGTCGGGTTAGGCCAGATATCGCGGTCAACCCCAAACGCGATGCCATCGAGTTTCACCGAGCCACATTCGCTTCTCAGCACCACTTTGAGGTGCCGTTCGCCGACGACGCGCTGCTCCACCAACTGGAACACCCCGTGAAACAGCGGCTCCGGAAAGTGCTGCCCCCAAGGCCCTGCATGCCGCAGGGCGCGCGCCAGTTCAAGGTGAAACTCTTCGACCGCCAGCGTCCCGTCCGACAGCAGACGGCCGGTCAGGTCTTCTTCGCGCAATTGCCTACGCACTTCGGCGTCAAAGGCTTCGGCGAACAATGGAAAATTCGCTTCCGGCAAGGTCAAACCGGCCGCCATGGCGTGGCCGCCGTATTTGCTGATCAGATTTGGGTGCTGCGCCGCCACCACGCTCAAGGCGTCGCGAATATGGAAGCCCTGCACCGAACGGCCCGAGCCCTTGAGCAGGCCATCGCCGGCGTCGGCAAAGGCAATCGTCGGACGGAAATAGCGCTCTTTCATCCGCGAGGCGAGGATGCCGATCACGCCTTGGTGCCACTCGGGATCGAACAGGCACAGACCGAACGGCATCGACTCCACCGGCAAGTCCTTGAGCTGGGCCAGCGCCTCGCGTTGCATGCCCTGCTCAATGGATTTGCGGTCCTGGTTCATGCTGTCGAGCTGGACCGCCATTTCCCGCGCCCTATTGGCGTCTTCGGTGAGCAGGCATTCGATGCCCAGGCTCATGTCATCCAGGCGCCCCGCTGCGTTCAGGCGCGGACCGACGATAAACCCCAGATCAGTGGAGGTGATGCGCGCGTGCTCACGCTTGGCCACTTCGAGGATCGCCTTGATCCCGGGCCGCGCGCGCCCGGCGCGAATCCGTTCCAGGCCCTGGTGCACCAAAATCCGGTTGTTGGCGTCCAGCGGCACCACGTCGGCAACGCTGCCCAACGCCACCAGATCCAGCAACTCGCCGATATTTGGCTGCGGCTTGCTCTCGTACCAGCCGAGGCTGCGCAAACGCGCGCGCAGGGCCATCAGCACATAGAAAATCACCCCGACCCCGGCCAGTGCCTTGCTCGGAAACCCGCAGCCCGGTTGGTTCGGATTGACGATGGCATCGGCCAACGGCAGTTCATCACCCGGCAAGTGGTGATCGGTGACCAACACCTGAAGACCGGCCTTTTTCGCCGCGGCCACGCCTTCGACGCTAGAGATGCCGTTGTCCACGGTGATCAGCAGCTGGGGCGTGCGGGTCAACGCGACTTCGACGATTTCCGGGGTCAGGCCGTAGCCATATTCGAAACGGTTCGGCACCAGATAATCGACGTGCGCCGCGCCCAGCAGGCGCAACCCCAACACGCCAACGGTACTGGCTGTCGCACCATCCGCGTCGAAGTCGCCGACGATCAGAATCCGCTGACGCTGCTCGAGCGCGGTCACCAGCAAATCCACTGCCGCATCAATGCCCTTGAGCTGCTGGAACGGAATCAGCCGCGCCAGGCTTTTATCCAGTTCAACCTCGGACTGCACGCCGCGGGCCGCGTATAGACGCGTCAACAGCGGCGGCAGATCACCGAGGAATGGCAGGGTGTCGGGCAACAGGCGAGGTTCGATGCGCATGGGGTGACAGGTACTTCTCTTGAATACGTAGGATAAAACCGGATGGCGCGGCGAAAATCAGCCGCGTTCGCCGCTCAGCCACTGCAACTGGACTTCATGCTGACCACGGTCGTCGGTGACGAAAATCGTCCCTTCGCTGATCATCACATCCCACTTGATAACGCGGGGCATGTCTTTGGCCAGGGTTTCGAGGATGTCCTGAGGCACCGCTGCGATGTGCACGTTTTTCAGGTTTTTGATCGCCGGGATCACTTTGGTTTCCCAGACCCGCAGGCTGCCGTAAGCCAGCAGGCTGGTGCGCTCGGTGCGTCGCGAGCACCAGGTCAGGCGATCGGCGTCGGGTTGACCGACTTCGATCCAGTGCAGGACGCGGTCGTCCAGGCTCTTTTCCCACAGGGCGGGTTCGTCCACGTCTGACAGACCACGGCCAAACGACAGTTGCTCGTTGTACCAGAAGGCGTAGGCCAGCAGTCGCACGGTCATGCGCTCTTCGGTTTCCGAGGGGTGACGGGCGATGGTCTGCTTCACCGTCTCGTAAACGCTGCGGTCGAGGTCGGTGAGGTTCAGTTCAAACTTGTAGGTCGTGGACGGCTGGGCCATGAACGGGCTTCTTGATACGTGGAAAGGCGGCAAGTCTAACCGATGCGGCAGGCAATCAAACAATTGGCGACCATCAACCGTGAGCGACAGACACCGGGCTGTGCTAAAACGCTCTATCAGCCCAGCCTTTGTCCTACAGGATCCAGCATGCCGTTCTCCGCCAAACCCCTCTCAGGTCTGAAAGTCATCGAATTGGGCACGTTGATCGCCGGCCCGTTCGCCTCGCGCATCTGCGGCGAATTTGGCGCCGAAGTGATCAAGATCGAATCCCCCGACGGCGGCGATCCGCTGCGCAAATGGCGCAAATTGTACGAAGGCACCTCGCTGTGGTGGTTCGTGCAGGCGCGTAACAAGAAGTCCCTGACCCTGAACCTGAAACACCCGGACGGCCTGGCAATCCTGAAAAAGCTGCTCGGTGAAGCCGATATCCTGATTGAAAACTTTCGCCCCGGCGTCCTCGAAAAGCTCGGCCTCGGCTGGGACGTCCTGCACGCCCTGAACCCGAAACTGGTGATGGTGCGTCTGTCGGGTTTCGGCCAGACCGGGCCGATGAAGGATCAGCCAGGCTTCGGCGCCGTCGGTGAGTCCATGGGCGGCCTGCGCTACATCACCGGCTTCGAGGACCGTCCGCCGGTGCGCACCGGGATTTCCATCGGCGATTCGATTGCCGCGCTCTGGGGCGTGATCGGCGCACTGATGGCCCTGCGTCATCGCGAGGTCAACGGCGGTCTCGGTCAAGTGGTGGATGTGGCGCTGTACGAAGCGATCTTCGCCATGATGGAAAGCATGGTCCCGGAGTTCGACGTGTTCGGCTTCATCCGTGAGCGCACCGGCAATATCATGCCGGGCATCACGCCCTCCTCGATCCACACCAGCGCCGACGGCAAACATGTGCAGATCGGCGCCAATGGCGATGCGATTTTCAAACGTTTCATGCTGATCATCGGTCGCGAAGACCTGGCCAACGATCCGGTACTGGCCAGCAACGACGGACGCGACAGCCGGCGCGACGAGCTCTACGGGGTGATCGATCGCTGGGTCAACTCTTTGCCGCTGGACACTCTCATCGAGCAACTGAATCAGGCCGAGGTGCCGGCCAGCCAGATCTTCAGTGCCGAAGACATGTTCAGTGATCCGCAGTACCTGGCGCGGGAAATGTTTCTGAAAGCGAAGCTGCCAGACGGCAAAGATTTCAAGATGCCGGGAATCGTGCCGAAACTCTCAGAGACACCCGGCACCTCAGAGTGGGTCGGGCCGCAGTTGGGCGAACACAATGCGCAGGTACTTAACGATCTTGGTTATGACAAACAACAGATCGCACAGCTGCGTGAAGACGGCGCCATTTAAGCTCAAGCGCCTGCTTTCAACAGCACTCCAGCACTCCCGCGTCTGGCGGGCGGCGGCGGCTTTTGTGTTATTGGCCGGGCCGACATCGACGGCTTGGGCACAACCCAAGGAAACCCTGATCTGGTTGCTGCGCGATTTGCCGCCCACGATGATTCTTGAAGGGCCGAAAAAAGGTCAGGGGATCATCGATCACCTGTTGCCGCGACTGATCGCCGGCATGCCGCAATACCACCACACACTGATGCGCGTGAACCGGGCTCGCGCCTTGCAAATGCTCCACGAAGAGTCGTTCACGTGCGATCCCTCGATGCTGCGGACCAAGGAACGCGAACAGTGGATTTCATTTTCTGTCCCGGCGTTCCGCGCTGTCGCCAATGGCCTTGTTGTCCGGCAGGAGGATCGACCGGTGCTGGAACCCTTCGTGATTGACGGAGAAGTCGACCTGGCCGCTCTGCTGAAAAGCGGCAGGAACAAAGTCGGCGTGGTCGCCGAGCGCAGTTACGGCGAAGTGGTCGACGCCCTCCTGCGCCAGGCACCGGAAAGCGCCCTGACGCCTCATTACGGCAACGATGCGCTTGGCAGCCTGCTGCAGATGCAGCGCCTGGGACGTTTGCAGGTGGTCTTGGGTTATTGGCCGGAAATCCGCTATCAGGCCGGTCAAAAACTGATCACGGACGACCAGCTGGAGTTCTATCCGGTCAGGGGCACCGGCAAATACCTGTCCGGGCACATCGGCTGCTCCAAAACGCCTCAGGGCCGGCAAGCGATCAGCGAGATCAACCAGCTATTGCGCACACTGCCCCGCGAAGACCTGGATTCGCTGTACGCAGACTGGCTGGATCCAGCGCGCCGCAGCGACTACCTGAAGGAAGCCAAGGGGTTTTTTCAGCGTCAGGCCGGGCAGTGACAAATCGCGGACAAAAAGAAACCCCGAGAAGTGGGGAGACGACTCGGGGTTAAACGTGGCCTACATAAAGACCAGTAACAGCACGACGACAAGCACCGGAGCACAATGCTTGATCCTGCTGTTACATGCTCTGACCGACCTTGGCCGAGGAAGGTTCCCACAAAAACAAATTCAATTACGGCCGGCCAGAACCTTGTCCAGTGCAGCATTGCGCAACGCCGCGATAACGCAGGGTTCCAGGCGTCCTTCGGCAATCATCAAGTCGCGGTGCAAGCCGTCGACCACATCCGTCAACAAGCGCTTGTCGCTCAACTGCGCCTGATTGAATTCGCGCTCGACCACGATTGCTCCGGTCGAGCTCTTCAGTGTCACCAGGCATTCGCCATGGGCGCCTGATGGGGACAACGTCACTTGATACGGGCTCAGAGCCTCACCGAGCAATAGACTGATACTTTCCATCTCGATCACCACTCAATAGTCCGAAAACGAAGTGCCTGGGGCGTGTTCACTCTAAGTGACCACTGGCCCGGGAAGAAAGTTCTGGATTCTGGCTGGATGCGCATCGGCGCGTCAGGTTGGTAGAGGATGCATGTCACAGATGACAGGTGTGTGTCGCGATGGCGGACTCGCATTCAGCATCGATGTCGACTGACACGACCTCTTCGCGGGCAAGCCCGCTCCCACAGGGAATCATTGCAAATGCAGAGTATGTGCGCGGTCAAACCAGCGAAGCGCGCCCGCTTGATGCCACGGTCGGCCCGCAGGCCGCCGCGGTTCTGATTTTGATCTGAGGCGCCCCGTAAAACCACGCTGGCCGAACGCAGGTATTGCGCAGCGGGGAAACCGGCAAAGTCCGTTACAGCGGCTTCCCACGATTCCCATGCTGACCAACAAAAGCCTGAACCGCCTTGAGGTCGTTCGGCAATACGGTACAGCGCTCATCCCGCTCAAACAGATCAGCCAGATGCACAGGCAATTCGAGCGCCTTGCCAACACCCGCCTTTAACACCGCATCCGGGAATTTTACCGGGTGCGCAGTGCCAAGGATCACCATCGGAATATCCAGACTACGCCGGCATTCACGAGCAGCCTTCACGCCGATTGCCGTGTGCGGGTCCAGCAACTCACCCGTCTGTTCGTAAACCTCAGCAATGGTTTCGCACGTCTGCGCATCATCTACAGCCAGCGAATCGAACAGCTTGCGCGCTTCAGTCCAGCGTTCCTGTTCAACGCTGAAACCACCGCCCTGCTTGAACGAATCCATCAAACCGGCAATCGCCGCGCCGTTACGACCGTGCAGGTCGAACAGCAAACGCTCGAAGTTCGACGACACCATGATGTCCATCGACGGCGACAACGTGGCGTGCAGGGTTTCCTTGACGTACTGATTGCCGCTCATGAAGCGGTGCAGGATGTCATTGCGGTTGGTCGCGACGATCAACTGGTTGATCGGCAGGCCCATGTTGCGCGCCAGGTAACCGGCGAAGATGTCGCCGAAGTTGCCGGTCGGCACCGAGAACGACACCGAACGCGCCGGGCCGCCCAACTGCAGGGAGGCGTGGAAGTAGTAGACGATCTGGGCCATGATCCGCGCCCAGTTGATCGAGTTCACCGCCACCAGACGCGTGCCTTTGAGGAAGCTCTGGTCAGCGAAGCTCGCCTTGACCATTTCCTGGCAGTCATCGAAATTGCCTTCGATGGCGATGTTGTGAATGTTCTCGCCGAAGATCGTGGTCATCTGCCGACGCTGCACTTCAGACACGCGGTTGTGCGGGTGCAGGATGAAGATGTCGACGTTTTCGCAATGCTTGCAGCCTTCGATGGCGGCCGAACCGGTGTCACCGGAAGTGGCGCCGACGATCACCACGCGTTCACCGCGTTTTTCCAGCACGTAGTCGAGCAAGCGACCGAGCAGTTGCAGGGCAAAGTCCTTGAACGCCAGGGTCGGGCCGTGGAACAGCTCCAGCACCCATTCGTTGCCGTTCAGTTGACGCAACGGCGCCACGGCGCTGTGCGAGAACACGCCGTAGGTTTCTTCGAGGATCTTTTTGAAATCGGCATCAGGAATGCTGCCGGCGACGAACGGGCGCATGACGCGGAACGCCAGCTCGTGATACGGCAGGCCCGCCCAGGAAGCGATTTCTTCCTGGGTGAAACGTGGCAGGACTTCCGGGACGTACAGACCGCCGTCAGTGGCCAGACCTGCCAGCAGGACGTCTTCGAAATTCAGGGCCGGTGCCTGGCCGCGGGTACTGATATAACGCATGACTGACTCCAATGGACAGTGTTCGCAAAGCCGGGCCCGCGCACGGGCCCGGTGAACGATAACGGCTTAGTTCAGGTGCTCGACACGGATCCGGACAACCGGACCGACCACGCCTGCCAAGGCTTCGAGGGCGGCGATCGCGTCGTTCATGTGCTGTTCCAGCACACGATGAGTCAACAGGATCATCGGCACCAGACCGTCATGCTCTTCGACTTCTTTCTGCATGATCGATTCGATGTTGATGCCGCGTTCCGACAGGATGCTCGCGACCTGAGCCAGCACGCCCGGATGATCCTTGGCCTGAATGCGCAGGTAGTAGGCGCTTTCACAGGCTTCGATCGGCAGGATCGGATGCGCCGACAGCGAATCCGGCTGGAAGGCCAGGTGCGGCACGCGGTTTTCCGGGTCGGAGGTCATGGCGCGAACCACGTCCACCAGGTCGGCGATCACCGACGAAGCGGTCGGCTCCATACCGGCGCCGGCGCCGTAGAACAGGGTCGAACCGGCGGCGTCACCGTTGACCATCACCGCGTTCATCACGCCGTTGACGTTGGCGATCAGGCGATCGGCCGGGATCAGCGTCGGGTGCACGCGCAGTTCGATACCGGCCGCAGTGCTGCGCGCCACGCCCAGGTGCTTGATGCGGTAGCCCAGCGCTTCGGCGTAATTCACGTCAGCGGTGGTCAGCTTGGTGATGCCTTCGGTGTAAGCCTTGTCGAATTGCAGCGGAATGCCGAATGCGATGGACGCCAGGATCGTCAGCTTGTGAGCGGCGTCGATGCCTTCAACGTCGAAGGTCGGATCGGCTTCGGCGTAACCCAGAGCCTGAGCCTCGGCCAGCACGTCTTCGAAGGTGCGACCCTTTTCGCGCATCTCGGTGAGAATGAAGTTGCCGGTGCCATTGATGATGCCGGCAACCCAATTGATGCGGTTGGCGGACAAGCCTTCACGGATCGCCTTGATCACCGGAATGCCACCGGCCACGGCCGCTTCGAAAGCGACAATCACGCCTTTCTCGCGAGCCTTGGCGAAAATTTCATTACCGTGAACGGCGATAAGCGCCTTGTTCGCGGTGACCACATGCTTGCCATTCTCGATGGCCTTGAGTACCAGCTCGCGGGCAACGGTGTAGCCGCCCACCAACTCTATAACGATGTCGATCTCAGGGTTCGTGGCCACTTCGAAGACATCGTTGGTAATCGCAATACCGGTCGTTTGGAACTGAGGCTTTGGCGTGCGCGTGGCAATTTGTGCCACTTCGATTCCACGCCCGGCACGACGAGCAATTTCCTCGGCGTTGCGCTGAAGTACGTTGAAGGTTCCGCCACCGACGGTCCCTAACCCACAGATGCCTACTTTGACCGGTTTCACTGTGAACTCCCCATAAAACGGCCGACTCAAGGCCGGCCGTAAAAACAGCCGCATGCTCGCGGCTCTCTATTAATGGCCCGGCCAATGCTGCTGCCGGACCATGATTGTCAAAGGCTGGCCATGACGATGCGAATTTACTTCGCGCCCAGCGCCAGTTTGGCGACTTGTGGCGCAGGCTGGTAGCCCGGAATGACCTGACCGTCAGCCAAAACGATGGCCGGTGTACCGTTCACGCCAATCGACTGACCGAGGGCGAACTGCTTGGAAACAGGGTTTTCGCATTTGGCGGCCTTGATTTCCTTCCCGTCGACCATTTTGTCCATGGCGGCTTTCTTGTCTTTCGAGCACCACACCGCTTGCAGCTGTTCGTCACCCGGCGAGCCCAGGCCCTGGCGCGGGAACGCCACGTAACGCACTTCGATGCCGCGCTTGTTCAGCTCAGGCACTTCGGCGTGCAGTTTGTGGCAGTACGGGCAGGTGGTGTCGGTAAATACGGTGATGTGCGATTTGGTTTCGCCGATGGCCGGGTAGACCACGGTGTCCGCGACTGGAATCGCGTTGACCAGCTTGGACACGCCCAGGCGTTCGGTCTTCTCGGTCAGGTTGACCGGCTTTCCGTCCTTGAGCTGGAACATGTAGCCCTGAACCACGTATTGGCCGTCGGCGCTGGCGTAGAGCACGCGGCTGCCCTGGAGTTTGACTTCATACAGACCCGGCAGCGGACTGGCAGAGATGCTTTCTACCGGTACTTCAAGCTGGAGGTTTTCCAGGCTTTTACGGATGGCTTTGTCGGCCGCGTCATCGGCGACGGCAAAGGTGCTGACCAACGCAATGGCTGCGGCGGCGAAAATCTGGGTCAGACGCATGAGAACTCCTGAAGACGGACAAATGGGACGATCAGAACGCCCGTGCCGAAACACCGGGTCATAACCGCCCATCGTGCAAACCGGCAAAGCCTATCACATAAGGGCTGTGTGGCCGAATGCGGCTGTCGCAAGACTCCGCACTGCTACCTGACACCCATTATTGTGGTGAGGGGATTTATCCCCGTTGGGCTGCGCAGCAGCCCCAAAATCTGCCACCCGGTTTAATTAACTACACCGCGAATACCGATTTACGACTGCTGCGCAGCCGAACGGGGATAAATCCCCTCGCCACAGGTAAGCATTTCAGTTTCAGGAACTGTGTTCAGCCGCGCGGGTGGTGTTTGGCGTGCAGGTCTTGCAAGCGTGCCCGGGCGACGTGGGTGTAGATCTGGGTGGTCGACAGATCGCTGTGACCGAGCAGCATTTGCACCACGCGCAAGTCGGCGCCGTGGTTGAGCAAATGCGTCGCGAAGGCATGGCGCAGGGTGTGCGGCGACAGCGACTTGCCGATCCCGGCGACCTTGGCCTGATGCTTGATGCGGTGCCAGAACGTCTGGCGGGTCATCTGTTCGCCGCGCAGGCTGGGAAACAGCACGTCACTCGGACGCCCGCCAAGCAACTCGCCGCGAGCATCGCGCATGTAGCGCTCGACCCAGACGATCGCCTCCTCGCCCATCGGCACCAGCCGCTCCTTGCTGCCCTTGCCCATCACCCGCAGCACGCCCTGACGCAGATTGACCTGTTCCAGGGTCAGGCTGATCAGCTCCGTCACCCGCAAGCCGCAGGCGTAAAGCACTTCGAGCATGGCGCGATCGCGCTGGCCGATGGCTTCGCTCAGGTCCGGCGCTTTCAGCAGCGCCTCCACGTCAGCTTCCGACAAGGATTTGGGCAGCGGCCTGCCGAGCTGAGGCATATCGACGCGCAACGTCGGGTCGACTGCGATCAACTTTTCCCGCAGCAGATAACGATAGAAGCCACGCACACCGGAGAGAAATCGCGCGGTGGAACGGGGTTTGTAGTTCTGCTCCAGGCGCCAGGCCAGGTGATCGAGGATCAACTCACGACCGGCGTTGATCAGTTCCAGGCCTTTTTCCTGCAACCAGCCATTGAATAGCGCCAGGTCGCTGCGATAGGCGTCGCGGGTGTTATCAGACAGACCTTTCTCCAGCCACAACGCGTCGAGGAACTGGTCTATCAGAGGATGATCGATGGCAGGCATAAAGGCTCAGGCAAGACCGGCAGTACGGTCAGGGAAGATAAATCGCAGGCAACAAAAAAGCAGCCCGTAGGCTGCTTTTTTCTGCATCGGAAGCTGGACTTAAGCCAGTTTTTCCTTGATGCGAGCTGCTTTACCAGACAGGTCACGCAGGTAGTACAGCTTGGCTTTACGTACGTCACCGCGACGTTTAACGGCCATGCTGTCGATTTGCGGGCTGTAGGTCTGGAAAGTACGCTCTACGCCAACACCGTTGGAGATTTTACGAACGGTGAAAGCACTGTTTACGCCGCGGTTACGCTTGGCGATAACAACACCTTCGAACGCTTGCAGACGCGAACGGTCGCCTTCCTTCACTTTCACCTGAACGACAATGGTGTCGCCCGGGGCAAAGGTAGGGATTTCTTTGGTCATCTGCTCTGCTTCGAGTGCAAGGATGATTTTGTTAGTCATGCTGTGCTCCTAAGGTAAATCAACGGACTTACCATCGATACGTTGTTAACTATCGTCCCGCTCGCGGATGTATTCCTCGAGCAGCTTCTTCTCTTCTCCAGAAAGCGAGCGGCTTTCCAGAAGATCGGCGCGTCGTTCAAAGGTCCTACCAAGGGACTGCTGTAAACGCCAACGCCGGATATGCGCGTGATTGCCACTTAGCAACACGTCGGGAACACGCTGATCCGCATACACCTCAGGTCGGGTGTAGTGCGGGCAATCCAGCAAACCATCCGTAAAGGAATCTTCCTCGGCGGAGTCCGCATGCCCTAAAGCTCCAGGCAGCAGTCGTGTAACCGCATCGATCAGGACCATCGCCGGCAGCTCGCCGCCAGACAGTACATAGTCGCCAATCGACCACTCTTCATCGACATGAGCATCAATAAAACGCTCGTCAATGCCTTCATAGCGGCCGGCAATCAGGATCAATGCATCCAGATTCGCCAACTCGCGCACCGCCGACTGATTCAGCTGACGGCCTTGGGGGGACAGGTAAATCACCTTCGCCGCCTCCCCGGCTGCTGCCTTGGCCTGAACCAGAGCATCTTCCAGGGGCTTGATCTTCATCACCATGCCCGGACCACCGCCAAATGGGCGATCATCCACAGTGTGATGTCGATCCGTCGTGTAGTCTCGCGGGTTCCAACAGGTAAGCTGCAACAGCCCCTGTTTCACCGCCCGACTGGTGATGCCGTACTCGCTGATGGCGGAGAACATCTCGGGAAACAAACTGATCACTTCTACGCGCAAGTTAGCCACGCTTAGAAATCCGCATCCCATTCCACCTTCATCTCGCCTGCGGCAAGGTCGACGGCCAACACGCATTGCTCGGTATAGGGCAACAGGCGTTCGCGATCATCCAGGCTGCCAGCGCAAGGCTTGACCACCATTACATCATTGGCGCCGGTTTCCAGAAGATGATCGATTTTCCCGAGCAATTGCCCGAGTTGATCAATAACCTTCAGACCTTCCAGCTGGTACCAGTAGTACTCGCCGTCGGTCAATTCAGGGAACAGGTTGCGCGGCACGCAGATCTCATAACCGGCCAGAAGACGCGCTTCTTCACGATCATCGAGACCCTTGAGCTTCGCGACCAGGAACTTGTCGTTCCCACGTCCGCTGACCAGCTCGACCTGTTTCACATTGCCTTCGCGCTTGAGCGTCCAGGTTTTGTACTGCAACAGGTTTTCAGTCGGATCAGTAAAGGAATACACCTTCACTTCGCCGCGAACGCCATGAACAGAATAAATCTTGCCGATAACGATCAAATCATCAGCAACCGCTGGCGTCGCGTTCATATTGCTCAGGCCGCAGCCTTAGACGCGTCCTTCAACAACTGAGCAACACGCTCAGAAGGTTGTGCACCAACGCTCAGCCAGTAGGCTACGCGCTCTTGGTTCACGGACAGACGGACTTCTTGACCACGAGCAACAGGGTTGAAGAAACCAACCTGTTCCTTGTGCGAACCGTCGCGCGGGTTGCGGCTGTCGGTTACGGTCAAGTGGTAAAACGGGCGCTTTTTGGAGCCGCCAAGGGCAAGACGGATTGTTAGCATGTGAACATCGTTCCTGTAGTCGGTGCTGCAAATCTAAAGGCACAGCGGGCATAGGTGCCCGAAAGGCCGCATATTCTAAGGAATATCCGGACTTTTGCAAATGTCTTTTTCCGGCGGCCTATCGGACGCCATCCAGATTTGCTATAGAGCCGTCGTTGAAAACGGCCAGTCAGCTCCCGCCAAGTGCGGGTTTGCTGTGTATCCCACTTCCGTGTGGGGCTGCGTCGACATAACTGCCGGCGCGGATTCTTTACATCTTTGGCATACCGCCGCCGGGCAACATACCGCCCATGCCGCGCATCATCTTGGCCATTCCGCCTTTCGCGGAGAATTTCTTCATCATCTTCTGCATCTGCTTGTGTTGCTTGATCAAGCGACCGATGTCCTGCACCTGAGTGCCCGAACCCATGGAGATCCGGCGCTTGCGCGAACCGCTGATCAGATCAGGGTCGCGGCGCTCGGCCGGGGTCATGGAATTGATGATGGCTTCCATCTGCTTGAACTGTTTCTCTGCCGCGCCCTGGGCGTTGCCCATCTGCGCCAGGTTCACACCGCCGATGTTCGGCAGTTTGTCCATGAGGCCGCCGAGGCCGCCCATGTTCTTCATCTGTTGCAGCTGATCGCGGAAGTCTTCGAGATCGAAGCCCTTGCCCTTCTTCAGCTTCTTGGCGAGCTTGTCGGCCTTGTCCTTGTCGAGGGTCGCTTCGGCCTGTTCGATCAGGCTGAGCACGTCGCCCATGCCGAGGATGCGCGAGGCAATACGCTCAGGGTGGAACGGTTCGAGCGCTTCGCTCGTCTCGCCCATACCGATGAACTTGATCGGCTTGCCGGTGATGGCGCGCACCGACAGCGCGGCACCGCCACGGGCGTCGCCGTCGACCTTGGTCAGGATTACACCGGTCAGCGGCAACGCATCGCCGAAGGCCTTGGCCGTGTTGGCGGCATCCTGGCCGGTCATGGCGTCGACCACGAACAGCGTTTCGACCGGGTTGATCGCGGCGTGCAAGGCCTTGATCTCGCCCATCATTTCTTCGTCGATGTGCAGGCGACCGGCGGTATCGACGATGACCACATCAATAAACTTGAGCTTTGCTTCTTTTATAGCGGCTTGCGCGATCTCGACCGGCTTCTGGCTCAGGTCGGACGGAAAGAACGTCACGCCGACTTCACCGGCGAGCATTTCCAGTTGCTTGATCGCCGCCGGACGGTAAACGTCCGCGGACACGACCATGACCGACTTCTTCTTGCGTTCTTTAAGGAAGCGCGCGAGTTTGCCGGCGGTGGTGGTTTTACCCGCGCCCTGCAAACCGGCCATCAATACGACCGCCGGTGGAACGGCGCTCAGGTTCAAGTCTTCGTTGGCCGCGCCCATCAGGCTTTCGAGTTCGGCCTGAACGATTTTCACGAAGGCCTGGCCCGGCGTCAGACTGCGCGACACCTCGGTGCCGACGGCGCGTTCCTTGACCGAATTGACGAAGTCTTTGACGACCGGCAAGGCGACGTCGGCTTCGAGCAATGCCATGCGCACTTCGCGCAGGGTGTCTTTGATGTTGTCTTCAGTCAGCTTGGCCTTGCCGGTGACATGGCGCAGCGTCTGCGAGAGACGGTCGGTTAAGTTTTCAAACATTGCGCGATCCTTTCAGGCCCTGTGTAGACCGGGATAATGGCGGCCCAGACCGGAATATACATGTGCTCGGCGAGCCTGCGGCGTGGGCAGGTCGCGGATTATAGCGAAGACTGCGTCTGCCGGACACCTCGCACTTTCGTGGTGTGTGAGTTCTATGCCAAACTCAGCGCCTTTCGGGCTTGCCTAACAGGATTTATGCTCCCCTTGTCACCCAGTTTGCTAACCACACTCGCCGCCGCCTGCTTATATGCCGCTGCGACTCTTTATCAGGGTTCTCGCCTGGCCACTGGCGCCAAGGCGAACAAGCGCCTGCTGGTCACGCTCGGCGTTCTGGCCGTGCTGGCTCACAGCGCCAGCCTGTTCACCCATCTGCTGACGCCGATCGGGCTGGGCCTGGACTTCTTCAGTGCCGCCAGCTTGATCGCCGCCGCGGTCATCGCCCTGACCCTGCTGGCCTGCTCGCGCATCCCGGTGGAAAACCTGCTGATACTGCTGTTTCCGCTGGGCGCCGCGACCGTGCTGCTGGCGCAGTTCGCGCCGGCGGGTACGGTGCAGATCATCGACGAAGCGCCTGGCATTCTCGCGCATATCCTGTTGTCGATCCTGGCGTACGGCATGTTTACCATCGCGGTGTTCCAGGCCTTGCTGCTGCTGGTTCAGGACCATCAGCTCAAGCACAAGCATCCGTCCGGACTGATCAGGAACTTCCCGCCGCTGCAAACCATGGAAAGCCTGCTGTTCGGTTTTCTCTGGGCCGGCTGGACCCTGCTGTCGCTGTCGCTGATCTCTGGCTGGCTGTTCGTCGACAACCTGTTCGCCCAGCATCTGGTGCATAAAACCCTGCTGGCGTGCCTGGCCTGGATCGTCTTCAGTGTGCTGCTCTGGGGCCGTAATCGCCTCGGCTGGCGCGGACACAAGGCCATTCGCTGGACCCTCGCCGGTTTCTGCCTGCTGATGCTGGCGTACTTCGGCAGCAAGCTGGTCCGTGAATACATCCTGCACATCTGACGGGCGGCATTAATGGACGACTTGCCCATAGGGCCGATGCTCGCCGTAGTAGCCCTGCTGATTTTATGGTCAGGGCTGTTTACCGCCATCGAAGCGGCACAACAGCACCTGCTGGCACACCGCACCGCCTCGCGCTCAAGCGACAAACCGGTGGCAAAGCTCACTTTCCCGATCACCAGCCTGATTTTCTGTAACACCCTGTGCCGCGCATTGGTGGTGGTCATCTGCACCTTGCTGGGCATTTTTACCTGGGCGGAGAACGGACCCTGGGCGGCGTGCCTGGGGGCTGGCGCGGTGCTGCTGGTGCTTGCCGACTTCCTGCCGCGCACGCTGGCGGTGCGCTATCCGGACGCGATCCTGGCCCTGGGCAACACCTTGCTCGGCGCGCCACTGAAAATCATTTACCCGGCCGCCTGGCTGCTCAATGGCGTCAGCCAGTTGTTGATGCGTCCATTCGCCCGCAAGGTCAAAGTGGTGCAGCAGAGCGAGGACGAAGCGCCGCAAGATCGCCATGACGATCACGAACAGGCGGTCTGCCGCCCACATCCGCTGTCGGGCATCCACGCGCTGGACAACATCACGGTCAACGACATTCTGGTGCCCCGCAGTGACGTCGACGGGATCAACCTGGACGATTCGCTCGAAGACATAATCGAGCAATTGCGCGCCAACCGACGCACGCGCCTGCCGGTTTTCCACAGTGACATCAACCAGGTCGAGGCGGTGCTCAACACGCGGCAGATCCGCCATCTGCTGCCCGATGGCCTGCTGACTCGCGAAGCGCTGCTGGCGGCGTGTCACGATCCGTACTTCGTGCCGGAAAGCACGCCCCTGCAACTGCAGCTGCTTAACTTCCACAAGCAACAGCGGCGGTTGGGCATGGTGGTCGACGAGTACGGCGAGGTGCTCGGCATCGTCACCCTGGAAGACATTCTCGAAGAGATCGTCGGCGAATTCGAAAGCCAGCACAGCCTGGACAATCCGCACATCCATCCACAAGCCGACGGGCGATTGATGATTGATGGCGCGGCGTCAATTCGCGATCTGAACAAAAGCCTTGGCTGGCACCTGCCCAGCGACGGCCCGAAAACCCTCAACGGGCTGGTGACCGAGGCGCTGGAGACGATTCCGGACAGCGCGGTATGCCTGAAGATCGGGCGCTACCGGCTGGAGATTCTGGAGACGGAAGACAATCGCGTGACGCGAGTGTTGATCTGGCATACCAGTTCAGTTCCGGCCACTTCGCCCGTCCGCTAGATCCAGAAAGATCGCAGCCTTCGGCAGCTCCTACAGGGGAACGCATTTCAATGTAGGAGCTGCCGAAGGCTGCGATCTTTTTGCCTTGTTGAATCGTTAGCCGCCTTCCTATAATCAAACCCGCTTACCCAAGCCCCGCCCTACCCCTGTGCTACCCGCACCCCGCTACAAGCCCACATCCCTGGGTGTTCGACCATAATAATTCGCTCCACTGGAGCACATGACTGTCAGGGATTACCGCATGACGACCAGCACGACTTATACCGAAACCACGACTGAGCAACCGACGAACTCCGCCACCCGCGTGGCGACCGCGAGTTTTATCGGCACCGCCATCGAGTTCTACGACTTCTACGTTTACGCCACGGCCGCCGCGCTGGTGATCGGCCCGGTGTTTTTTCCGCAGACTTCCGGCACGGCGCAGATGCTGTCGGCGTTTCTCACGTTCGGCATCGCTTTCCTTGCACGACCGCTAGGCTCGGCGCTGTTCGGGCATTTCGGCGACCGCATCGGGCGCAAATCAACGCTGGTCGCGTCCTTGCTGCTGATGGGCGTGTGCACCACCTTGATCGGCGTGCTACCGGGTTATGACAGCATCGGGGCCTGGGCGCCGATCCTGCTTTGCGTGCTGCGCTTCGGTCAGGGCCTGGGATTGGGCGGTGAATGGGGCGGCGCGGCGTTATTGGCGACGGAGAACGCGCCCAAGGGCAAACGCGCCTGGTTCGGCATGTTCCCGCAGCTCGGCCCTTCGATTGGCTTCCTCGCCGCCAATGGCCTGTTCCTGACGCTGGCGATGACCCTGAGCGACGAGCAGTTCCGTTCGTGGGGCTGGCGGATTCCGTTCCTGCTCAGTGCTGCGCTGGTGATGGTGGGCCTGTATGTGCGCCTCAAGTTGCACGAAACCCCGGTCTTCGCCAACGCCGTGGCCCGGCAGGAGCGAGTGAAGATCCCGCTCGTCGAACTGCTCAGCCAATACTGGGCGCCAATGCTGCTGGGCGCCGGATCGATGGTGGTGTGCTATGCACTGTTCTACATCTCGACGGTGTTTTCGCTGAGTTACGGCGTATCGACACTGGGCTACACCCGCGAGACGTTCCTCGCGCTGCTGTGTTTCGCCGTGCTGTTCATGGCCGCCGCCACACCGTTGTCGGCGTGGGCCAGTGACCGTTACGGGCGTAAACCGGTGCTGATCATCGGTGGCGTGCTCGCCGTGCTGTCCGGCTTCCTGATGGAGCCGCTGCTCACCCAAGGCTCGACCTGGGGCGTCGCGCTGTTCCTGTGCATCGAACTGTTTCTGATGGGCGTGACGTTCGCGCCGATGGGGGCGTTGTTGCCGGAACTGTTTCCGACGCACGTGCGGTATACCGGGGCGTCAGCGGCTTACAACCTGGGCGGCATCGTCGGCGCCTCGGCGGCACCATTCTTCGCGCAGAAACTGGTGGCGATGGGCGGTTTGAGTTATGTCGGCGGGTATGTGTCGGGGGCGGCGGTGCTGAGTTTGATTGCGGTGCTGTGTTTGAAGGAGACGCGGCATAACGATTTGAATCGGGTGGTCTGACAGGACGCCATCGCTGGCAAGTCGAATCGTCGCACCGCAGCTCCCACAGGATTTCAGGTGTACACAACATTTGTGAACGACTCTAGTACTCTGTGGGAGCTGGCTTGCCAGCGATAGGTACGCCGCGGTTTACAGCTCTACAACAACCGCCTGAGAAGCGCGGGTCGCCTTGGCGCGAGCCGCTTCAATCGACTCATCCCGCGCCAGCGCCACACCCATCCGGCGCTGACCATTCACCTCAGGTTTGCCGAACAAACGCAACGCGGTGTCCGGCTCGCTCAACGCAGCGCCCAGGTTGGCAAACGCCGTCTGCGTCGACTGCCCCTCCACCAGAATCACCGCCGACGCCGACGGCGCGAACTGACGAATCAACGGAATCGGCAGGCCGAGGATGGCGCGCGCGTGCAGCGCGAACTGCGACAGGTCTTGAGAAATCAGGGTTACCAGGCCGGTGTCATGCGGGCGCGGCGAGACTTCGCTGAACCACACCTGATCACCTTTGATGAACAACTCGACGCCGAACAGACCACGACCGCCGAGCGCTTCGGTGACCGCTTTGGCGACTCGCTCGGACTCCGCCAGCGCAACCGGGCTCATGGCCTGTGGCTGCCAGGATTCCTGGTAGTCGCCCTTTTCCTGACGGTGGCCGACCGGTGCACAGAAGGTGGTGCCGCCGACGTGACGCACGGTCAACAGAGTGATTTCGTAGTCGAAGTCGATGAAGCCTTCGACGATCACCCGGCCTTTACCGGCGCGGCCGCCTTCTTGCGCGTAGTCCCACGCCGTTTTCACGTCATCGGCGCCGCGCAGCAGGCTCTGGCCTTTGCCCGACGAACTCATGACCGGCTTGACCACGCACGGGAAGCCCAGGTCCTGAACGGCCTTGCTGTAGTCCTCGAAGGTGTCGGCGAAGAAGTAGGGAGAGGTCGGCAGGCCCAGCTCTTCAGCGGCCAGGCGACGAATGCCTTCACGGTTCATGGTCAGCTGCGCGGCTCGCGCGGTCGGAATCACGGTGAACCCTTCGGCTTCCAGCTCGACCAGGGTCGCGGTGGCGATGGCTTCGATTTCCGGCACGATGAAATGCGGTTTCTCGGCTTCGATCACAGCGCGCAGGGCGGCGCGATCGAGCATGTTGATCACGTGGCTGCGATGCGCAACCTGCATGGCCGGCGCGTTGGCGTAACGGTCGACGGCAATCACTTCAACGCCCAGGCGCTGCAGCTCGATCACCACTTCCTTGCCCAACTCACCACAGCCACACATCAATACGCGGGTCGCGGTTGGCGACAATGGAGTTCCGATACGGGTCATCTCAGGTCCTCAAAGGGAGCGGATCATCGAGGGTCGCGAGCCTGGCACGCTTCCCATGGGAGAAAGCGCGGCATTTTACATGAACCTGAGGCTTTGGCTTCAGCTGGCGACGGCTTGTTTGCGCAAGCGCCAGGCCATGATCAGAAGATGAACATATCGAAGGGAATGCTCAGGGCCGAACTTATCCACAGGCGGTCATGCAGCGGGCGCCGGATGATGCTGAACACCGGCCAGTCGATGCAAGTCAATTTGGCGCGCAGGGTACCGTAGGAGCTGTCGAGTGCAACGAGGCTGCGATCTTTTGATCGTGATTTTTACAGCCAAGATCAAGAGATCGCAGCCTCGTTTCACGAGACAGCTCCTACGGGTTCGGGGTTTTGCCCAGCATCCACAGCAGTCCACTCGACTTGGCCCGCTCATGGCACAGACCCAACACCGTTCGACGTTCGTCATTACTCATCCGGCTCCAGCCGGTGATTTCCGCCACCGTACGCTGACACCCGGTGCAAATGTCATCGTCGTCCAGCGCACAGATGTTCACGCAGGGCGATCGTACAGGGCGTTCCGGCGTGTTCATTCTTCCTGCTCGGCCAGATCACGGGCATAACGTTGTGAGTTATGCACATAGTGCGCGGCGCTGGCCTCGAGCATTTTTTTCTGCTGCTCGGTCAGTTCGCGCACTACTTTGCCGGGCGAGCCCATGACCAGCGAACCGTCGGGAATTTCCTTGCCTTCGCCGATCAGCGAGTTGGCGCCGATGATGCAGTTCTTGCCGATTTTCGCGCCGTTGAGAATCACCGCGTTAATGCCGATCAGGCTGTAGTCACCGACGGTGCAGCCATGAAGCATGGCGTTGTGGCCGATGGTCACGCCGGTGCCGATGGTCAGCGGGTAGCCCATGTCGGTGTGCATCACGGTGCCGTCCTGGACGTTGCTGTTCTTGCCGATCAGGATCAGTTCGTTGTCGCCCCGCAGCACAGCGTTGAACCAGACATTGGCGCCCTCTTCCAGTTTGACCTTGCCCACCAGCACGGCATTGGGTGCAACCCAGCTTTGCGGATGGGTTTCGACGCGGGCGTCGCCCAGGCGATATTTCATCTTGTTGTCCTCAGGCTCAGGCAGCCGCGATTTCACGCCATGCGAACGATGGCTTCAGGTGTTGATAAAACTCTTGGGAGGCTGGTGCAGGCTGATTTTGGCGTCATAGAGCAGGTTGATCAACTCGACAATCATGATCGCCGTCAGGCCCCAGATCTTGTATTCGCCATAACGATAACTCGGCACGTACCAGCTGCGGCCCTGATAATCGATGCGATGCGTGTGCTCGCGCGGGTCCTTGCGGAAGAATTCCAGGGGGACGCTGAACACGGCGGCGATCTCGGCATCGTTGGCCCGGTACTCGACAAAATCCGGAATCACCCCAACATAGGGCGTGACCTTGATCCCGTGCAGGGAGATCAGCGGACTCAGAGGGCCGATGATTTCCACCAGCCCGGGGGGCAGGCCGATTTCCTCTTCGGCCTCACGCAGCGCGGTGAAAATCAGGTCCGGGTCTTCCGGGTCCCGTCGCCCTCCAGGGAAGGCCACTTCGCCGCCATGGGTCGAGAGCCCGCTGGCGCGCAGGGTCAGAACCAGTTCCGGCTCATCACTGCGAGTGATGGGCACCAGTACCGCGGCCTCCGGGAAACGTTTGTCGGTTTCCAGTGTGCGTGGGGTGTGGTTGCTTACTCGATGCAGTAGCTCGTCCAGCATGAGTCTTCTCGATTTATTCTCTACTTCGCATCATGCACCAATCACACCGACCGCCCAACCCCCGAACTGCCGCGTGTCGCTAAACGACAACTTGCCGACAGACACCGCCGCACGCCAAGATAGGCGCAGCCTTCAGGAACCCAAGCATGAAATTTTGCAGTCAGTGCGGCAACCCGGTCACCCAGCGCATACCCGAAGGCGATTCGCGCCTGCGATTTGTCTGTGACAGCTGTCAGACGATTCACTACCAGAACCCCAATATCGTCGCCGGCTGCGTGGCCACCTGGGGCTCGAAAGTGTTGCTGTGCCGACGCGCCATCGAGCCTCGGCTGGGTTACTGGACCCTCCCTGCCGGTTTCATGGAGAACGGTGAAACCATCGAGCAGGCGGCTATTCGCGAGACGGCTGAAGAAGCCTGCGCGCGGGTGCGCAACCTGAGCATCTACACCTTGATCGACGTGCCGCACATCAGTCAGGTGCACGTGTTCTTCCGTGCCGAACTGGTGGACCTGGATTTTTCCGCCGGCCCCGAGAGCCTGGAAGTGGCGCTTTTCGACGAAGCCGACATCCCGTGGTCCGAGCTGGCTTTCCGCACGGTGGGGCGTACCTTAGAATACTTCTTCGCTGACCGGCGGACCGAGGTCTACCCCGTGCGGTCCGAGTCGATCCCGCCGCTCGTGCAGCCTGTCATTGTTTGATTTCAGTTGAGATCTTGCGCAGGCGTCGGACGATCGCCGCCTGCGGCAGCTCCTACACATAAAATAGTCGCGACAACTTTTAGGGATATCGTTTCAATGCGCTGGTTGCTTGCCCTGTTCTGCTTGGCGTTCGTCGCTGTCTCCCAGGCTTCCGTTGCGGAAAGCCTGGACGGCAAAGTCATCGAAAAAGTCCTGGTTCTCAAATCCGCCCATCAATTGCAATTGATCAACGACGGAAAGCCGCTCAAGACCTATCGCATTTCCCTGGGCAGAGGAGCGACCAAGGGCCCGAAGCTGGTGGAAGGCGACAAACGCACCCCGGAAGGCTTCTATTGGCTGGACTGGCGCAAGACCAGCGACAAATTCAACCTGTCGATGCACATTTCCTACCCGAACATCGCCGACTCCGCCCGCGCTCGCCGCGAGGGCGTCGACCCGGGCGGGATGATCATGATTCATGGCACTCCGGACACCGAGGACAACCCTGAAGACCTGTTCCATACCCTGGACTGGACCGACGGCTGCGTCGCCATGCGCAACGTCGACATGCGGGAAATCTGGAACCTGGTGCCGGACGGGACGATGATCGAGATTCGCCCGTAGCTCTAGATGTTTGGCGCCTGATGAGCCGCCATCGCTGGCAAGCCAGCTCCCACAGGGTCCGAGCGCAGCCATACATTTTGTTTACGACACTCATACTGTGGGAGCTGGCTTGCCAGCGATCAGGCCCTCACAAGCAATAAAAAACCCGCTGACGAATCAGCGGGTTTTTCATTTCAGCAGCCTGGAGGATCAGAAATCCTCCAGCCGCCACACCTCATAAGCCGGCGTCTCATAGGGGTGGCTGAGTTTCAACGCGGCCACCACGGCCACGATCAACTCGTCCGCCACCACCAGCTCAACCTTCCATTCCTCAACCTGTTCGACCTGGCCCGCTTCGCCAATGAACGGCTGACTGCCCTCCAATGGTCGAAACTGGCCCTGGCCCAGTACCTGCCATGCGCAGTGATCATAAGCGCCGATCCGCCCGCCACCGGCGGCGAATACGGCGCTCTTGACCCCTTCGACATGACTGTCGGGAACAAAAAAGCTGAGCTTGTACACAGCGCTTAGTTCACCCAGACGCGAGCGTTGCGGAACATACGCATCCACGGCGCGTCTTCGTTCCAGTCTTCGGAACGCCACGAGTTCTGCACGGCGCGGAACACACGTTCCGGGTGCGGCATCATGATCGTTACGCGACCGTCGCGGCTGGTCAAACCGGTGATCCCGCGCGGCGAGCCGTTCGGGTTGGCCGGGTAGTTTTCGGTGACCTTGCCGTGGTTGTCGACGAAACGCATCGCCACGCAACCCGACAGATCGGCTTCCAGCAACGCTTCTTCGCTTTCGAATTCGGCATGGCCTTCACCGTGTGCGATGGCGATTGGCATGCGCGAACCGGCCATGCCCTGCAGGAAGATCGAGTTCGACTCCTGGACCTGAACCATTGCCACGCGCGCTTCGAACTGCTCGGAACGGTTGCGCACAAAGTGCGGCCAGAATTCGCTGCCCGGGATAAGCTCGTGCAGGTTGGACATCATCTGGCAACCGTTGCACACGCCCAGAGTGAAGCTGTCGTTACGCTCGAAGAACCCCTGGAACGCATCGCGAGCGCGGCTGTTGAACAGCGCGGACTTGGCCCAGCCTTCGCCGGCACCCAACACGTCGCCGTAGGAGAAACCGCCGCACGCCACCAGGCCCTTGAACTCGTTCAGGTCGACACGGCCGGCCAGAATGTCGCTCATGTGCACGTCGATCGCGTTGAAACCGGCGCGGTCGAACGCGGCCGCCATCTCCACCTGACCGTTGACGCCCTGCTCACGCAGCACGGCAACCTGTGGGCGAATGCCTTTCTTGATGTAAGGCGCGGCGACGTCCTGGTTGACGTCGTAGCTCAGCTTGACGCTCAGGCCCGGGTTGTCTTCTTCCAGCAGCACGTCGAACTCTTGCTCGGCGCAGTCGGCATTATCACGCAGACGCTGGATCTGGTAGCTGGTTTCGGCCCACTGACGTTGCAGCAGACGGCGCTGACCTTCGAACACGGTGTCGCCGTTGAAGGTGATGCTGATCTGACCGTTGTTCATCGGCTGACCGATCACCGACACACAGTCACCCAAACCGGCAGCGCTGAATTGCGCGAGGATGTCCGGGGTCGCGTCCTGACGAACCTGGATCACCGCACCCAGCTCTTCGTTGAACAGGATCGCAGCGATGTCGGCAGACGTCTCGGCCAGACCGTCGAGGTTCAGGCTCAGACCGCAGTGGCCGGCGAAGGCCATTTCCACGGTGCTGGTCAACAGACCACCGTCGGAACGGTCGTGGTAGGCCAGCAGGTGACCGTCGGCGTTGAGGCCCTGGATCACCGCGAAGAAGGCTTTGAGGTCTTCGGCATCATCGACGTCCGGCGCTTGCGAGCCGAGCTTGCCGTGAACCTGGGCGAGGATCGAAGCACCCATGCGGTTCTGGCCACGGCCCAGATCGATCAGGATCAGGTCGGTGGTGCCTTTGTCCATGCGCAGTTCCGGGGTCAGGGTCTGACGGATGTCAGCCACTGGCGCGAAACCGGTGACGATCAGCGACATCGGCGAAGTGACGGTCTTGTCCACGCCTTCGTCGTTCCAGCGCGTGGCCATGGACATCGAGTCCTTGCCCACCGGAATGGTGATGCCCAGCTCCGGACACAGTTCCATGCCGACCGCTTTCACGGTGTCGTACAGGCGCGCGTCTTCACCCGGGTGACCGGCGGCGGACATCCAGTTTGCCGACAGTTTAATGTCGGAAATCTTGTTGATGCGCGACGCGGCGATGTTGGTCAGGGTTTCGCCGATGGCCATGCGACCCGACGCCGGAGCGTCCAGCAGAGCCAGCGGAGTGCGCTCGCCCATGGCCATGGCTTCACCGGTGTAGACGTCGAAGCTGGTGGCGGTGACGGCAACGTCGGCCACCGGCACCTGCCACGGGCCGACCATTTGATCACGGGCCACGAGGCCGGTGATGGTGCGGTCGCCGATGGTGATCAGAAAGCTTTTGCTTGCGACAGCCGGGTGATGCAGCACGCGCTCTACGCAGTCGGCAATCTCCAGCGTCGAAGGATCGAAATCGTCGCCCAGTTCGTTTTCGCGAACGGCCGAACGGTGCATGCGCGGGGCTTTGCCCAGCAGCACTTCCAGCGGCATGTCCACCGGACTGTTGCCGAAGTGGCTATCCGTAACAGTCAGCTGCGGCTCGGCAGTGGCTTCGCCAACCACGGCGAACGGGCAACGCTCGCGTTCGCAGATCGCCTGGAAGCGTTCGAAGTCGGCCGGGCCCACGGCCAGAACGTAGCGTTCCTGGGATTCGTTACTCCAGATTTCGTGCGGGGCCATGCCCGGCTCGTCGTTTGGAATGTTGCGCAGCTCGAAGCGACCACCGCGGTTGCCGTCGTTGACCAGTTCCGGGAAGGCGTTGGACAGACCGCCGGCGCCGACGTCGTGGATGAAGCTGATCGGGTTTTTGTCGCCCAGTTGCCAGCAACGGTCGATGACTTCCTGGCAGCGACGTTCCATTTCCGGGTTTTCGCGCTGAACCGAAGCGAAGTCCAGGTCCGCCGAGCTGGTGCCGGTGGCCATGGAGGAAGCCGCGCCGCCGCCCAGACCGATCAACATCGCCGGGCCGCCGAGCACGATCAGCTTGGAGCCGACGGTGATCTCGGCTTTCTGTACGTGTTCGGCACGGATGTTACCCATGCCGCCGGCCAGCATGATCGGCTTGTGGTAACCGCGAACTTCGTCGCCACGCGGGGTGGTGATCGACTGTTCGAAGGTGCGGAAATAACCGGTCAGGGCCGGACGACCGAATTCGTTGTTGAACGCGGCGCCACCCAGTGGGCCTTCGATCATGATGTCCAACGCGGTAACGATGCGCTCAGGCTTGCCGTACGGCACTTCCCACGGCTGTTCGAAACCGGGGATCTGCAGGTTGGACACGGTGAAACCGGTCAGGCCGGCCTTTGGCTTGGCGCCACGACCGGTTGCACCCTCGTCGCGAATCTCTCCACCGGAACCAGTGGACGCGCCCGGGAACGGGGCAATCGCGGTCGGGTGGTTGTGAGTTTCGACTTTCATCAGGATGTGCACCGGTTCCTGCACCGCGCCGTACTGGCGGGTTTCAGGGTCCGGGAAGAAACGGCCGGCGACGTTACCGACGATGACCGAAGCGTTGTCCTTATAAGCCGACAGCACGCCTTCGCTGTGCATCACGTAGGTGTTCTTAATCATGCCGAACAGGCTTTTTTCCTGGCTCTGACCGTCGATGTCCCAACTGGCGTTGAAGATCTTGTGACGGCAGTGCTCGGAGTTCGCCTGGGCGAACATCATCAATTCGATGTCGTGCGGGTTGCGCTTCAAACCAACGAAGGCGTTGACCAGGTAGTCGATCTCGTCTTCGGCCAGGGCCAGGCCCAGCTCGGTGTTGGCTTTTTCCAGCGCGGCGCGGCCGCCACCCAGCACGTCGATCGCGGTCAGCGGCTTGGGTTCGGCGTGGCTGAACAGGCCGGCGGCCTGTTCGAGGTTACCCAATACGATTTGGGTCATGCGGTCGTGCAGCACATCAGAGATCAGCTGTGCATCGGCGTCGCTGAACTGGCCGGCGACGTAGAACGCGATGCCGCGCTCCAGGCGCTGGATCTTGCTCAGACCGCAGTTGCGAGCGATGTCGCTGGCTTTACTGGACCACGGCGAGATGGTGCCGAAACGCGGCAACACCAGGAACAGCCGACCGCTCGGCTCTTGTACCGGAACGCTGGGGCCGTACTTCAGAAGGCGCGCGAGCACCTGCTGTTCGTCGCCGGTCAGGACGCCGGCAACTTCGGCGAAGTGGGCGAATTCAGCATACAGGCCGCTGACAGCCGGGACCTTCTGGCTCAGTTGCTCAAGGAGTTTGCTGTGGCGAAAGGCAGAAAGGGCAGGAGCGCCGCGCAGGATCAACATCTTCGGGACAGCCTCGGGAAGGGGTGTGCTTTGAGGCCGTGCATTCTAGCCTAAACCGCCCGCGACATCACCCGAAACGGTACGCGCGGCCGTACCCGAACGTCGGGCCGGGTATTTGCGCCTGAAACAGCGGGGTTGCGGCGGTTATTTTCAAGCACCTGAAGTGTGATCAGGGCCCATTCCTGCGGGCTTCAGACCGGTTTTTCGCTCCCTAGCAGACAAGCCCTTCGCTGTCGAGATATGGCGCTCGTGGTCCTTTGCGTATACTGCGCAGATGTTTTCCCCAACGGCTTTGCGTCCGCGGTACGCCAAATGGCTGATCGCAACCGGACTCTTCCTGATGCTCAACGGCTGTGTTGATAAACCCAACACGCTGGAGCGCGTAAAGGAGGATGGCGTGCTGCGGGTGGTTACCCGAAACAGCCCCGCCACCTACTTTCAGGATCGCAACGGTGAAACCGGCTTCGAATACGAGCTGGTGAAGCGCTTCGCCGACGATCTGGGGGTCGAACTCAAAATCGAAACCGCCGACAACCTCGACGACCTGTTCAATCAGGTGGGCCAACCCAACGGCCCGGTGATCGCGGCGGCCGGCCTGGTCAGCAGTGAAGCGCGCAAGAAGCAGGTACGGTTTTCCCATTCCTACCTGGAAGTGACGCCGCAGGTCATCTATCGCAAAGGCCAGTCGCGGCCGACCGATGCCAAGGATCTGGTCGGCAAGAAGATCATGGTGCTCAAGGGCAGCACCCACGCCGGGCAACTGGCGGAGCTCAAACAGAAATTTCCCGGCATTGAATACGAAGAGTCCGACGCGGTTGAAGTCGTTGACCTGCTGCGCATGGTGGATGAGGGCCAGATCGATCTGACGCTGGTCGACTCCAACGAAGTCGCGATGAACCAGGTCTACTTCAGCAACATACAGGTCGCCTTTGACCTGGGTGACGCCAGCAACCAGAGCTGGGCCGTGGCCGCCGGCGACGACAACAGCCTGCTCAACGAGATCAATACCTACCTCGACAAGGTGCAGAAGAACGGCACCCTGCAACGCTTGAAAGACCGCTACTACGGGCACGTCGATGTGCTGGGCTACGTGGGCGCCACCACCTTCGCGCAGCACTTGCAGCAGCGGCTGCCCAAGTACGAGCAGCACTTCAAGAATTACGCCAAGAAAGAGAAAGTCGACTGGCGCCTGCTGGCAGCGGTCGGTTACCAGGAATCCCTGTGGCAAGCGGCCGTCACCTCGAAAACCGGCGTGCGCGGCCTGATGATGCTGACCCAGAACACCGCACAGGCCATGGGCGTGTCCAATCGCCTCGATCCCAAGCAAAGCATCATGGGCGGCGCCAAGTATCTGGCCTACATGAAGGAGCAGCTGGACGAATCGATTCAGGAGCCGGATCGCACGTGGTTTGCACTGGCGGCCTACAACGTCGGCAGCGGTCACCTGGATGACGCGCGCAAACTGGCGGCGAAGGAAGGGTTGAACCCGGACAAATGGCTGGACGTGAAGAAGATCCTGCCGCGTCTGTCCGAAAAGAAGTGGTACAGCAAAACCCGTTACGGCTACGCCCGCGGCGGCGAGCCGGTGCATTTCGTGGCGAACATCCGTCGCTACTACGACATCCTGACCTGGGTAACGCAGCCGCAGCTTGAGGGCAATCAGGTCGCCGAGGGCAATCTGCATGTGCCGGGGGTCGACAAGACCAAGCCGAACCAGGAAACCCCACAGCTTTAACAGCCACCCCCAATCCATTGTGGGAGCGAGCCTGCTCGCGAATGCGTTGTGTCAGTCGACATGATTTTGACTGATACACCGCTTTCGCGAGCAGGCTCGCTCCCACAGGGTTTTGTGTTTAGGCTTTTGCGGCGGCGAGAATCAGGGCTTTCATCTCGGACACCGCCGACTTGAACCCGACAAACAACGCGTGCGCCACTAGCGCATGGCCGATGTTCAGTTCGTTGATGCCCTTGATCGCCGCGACCGCTTCGACGTTGTGATAGTGCAAACCGTGGCCGGCATTGACGATCAACCCTTGGGCCAGACCAAACGCCACGCCATCCGCCACACGCTTGAGTTCTTCAGCCACATCCGCCGGCGTTTCCGCATCGGCGTAACGACCGGTGTGCAATTCAATGGCCGGAGCACCCACACGCCGGGACGCCTCGATCTGTCGCTCATCCGCGTCGATGAACAGCGACACTTCACAGCCGATTTTCGCCAGGCGATCCACAGCAGCCTTGATCCGCGCTTCCTGCCCCGCGACATCCAGACCGCCTTCGGTGGTCAGTTCCTGACGGGTTTCCGGTACCAGGCAAATGTGGGCCGGGCGGATGCGTTCGGCGAACAGCATCATTTCTTCGGTAACGCCCATTTCGAAGTTCATGCGGGTTTGCAGCACATCCTTGAGCAGCAGCACGTCGCGCTCCTGAATGTGCCGACGGTCTTCGCGCAGGTGCACAGTGATGCCGTCAGCGCCCGCCTCTTCCGCGTCCAGTGCAGCCTTGACCGGATCCGGATAGCGCGTGCCCCGGGCCTGACGCAGGGTGGCAACGTGGTCGATGTTCACGCCAAGAAGAATGCGATTGCTGGTGGTCACGGAAGCGCTCCTGAAGAGGGGAAAGTTCGGTGCACAGCATACGGGGAGACTACGGCTTTCGGAACAGCTCGCGACTGACTAAAGGACGACCGCCCAAGTGAACCGCCAGCGCCTGGCGCATCAGACGCTTGGCGGCGGACAATGCGCCGGGGGCAGACCAGTCGGCCTCGGCCATGGCCAGTAACTCGGTGCCGTTGAACAGACCGGGCTGCAGCAGATAGACCTGCTCAAGTCCGGCGTCCACCTGCAAACGGTACAGACCGTCGGGGGCGATCGGCTCGCCGTGAATGTCGACGCTTAACGCAAAACCGTAACCGAGATCGCTGAGCAAGCGCCATTCGAAGGACCGCAGCAAGGGTTCCAGCGGACGGCCCTCAGCCAGCGCAAGCAAGGTCGCGGCGTAGTGATCGAAGACGCCAGGGTGCGGGTCTTCGGAAGGCAGCAGACGAATCAGCAGTTCATTGAGGTAGAGACCGCTGAACAGCGCCTCGCCGATGAGCCAGGTAGAAGTCCCGGCACTTTCCATGCGCCCTACATTCTTCAACTCGCCCCGCCCGCGGAACTCGACTTCCAGCGGCACGAACGGCCGCGCCAGCGTCCCCGCCTTGCCCCGCGCACTGCGCAACACCGCCCGCAGCCGACCTTGCGGCGTGAGGAAATCCACCAGGGCGCCGGTTTCGCGGTAGGCGCGGGAGTGGAGGACGTAGGCGGGTTGGCCGATGGGTGCAGTGGTCGACATGGTGATGAATGTACCTGTCAGGGAATGCAAAAAGATCGCAGCCTTCGGCAGCTCCTACAGGTGTACACCAAACTCTGTAGGAGCTGCCGAAGGCTGCGATCTTTTGACCTTTGAATCTTTTACAAATCGCCGTAACCCAGCGAGCGCAGTGCGCGCTCGTCGTCGGACCAGCCGCCCTTCACCTTGACCCAGAGGTTGAGCATGATCTTGGAGTCGAACAGCAGCTCCATGTCCTTGCGCGCCTCGGTGCCGATGCGCTTGATGCGCTCGCCCTTGTCGCCAATGATGATTTTCTTCTGACCGTCACGCTCGACGAGGATCAAGGCATGGATGTGCAGGGTTTTGCCCTGCTGCTTGAACTCTTCGATTTCCACGGTGATCTGGTACGGCAGCTCGGCGCCCATCTGGCGCATGATTTTCTCGCGCACCAGTTCAGCGGCGAGGAAGCGGCTGCTGCGGTCGGTGATCTGGTCTTCCGGGAAGAAGTGATCGTTTTCCGGCAGATAACCGGCAATCACCCGCTCCAGCGCTTCGAGGTTGTGCCCGTGCTGGGCCGAGATCGGCATGATCTGCGCGTTCGGCAGCTGTTCCTGCAACCAGGACAGGTGCGGCATCAGCTCGGCCTTGTCTTCGATGCGGTCGGTCTTGTTCAGCGCCACGATCAGCGGGCCGGTCACGTACTGGACGCGCTCGAGGACCATCTGGTCTTCGTCGGTCCACTTGGTGCGGTCAACCACGAAGATCACCACGTCGACGTCTTTCAACGCCGCCGAAGCGGTCTTGTTCATGTAGCGGTTCAGTGCCTTTTCGCCGCCCTTGTGCATGCCCGGGGTGTCGACGTAGATCGCCTGGACGGCACCTTCGGTCTTGATGCCCAGCATGTTGTGACGGGTGGTTTGCGGCTTGCGCGAGGTGATCGCCAGCTTCTGACCCAGGATGTGGTTCAGCAGCGTGGACTTGCCCACGTTGGGACGGCCGACGATGGCAACATAGCCACAGCGAGTTGCGTTTGTATCAGTCATTGCCATTCTCCACACCCAGGGCAATCAGTGCTGCGGCGGCCGCTACCTGTTCGGCAATACGACGACTCACACCCTGACCTCGGCTTTTTTCGTTCAATAAGGTGATTTCACATTCGACGAAGAACGTCCGGCAATGCGGCTCACCCTGGATATCCACCACTTCGTAACGCGGCAGCTCACAACCACGCGATTGCAGGAATTCCTGCAGGCGGGTTTTCGGATCTTTGTTGGTGTCGACCAGCGTCAGGCCTTCGAACTCACCGGCCAGCCAGGCCAGCACGCGCTCGCGCGCCATGTCCATGCCGGCGTCCAGGTAGATCGCACCGATCAGCGCTTCCAGGGCATCGGCCAGAATCGACTCGCGACGGAAACCGCCGCTTTTCAATTCGCCGGAACCCAGACGCAAGTATTCGCCCAGATCGAAACCACGGGCCAGTACGGCCAGGGTCTCACCTTTCACCAGCCGTGCACGCAAACGCGACAACTGGCCTTCGCGGGCCAGCGGGAAGCGATCGAACAGCGCCTCGCCGGCCACGAAGTTGAGGATGGCATCACCGAGGAATTCCAGGCGTTCGTTGTTGCGCCCGGCAAAGCTGCGGTGAGTCAGGGCCAGGACCATCAGTTCCTGATCCTTGAAGGTGTAGCCGAGCTGACGCTCTAGACGGCTTAAGGAAACGCTCACGGTTTACCCACGCTGAGTTCGTGGCTGGATTCCACCGCCATCGCCGTGATACGGCGCAGGCTTGGGACAATTAACGCTGTGTTCAAAAATTACATCCTGAATATCATTGTTTTCATGCGTCTGGACGCCGATTGTGCCGGTTCCAGAAATGCATTCGGCGCTGTGTTCAACAGCGCCGTGTGTGATTACTTGATCAGGCCAACCCGCGAGAAATTCGGCAGGTGACTGAGTTTGGGTTCCGGCCAGCTCATCCAGACTGCGAAGGCCTTGCCGACGATATTCTTGTCGGGAACCATGCCCAGCAGATCCTTGGGAATACTCGGATCATCCCAGTAGCGACTGTCGTTCGAGTTGTCGCGGTTGTCGCCCATCATGAAATAGTGCCCGGCGGGCACGGTCCATGAACGATCCGGCGTGGCGCGATAGCGGCTCATTTCCTTGCGGATCAAATGCTCGGCGGCACCGAGTTTTTCCTTGTAGAGCTCAGCGCTGCCCAAGGTGCCCGGCTCGGAGCCGACCAGTTGCTCGGCGATCGATTCACCGTTGACGAACAGACGCTTGTCGGCGGTGTAGCGAATCTGGTCACCCGGCAGGCCGACCACACGCTTGATGTAGTTGACGTTCGGGTCGCTCGGGTAGCGGAACACCATCACATCGCCGCGCAGCGGATCACCGACTTCGATGACTTTCTTGTCGATCACCGGCAAGCGGATCCCGTAGGAAAACTTGTTCACCAGAATGAAGTCGCCGACGTCCAGGGTTGGCTTCATCGAGCCGGACGGAATCTGGAACGGTTCCACCAGGAACGAACGCAGCACCAGCACGATGAACAACACCGGGAAGAACGATTTGCCGTATTCGACCAGCAGCGGCTCTTTGTTCAGCTTCTCGACCACCATCCCGTCAGGCTGGCTGACGCTGCCCTGATAAGAAGAGATGGCAGCACGCCGACGCGGTGCCAGGATCAACAGATCGAGCAACGCCAACAGGCCGCAGACAAATACGGCGATGACCAGCAACAGCGGGAAATTTAGTGACATAGGACCTAACTATCCAACCTGAGCACCGCAAGGAAGGCTTCTTGTGGAATTTCCACGTTGCCGACTTGCTTCATGCGTTTTTTACCGGCCTTCTGCTTTTCAAGCAGCTTTTTCTTACGGCTCACGTCGCCACCGTAGCATTTGGCCAATACGTTCTTTCTGAGTGCCTTGACCGAGGTTCGCGCAATGATCTGCCCGCCAATGGCGGCCTGGATCGCGACGTCGAACATCTGACGCGGAATCAGTTCTTTCATCTTCTCGGTCAACTGGCGACCTTTGTAGTGCGCGTTATCCTTGTGCACGATCAGCGCCAGGGCGTCGACCTTGTCACCGTTGATCAGCACATCCAGTTTCACCAGATTAGCCGATTGATAACGATCGAAATGGTAATCCAGCGAAGCATAGCCGCGACTGGTGGACTTCAGGCGATCGAAGAAGTCCAGGACCACTTCGTTCATCGGCAGATCGTAGGTCACCTGGACCTGCGTACCGAGGAACAGCATGTCGTGCTGCACGCCACGCTTTTCGATGCACAGGGTAATCACGTTACCCAGGTGCTCTTGCGGCACAAGAATATTGGCCCGCACGATCGGTTCGCGCATGTCCTCGATCGAGGACAGGTCTGGAAGCTTCGACGGGTTATCGACGTAAATCGTTTCACCGGTTTTCAGCAGCAGCTCGAAAATTACCGTCGGCGCCGTGGTAATCAGGTCCAGGTCGTACTCGCGCTCCAGGCGCTCCTGGATGATTTCCATGTGCAGCATGCCGAGGAACCCGCAACGGAAGCCGAAGCCCAGCGCATCGGAGCTTTCCGGGGTGTACTGCAGCGACGAATCGTTGAGCGTGAGCTTTTGCAGGGCTTCACGGAAGTCTTCGAAGTCGTCGGAGCTGACCGGGAACAGACCGGCGTAAACCTGCGGCTGAATGCGTTTGAAACCGGGCAGCACGTCAACGTCGGGGGTGGAGCTCAAGGTCAGGGTGTCACCGACCGGTGCACCGTGAATGTCCTTGATACCGGCGATGATGAAGCCCACTTCGCCGGCCTTCAGGTCAACGGTAGCGGTGTGTTTCGGGTTGAACACACCAACGCTGTCCACCAGGTGGATCTTGCCGGTGGACTTGACCAGAATCTTGTCGCCCTTCTTCACGCGGCCGTGGCGCACGCGGACCAGGGAGACAACGCCCAGGTAGTTGTCGAACCAGGAGTCGATGATCAACGCTTGCAGCGGATCTTCGTAGTTGCCGGTTGGCGCAGGAATGGTCTGCACCAGACGCTCGAGCACTTCGTCGACGCCCAGACCGGTCTTGGCACTGCACTCGACCGCATCGGTAGCGTCGATGCCGATGATTTTTTCGATTTCTTCTTTGACCCGGTCCGGATCGGCCTGTGGCAGGTCGATCTTGTTCAGGACCGGCATGACTTCCAGGCCCTGTTCGATGGCCGTGTAGCAGTTGGCAACCGACTGCGCTTCAACGCCCTGACCGGCATCGACCACCAGCAACGCGCCTTCACAGGCCGCCAGCGACCGGCTGACTTCGTAGGTGAAGTCAACGTGGCCCGGGGTGTCAATGAAGTTCAGCTGATACTTGATGCCATCGCGCGCGGTGTAATAGAGGGTGACGCTGTGGGCCTTGATGGTGATCCCGCGCTCACGTTCCAGGTCCATGGAGTCCAGCACCTGGGCTTCCATTTCGCGCTCGGCCAGGCCGCCGCACATCTGGATGAAACGGTCGGCCAGCGTCGACTTGCCATGGTCAATGTGGGCGATGATGGAGAAATTGCGGATATGACTCAAATCACTCACGGATCAACACTCAAAAAGGCTGCAGGCATAGCCCGCCGAAAAATAGCCGGGAATTGTACCTGATCCACGGCGCAAGCGTCACGTGCGCAGGTCGGACGGTGCCTACAAAAAACGCCCCGGTCTTGCGACAGGGGCGTTTTTGGCGACTTCGATGAAAGCCGGCTTGTGTAAATTATCCGGCTCGGCGCAGCAGGAAGACACCCGCCAGGGCGCACACACCCGCCGGCACCAGCACCGCGAACAGCGGCGAAAAACCGAAAACCAGACTCGAAGGCCCCAGCAGATCCTGGACAATACGGAAGGTGAACCCCACCAGCACGCCAGTGAACACGCGCTGACCGAGGGTAACCGAGCGCAGTGGGCCGAAGATGAAGGAGATCGCCATCAGTACCAGCGCGGCAGTGACCAGCGGTTGCAACACCTTGACCCAAAATGCCAGCCAGTAACGACCGTTGTTCAGGCCCTGATCGGCCAGGTAGTGGATGTAGCCCCACAGACCGGTGATCGACAGCGAATCGGGCGACATGACCACGGTGCTCAACAGTTGCGGGCTCAACGCCACGTCCCAGCGCTCGTCCGCCGCGGTCACCACTTCGGTGCTCTTTTCATGGAACAGCGTGGTGGTGACATCGCTCAACTGCCAGTGATCCGTGTCGAATTCCGCACGTTTGGCGAAGCTCGAAGACAGCATGTGGCGCTGATCGTCGAAGCGGTAACGGGTCACGCCGTACAGCAAACCGTTGGGCTGCACCGAGTTGACGTGGATGAACTCCTCACCCTGACGGTGCCACAAGCCATGCTTGGCGCTTTGCGCATCGCCGCTGCCCTGCGCCAGCGAGCGGTTGGCCTGAGCCGTGCTTTCGGTTGCCGGCGCGACGTACTCGCCAATCAACAGCCCCGCCACCATCAACACCAGCATCGGTTTCATGACGGCCCAGACGATCCGCCCGACCGACACGCCCGCCGCGCGCATGATGGTCAGCTCGCTGTGGCTGGCCAGGCTGCCGAGGCCGATCAGGCAACCGATCAGTGCCGCCATCGGCAACATGTCGTAGAGACGACGCGGCGCCGTCAGCAACACGTAACTCAAGACATCGACCATGGTGTAGGTGTCGCTGACATCGCCCATCTCGTCGATGAACGCGAAAAGAGTGGCCAGACCGAGAATGATCCCCAGTACCGCCAGGATCGCGACGAAAACGCTGCTACCGATGTAGCGATCGAGCTTAACCACGGGCCACCTCCAGCGCGCTGCGGCGACTCGCCATCTTCAAGCGCAACGGCTCCCAGTAGAGCAAGCCCAGGCCGATGACCAGGAAAATTGCATGAACCCACCACAGGCCAAGCGCGGGCGGAATCTTGCCCTTTTCGAGGGCGCCGCGAGCGGCAATCAGGATGCTCAGGTAAGCCATATAAAGAAGAATCGCCGGCAGCAGCTTGAGAAAACGGCCCTGGCGCGGATTGACCCGCGACAGCGGCACCGCCATCAAGGTCACGATAAACACCAGCAAAGGCAAGGACAGGCGCCATTGCAGCTCGGTGCGGGAACGGATGTCATCACTGCCCAGCAACGAGCGGGTGGTCATCGCATCGCGGTCGGTGACTTCGTCGCTGACGTCCGGCTTGGGCAACAGCACGCCGTACTCTTCGTATTTGATCGCACGGTAGTCGGCCTGCCCCGGATTACCGTCGTAGCGATAGCCGTTGTCGAGAATCAGGTAGCGGTTACCGTCGGGACGGATTTCCTGACGGCCCTTCTCGGCCACCAGCACGGAAATCCCGCGATCCTTCTTTTCGGAAGAGATGTTTTTTTGCGAAATAAACACGCCACCGAGGTGGATACGGTCATCCGTCAGCGTTTCGGTGTAGGTCACCCGGGTGCCGTCGCGCAGGGCCTGGAAGCGGCCCGGTTCGAGGGTATCGAATTCAGTCAGGGCGTCCTGCTTGTTCAACAGCAGCTGAAACTGATTCGCCCCTTGCGGCGCCAGGCTCAGGCTCAACCACGCTACCACCAGCGCCACGAGGGTGGCCGGGAACAGGGTCCAGACAAACAGGCGCTGCTGACTCATGCCGGTGGCGGAAAGCACGGTCATTTCGCTTTCAAGGTACAGCCGGCCGTACGCCAGCAGGATCCCGAGAAACAGGCCCAGCGGCAGGATCAACTGCAGGAAGCCCGGCAGACGAAAGCCCATGATCAGAAACAGCGAGCCCGGATCCAGAAGGCCGGCAGCCGCCTGGGCGAGGTATTTGATGAAGCGTCCGCTCATGATGATGACCAGTAGCACGGCACTGACGGCGCTCAGGGTCAACAGGACTTCGCGGGATAGGTAACGGAAGACGATCAAACCAGACACTCCAGGGTTGTCAGGCTAAGGCGGCCAAACAAGCAAACGTATCAGGCAGCCCGCAAGACAGAGCCGCCGAAAAAAGTTGGCGCATTATCCTGTGATTGGGTGCGCCTGTCACTGCGCAATGCGCTGGAGCAAGGCCAGGTAGGAACGAGCCTGCTCGCGATGGTCGCCAACGATAACGCGGGGAGCCTGACACCCCTTGGCGCTCTCAGGTTCTTCGCGAGCAGGCTCGCTCCTACAGGTATTCGCCAGCCATTGTAGGAGCGAGCCTGCTCGCGATGGTCGCCAACGATAACGCGGGGAGCCTGACACCCCTTGGCGCTCTCAGGTTCTTCGCGAGCAGGCTCGCTCCTACAGGTATTCGCCAGCCATTGTAGGAGCGAGCTTGCTCGCGATGGTCGCCAACGATGACGCGGGGAGCCTGACACCCCTTGGCGCTCTCAGGTTCTTCGCGAGCAGGCTCGCTCCTACAGGTATTCGCCAGCCATTGTAGGAGCTAGCTTGCTCGCGATGGTCGTCAACGATGACGCGGGGAGCCTGACACCCCTTGGCGCTCTCAGGTTCTTCGCGAGCGAGCTCGCTCCTACAATGGTCGAGGCAACCATGAAGATCGTACAACCGAGGGTTGTCAGGCGCCGGTAGCGAGGTTCAAACTGCGGCCTTTGTCGCAAGCTGTGACTTTGCGTCTTTCTATATATAAGCGGGCTCGAGCGAATGCCGTCGAGCCATTGCGTGTTGACTCACCATTCAGGGACCCGGACATGGAACTGGTTGTAAAAAGCGTTAACCCGGAAACGTTGAAGACCGCCACGCTGGTGGTCGCCGTCAGCGAAGGCCGCAAGCTCGGCGCCGTGGCCCGGCAACTCGACGTATTGAGCGGTGGCGCCATCAGCGCTGTGCTCAAGCGCGGCGATCTGGCCGGCAAGGTCGGCCAGAGCCTGGTGCTGCACAGCCTGCCGAACCTCAAAGCCGAGCGCGTGTTGCTGGTCGGCGTGGGCAAGGACGAAGAGCTGGGTGACCGCCCGTTCCGCAAAATCATCGCCGGCGTCCTCAACACCCTGAAAGGTTTGGGCGGCAGCGATGCCGTACTGGCGCTGGACGAAGTGATCGTCAAGGGCCGGGACAGCTACGGCAAGACGCGCCTGCTGGCTGAAACCCTGGTGGATGGCGAATACACGTTCGATCAGTTCAAGAGCCAGAAAGCCGAGCCTCGCGCCCTGAAGAAAATCACCCTGGTGACCATCAAGGCCGCCCAGGCTGAAGTCGAGCGCGCCGTGGCCCACGCCACCGCCATCGCCAACGGCATGGCGTTCACTCGCGACCTGGGCAACCTGCCACCGAACATCTGCCACCCGACGTTCCTCGGCGAACAAGCCAAGGGCCTGGGCAAGGAATTCAAGAGCCTGAAAGTCGAAGTCCTCGATGAGAAGAAGATCAAGGACCTGGGCATGGGCTCGTTCTACGCCGTTGGCCAGGGCAGCGCCCAGCCGCCGCGCCTGATCGTCATGCAATACAACGGCGGCAAGAAATCCGAGAAGCCGTACGCATTGGTCGGCAAGGGCATTACCTTCGACACCGGCGGCATCAGCCTGAAGCCGGGCGCCGGCATGGATGAAATGAAGTACGACATGGGCGGCGCTGCCAGCGTGTTCGGCACCCTGCGTGCCGTGCTCGAACTGAAGCTGCCGATCAATCTGGTGTGCATTCTGGCCTGCGCCGAGAACATGCCGAGCGGCAACGCATCGCGTCCGGGCGACATCGTCACCACCATGAGCGGCCAGACCGTGGAAATCCTCAACACCGACGCCGAAGGCCGTCTGGTGCTGTGCGACGCCCTGACCTACTCCGAGCGCTTCAAGCCACAAGCCGTGATCGACATCGCGACCCTGACCGGCGCCTGCGTGGTTGCACTGGGCTCTCATACCTCCGGCCTGCTGGGCAACAACGACGAGTTGATCGACCAACTGCTGAGCGCCGGCAAGGCTGCCGACGACCGCGCCTGGCAACTGCCGCTGTTCGATGAGTATCAAGAGCAGCTGGACAGTCCGTTCGCCGACATCGCCAACATTGGCGGCCCGAAAGCCGGCACCATCACCGCTGCCTGCTTCCTGTCGCGCTTCACCAAAAACCTCAACTGGGCGCACCTGGACATCGCCGGCACGGCCTGGACCAGCGGCGGCAAGGACAAGGGCGCCACTGGCCGTCCAGTTCCCCTGCTGACTCAGTACCTGCTGGACCGCGCAAAAGCCTAAACATCGCTTCACTGCCGACTGTAGGAGCGAGCTTGCTCGCGAAAAACTCAAGATCGCCGCGATTAACCTGGTTTCCCGCGTCATCGTTGACGACCTTCGCGAGCAATCGAGCGTCGACCGGCTGCTCCTACAGACTCCGCAGAAGTTGATTCCAGGAACCTGCAATGACCAAAGTCGACTTCTATATCCTGCCCAGCGCCGATCCTTCGGCGCGGCTGGATTTCGCCTGCAAACTCACGGAAAAAGCCTGGCGCATGGGCCACCGCATCTACCTGCATTGCAGCGATGCCGCCCAGCGCGATGAGCTCGATGCACGCTTGTGGGCCTTCAAAGGTGAAAGCTTCGTACCCCACGGTCCCGCCGAAAGCGAGCCGGACAGCTTGATCGTCCTGGGTCTGGGCGATGACTGCGGTCAACATCAGGACCTGCTGGTCAACCTTGACCTGAAAGTCCCGACCTTCGCCAAACAATTCGCCCGCGTGGCGGAAGTGGTGGTGGAAGATCCGGCGATACGCACGGCTGCGCGGGAGAGTTTTCGCTTCTACCGCGAACAGGGCTATCCTCTGCAAGATCACCGTTTACAGCGACTCTGAGCATTCTGATGGACACTCCAAAACCGCTGCAAAAGTCCGCGCACCTGCTGGATGACCTTGAGTCGATCCGCCAACTGCTCGGCGATGACAACCTGCAACCGCCGCTGTTGACCGACACGGTCGAGGACGGCGATCAGGAACAGATTCCGATGTTGTTCGACACGGTCAGCGCCAGCCAGCCTACCGTCGAACCGACACCACACGCCTGCGCCACCCACCCGGCACCCACCGCCAGCAAGGGCCCCGACGACCTGCTGCACCTGGACAGCGAACTGCGTGCCGCCGCGCAACTGATCATGCAAGACGTGATCGACGACTTCGCCCCGCACATCGAAACCGAAATCAAACGTCGCCTCAGCGCACGGCTTGAGCGATTGCTTAGCCAGTACAACGACTGAACCACCTGCGGGGCCGAGCCTTTGTGGTGAGGGGATTTATCCCCGCTCGGCTGCGAAGCAGTCGCCAATCCTGTAGATACTTTACGGATGAAATGCTGGGGCTGCTTCGCAGCCCAACGGGGATAAATCCCCTCGCCACAGATAAATCCCCTCACCAGCCCCACAATTTGCCCCTGTCCCCCCATCCGCACCCGCTCGCCCTATCCCCCATGCCCCGCTATACTCGTCGGCTTTTCCTGAATTACTGCCAATAGGGTCCCGCCGCGCATGGACAAGACCTACCAGCCGCACGCCATTGAAACTTCCTGGTACAACACCTGGGAGTCCGAGAATTACTTCGCCCCGCAAGGCGCGGGCGAGTCCTACACCATCATGATCCCGCCGCCGAACGTCACCGGCAGCCTGCACATGGGTCACGGTTTCAACAACGCGATCATGGACGCCCTGATCCGTTTCCGCCGCATGCAGGGCCGCAACACCCTGTGGCAGCCGGGCACCGACCACGCCGGTATCGCCACGCAGATGCTGGTAGAGCGTCAACTCGAAGCCAAAGGCCAGAGCCGCCACGACCTGGGCCGCGAGAAATTTCTCGAGAAAATCTGGGAATGGAAAGATGAATCCGGCGGCAACATCAGCCGTCAGATCCGTCGCCTCGGCTCGTCCGTGGACTGGAGCCGCGAGCGCTTCACCATGGACGACGGCCTCTCGGAAGCCGTTAAAGAAGCCTTCGTGCGCCTGCACGAAGACGGTCTGATCTATCGCGGCAAGCGCCTGGTCAACTGGGACACCAAGTTGCACACGGCGATTTCCGACCTCGAAGTGGAAAACCACGACGAGAAAGGTTTCCTGTGGAACCTGAAATACCCGCTGGCTGACGGCGCCAAAACCGCTGAAGGCAACGACTACCTGATCGTCGCGACCACTCGCCCGGAAACCATGCTCGGCGACTCCGCCGTGGCCGTGAACCCGAACGACGAACGTTACCAGGCCCTGATCGGCAAGTTTGTCGAGCTGCCGCTGGTCGGCCGCCGCATTCCGATCATTGCCGACGATTACTGCGACCCGGAATTCGGCACCGGCTGTGTGAAAATCACCCCGGCCCACGATTTCAACGACTACGAAGTCGGCAAGCGCCACAACCTGCCGCTGCTGAACATCTTCGACAAGAACGCCGCCGTTCTGCCGGCCTGTCAGGTGTTCAACCTCGACGGCACGCTGAACGAGAGCATCGACGGCAAGATCCCGGCCGAATACGTCGGCCTCGACCGCTTCGAAGCGCGCAAGCAGATTGTGGCGGCGTTCGACGCTGCCGGCCTGCTGGTCAGCGTCAACGATCACGCCCTGAAAGTGCCGAAAGGCGACCGTTCCGGGACCATCATCGAGCCGTGGCTGACCGACCAGTGGTACGTGTCGACCAAGCCGTTGGCCGAGCCTGCGATTGCCGCCGTTGAAGACGGCCGCATCCAGTTCGTGCCAAAACAGTACGAAAACATGTACTTCTCGTGGATGCGCGACATTCAGGACTGGTGCATCAGCCGTCAGCTGTGGTGGGGTCACCGGATTCCGGCCTGGTACGACGAGTCGGGCAAAGTCTACGTCGGTCGCGACGAAGCCGAAGTACGGGCCAAGCACAACCTCGGGCCGGACGTTGCGCTGCAACAGGACAACGACGTTCTCGACACCTGGTTCAGTTCCGGCCTGTGGACATTCTCGACGCTGGGCTGGCCTGAGCAGACCGAATTCCTGAAGAAATTCCACTCCACCGACGTGCTGGTGACGGGCTTCGACATCATTTTCTTCTGGGTTGCCCGGATGATCATGCTCACCATGCATTTGGTGAAGAACGAAGACGGCACACCGCAGGTTCCGTTCAAGACCGTTTATGTGCACGGTCTGGTCCGCGATGGCCTCGGCCAGAAGATGTCCAAGTCCAAGGGCAACGTCCTTGACCCGCTGGACATCATCGACGGCATCGAACTGGAAGCGCTGGTGGAAAAACGCACCTCGGGCATGATGCAGCCGAAACTGGCGAAGAAGATCGAGAAGCAGACCCGCGACGAATTCGCCGACGGCATCGCCAGCTACGGCACCGACGCCCTGCGCTTCACCTTCTGCTCGCTGGCGTCCACCGGTCGCGACATCAAGTTCGACATGGGTCGCGTCGAAGGCTATCGCAACTTCTGCAACAAAATCTGGAACGCCGCGCGCTACGTGCTGGACAAGGGCGAAGACTGCGGCCAGAACGGCGAAGCCTATGAGCTGTCGCTGGCGGATCGCTGGATTATCTCGCAGCTGCAACGCACCGAAGCCGAAGTGACCCGTCAACTCGACCAGTTCCGCTTCGACCTCGCGGCGCAAGCCTTGTACGAGTTCATCTGGAACCAGTATTGCGACTGGTACCTGGAGCTTTCCAAGCCTGTGCTGTGGGACGAAAACGCTCCGGTCGAACGCCAGCGCGGCACCCGTCGCACGCTGGTTCGCGTACTGGAAGTCGCGCTGCGTCTGGCGCACCCGTTCATGCCGTTCATCACCGAAGAAATCTGGCAGCGCATCGCGCCGCTGGCCGGCGTCGAAGGCAAGACGATCATGCTGCAGCCTTGGCCAGTGGCCAATGAAGAGCGCATCGACCCGGCCGCCGAGAACGACATCGAGTGGCTCAAGGAACTGATGCTCGGCACGCGCAACATCCGTGGCGAGATGAACATCGGTCCGGGCAAGCCGCTGAACCTGTTCTTGAAAAACGTCAGCGTCGAAGATCAGCGGCGTCTCACCGAGAACGAAGCGCTGCTGAAGAAACTGGCGCGCCTCGAGTCGATCACCGTACTGGCTGCCGGCGAAGAAGCACCGCTGTCCGCCACCGCGCTGGTGGGTGAGATGGAAGTGCTGGTGCCGATGGCCGGCCTGATCGACAAGGACGCCGAACTGGCGCGCCTGGACAAGGAAATCCTGCGCTTGCAGGGTGAAGTCCAGCGTGTGGGCGGCAAGCTGTCCAATGCCGGTTTCGTCGACAAGGCCCCGGCCGAAGTCATCGAGAAAGAACGCGCCAAGCTGGCCGAAGCTGAACAGGCTTTGGGCAAGCTGGCCGAGCAGCATGCGCGGATTGCCAGTTTGTAAGGGTAAATCGCACTGAAAAAGGGAGGCCAGATTGGCCTCCCTTTTTTGTCTCCAAACCCCACAGATCCCCTGTGTAGGAGCTGCCGCAGGCTGCGATCTTTTGCATTTATTTTTTTAAAACAAGATCAAAAGATCGCAGCCTGCGGCAGCTCCTACAGGGGGATTTGCAGTGTTTGTCACAATTGGGTTCACAACGCCTGGATGTGGGACAATACCCGCCACTTTCAGCCATACCCGAATCGATCACACCCATGAACGCCCCTCGCACACCCCGCCCCGCGCGCAAGAAGCCTGATTCCGCCACCCCGGCCAAAGCCGTGGAACCGCGTGAAAAGGCCAGCCTGCACCCGCGCAATCGCCATCAGGGTCGCTACGACTTCCCGGCGCTGATCAAAACCACGCCGGAGCTGGCGAAGTTCGTGATCATCAATCCGTATGGCAAGGAAAGTATCGACTTCGCCAGCCCGGACGCGGTGCGCGTGTTCAACCGGGCGCTGCTGAAATCGTTCTACGGCATCGCCCACTGGGACATTCCGGCAGACTACCTCTGCCCGCCAGTGCCGGGGCGTGCCGATTACGTGCACTTTCTGGCCGACCTGCTGGCCAGCGTCAACGACGGCGAAATCCCGCGTGGCGCGCCGGTCAAGGTGCTCGACATCGGCATGGGCGCCAACTGCGTCTATCCGTTGATCGGTTACAGCGACTACCGCTGGCACTTCCTCGGCTCGGAAATCGACCCGACAGCCGTGGCCGCCGCCAAAGCCATCGTGCAGTCCAATGGCCTGAACAAGGCCATCCAGTTGCGCCAGCAAAGCAATCCCAAGCACATCCTGCTGGGCCTGCTCGAACCCGGCGAACGCTTCGACCTGACCATGTGCAACCCGCCCTTCCATGCTTCGATGGACGAAGCGACCAAGGGCAGCGAGCGCAAATGGCGCGCCCTGGGCCGTGCCGACCCGAAACGCAAGTTGCCGGTGCTGAACTTTGGCGGCCAGTCTGCCGAACTGTGGTGTGAAGGTGGCGAATTGCGGTTTGTGACGCAACTGATCGCCGAGAGCGCGCACTTTCAGCACAAAGTGCTGTGGTTCAGCACCCTGGTCTCGAAAGCCTCAAACCTGCCTTCGATCCAGACCGCGCTGAAAAAGGCCGGCGTGCTGGAAAGCCAGGTGGTGGAAATGTCTCAGGGACAGAAGCAAAGCCGCTTCGTCGCCTGGACCTTCCAGACCAAATCCGAACAACAGGTGTGGCGCGAGCGTTGGGCGCGTAAAAGCTGAGAACACATTAAAAGATCGCAGCCTCCGGCAGCTCCTACAAGGTTTGGGTATTTCCCTGTAGGAGCTGCCGAAGGCTGCGATCTTTTTTTGGCGACGCCGTCGCCAAATAGCAGGCACAAAAAAACCGTGCCCGGATCGCTCCGGAGCACGGTTTTTTTTACTGCGTCTTACTTGTTAACAGCGTCGGTCAGGCCTTTGGCCACAACCAGCTTGATAACTTTCTTGGCAGCGATTTCGATGGCAGCGCCAGTCGAAGGGTTACGGCCAGTACGGGCAGGGCGCTCAGTCACTTTCAGTTTGCCGATACCTGGCAGAGTGATTTCGCCGCCGTTTTCCAGCTGATCGGCAACGATTTGGCCCAGTTGGTCCAGAGCGTTACGCGCGGTGGTTTTTGGCGCGTCGATAGCTTCAGCGATGTCGGCGATCAGTTGGTCTTTAGTAAGAGCCATGTAGTGTTCCTTCCCTATCAAATTCATATGGATTGCAGAGTGCAGTGTCAGCCATCGAGCCCGATCTTCTGGATCTGGCACCCTCGGCCAATAACCACGGGATCGGGGTTATAGATACCGAAATCAGGGTTTGGTTCGACCTGACAAATGCTGAATGCACGCTTAACGCAGTGACTTCGCGTAAGACCGGGCAAAACTAGCACAGCGACGGGGAAATATCCGCCTCTAGCTACCCATTTGGTCAGCTTTATTGCTCTAAAACGGGAAAAAACTGCATAAGCACCGCCCGACACCCCAAAATTGCCTCTACCCCCCCGTAGGAGCTGCCGAAGGCTGCGATCTTTTGATCTTACTTTTAAAAATCAAAGTCAAAAGATCGCAGCCTTCGGCAGCTCCTACAGGAAGACGCGCTACGGTACACTTGGCGCTTTTCGGGAGCCTGCCCTGCTCTCTCCAACCAGCCGCTTCAAACAGCCGAGAAACCCATGCCGATCCGTCATTGCATCGTCCACCTGATCGACAAAAAACCCGACGGCACGCCCGCAGTTCTGCATGCCCGCGACTCTGAACTGGCCGAGTCGAGCGCCATCGAAAACATGCTGGCCGACCTCAACGAGAGCTACAACGCCAAACAAGGCAAGGCCTGGGGGTTTTTCCATGCCGAGTCCGGGGCGCATCCCTTCAGCGGCTGGCTGAAGGAATACCTCGACGGCGGCAAGGATTTCACCGCGTTCAGCCGTGTGGCGGTGGAACACCTGCAGAAGCTGATGGAAGAGTCGAACCTCTCCGTGGGCGGCCACGTGCTGTTTGCGCATTATCAGCAAGGCATGACCGATTACCTGGCAATCGCGCTGCTGCACCACAGTGAAGGCGTTGCAGTGACCGATCAACTGGACGTGACCCCGTCGCGTCACCTGGACCTGGGGCAATTGCACCTGGCGGCGCGGATCAACGTGTCCGAGTGGCAAAACAACAAGCAATCCAGGCAGTACATTTCGTTTATCAAAGGCAAGAACGGCAAAAAGGTCTCGGAGTATTTCCGCGACTTCATCGGTTGCCAGGAAGGGGTCGACGGCCCCGGCGAAACCCGCACCCTGCTCAAAGCCTTCAGCGATTTTGTGGAAAGCGAAGACCTGCCGGAAGAGTCCGCCCGCGAGAAAACCAAGACCCTGGTGGATTACGCCAGCAGCCAGGCCAAACTCGGCGAGCCGATGGGCCTCGAAGAACTCTCGGAGCTGATCGACGAAGAACGCCCGAAAGCCTTCTACGATCACATCCGCAACAAGGACTACGGTTTGTCACCGGAGATCCCGGCAGACAAACGCACCCTGAACCAGTTCCGCCGCTTCACCGGCCGCGCTGAAGGCTTGTCGATCAGTTTCGAAGCGCACCTGCTGGGCTCGAAGATCGAATACGACGAAGAAGCCGGCACGCTGATCATCAAGGGCTTGCCGACGCAGCTGACCGATCAGCTCAAGCGACGCAACTGATGCTCGGCGGCGTGCTGAAGAAATTCCTGCTGATCCTGCTGGTGGTGGTGGTCTATCAGAACTGGGGCAAGATCGAGCGGGTGTTCAACCCATCGCAGGTGGTGTCGGAACAGACCCAGGCCAAGGCCGACGTCGTGCTCTATGCCACTGAATGGTGCGGGTACTGCAAACTGACCCGGCGTTTTCTCGATCAGAAAGGTATTCCGTACAAAGAATTCGATATCGAGAAAGATGCCGAGGCGCGCAAGGCATATGAAGCGCTGGGCGGCGGCGGGATTCCGATCATTGATGTAAACGGAACGTTGATTCGCGGGTATGACCCGGATGCAATCCTCGCAGCCCTGAAATAGCTTTCAGAAACCACACCAACCCTGTGGTGAGGGGATTTATCCCCGTTGGGCTGCGAAGCGGCCCCAAAAAACAGGGACTGCTGCGCAATCCAACGGGGATAAATCCCCTCACCACAGGTTTGTGTTGTGTCAGCGTTTTTCGATACGAAACCCAAACCGCGGAAAGTGCACATGCACCACACCGCCACGTTCGTCTTCTCGGCGCACAATCAATTCTTCGCGACCCGCAAACAACAGCTCTCCTGCCACCGGATCAACACCGTAATCAGTCGCGGCGATGACCACCTGCTGTCCCGCCTCAAAACCATTCGGTTCATCGAACTGCTCATCCGGCAGCGCCGCGGGCGTGGCGTCGCGCGCCACTACCAACGCTTCCTCTGACGTCATCTCGCTGGACGCGCCATGACCGAAGCCCAACACCCGCGCATACCAAGCGGCGACCGCCGGGTATGCATCGACCAACGGCGCAGTCACCGGAGTCGCCTTGAGGAACCACAGACAATGTGCCAAGGCGAAATCGGCAATCGACGGCTCGCCGAACAGGAAGTCCCCCTGCTCGCGCTGAAGCTGTTGCTCCAGACGCGCCATGATCGTCGGCCATTGATGCCGCGCCTGCTCGGCCGACAACTTCGTCGCGCTACCGCCACTGAACAGCCCGGCGCGATCAGCGAGGAACGCTTTGATGGCTTCCGGCGGCAGATGGCCGAAACGCACCGCGACCGATTCCGGCTGAAACACCAGGCTGACAGCGTGCTGGAACACCACCGAATCGGCCCACGCGGCGAAGGTCGCGGCAATCATTTCCTGACCTTCCGGAAAGAACGCCGGTAGCGCTTTTTCCTCCTCCAAACGACGGGCAATCAACGACGTGTCGCAGTAAATATCCGCGCCAATCTGCAACACCGGCGTCTTGCGATAGCCACCGGTCAATGCCGTCAGATCAGGTTTGGGCATCACCGGCGAGATCTTCACCGAGCGCCAGGACAACCCCTTGAAGCCCAGCAACAGGCGGGCCTTCTCGGCGAAGGGGGACGTCGGGTAATGATGAAGAATCAACTCGGACATGCTCGGCTCCGCCGCACGGAAAAGGAATTCGCAGCTTAGCGTGCAAAGCTCGGGCAGCCTACGGGTCTGCCTGATGGGAACTGATCAATCAGATTGATAAGCCCGCAGCAAAGGTCGCCACCAGGCATTCCTTGGCGCTTTTCCTGAGTTTTTTGATCAGGCGCTCCTGGCGCAACGCGTCACTTTTGTCGCGGCAGACTTCGGTGTAAACCAACGCCGTGGCCGGGCTGGAAAGAAAGAAGCGTGCGCCTTTGCCGCTTTGGTGTTTGGCGAAGCGACGTACGGGATCGTCGCTGATCCCGCAGTAAAGCGAGCCATTGGCCGCGCGAACGAGGTAAACGAACCAGGGCTTGCTCACCGGAGAATCGGTGCCGAGAGAATTTTCGCTGGGGTTGCTCACGTGACGATCAAGGCTTGTAGGAAACAAGCCGCGATCTTATCAGCGACTAGCCTGAAATGCCTTCAAGCCCTTCAAGGCCTGGGCGCGGACGGCGTTTCTCACCAGTGGTGTCCAGCCCAGCAACAAGCCTTTGATGCCCAGCGCCTGGCGCGACCAGGTCCATAGATCAAAACTGTCGTGATGCTCGCAGATCTTGCCGTCGCGAAAGACGAAACGCGCCTGAATGTCGTTGACCACGGTGTTGCCGGTCTGGCTGAACAGGTACGTCGCAACCCAATGCGCGCCGCCGGTACGCTCATCGCTGCGCACATCATCGAAGATCAGGGAGAAGTCCTTGGCCCGGGTGGTGAGCATGCGCCACATGTCGCCGGCATCACGACCACGCAGTTCGCCGAACGCCGGATCACTGAATACCACGTCATCGGTGTAGCAGGCGCTCATGGCTTCGGCATCCAGGCGCTGGAACGCCTCGTAGAAACGGCTGATCAAGGCGTTGTGGGCATCACTCATGGGAAAGCTCCGCGGATATCATCAATAGGCCAGCACGATAATCCGCGAGGAAGATAAAGACTATGGGCATTCACCACAAAAATAGGGGGATCGTCGTATCCGTAAGACTATCCGAGTGATGTTTCTTACCTCCAGCAGCATTGTTTAATCCTGCATCCATTCCTTAATTGAAACTTTGCATAATTAAACAACCGTCAACCTGACAACTAAATGCTAAATCCCTAATGGACCATACCGCTCTCCCGAGCGTAGGAAAAAAGATCGACATCTGTAGTAAGCCCCAATCGATGCATGGCCATTTTCTTCTGTTTGCTGATGGTCGACACACTGCGTTTAAAATGACCGGCAATTTCACTGACAGTCATACCGCTGGCGAGCATTCTTACAACTTCGTGCTCTTTTGCTGACAGAGAAGCGGAACTTGATTGTGCCCGTGCGTCTGCCTGAAGCAATAACGTACGTAACGACGCGCTGATAAACAGGTTGCCTTCACTCACTGATTTGATCGCCATTGGCAACTCCATCGCCGACGCGCCTTTGTCGAGAATCGCCATCACGCCGTGAGCCAAAGCCATTCTCAGCGCCGTGACGTTGGAAAACATCGTCACCAGAATAATCGGCATCGTCGGGTAGCTGCGCCGCACCCGGCTGAGCATTTTCAAGCCATCGGCCTGGGCGTTGCCGGGCATGGAAAAATCCGTGATCAAAAGATCACAGGGGGTTGCGCACAGCAGGCTCAAGAGGCTGTCAGGGCCATCGACTTCACCCACGACTACACATGTCCGGTTCAGATCTACGAGCATCCGCAGTCCGATGCGGACTACAGGATGATCGTCAGCGATGATGACGCGCATTGTCGGATTAATCCTGTTTTGTGGTTGGAATGCGCGAAAAATAGCGCCGTCCCGTGCCGACCACAACGACCAATTTCAATCGTAAAATCGCTTGGCTCAGTGTATTCGGGGCCCTGTAACTTATCCTATAAAACAATAAGAACCGCCCTACATTTTTAAGCTACAAGCATTACGCCAATGGACTACTGAAATCGTCACAAACAGACCATTTGTAGTTCACGACAATATTTCACATATCACGCCTTCAATTTTCGTATTAATTGCATTCCCCCCTCCGAGCACGACCTTTAAATTGCGACCTGTCCCTTTACGACAATCTTTCATCAAGGAAGAGCCGACACATGAACAAGCGTTTATCCCTGCTGACGGTCGCATTGCTGCTCAGCAGTGCGTCGTCCGCTTACGCAGCGTCCAGTACGGAGCTAACCGTGACGGGCTTCATCACGCCAATGGCGTGTGAACCAAGCCTGTCCGGTGGCGGTGTTGTTGATTATGCGAAAACCTCCTCCAAGGATCTAAAACCAAACTTGCCTACCCATTTAGGCCAAAAAACGTTGCAGCTAAGTGTTGATTGCAATGCAGCCACAACGTTTGCGCTGGACCTGGCAGATAACAATCCGAACTCAGCTTACCTAACGCATATGTATGGCCTGGGCCGAACCCCAAACGATGAGAGGATCGGGGGCTTCGAAAT